>JASHNT010000081.1 GCA_030041495.1 Bryobacteraceae bacterium | reverse complement strand
CCTCGGCCGTCTGAATCGCCCGCGTTTGAGAGCGGCTTCCGCTCCGCCCTAAGCGCGCCGCCCTAACGGGCGTCGCAGGGCTCCGCTCCAGCCGCCCCCAAACGCCCAGGAAACACGGGCCAGGGAGGAATGAAGTGGTCCCCTTTTGCTCCGCCCCAATGGGAAACTTTCACTCCGCCCTTGACACGGGATTGCTGTTGCGACCGGCGCCCGAAGGAGGCGATAAGCGGCGCGGACCGCTCGGAATGTTCTTTGGTTTCTTCAACCGCTATTGGGAAGGAGCCACGGATGGCTTTGTCCGCTGGTCCGATGTTGTCATCCGGAAGGGCGGCGTCGTGCTGGTGATCCTGGCCGCCTGTGGTCTCGCCGCAGTTTTTGTCGGCAAGCGCCTTCCCTCCAGCTTCCTGCCGGACGAGGACCAAGGCTACTTTTACGTCAGCATGCAGCTTCCGGTCGCCTCTTCGATGGAACGCACCAGCGAGGCCGGGGCGCAAGTCGAGCAGATTCTCGCCAATACGCCTGGCGTCGAATACACCACCACCGTCATCGGATTCAACCTGCTGAGCTTGGCGCAGACTACTTACAACGCCTTCTTCTTCGTCACTTTGAAGCCGTGGGACGATCGCAAATCCAGAGACGAGCAGTATCAGGCCATCAAGGACCGCCTGAATCGCGAACTCGGCAATCTGCCGGCTGGAACCGTTTTCAGCTTCTCGCCGCCCGCGATCCCCGGTGTAGGCACTGCTGGCGGTTTTCAGTTTGTTCTCGAAGACCGTGCCGGCAAGGACGTTGCCTTCCTGGCTGACAACCTGAGCAAGTTTCTCACGGCCGCCAAAAAGCGTCCGGAAATCGGAACGATCAACACGACGTTCCTGCCTAGCGTACCGCAGCGATTCCTCCACGTGGACCGGGAGAAGGCGCTAAAACAGGGGGTCGGACTCACCGATGTCTATCAAACCATTCAGGCCGACATGGGCGGCCTGTTCATAAATTACTTCAACGATTTTGGGCGCACCTGGCAGGTGTACGTGGAGGCTGAGGCGCCCTATCGATCGGATTTAGACGACCTTGACAAGTTCTACGTGCGCAACAGCCAGGGCACGGCCGTGCCGCTCACGGCGGTAGCGAACTTCGAGAAGCGCTCCGGCCCCGAGTTCACCTTGCGCTACAACGAATACCGGGCCGCGCAGATCAACGGCAGCGCCGCTCCGGGCTACAGCTCGGATCAAGCCACCGCGGCCCTTGAAGAAGTCTTCCGCCAAACGATGCCGAGCGAAATGGGCTTCGACTACCTGGGCATGTCGTATCAGGAGCAGCAAGCGCGTCAGGGAGTTTCCTCCTGGGTTATCTTCGGCTTTTCTTTTGTCTTTGTGTTTCTGGTTCTCGCGGCGCTTTACGAGAGCTGGTCACTTCCCTTCAGCGTACTGTTGAGCACTCCGGTTGCGGTCTTCGGCGCGATCGCCACGCTATGGCTCCGCCGCATGGTGCTGGGCGCCTTTGTGCCAGCGTACATGGTCCAGCTCGAAAACGATGTTTATCTGCAAATAGCCTTAGTGATGCTGATTGGGCTGGGCGCGAAGAACTCGATTTTGATCGTCGCTTTTTCCAAGGAGCTGTATGAAAAAGGCACACCTCTGGCCGATGCCGCGCTGCAGGCGGCCAGAGTCCGCTTCCGGCCTCTAATGATGACCGCGCTCGCCTTTATTGTCGGCTGCATTCCCTTGTGGATCGCTTCCGGCGCAGGCTCCATCGCGCGCCAGATCATCGGGACCGCGGCAATCGGAGGAATGATAGCGGAAACGTTCCTCGGCAGATTCCTGGTTCCCGCCATTTTTGTTGTGGTCGAGAAACTGTCAGGAGCGAAGGTGATGGCGCCCAGCCCAGGTCCATTACCTTCACCGGCTCAAGGAGACTGAGATGAGGACGTCTTTCTACATTGGAATTGCTGTCGCGGCTGTAACCCTTTCCGGGTGCACCGTCGGCCCCAATTACAAGCGGCCGCAGGTCCCCGTACCAACGAGCTTTCGCGCACCGGAGCCCCTATCCGAATCACAAGGTGCTTCGCTCGCAGATCTGAAGTGGTTCGAGGTCTTCCGCGATCCCCAGCTCGACGGTCTGATCAAGGTAGCTTTGGTTCAAAACTACGATCTGCGCGACGCCGTGGCGCGGGTTGACGAAGCGCGGGCGAATCTTGGAATCACTCGCTCCAACCAATACCCCCAGCTAAGCGCCTCGGGAAATCTCGATATCACTCGCCTTTCGAGGACCGGCGCGACACCGCTCGCCGCCTCGGTTCTTCCCGATCAGAACCGCAACTGGGGAGAAGCCGCGCTCAACCTTCTGTCGTTCCAAGTCGATCTATTGGGACAGTTGCGCCGCGCCACGGAGGCCGCACGCGCCAATCTGCTCAGCGCGGACTGGAACCGCAAAACAGTAATCACTACGGTGGTGAGCCAAGTCGCGGCCGACTACTTTCAGTTGCTGGAGCTGGATTCCGAGCTCAGGATCTCCGAAAGCACGCTGGAAACACGCCAGGAGTCCCTCAAACTGACCCTGGATCGTGAAGCCCGCGGTATCGACACGCAGCTTGACGTGCGCCAGGCCGAGCAACTCGTCGACAGCGCGGCCGAGAGCGTTCCTCAGTTGAGGCAGCAGGCCGAACAGACCGAAGATCAAATATCTCTGCTGCTCGGCAAGAACCCGGAAAGCATCGAGCGGGAGAGCAGTTTCGACCAGGATTATCCCCTGCCGGAGGTACCTGCCGGACTGCCCTCGGCATTGCTTGAACGCCGGCCTGACATCCGCGCGGCCGAGCAGTCTCTGATCGCCGCCAATGCCAGCATCGGCGTGGCCAGAGCGGCTTACTTCCCGCAGATCAGCCTCACGGGGTCCATCGGCGGGCAGAGCTCAACCCTGGCGAACCTGTTCTCCGGACCCGCAGGCGCGTGGAGTTTCATACCCCAGGTCACGCAACCGATCTTCACCGCCGGCCGACTCAAGAACAACGTGCGTCTCGCCGAAGCCGAGCGCGATGATGCGGAGGTAGCGTATGAAAAATCGATTCGGACCGCCTTTCAGGAGGTTTCCGACGCGCTGATCGCTCATCAGCGAACGCGCGAGAGCCGGGTCGAGCAGCAGAAACTCGTAGTCGCCCTCCAGGACCGCAAGCGCTTGGCTTACCGCCGCTATGAAGGCGGCGTCGATACCCAGCTCAACGCCCTGCTCGCTGACACCGATCTTCTTTCGGCCGAACTCACGCTGCAGCAGATCCGGTACGCGGAACTGGTTAGCGTAGTTCAGCTTTACAGGGCCCTCGGTGGCGGTTGGCAGTGAGATACCCGCATCACACATCCCACTCACGCAGGATGAAGCTTCTTAGTCATAGCGCGAATGTCCCTGTTCTCGAAAACCATGTTTTCGGGTTCGCTCTTTCCTTGGAGGGCAACTTCCACCATGGCCTTCGCCAAGTCATCGGCGCGAATGACCTGATTGGGGAACAGCACCCGAAACACAGGGTAAATCAGGCGCAAGATTCGGTAACTGAAATTCGGCTCCTTACGCGGCTCCACGGGATAGATATAGGCCGGCCTGAAGATGTAAAGACGAGGGAAGCCATCCGCGAGCAGCGCCTTCTCGGCCTTTCCCTTGTACCGTGCGAAGGCCATCCGGCTCTGTTCCGTCTGGTCCGCGCCGCTCCCGCTCAAGAATGAGAAGGCCGCGCCGGGACTGTTGGCGCGGAGGACGCGCGCGAACTCGACGGTGTAGTCGACAGTGATTTTGCGAAACTCCTCATCGGGGACGGCGCCCGTATAGACGCCGAGGCAAAACACTGCGGCATCCTGCCCGGAAAGCGGCTGGGCGAGCGCCGAGCAGTCTATGAAATCGGGATGCAGGAGCTCTTTGAGCTTAGGATGAGAAATTCCGAGCGTCCTGCGGCCGATGACTGTGACGATTCCGACGGAAGGATGATTGAGCGCGTAGCGCAAGGCGAATCCGCCGACCATTCCGGTGGCGCCCACGATGACAAGACGTACCTGGCGTGGTGGGGAGGCGTTCATGACAATGCGCGCTCCTCCACCCAGTCCACGTAGAGCAGACGCTCCGCGAAGAGCCAGTCATCGTCAGCTTTCACGAACGTGTCGAGGTATCGAAGCGAGGCGACCATCAATCGCCGTTTCCCACCGTCCACGGTGACGTGATGGGCCAGGCAGTAGGCCTCACCCGTGGCCCGGCCGGCCGCCAGCGTGAAGATGGTGCTCTGGCCGACGAAGTGCGTGGTGGCATCGTACTTGTTCAGGTCTGCGAAGACCGGAGCAAGCGCGTCGCGCGAGTGCAAATCCATCGAGGGCTTCGGATCTTTGGCGTTCATGAAGACAACGAAGTGCGTGTCTCCCGTAAAGAGAGACATTTGGCCTTTGGCATCGCGACGGTCGGCGCTGTGCGCGTAGGCCTCGATGAGCTCCCGGATCGCGAGACGATCCGCGGCTTCTTCAGGTGAGATTCGAATATGTTTACTCATGATTATGCCTCCAGTATGGCCTTCGGTTCGAGGAGCGCCTCGATTCCATATTGTCCGTACTCACACCCAACGCCGGATGAACCGCCCCAGGGCTGCTTTTCATCTTAGTGAGTCTAATTTGACAGAGACTTCGTTATACGTCCAAGACATCTTTACTATCAGACCGATCGCGATAAAGTATCAAAATGGAATTGCGGCATCTGAGATATTTTGTTGCGATTGGCGAACAGCAGCATTACGGGCGCGCCGCGCGAAGGTTGCGGGTCGCTCAGCCCGCTCTTTCCCGCCAGATTCAGGATTTGGAGGAGGAATTGGGTTTCACACTTTTCGATCGCCTCCCGCGCGGCGTGAAACTGAATTCAGCCGGCAAACTGTTCCTGGAGGACGCACGCCGCATTCTTCAGGAAGTAGCTGATGCTGCCACGCGCGCCGGTCGCGTGGCTCGCGGCCTCTCAGGCACACTGCGCGTCGGTTTCACCGAGAATTCGTGCTGGCGAGGAGTGGTCCCGGAATCCTTTCGGCGGTTTCGGGAGCTGCAACCGGACGCCGAACTCCAACTTCGGCCATCCGCGAGCGTGGAGCAGATAGAGGCTATCAGGTCCGGCCGTTTGGATGCGGGATTCGTCAACTTCATGCCAAAATCCGATCCGGATTTGGACCAGCTTCTCGTCGCCGTCCAACATATCGAGCTGGCAGCGCCCAAAGGACATCCACTCACAAGGCTCAAGAGACTCCGCCTGCGGGACCTAGCCGATGCACCTTTCATCTGGTTTCCAAGGTGGCCCAGCCCGGCGTTCTACGACCGGATGATACACGAATGTTATCGCGGCGGTTTGAAGTCTCCACGAATCGTTCAAGAGGGAGTGAACGAGGCGGCCATTCTGAGTCTCGTATCCAGCGGCTTGGGCGTGGGGTGGGTGCTGGGAACTGCACGTTGGCGGTGCCCGGACACTGTTGCCGTCTTGCCCGTGCTTGATTTGAACATGCCTCTGACGTTGGCTCTCGCCTGGAGAAGAGACAATACCTCGCCGTTGCTGGCCAGCTTTGCCGGTGACATACGGCGCTTGGCGGAAGTGCGGGCTGTGAGTGGTAGAGGGTTAAGGTCACGAGCGGCCGTTTCGCGTGCACATCGATCCGATGCTTGATGGGGCCGAGGTGGCGTTGGGGATCATCGACCGCGCTCGCACAGAGATGCTCCACCGCGTCCGCCTCGATGAGTTGCTTATCCCGGTCAGGAGGTAGTGCGGCCCGCTTTCCGCCGCGCCTCCGCATCTGAAGCTTCGATTACTTGCGGGCAGTTTCCGAGCGATGCCCGCGGATGATCTGCTCCACCAATTCCTCCCCGAACCGACGCGTCATTGGACCGGAACGCAGTAACATGCGGTAGTAGATCGCACCGAAAATCGCATCGTTCAGCAGTCCGGGTTCTGTGTCCGATCGGAGCTCCCCGGCATCCTTGCCACGCTGCAGATCCGCAATCGTAGCATTCCGTCGAGGACTAACCCATCGTTCAAAGAACTCCTGCAGAACGGCCGGTTCGCTCTGGCCCTCTGCGATCAGTCCGGCCACGATCTTGCCGAGCGGCCCGTTGAGCGCATCGATCAAGCGCCGCACGCGAAACAGAAGGGACTGTTCTGCGCTTAAGGCCGTGGGCTTCTCGAGTTTGCGGGCCATCCGCTCAACCAGCATCGCCAATACCAAGGCCGCTTTGGTCGGCCACCATTTGTACAGGGTGGGTTTGCCGACCCCGGCGCGTTTGGCAACCGCCTCCATGGTCAAGTCTCGCACCGACTTTTCCTGGAGCAGGTCGTAGACCGCATCCATGATACCGGCATGCGAGGCCGCCATCTCACTCGGAGGGCGACCTTTACGCACAGGAGGAGTCGTATTGTTCTTCATGTCTTCAAGTGTTAACAGAACGTAGCGTAAAGTCAATTGACAAATCGAGCCCGCCGGATCTATTATGAACACGGAACGTAAAGGAAACTGAATGGCTTTGCGGCTGACCCGCCGTCTAAAGCCGGTTTCAACCGAAAAGGAGAATTCTCATGACGAATCAAAACAAGCCATACGAGCCGTTGACCCAGGACAATGCCGCGGTCATTCTCGTGGATCACCAGGTGGGCCTGATGTCGGGCGTTCGCGACTATCCGATCGCCACGCTCAAACACAACGTGGTGGCGTTGGCGAAAGCGGCGAAGGCCCTGAAACTGCCGATCGTCGCGACGACGACCGCGCGCGACAGCATGTGGGGACCGACAATTCCGGAGCTGGTGGAAGCCTTGACCGGGATCGAGATCATCGACCGTTCTTCGGTCAACGCTTACGACGATGCGCGCGTGGCGCGGGCTATCGAGGGAACCGGCCGGAAGAAGCTTATTTTCGCCGGTCTTTCGATGGAGGTGTGCGCGGCTTTTCCGGCCATGACCGCCGTCAGCCGGGGGCTAGACGCGTACGTGGCCGTCGACGCCTGCGGGACATTTAGCGAGACCAAACATCAGGTCGGTTTGCTGCGCATGGTCCAGGCAGGAGTCGTCCCTTCGGATTACACGACCCTGATGGTGGAGATACTCAAGGACAATGCGCGCCCGGAAGCCGGTCCGGTATACGGAGCCATGGACATGGATTGGGCCAAACTCGTCGGCCAGATCGTTCAGGGGAACACGAAACAGTGAGACGAACAGCGGCAAGATCGGCCGAGCGCCGCGGCCCGGAGTTGGCCGGCGCCAGGGAGCCAGAACGGGAAGCGGGAAAGACGATTTATCTTGACGTGACGCCCCGCAGGGCCGGTGAGAAACAGCGCCATTTCAGCCGGTTCGCCCGGCCGATAGGTATGGCGGACGCGATGGATGCGCAGCCACGTCTCTTGCAACAAGTCGTCGGCCTGCTCCCGAATCGCGAGTTGGCTACGGAAGAAGCGCAGCAATGGCGGACTTAGCGCGCGAACCAGCGCGCGCGGCGCCTCGGGGTCGGCCTGTTGAAACCGCACCATCCAGATGTCCAGATCCGCAACGGATGGCTTGGGCACACTCGTCATGGTTGGGCTTGGCACCATCACTTGAGACTTCGCTGAAGAGCAAGAAAGGTCACGCTCCAATCGGTTTTTTCGGCTGCGAGGGAAGGTTGCCCCTTAAGCCCTGGGCCGTGCAGCAACATGTCTTTGATCTAGCGGCCCGAGCCGCTCCATCGCGACGAAAGTGGGATGATCCGGTCCATCGAGACTGGGGTGACGCACGGGTACCGGCGTGCGTCACCAAAGCCAAGGCCTAACGCTCTTAGAAAACGGTGATGCCCTGGACGCGAACTGGCGGGGTCGAAGTAACCGGCAACGCGGTTGGCGCAAACGGCTCTGTCAGCGTTCCATCGCCGGCGATCTTCAGAGTGTGGAAGGCGTTTGCAGACACTGAAGCAGTCGGTTCAGACTGTTCCGACGAAACGAAGAGCCACCCGTCGGAATGATCGATAACGGTGGAGAAAACCGCGCCGCCGTTGTTCGAGTCCATCACAAAGTGCTGCAGTTCGACGGGATTCGTGGGATCGGCTAAGCTGTACACTTCGATGGAATCGTCGCCCGTGTTGGTGACGTAGAGGTGGGTTCCCGCGTGATTGACGACGGCCCAGCAGGGCCCCGCGCCGGCATCAGGTACGGCGCGGATAAACGTGAGATGGCCTTGCGGGTCGTAAGTGTAGACCGCGACCATGCTAACCGGCGTAATGTCCACGTACAGGATGGGAAGCGTCGGATGGGTGCGCATGCCGAGCGGCAAGCGGCCTCCGGTCAGTCCGGCGAAGATCGAGTTCGGCAATGCTTGCGGAAGGTTCTGATCAAGCGCGCCGTTCGGGTCGAGACTGAAAGATTGCAGGAGCCCACCGAGAAAATCCGCGCCGAAAACAACGTTGCCCTGTGACCCGATGAGCGCCTGTGAAGGCGAGCTGCCGACAGCGACCGAAACCGTCGAGTTGGAAATGGGCGTGAGTTGGCCATCCGGAGCGACGTCAAACGTTGTATAGTTCGGCAGAATCGCGCCAGTCGCGGTAGTCGCCTGCGCAGGGTCCTGGTCTTTGTTGACCACCACGAGGGTGTCGCCCTTTAGTCCCACGCTAACGGGATCGGAGCCGCCGGAGGGAAAAGGCGAGTTATGGACCGAGATCAGGCTGCCGTCAGGCTGAATGTTGAACACGGCGATGGTGTTGGAGCCCGAGTTTACCGCGAACAGCATCGTGCCGTTCGAGTTCTCGATCAGGTTTTGATCCGAGTCAAACGGACCAAGCGCGAAGGTTGGATCGAAGACTCCCACGCCACCCGCGGGGGTTGTGCTCTTCAGCACGGGAGCCGAGGTGAAGTTGAATGTGTACTCCAGAATCGAGTTGGCGGCGGTGCTGTTGCTCTCCAAATAAATCGTGTCTCCCGTCAGTGGACCGGCGGAAACCTGAAGCGAGCAACAGGTAATAACTCCGGCTATCGATAAGGCCATACGTCGAGCGAATGTAAATGACAAGTTGGTTTCTCCTTGCGTGGAATATTTCCTCGCGAACAAGTGTTCGCGCCACTGGTGAAAAAGTCACGCTCGACAAAGTGTTTTTTGTGTCACACGCACCGCAACATGAGAAGCTTTCTGTTGTGGTCTACGGTGTGGTGGAGCGTTGTGGGATCAGCAACAATCAGCGGAATCTTGCGCTGCCTGACAGTCCTGCCGCGCCGATGCTTTGGATCGGGTCTTAGGCCCTTCTCACTTGAGAGTATAGGCGGCGCAACTGCTCTCTTCGTTTGACTCCTTCCGCGGCCTCGCCGGAACTCCTTCAGGATCCATAGGGCCACTCCATCGCCCCAGCGCTTTTTTGCCTCGCGAGGAATAAACGGCAAGGCGGCGCAGTCCTCACAGATGTGGATCGTGGTGCTTTCTGGTGAGATGCAACGGACGTAGTGGCAAAGAGAGAAAGACAATGGGCAATGCGATCGAGAACCTGCAGGCCGCACAGAAACATGCGATGACAATTCGCCCAAAAGTCGGCGGCTTTCCTTTCCTGGCCGAAACGCTCCGTCGTGCGGGCGTCACAAAGAACATCTGGTCTCTTCCGGCGTGCCAGAGCATCTTTCTGGCCGACAAAGCACCGGTCGTAAAGCAGGGGCAGCCGCTGGTTTCGGGCACGGCGGATATTCCGGCGTTCGACCGTGACGGGCTCATCAAGGCATTGCGCGTCGATCAGAACGGCGAAAGTACCTTCCCGGAATTTCTTGCGGCTTCTTGGCGCGCGGGCGTCGTTCGATACGATGTTGATTTCGAGAAGCGGACCGTCAGCTACTACGGCTGCAACGGTGAGGAATACGTGGAAGCCTATGCTGCGTTGGACATCGGCTAGCGAGCCCGAAAATTTTGCACACTTTTTGTACCAAGACCCTGCTTTTGGCGCTTTGGACGACTTCAGAGACTTTGTAGAATCAATAGGTTACAAGCCTCCAGAATCCCGCCAAGGTCGTGGTACAAATCCATGCCGGGGAGCCAAATTTCAGACCGCAGCCTGACCCGGTTTTTCTGTCTCCTTGAAATACCTGTGTTCGAATGCCGCAGAGTTTCCAAACGGCTCTTCGTCCTCGGCAACCCCTCCACCGGTCTCCGGTAACAATCAGGTAACAGTCGTGAGACAATTGGGTCAATAACAAATGAAGGCCGCCGTAGTTTTGTTCTCCGTGCCAATCCTCGGAGCCGCCATGTCCGCTTCGTCGCCTTCGCGAACGCGCGCCCCGGAGGTCCCTGTATGCCTGGACCGCATCGCGCAGGCCAGCACTAGCGTCACTTATCTGGCGCAAGCGGAAGCCTCGAAGCTCCTTTCCCGCGCCGCGATCCAAGTAGAGTGGACCCATGGCCGGTCTTGTCAAAGCGGCGCCGCGATTCACGTCCATCTCACCGTCCAGACCCCGGACAACTTGCTGCCCGGGGCGCTCGCATTCTGCCAGCCGGCGATCCGCGACGATATCCGCATCCTGTATGATCGCGTTCAGTCCACTGTCAGCCCGGCACATGAGCCGCACCTGCTCGCCTACGTCCTGGTCCATGAGATCGTGCACATCCTCGAAGGCGAAGCGCGCCACTCCTCAACCGGAATCATGAAGGCGGAATGGACACCTGAAGACTATGCCGCGATGGCCTCCGGCAAATTGACTTTCACCGCAGAGGATGTCGAGCTTGTTCGCAACGGAATGATCGACCGGCAGGCGAGCCTGAACGCGCCCGCGCATAAAGAGCACACGGAACCCCCTCAATCAGAGCCCGCCTACTGATTCACCGCGCTCCGGCGAAGATTCATACGGGCGCTTAGCGAGAACTCGAATCACTTGGCCGGTTGCTGTTTACGATATTTTCCGTACAGAACTTCTTCTGCGAACTCGGGGCACTTGTATTCCATGATCTGAGCGTTCTTTTCCACATGCCTGTAAAGCGGCATGCTGATTTTCCAAGGCCGCGAAAAGGTTTTGGGATCCTCGATGGTGGCCTCATACATGAGGGTGTCGGCGCTGCGCGGCGTGTATCGCTCGGTCACCTTCAGGGCGTCGCTATGGAAATCGCCCGCACGGTCGAACCAGGTTTGGCCGTTCAGATCCGTCACCGTCACCACCAGCGTGTCCCCTTCCCAATGCCCGTTGGACCAGCCCATCCAGCTATCCGCCGGGGCCTCGGTCGGCTTATCCATATTGACGGATCGCACTGCGCCTGCGAATTCATACGCGATCATAATGACGTGCGACGACTGGATAATCTCGAACGGATACGGCATGTATGTCGACCGCGGGACGCCGCCCATGTAGCACTTCACCTCGGGGTCCAGCGTCAGGCGGTTCGCGAAATTCTTCTTCTGCTGCTCTGCCGCGGCGGGCAGATACGGGATGGTTCCATCGCCGTCGATCACGCCCAATCCAGGCGGCACCGAAAATGCCGCCCCAATCGAAAGCACCGGCCCTTGCGAAGCCGCATGCGCCCGGAGATCCCATTCGGCGGCGTTCATCGCCTGCCAGATCCCACCGATATTCGGCTTGCCATCCGAAGTCCGCGGAGCCTTATAGGGCTGCTGCGCGAACGCTGACGTCGCGAGTAATGCCGCGGCGGCAAGGATGGTAGCGGGAACTCGATCCCTCAGCTTCATCTGGAAACCTCCTAGAACGTGAACCGTCCGCTTACCTGGGCGATACGTGGGTTGTTCGACTGGACGTGAGGGTTGTAGCCGAAGTTGGTATCCGTCACACCGGTGTCCGGAGCGCCGAAGACCACGTGGTTGAGGGCATTCAGCGCCTCGAAACGAAGCGTGAAAAACTTGTTCTCCCTGATATAAATCCTTCTCTGGAGGGCCGCGTCGACGTCGGTGAGGGCTGGATAGCGCACACTCGAGAGGTACCGCGGAGCATTCCCGAAGGCGTACGGCCCGGTCTCGGTAAATGCCGCCGGATTGAAGCTGGACACCTCGCCCGTTTTCGGATTAACCACGGTCTGCGTGATGCTTTCACCGGGAACCAGCGTTGGACGCATCACCGAAGTGGTGCTGAGAGAAGCCGACAGTAACGGGGATGTGAGGGAAAGCGGCTGACCGGTGTTGTATTGGAACGTGGTGCCAAGCTCCCAACCTCCAACCAGGTGGCCGAGCACGCCATGGGTGACAAATTGCTGGTGCGGGCCGAAGGGGAGCTGGTACAACGCGCTCAACCGTACAACGTTGGTCTGATCCAAGTCGGCGATCGACCACTCGCACTTCAGGCAGCCATTGTCCTGAATGCTGGCGCTTGTGCCTAATTCGCCGACGTTGTCATAATTTTTGCTGTAGGTGTAGCCCAGGAGCATAGAGAAGCCCCGGCCGAGCCGGTGTTCCACTGTCAGTTGACCGGCCTGGTAGATCGAGCGTCCCCAGCCGTCGTTCAGCAGTTCAAAGTTCAGGAATTGCGGATAGGCCCGAAGCAGGTAGCCTTCCTGGATCGTGCTCTTGCTCAGCAGGGAGCTCGAGTCGGTGATGATGCCATAGAAAGGATTGGGAACAACCTTGTTCAGGGCGCTTCCAAGAGATAGGTCCGCGTCCGTGAGTTGGTTGAGCTGAACTGCGCCGTACAAATGCTCGCCGACGCTGCCGACGTATCCGGCGGTGACCACAAAGCCCCCGGGCAGGGATCGTTGAACGTCGAACGACCAGCTTATCTGGTAAGGGTCGCTTTGATTGCGCGCGTTCCCCGAAATGGATTGTCCCAGTTCGATGCTGAGAGGTCCGCTTCCGGTGTTGTTCCCGAGCAAAGCGGTTGGGTCGTTACCATAGGGGGCCGGCAGACCGGAGGGAAACGGGTTGGAGAGGTTATAGAGCGCGGTGACTCCGTCGGTCCCAGCATCGATCGAAGTGGATTTTCGCGTGAATCCATAAGCCGCGGGATTGGTCTGGTAAGTCGCCGTCGGATGGAAGAAGATCCCGAAGCCGGCATGCACCACGGTTTTCGCATTGGGGCTATAGGCTAAACCCAACCGCGGCTCGAAATGGAGCAGTCCGGGATTCTGCAACGTCCGGCTTTCGCCGTTCAGACCTACAATCCCGACACCGCCGATGAGATTCGGAATCGAGGGAACCTGAGAGGCAATCGGTGACGGGCTGGTCGTGTCAAGATAGCTGAGCTCATTGCCTCTCGCCGTGTCGGCGCCTTCGAAGCTGTAGCGCAGACCAAGAGTGGCGGTAAAGTTATGCGTGACCTTGGCGCTGTCTTCAACGTAACCCGCGATGTACTGGTGCCCGAAGTTCACCTGCGGGGCGTAGCCGCTGGTCACTGTGGCTTGCCCGAGCAGCAGCTCCGCGATCGCGTTTCCGGTCGTTCCGCCGGGTGCGTTCGCAGTGGGGCCGCCGGTAAACGACCTTGAGGTATTCACGGTCAGCAGTTGCGGATCGTAGAGTTGGTCGCGGTATTGTCTCAGGTCCGCGCCGAATTTTATTGTGTGAATGCCCTTGACCCACGTCATGGAGGCGACATATTGGTAGACCGAGTTGGGGTTCCGCTCATAAGGTTCTGAGTTACCAAGTTCCCCGAGCTGGTTGCTAGTGGCTTCCACCTGAGGGGTAAAGGTTGCCGTCAAGCCCGGCGCCGCCGACGCTGGAATGCCGAATGGGGAGGTCCCCAGGGGATCGACAGATTGCCGATGCGATTCCATGTGCGCCCAGGAGCCATGCTGCTCGAAGATCAAGGTGGGCGAGATCACCCACGTATGATCGAGCATGATGTTGCGTCCGGGAATGTAGTCGTTTGAATTTTGCGGAGTCAGACTCTGCTGTCCGAACACTGCCCCGTAGAGAATGTGGTCGTTGAATTCGTCGACATGGCCGAAGATGCTCTGCTTGTCGGAGAACTTGTGGTCAATCCGGATGTCATAGGTGTAGTTTTTGTCGGTGTTGGGAGCATCCGAGAAAAAGTTGTTCTCATCGCTGCCGTCCACGCCGGTCTTGTTGGGCAGCGGATACAGCGCGAGCAGCGCCATGCCCACGGAATTCAGTCGCGTGGCGGGAATGCTGTTGTCGGGAAACGGCGTGCGAATTCCGTTACTCAGTGTGGACGGATCGTAGATTACATTCTGCGAGCCATTCGTGTTGAACGTCTGCGAAAAATTGCCGGTTTTTTCGAGAGCCGTGGGCACGGTGGTCGTGAAGCCGGTGCCGGGACTACTGTCGAGAAGTTCTTCGTACGAGAAGAAGAAGAAAGTTTTGTTGTGTCCGTCGTAGGTTTTGGGGACCCATACCGGGCCGCCTGCTTGGAATCCAAACTGATTCCTTTCAAACGAGGGCCTCGCGGTGCCTGCGGTATTGGCATTGAAGCCATTAGCGTCCATCACGTCGCTGCGATAATACTCCCAAGCTCCGCCATGCAGGTCGTTGGTGCCAGACTTGATAATAAAGCTCTCGATGCCCCCGCCGGTGTGGCCGAACTCCGCGGAGTAGGCTTGGGTGTAAATCCGGAATTCTCCCACGGCATCCAGGCCGGGAATATCGCCCGCCGCGTGGGTATCGTAGTTGATGGTATCGGTTGCCCCGTCGATCAGGATGTCCGACTCACCTTCCTTCGTACCGCTGACATAGAAGGTGTTGGTGGTGCTTTGGGTGGTGGCGTTCGTCCCGGCGGTCAGGGAGTTGCTTTGCGTGACCCCGACGGCGAAGTTGACTTCTTGCAGGGGATTCCGAACATCCAGGGGAATGTTAGCGACCAACGTGGGCTCCGTCACCGTGCTCCG
Organism: Bryobacteraceae bacterium; assembly: GCA_030041495.1. Taxonomy (GTDB): domain Bacteria; phylum Acidobacteriota; class Terriglobia; order Bryobacterales; family Bryobacteraceae; genus Palsa-187. Next base: position 82,654 of record JASHNT010000081.1, on the reverse strand, counting down.
GTCGGCGTCCTCCGTTTGGATCTCAGGCGCTTCCGCGGTCACCGCTACAGTCTCTTGGACGGTACCGGCCTTCAGCACGGGATTGACCTCAAATTTCTCGCCCACTTCCAGCACGATATCGGATTGGACCCAGGTCGAATACCCGGAAGCCTTCACGGTTACCTGATACCGTCCGGCAGTTTGCGGCGAGAGGATAAACACCCCGCTGGCATCGCTGATCGCCTTTAACGTTACCTGGGTGTCTGTGTTGAGAAGCGTGACTTCGGCATTCGCGACTGCAGCCTTGCTGGAATCGAGCACCTGGCCGCGGACGGACGCGCTTTGCGCAAGAAGATGCGTAGAGAAGCACGCGGCCATTAGAAACGCAGCGGCGTTGAGGCGTATCAGCATTCTGCAGAATTGAGATCGCACTTGGTTAGCTCCTTTGAAATGTGCTCAGACCGATGGCGCCGGGTCACCGTAGGCCGAACGCTCATGTAGCCGTTTCCCGAACTACCGTACATGCCCCGCCGCGACACCAGTGGAGCTAAGGTCTCACTCTGGTGTTGCATGCTCATGACGGGCAGGATAAAACTACGTATACGAATCTTCTCCATGCCGTTTACGAACCATTGCTTGACAGAAAGGTAACGTTCATTGTTCCGTAACAGTCCGGTGATATGTTTACGTAGTTATGGTCTCGGAACCGCTCTTGCCAAACGCCCGGGGCAGTTCCGGGGACCCGCGAGGCCCCAATCTCCGCGCGGCCGTACTTGTCCTGACTCTTGCTTTCCCTGCCCTATCGATGGCATCGCAGCCGGATTTGCCCGATGGTAACGGTAAGAAGCTCATCGAGGAGCAGTGCACCGGCTGCCACAGCCTGAAACCGGTGGTCAGCCTAAAGCAGGGCCAAGATGCGTGGAAAAAGCTGGTCGTCAAGATGGTGGAATACGGCGCTCAGTTGGACGACAAAGAAGTTGATGTTGCAACCGAGTATCTAACGAAGCACTTCGGTCCCGCCGCAGACGCAAAGCCGGACAGTCCAGAGGACAAGATAGCCAAGCGCTACATCGAAGGTATTTGTTCCTCCTGTCACGACACGGGTTTGATCCGCTCAACTCAGGCAACCAAGCAAGAGTGGCTGGACATCGTCACCAGGATGAATGGCCTGGATGCGGGCGTGTCAGAGCGGGACGTGGACCTTCTGGTGGATTATCTGGCGCGTAATTACGGGCCCAAATAGAATCAGGCGCGCGAAATACGGACTCCTACCCATATAGCCATCGGGCGAGCTGCCAGTTGTATTGAAACTCTTCAGGGGAAAGCCGTGCCTCGGTGTTGTAGACGATCAACGGCACGTCCATTTCATGAAGCGAACCGTGGGAACGGTACTCGGGGGGCAGCGGCTCAGATTCGGACTCCAGATCGCCGAAGACTGTGTCGCGATCGCCAAGCACGACCAAATCGCCGATCCTTGAACCCATCAGGTGATAGCGCCGCGCAGCCTCGCTCCTGGTCAGGACCGCTTCCACGCCCTTGAGCCCGGATAGCGTTTTAGCGACTGCGTCCTGGTTTTGCGAGCCGTTGCAGTAAACCCACGAAACGCCGCCATGGCCGCGATGATGCTTGGGGTATTTATCGCGCTCGACTGAAATGGCGATCCGAATCGGAGTACCACGCTGGGCACAGGCTTTCTCCAGGTCCCAGCACAGTGTTTTGTGGTTCATTCCGTGATCCGCAGTCAGCAGGAACGCCGCGTCGGGGGCGGCCGCAGCCGCTTCGCCAAAGAGTTGGTCCAGCCGGGCAAGATGCTCCTTTGACTCCTTCGCCTCAGGAGGCCAAGTATGCATCGCATAGTCGGTCGTGTGGACGTACAGGCAGCCGAGATCGCGGCGGTTCTTGAGCAAATCGATAACCGCCGCCATCAGCCAGTAATTGATCTCGCGACTGTATATGTCCGGGGCGGGACCCAGCCGCCGTACCCAATCTTCGGCCGGTGTCTCCGCCGATAGAATCAGATCGGCGCCGCTCAATAGCAGAGTGGTCGTCTTCTTCTTAGAAGAGAGCAGCGCGGACTTGACGCCCTGTTTCTTGGCGCGCTGAAACAGCGTCGGCCATAGAAGCAGATCGGCGGTCTCCATGTACTCTTCCCGCCCGGTGCGTTCGTCGAAGTACGAATTCCCGGTGATGCCATGCTGCTCCGGCAACACGCCACAACAAATTGACGCGTTGTTGGCGTTGGTGACGGAGGGCATCGTGGCCTTGACGCGGCGGAACAGACCGTGTTCCCGCCACGACGCGAGCACTGGCATGTCGCTTCGGTCCAAGTACTCCAGCCCAAAGCCATCGAACATCACTACGACGACGCGCTGCGGTCTTGGCCGCGCCGCTCGCTGGGCTAAGGCCGGCGCGCCCAAGAGCAACGCGCCGGAAGCAAGGAAATCGCGTCGATCCAGGTGGTTCTTACGCGACAATCTGTGGAATCACTTCGCCGGAGACATCGGTTAACCGCATGTCGCGGCCGTTGTATCGATACGTCAGTTTGGTATGCTCGATGCCCAACAAGGCCAAGATCGTGGCATGCAGGTCATGATAGGAGATCGGTTGTTTTTCTGCCTTATAGCCGATTTCGTCGCTCGCTCCAATCGATTGGCCACCCTTGATGCCCGCGCCCGCCATCCAGACCGTCATCGCGCCCGGGTTATGGTCGCGGCCCACGCCATTCTCCGAGAGAGGCATGCGGCCGAATTCGGAGTGCCAGATGATCAAGGTGGAGTCCAGCAGACCACGCGCCTTCATGTCCGTCAACAAGCCCGCGAGAGGCAGGTCCGTTTCCTTGGCATGCTGAGAATGGTTCTCCCTCATGCCGGCGTGAGCGTCCCAGGTATCCTTATTCTGGACGCCCAAACCGCCGGAGAAGACCTGCACGAAGCGGACGCCGCGCTCCACCAAACGCCTCGCCATCAGGACTTGTTTCCCAAACGGCGCGGTGATTTCCTGGTCCAAGCCGTACAGCTTTTTGGTGGCGTCGGACTCCCCGTTGATGTCCACGGCTTCCGGCGCGCAGCCCTGCATCCGGTAGGCGAGCTCGTAGGAGGAGATACGCGCCGCCAGCTCCGAACTGCCCGGGTAGCGCTCCGCGTGTATTTCATTCAACCTTGCCAGCATATCCAGGCGAAGACGCTGCTGAGCCTCGCTGACCCCGGACGGCCGCTTCAAATCGACAATCGGATTATCGCCGGCCAAAAACGGAGTGCCTTGATAGGTGGAAGGCAGGAAGCCCGAAAGCCAGTTGTTCTGGGCGCCGAGCGGGCCGCCGCGCGCGTCCTGCAGCACGACGAATCCAGGCAGGTTCGCATTTTCCGACCCCAGACCGTAGGTGATCCAGCTTCCCATGCTCGGATAGCCCATGCGGAGCTGGCCAGTCTGCATCTCGTAGGTCGACTGCACGTGGTCGTCGGACCTTCCCCACACCGAGTGCACAAATGCAATCTCGTCTACTTTCGAACCGAGGTTCGGGAAGATCTCTGAGACGTCCTTTCCACACTGTCCATACTTGCTGAATTTGAAAATGCCCGGCATGATGGGACCCGGCCGGCCGTCGTGGACGCGGACATCACCGCCCAAAACCTGGCCCGCATATTTTGACATCGCAGGCTTATAGTCAAAGGTCTCTATCTGGCTGACTCCGCCGGTGTTGAAGATGGAGATAACGGCTTTTGCACGAGCCTTGAAATTGGGAGGCTTTGGCGCAAGAGGGTTCCCGCCGATCGCGGGCGCAGCGCAAACGTCGTTGGCCGGCGTCTGCGCAAGCAGGTTTTGCTCGTGGAGCATTGCAGCGAGGGCCAGACCGCCGATCCCGCCACTAGACCGAAACAGAAACTCACGTCGATTCCAGATATGTTTCATTTCCATTACCTCGTATATACGAATTCGCTGAGATTGAGCATCACGTTGGTGAAGTCGACAAGCGAAGACGATTGGATCATGTCCTTCGCTAACGACAATTCTCTTTCTGTCGGTGACCGTGTCAGCGCGATCCGGTAAGCCAGATCGATCTGCTTGGCGATGTCGTCGCCAGCCTCTTTTTTGACCCGGTCCGCGAACAGCCGCGCCTGGTTGAGGACGAAATTGTCGTTCATCAACTGCAGCGCCTGAGTCGGCACCGTCGATGTATACCTGGCGCCGAAAGACTGGCTCATATCGGGCAGGTCGAAGACCTGCAGCAAGGGATTTGGAAGCGTGCGCTTTTGGTAGATATAGATGCTTCGCCGCCACTGGTCGGGGCCGTCTTGCTGAGGATTTCTATAGATGCCGCGAAAGAGCGTCTTGATGAACGAGTCATCGACGTGCGGGAAGATGGCCGGGCCGCCCATCTTCAAGTCGATAGAGCCCGCAACGGACAGGATGTTGTCGCGGATGACCTCTCCTTCGAGTCTCTGAATGCGGTACCGCCACAGATAGGTGTCTTCAGGGTCGATCTTCGCGCTGGCTTCGTCGTTGTACTCCGATGCCATTTGATAGGCTTCGGAGGTCATGATGAGCCGCTGCATCTGTTTAATGCTCCAACCCTTGTTCATGAATTCCACAGCGAGCCAATCGAGAAGCTCCTGGTTGGAAGGCTGCTCGCCCATCTTGCCGAAGTTGTCCAGTGTCGGTACAATTCCTTTTCCGAAGTGGTGTTCCCAGATGCGGTTGACGATGACCCTGGCGGGCAGCGGATTGTCGTGGGAGATCAGCCACTCCGCCAGCGCCAGCCGGCGTCCCGACGTCCGCCCGTCGGCGGGCGGGAGCTCCGTGGGCGGATTTCCAGTCGTAATCACGCTGATGAATCCAGGCTTGGTTGGATATGCCTTGCTGTCCGGATCGCCGCGAATCAGGAAGTAGGACGGCGGGACCTTGTAGTTTCCTTTGCCCGGTCCCAACTCGAGGAATTTCCCGGCCCCCACGTACTCAAGCTCGCATTTAGGACAAGCGCCCTCGTTACGGTCGCCGTAGCCCAGTTCAGCGCTGCGCCAATCGCCATCGGTAACAATCGACGCCAGCGGGGGCGTTGGCGGCTTCTCCGCGTTAAGCGCGGCGATCTGATCGTTCAAAGCTTTCTTCTTTGCGGCGTCTTCCGGGCTCATGATCTTTTCGACGGCAGCGGCAGTGCGATTGCTTGAGCCCGACTCGAGTACCTGGATTGCGATCAGCTTCTCACCAGGCGTCCGTTCGCTTTCCGGCTTCTCGACTGCGCTGACCACGTTCGGCGGATACTTTTTTCGAATCTCTTCGAGCGCAAGCTTATCGTGGTAGGGTTTGTCGATCTCGTCGATCTGATCCTTTAAAGCCGCGACCTTCGCGGAGATGTCCCTCATCTTTCGCATGTAGGCGTCCGCTTGCTCGCGTGGTCCCAGTGGATACTCGACCTCCACGTACCCAAAGATCGACGCTTCCATCGCGTAATAATCCTTCTGCAGAATCGGATCGAACTTGTGATCGTGGCAGCGCGCGCATTGAACAGTCAGCCCCAGCATGCTTTTACCGATTGTGCCAATCACATCGTCCAGGTAGTCATAGCGCCGCGCCGGATTGGCGTGCTCATGATTCCGCACGCGGGGACCCGCGCGCAGGAAGCCGGTGGCGATCAGGCTGTCATCGGTCCGGTTGGGAATTTCGTCGCCGGCGATCTGTTCCTTGATGAAAGTGTTGTAAGGCTTGTCGTCATTGAAGGCGTTGATGACATAATCCCGATATCGCCACATGTTCGGCTGGTCCGTATCGTTCTCGTAGCCGCTTGAGTCCGCATAGCGCGCCGCATCCAGCCAGTGGCGGCCCCATCGCTCGCCGTAGTGCGGGGAGGCGAGCAACTTGTCGATCAATCGCTCCCAGGCGCCGGGTGCGGTGTCCTTCATGAAGGCGTCGATTTCTTCAGGCGACGGAGGGAGACCGATCAAGTCCATATAGGCCCGGCGAAGCAATGTCATTCGATCCGCCCTCGGCGCCGCCTTCAGACCCTTTTCCTCGCGGACCTTTTCGAGAAAGCGGTCGATGGGATTGGAGAACTCTCGCGCAACGGTGGGAACCGGCGCCTGGACCGGCAACTTGAAAGCCCAGTAATCGCGGGCTCCCGGCGGGAGTTTAGCGTTCTGCAAAGCCGCAAATGAGGAGGCTGGGGCAGGCCCGGTTTTTGCTCCCACGGCGCCGGTGTCCCAGTGGGCGCCTTGATCGATCCAGGTCTTGATAGCGCCAATCTGCTCGTCCGAGAGTTTGGGGCCGCCCAGAGGCATCGCCGGCGTATCCAGACCTGAGATCATGCGGTAGAGCCTGCTATCCTCGGCCTGTCCGGGAACAATGGCGGCTCCGCGAGCGCCGCCTCGCAGCGCGCCCTCGAGCGTGCTCAGGTTGAGCCGGGAACTCTGCATGGACGGGCCGTGACAGCCCCAGCAGTTCTGCTCCAATATCGGTTGAATGTCCTTGCTGAAGGACACCGGAGCCTGAGCTTTCAGCGGCGTCACGCCTCTGTACAAGCTAATTGCCGACAAACAGATGACAAATGTCAAAACAAGTCTCTTAGTCAAGCCGTCCTCCTACTCTGCCTACCAAGCATAGAGCGCCGGTGTTAATACTACGTGAACGTATGTTAAATAAAAATTGATCTCGCACTTTCCGTGCCTCTGACCGTTTTGTCACGAAGCATACGTTACGGCGAGCTACGCGACCAGAGCCAGTTTTGTGGATTCCCCAAATACGTTCACGTAGTATTAACATCGCTGCTCTATGCTTGGGATTCGAATGGCGCGATGACGGCTGCGGAAGCTTGCACGCTCCGCCATTTGCAGAAAGGACGCTCCGAATGGGCTATCGTTTATTCGCTTCAACTGCCGCCGCTCTGACGGCGTCGGTCATGCTTTGCGCCCAGACGCCCGCCTCCGGGCAACGCGCGACCGTCGCCAGTAAGGCAGCTAACACGAGCGCCGGCGCAAAGCGGGTTTGGACGCCCCCGCGGACGCCGGATGGCCACCCGGACCTGCAAGGATACTGGAGCAACAGTACGGAGACGCCCCTTGAACGGCCTAAGGGGTTGGGTGCGAAAGAGTTCTATACCGACGCGGAACTGGCGGACTTAATGAAGAAAGACCAGGATCGCCTGGCGCTCAACGTTGAGGAGGGCCGCCCGACCGAGCGTGGAACTAACGCGGATGTGCACTACGACTATACCCAATACGGGTTGGACCGCGGTCAAGCCAAGCTCTCCTGGAACCGGCGGACTTCACTGATCGTGGGGGAGACGGGAACCTTGCCTCCGATGCTACCCGAAGCGCGCAAGAGAAATGCACAGATCGCCGCCAAGAACCGGGGACACCTGGATGGACCCGAGGACCTTTCGCTGAGCTCGCGTTGCATCGAGGTCAACCAGGAGTCCGTGCCCATGCTCTCCGGCGGCTACAACAACAATCTGCAGATCGTCCAGGGAGATGGAGTGGTCGCTATTATGGCAGAGATGAACCACTCTGTCCGGGTGGTTCCCATTGACGGCCGTCCGCATCTCGCCGCTGAAGTACGCCAATTCAGAGGCGACTCGATCGGCCACTGGGAGGGCGATACGCTGGTGGTGGATACCACCAACTTCACGTCCCGCAATCCTTTCCAAGGATCCGGCGACAAGCTGCACGTAGTGGAACGCTTCACGCGCGTCGACGCGGACACGATCTTATACCGATTTACGGTTGAAGATCCCGAGACTTGGGACCAGCCATGGACCGCGGAGACAGCTTGGTCGAAGGTGAAAGGACCAATCTTCGAATACGCCTGCCACGAAGGAAACTATTCCATGCGCAACACGCTCGCCGGCGCTCGCGTGGCGGAGGAGGAAGCGGCGAAGAAGGCCGGCAAGTAGGCGGGACACAACGATGAAAACAAGATTAATGACTGTTGTTAGCGGTATTGGAATGTTGCTGGCGGTGCCGCTGTGGGCGCACCACTCCTTCTCGGCGGAATTCGACGCGAGCCGCCCCATCAAGCTGCGCGGAATCGTCACCCAATGGGAATTGGTGAATCCTCATTCCTGGATTCACATCGACGTGAAAAACGAGGACGGCACCGTCACCAACTGGATGATCGAGGGTGGCAGCCCAAACGCTTTGCTCAGGCTCGGCTTCACCAAGCATTCCCTGCCGCCTGGAACCGAAATCGTTGTGGAGGGTTATCAGGGCAAGGACCACGGGAATATCGCGGTCGGCAGGAACATTACGTTCCCTGATGGGAAGCGCATGTTCCTGGGCGGGACAGAAAGCGAACCGGCTGACCCGAACAAGAAGTGAACGCCTGATTTCTGCGCATCTCAAAATAGTGATGGAGAAGGTTAGACCTCCTGGAGGAACAACCTCCGGCGCAAGGCGTCGGCGATGCGCTCCATCACATTGATCAGGACCAGGATCAGAATCACGCACGCAAGCATGTCTTTGTAGCGCAGCACGCTTTGTGCAAGGTGAAGCTCGAAACCAATTCCGCCGCCTCCGAAAATGCCGAGGGCGACCGCAAGCCTCAGGTTCACATCGAACGCGTAGAACACGTTCGCGACCACCGACGGCGCCACTTGGGGCAGGGTCGCGTAGCGAATCACCTGAAGCCGGCTTGCTCCGGCCGCAATCAGCGCTTCACCAGGCAGCGGATCCACCTGCTCGATGGCGTCGGCGAAGAGTTTGCCAAACATGCCCACCGTGCCGATGCAAAGGGACAGCGTCGCGGCGAACGGTCCGATGCCGACGGCAATCAGCAACACCAAGAGCACGACGATATTCGGAGTGGACCGCTCAACGGCGAGGAGCGTTCTTACCCCGAGACGTAACGCCCACGATGGCGACGTATTCCCCGCTGCGAACAACGCCAAGATAACGGCGATGATCGAGCCTATGAGCGTGCCGAAGAATGCCATGGCGACCGTCTGCAGCAGCGAGGTCCACAGGCCATGCTTCACCCACAGCAGGCGCAGGTCGGGTGGCATCATCTGCTTGATCAAGTCGCTTACGAAGTGGAAGTCGCGAAAGAACTCGATCGGATCCACTTTGAGGTAGATCAAGAACGCAGCCACGCTGGCGCAACAAACCACCAGCAGCGCCATCCGGCGGCGAAAACGCACTGAGGGCAACACGTTGGAAGGCACGGCCAGGCTGGCGCTCATAAGACCTTCGAACGGACCCAGTCCGATGCACGCTCCGATAGAAACACCAGCAGCAAAATCATGAGCACAGCCATCGTTGCCCGGCTGTACTCCAGTTGATTGATGGCGGCATCCAACTCATATCCGATCCCACCCGCGCCCACGGCGCCGAGAAGGACCGATGCGCGAACATTGACTTCGAACCGGAAGATGGAATTCGCCACCAGCGCCGGCAGCACCTCCGGCAAGACCGCGTGCCGGATCACCTGCCACGGAGTCGCGCCCACCGCGGCTACCGCATCGAGCACGCGGGGGTCGATCTCTTCAATCGCATCCGCCAGCAGCTTGCCGAGCATTCCTATGCTTCCGATAGCCAGCGCCATCACGCCCGCAAAGGGGCCCAATCCAAACGCCGCCACCAGCACCAGCAAGATCACAATCTCCGGGAGCCCGCGTTCGACCGCGATCACCGTGCGCGCGGTCAGCCGCAGCCATTCCGGAGCGATATTCCGTGCGGCAGCCAGTCCGAACACGATCGAAAATGCGGCTCCGATGGGCGTGGCCACCAGACAGATGACCAGGGTCACGAGGGCCGGCTGAAGCATGTCTTTGCAGGCACTCCAATCCGGCGGAAAGAACAGCGTGAGAAGCGAGAGCCCCTTGAGGATGCCCCTCCTAAGATCGGTCAGACTTACTTCCGAGAGGTACGCGGACGCCGCCACGGCTACGATGAAGATGGCGGCCGCAGGCAAGTATCGACGGTAACGCTCGAAGCTGAACTCGGACCAGGTCACCTTAAGACTCCGCAGCCGCCGTCAACTCTTGAGTCGCTTCGGGACGATCCGCCTGGCCGCAATAAATCTCGTCGAGCTGCTTCGCGCTCAGGTTAGGAGCCCCGTTGTAGATGATGGATCCTTTGTGGAGGGCAATCACGCGAGTGCAATAGTGCATGACCATGCCAGGTTGATGGAATGCTCCGAGAATCGGATGCTCCCGAGCCAGCGGCTGCATCAGTTGCATGATGGCTTCGGCGTTCTTGGGATCCAGGCTCGAGACCGGTTCATCGGCCAGATAAAGGAGCGGACGTTGAAAAATCGCGCGCGCGATCGCAACTCTTTGTACTTCGCCGCCGCTAAGAGAGCCGGTCCTGCGCGACGCAAACCCAGCCATACCCACCCGCTCGAGTGCTGCCATAGCCTCACTGGCCTCTTGGTCGGTAAATCCGTACAGCCAACTGCGCAGCGGATGAATGCGTCCGAGCCGTCCGATCATCACGTTGTCCAGCACGGGCAGGCGCTTCACCAGATTCGATCCCTGAAAGATCACGCCGATATTGCGGCGCGCGCGGCGCAAGTCTTTGCCGCTCGTTTTGCCGCTCGCGGTAATGGTCGTATAGCATTTGCCGGACTCGCCGGAGAAAACGACTTCGCCCGCGGTTACCGAAGTAAGTCCGGCGATCGCACGCATCGTCATCGACTTGCCCGCTCCGCTCGCTCCCAACAGCGCGACGAACTCGCCCTTATCGACGCGAAAGCTTATGTCGTTGAGAATCGTCTTTCCAGTCGGAAGCCGCTTCGAAAGACCTTTTACTTCGAGCATCGCCGTAACCCCGCCGGACCCTAGCGATCCAGAAGGCTCAGGTCTTTCACGTCCCGAGCCACCTCGCGAAGGCCGTCAAACATGGAATCATTCGCGGATACGTACGCCTCGCCAGTGGGGGCCGCGGATGACCCTGTGGTTTGGCTGATCCACGCCTCCGGGTCCTTCCTGGGCATGTCAAGGAATGCACGCCGGATGTCCTCCTTGAGGTCCTGGGGCAAGTCTTTTCGCACGGCGATCGGCTGATTGGGGATGTTGGGAGAAACCCAAAGGACGCGAACGTCGCCCTTGGCTAGCTTACCCGTTTCCTCATACCGCTTGATCAAACGCAGCATGGTGGCAGCGGCATCGACTTTTCCGGACTTCAATGCCAGCAGCGAAGCGGGATGGGTCATCGAAAACACAACTTTCTTGAAGTCGCGCAGCGGCTCGATTCCCTTGGATTGGAGAAAGGCGTTCTCCACCAGAAAACCGGAGCTCGATGCGGGATCGACGAAGGAGATTGTCAACTCCCTGGAATGCTGAAGCAAATCGTCTATGGAACGGATGGGACTATCGCCCGGTACGGCGATGACTCCGCTATAGTCTCCAGGCGTGCCATCTCTTGAGCCCCGCATCGCGATCGCCTCAACCCGCGCCTTTTGCGTCGCCAGAATGTAGGCGAAGGGCGAGATCGACGCGACATCGATCTTTTTCGCGCGGAAGGCCTCGATCACGGCACCGTAGGCCGTGGTCTTTACCACCTCCACTTTAAGGTGCAGTTCCCGCTCAAGGTAACGCCGGGTCAGTTCGAGACGATGGTTCGCGGGACCCGGATCTAGACCGCTCACGGTAAAGCAATAGCGAAGAACCGAAGGCCTGCCGTTTGGTCCGATCGAAGCGCTGGTTGTTCCGCACGAAGTTAGAAAAATAACCGCCGCAAACGGCACGGCCGCGCAAAATCGCATGACCTACACCTTCTCCGTGTTACGCACAGGCACCGCATTTCGCAGGGCGCCGTTCTCCAAGTGAAGACAGCGGTCGCATAAACGATTGAGCGTGTGTGCGTCATGCGTAATGAGGAGGATCGAAGTGCCGGACGCCTTCAACTCCAAAAGTATGTCGATCACCGCATCCTTGGTCTTCAAGTCAAGCGATGCCGTAGGTTCATCGACGAGCAGCAATCGAGGACGCGAGAGGACGGCGCGGCTGATGTTTACTCTTTGCTGCTCGCCTCCGCTGAAGGTCGACGGGTAGGCATTCCACAGTTCCTCAGGCAAAGCCAGGCGCTCGAAACACTTCTGGGCTTGGCCGGATGCATCTTCGCGGGAGTATCCGCGAACCCGCAGTCCCTCCGAAACGACTTCGAGCGCAGGGACGCGGGGAATTGCGTGGAGGAATTGCGAACAATAGTGCATTTCCGTCCTACGGATCGATAGGACCTCGTGCTCCGGCGCATGGGCGATATTCGACACTCCTCCATTTGCGAGATGCATGCGTATGCTTCCGGAGGTCGGCAGGTACGTACGATAGATGCACTTCATCAGCGTCGATTTGCCCGCTCCGGACTTGCCGGTGAGGCCAAGAATCTCTCCTTCCTCCATATCGAAGGAGACGTTTTCGAGCGCGCGAATCTTCTTCGCTCCTGGGATGAATAGCGTGAACTCTTTGTGGAGATTCGCAACTTTGAGGAGCGTGGCCATCGGTTCACGTTCGCGGATCAGAGCAGGGAGCTAACCAACAGTTGGGTATAAGCGTGCTGCGGATCCTGCAAAATCTGGTCGGTCAAGCCGTGCTCCACCATCCGCCCGTGCTTTAGAACGATGGTCCGGTCCGTCAACATTCGAATCACACCCAGATCGTGCGACACAACGATCATCGAAATACCCGATTCCTGCTGCAGTTTACGGATCAAATCGAGAACCTTGGCCTGCACGGAGACATCCAGACCACTGGTCACTTCGTCGAAGAACACCAACGGAGGATTGTTCGCGACGGCTTTGGAGATTTGTACACGCTGCTGCATGCCGCCACTGAAAGATGCAGGAGTCTCGTCCATCCTGAGCACCGGGACTTCCGTCTGCGTTAGCAGATAGCCGGCGCGTCCGCGAATCTTCCCGACGTGAAAGGTCCCCGCCATTAGTAGTTTCTCCGCGATGTTGCCACCGGCGGTAAAATTGAAGTTCAGTCCGTCGCGCGGGTTCTGATAAACCATCCCCATGAGATGGTTCTTGATAAACCGCTTGCGCTGGTTGGAGAGCGCCAGGATGTTGGTGCGGCCCTGGTCGACTTCTTGAAAGAGTACGCGCCCGCCGCTGGCTTCCTGGTCGAAATGCAACAACTGCACCAGCGTGCTTTTCCCGGAGCCGCTCTCTCCAACGATCCCCAGCACTTCACCCGGATATAAATCGAAGCCGATGTCAGCGATGGCGACGACGGCTCCGGTCTCCGGGCAGATGTTGGTGGCATGTTCCGGTCCGGTCTGGGCGATGCTGCTATCGCAAGGCTGGCCAAAGATCTTTGTGAGGCCGCGAACGCGCAACAACCAGTTCTGGTCTTCCTGATGATTCATGAGTTCACAAAAACGCGCTGGGGCGGGCGTTCGCCCGATGTCAATTTATCCAGAAAGTTACTGTCGTTGATGACGTGTCTACGATGGCCCTCTCCATTGAAGATCTCGTCCATGAATGCGCGGCTTTCGCCACTCACGCTGCATCGAATGCCCGCGAACTCCTCCACCCTGAATTTGACATCCTCGAACTCCAGCGGTTCAACCGGAGTATGTGGCGGGATCGCCTGGATTCGCTTTTCGCGGCCGGCGCCGAACAAATAGAGACAGTGGGCCATGCTGAGATTAGGCGTATCCCAACGCGGAATCGGAGACGGAGTGGTGATGTAGCGGCGATTCACTTTGATCGGATAACCGGAGCCGCGCATTGTCGCCCCGAAACGGACATAAGCCTCGTAAAGGGAGACCCAGATCTTCGAGTAGTCTGCCTCGCCGTGCATCTGGCGAGTGCGCGCCTCAAATCGCTCCACCCCTCTCAAGACCTCCGGCTGCGGCACTTGCAATACCAGAATCTGGCGATTCGTGAGAATTTCCTCGGGAACCCGGTGACGGCTCTGAATGATGGTGGCCTGCGCCGTATCGAAGGTGACGGCGCAATCCGCCATCATCTGAACGAACCGCCGGAGATGGCATGCGTTCACACTGGCGTCGCTGCCCTGATCGATGATTTTGAGGACGTCGCTTTTGCCGATCAGAGTAAGTGTCAGATGCAAACCGCCGGTGCCCCAGCCTCGCGAAATCGGCATTTCCGGAGACGAATACGGCACTTGATACCCGGGGATGCAAACAGCCTTCAGCGTCTTCCGCCTGATTTCCTTCTTGGTTGCCTCGTCGATGAAGCCATAGTGATAACTCGACTGAAACTTTGTTGCGGCCACCATCAGCATTTTTCCCACGAAACGTGAGTAGTGCGCGGAAGTGCCGCCAGACAGGCCCTTCCCGATTCGTCGACGAAGGTAAGAATCGCATCCAGGCCAAGCGGAAACTCGGCATTTCGCGCTTGCAAAGCCAGAAGCAGGTCCGCTCTGATACCGCGAACGAAAAGCGCCGAGATCCCGTCCACGCCCGGCCCTTTGAGTGTCAGCCTCAGTCCACCGGTGAGCGGCCGCTCTGGCGCGTCCTGGATTTGCACTACTGCATCTTGGATTTGAAGTATCAGAGTCGCGGCCGTGTCGGGATAAAGCAAAGTGCCGCAACAGGCGGCCTCAAGAAACTCGGGCGCCTCGTCCCCGGAGGCAAAGATGAAATCCGCGCCATCGATTTCGGTGCGGCGCGCTCTCGTGTTCGCGGCCAGGTAACTGCCTTCGCTTTGCGTCATATTGACCGTCGCGAAATTGCTATTGCCATCCATGAGCGCGAAGGCGATCAACGCGGTCGCCCGATTCAACCCGGCGGGCGGGTCGATTTGTACAGGAGTTAGAAAGTTGAGAGCCCCGGGACGCGCGGTGCTATCGAGCAGCGCGCGAAAGTGCGCCTGGCCATCGAATACTTCGTCGTAGGCGGCTTCTCTTCCCACCGGCTACTCTTCCTCCATCAACTTAATGTCGACTTGGGTGCGCAGAATCAGATTGAACTCGCGGCGCTCACGCTCGTCGATCACATCGCGTTGGCGATCCAGGAACCGTAGCACCTCCCTGGGAGTAGCCTCCCGATGCAGCAACGCGTCGATCACGGCGATCGAGTAACTCCGCTGCGGTTCTTCGCCGAGACAGAGGCCGTATCCTGCCGTATTGTCCACCGCAACCTCGCACTCCGTGATTAGTGCTTCGCCTAGGAAGAATTCCTGTTTTTCAAGCGAATCCTCGGTGCGGATCATGGTCGAGCAAACAGTCGGCTTCTTGACGATGCTCACGCCATGGGTCTTCTCCAACTCGCTGACCAGGCTGACCAAAGGCTCTAGATCGCACTCGCATAAAACGTAATCGTTGTCATATTGCGTCGGTGTCATAAAGCGGGTGCGGCTTGTACCTGTATAGCCCCCGGGCATGACCGATACGTGAACGTAACTTGAATAATGCTTTACAACGCCGGTGGTCTGTTCACGCTCAGTTCACAATCGCTTGTTCGGTGCGATTACGCGTTTCACCGGAATGAAACGTAAGTTCTCCGCGAACCCAGACGTGGCTCACCGCCCCGAATCCGGCCCGAGTTTCCACGGCCGCCAAGTCCGCAGATTTACCGGCTTCGATACTGCCGGTCTCGGAATCGATGCCGAGATGGCGCGCGGGGTTTAAGGACACAAGATTTATGGCGGCCGAAACTGGCGTGCCGTCGCCGATCATCTTGAGAACAGCCGCCAACAGCGAGGGGAAATGATAGTCGCTGCACAGTATGTCGACCAGCCCTTCGTTGTGGGCATCCGCGCATGACAGATTGCCGCAGTGCGAGCCGCCGAGGTAGTAATTCGGCGCACCCATTGAGACCATCATTCCGAGCTCTTTGGCTTTGCGAGCAGCCTCAATCGAACACGGCATTTCGCTTAGAGTCGCGCCGTATTGATGCGCTTCGATCACATGCTCTACCGTGGTGTCGTCGTGGCTTCCCAGGGGGACTCTTCCGCCGAGCGCACTCTGCACCTTGAAGCGGGTATTCACGGAACGCGCCTTAGAGATTCTTTCCTCCATCACCTTCCGGGCTGCCTCAATGGAAATTCCGCGGCGTTCCGCCTGCCTGCGAATCCCGGCTTCCACGTCCCGGAATTGGCGCTCACCCGGAATGTTTTCGTTGTAGACCAGGTTGCCGATGTTCCTAAGCTTCCGCAGTTCACCGAGTGCATGATCGGCGGGCTCAAAATTCGTGTCCCAGCGGACGTGAATGAGGTGACGAGCTTTGGTGCATTCAAGAAAGGATTCATATTTCCTGGCCAATTCCAAGCCGTCTCCGGTCCAAGATCCCAGAACGCCGCCGTGCTCGCCGGAGATCCTGGCGGCGGAAAGAACCGTCGTGATCCCGCATGAGATCGCGCGCAAATCCATATGGTGCACGGCGAGCTCCAACGGGAAATGCGACTCCGGCCTCGGCGCCAGTTCTTTTTCGAGGTAATCCGTATGGATGTCGATCATGCCGGGAATCAACAATCGCCCGTTTAGATCGACGCCGCTCACGAAACGGCGGCCGATCTGGATCTCCGCGATCCGTCCGCTTTCGATGACCAGGGATCCTTCAACCGTTCTGTCAGGCAGGACGATTCGCGCGTTGGACAACACGTGAGACGCCATGCTCTAGCCGGTCACCGCTTGCGGCTTTTGCTCGCCCGCTTTGACCACGCGGCGGATATTGTCAAGCTCGGATTGAAAGGTGACATAGTGGGGGAGCTTCAAGTGATTCGTGAAGCCGTAGCCCTCGACGCATTCCGTGTGGTGCAGCACGAATTCCTGGCTGCTTGCCGGACTCAACGGGTCGGGGCTACGCAAAGCAGTGTCGACCATGCCCATGCAAATCGCTTTGGTCTCATTCTGGCCAAAGCACAGGCCGTAGCCTACTGACAAAGTCGGCCGCTCCTTTGAAGATGACCGCCCGTTCTTCTCGCCGCGTTTTGCGGCGCGCCGTTTTGCCGCCCCGCCTACCATTTCGCACTCCGTGACTTTGATCCTTCCCAGGTAGCGCCGGCGTCCGCGGGCGTCCACCACGCGCAGGGGAACCCGGCCGACGCGCAGCTCGCCGATGGTCCCATGACCCACGGCGAAGCCCCGCATGGTGCTGTATCCCATGCACATGAGCCCGCCGGTCTCTGCCCTGGCCAGCATCTGCAAGACCGCGGACCTCGGAGCCGGAAACTTAATCGCCTCCCGCGTCACATCCACGACGCGCCGGTTGTCGCCCTCCTGGGTCTCTCGGGTTATGATGCCTTCGGCCTGGAACAGGTCGATCACCTTGCCGAACGTCGTAATGCCGTGCAGCTTTTCGGGCTCGAGATAGCCTTGCACCTTTTCAAGAAAGGTATCTATCGAGCCGAGGCTTTGCTGCAACAGGGCTGGTTCCAGCAGGCGCATCGAATAGTCGCGAGTAGGGCCGAGAATCTGCCCACCCGGAATCTCACGAAACGTTGAAGAAATTCTCCGCTCGACGATCATTTCACGGGTGTTCATGACTTCGGAGTAGTAGCGCCGCTCGAGGGTGGTGCGGTAGGCCCTGAGGTGAAAGGCCGCTTCGAAGGAGTCACCCTCCACCTGGATCAGTGCCAGAGCGGCGTGCTCGGGAGCATAGAGCGATCCTTCGCCCATCGCGCGGTCAATGGCCAGACGAAACTGCGTCTTCACTTGATCCAGCCTTACAGGTTCCGTCCTGCCCTTTAGTCTGTAATACTCGACTAACTCATTGGCATTGGCGATTGCATCCTGCCCGCCTTTGACTGCTACGTAACCCATGGACTTCCGTTGGCCTTTCCGGGGCATCCGAGCTTCCCACAAGGAAGTCAATCTATCATCTCAGTACGCTTACGTACTGATGAATTTCCGTGATCCGCTTCTAAGCGGATACCCCGGCGCCGGGGAACCGTACGTATAAATATCGTGGCGCGCCGGCCTCAGGTTGCATCCGTTCGTAATCTTTCCTTGCTACACTGCAAGTTACTGAAGCCATGTGAGGAGCCGCCAACCAAGTCGTTGAACCCATATGCACGAGAAGCCCCCTAGCCTATCCGGTTTCGGCCCCAAAGGGCGCATCCGGCGTGCTCATCTTTCGACGCAGCGGTACGCAGACGCACTATTTAGCCCTCGCAAGATCACGCAGGATCAGTGTTCGCTACTCTGGACCGTCTGGCGGCGCGAGGGAATCCGTCAGAACGAGCTCGCCGAAGAATTGTTCACCGATCCCAACACGGTAACCGCCATGGTGGCGCGCCTGGAAAAACGTGGACTGATCCGCCGCGAAGTTTGCTCGGAAGACGGCAGGGCGAGGCGTGTATCGTTGACTCCCGCAGGTCGCCGTCTGGTGGCGCGGCTTCGTGAAGACTGGGCAGAAATGCGCGAAAAACTGCGAGCCATTTTTGCCGGCGAAGCGGGAGCGCAAGCTTTGCGAATTTTGGAGCAGGTCTGCGAGGTGATGACAGAGGAGCGTCAGGTAATCCTGGAAGGCCGTAAGACGTCGCCGGCCACTCGATCCGCTTCCACTCGCACCATCGTGCCGGCCATCGAGGCAGTACCCTAGCCCACCTTCATCAGAACCATTCGCTGCCGTTCTTCCAGTGGGTGATCACAGGCGCCGCCAGACTAGGGGGTGCCATACAGATTGCCGTCATCACCAGGATCTCCTGTGGTTGCGTTACGAACGAATAAAGGCGGCCACAAAATTCGGTTTGCGCTAACGCACCAGGCTGGCTTGGCCATCGGCCAATGCGAGTTCGGTGATTCGCAGATTCGCACTGGTGAATCGCGAAGGGTACATATCCTTCAACCGATCCTCGTGCGGCGGGATGACGTGGGTCACATCGCCTCCAGCGGCTTTGACCATCGCGTCGCTAGCCATAATGAGGTTCACTTGGCTTCCGGTGGCAAGCCCAACTGGAACGTACTGCGGATCGTTCGGATCGTCGCCGCGAAGATTTTCCATCGTGTAGGCCAAGTCCCCGCAGAACACCCACGCGTTGCCGGAGCCTCCGTTGCGCACGGTGACCCACATCGATCCCCAAGTGTGCGTGTCAAACGCCGCGTGCACGTCGATGCCGGGCAGCACGTCTTCCCGGTCGCCGTTCACGCACATCAGCCTACGCTGCCGCGCCAAGTCCACGGCGCGCAGGATATCGCCGGGGTCGATGCCCAGCATCAACCAGCGGAAGCGCCGCTCGAGCGACATCGCCCACACCCACTTCGATAATTCGCGCTCCTGCAAATAGAAGGTCGCATTGGGAAAATCCTCGATGTTCCCCATGTGATCGAAATGCGCGTGCGTGATAAAGATGCTGCTGACGTCCTCGGGTTTCAGTCCCGCTTCGGCCAGCACTTCGCGCGGCGGATGCCAGTTGCGCACGCCGTACATGTTGGCGAGCACCTCGCCGTAAGCTTTGTGATTGTAGCCGACATCGACCATGGCTACCTGCCCCTGGCCTTTAATGACGATGTAGCAGTAGGGCAGCCGGCGATAGCCCTGATTGTGCGCGCCATAAATCAAGCCGCTTAGATGGTAGTTGGGAACGTGGGCGAATTCCATCACCCAGATTGAATATCGGTTCATGAGTTCATGTGGATGGCGCAGCAGCCTTGTTCGAAGGCGACCATGGAAAATCCGGGCAAGGCATTCGACGCGCGTTCGAGATATTTGTAAGCTTCGCGCACAGGGGGCAGAATTGCGGAGGTCTCCATTCGACGGCCTGACGCCGCAGCCAATGCAATCGCGAGCGCTTCCGCGGCCTGCGACAAAAATTCGTGATGTGGCCGGGCCGCCCCAGACGGCCGCTTGCTCCGCACTTGATCGACGGCCTCGCGATGCAACTCCGCCGCGGCCTTGAGCATCGGATGGTCAGGCGTAGCGCTCTTGCCTCCCGCTTCAGCCAGCACCAGCACACCGGCGATCTGCGCGGCTACTTGCCTGAGATCTTCGAAGCACTTTCTGATCTCCAGAATGTAGACAGCCGTGGCTTCATCCACCATGCTGTCCTCCCAGAAGTGCCTCCAGCCCGCTCACGTCTTCCATTCGCTCGATGCGATCGACGGCTCGCTCGATTTCGCCGGCGCGATCCGCGCCCAGAACGTTCGAGCAAGCCGCGCGGAAGCGGATCCGGATCTCGGTTTCGGTTGCGGGAACCAGGTCCTCCATGTGCTTGGGGACGGTGCGGCCGTCGCGCAGTTTCACAATCACTTCCGTGCCTTGTTTTCCTGGATAGGCTCTGGTGAATTCCGGGCCTTCTTCAAGTGACGTGATGCCGATCAGCCGCAACACCTCCGGGTCCTTGAGCATCCGGTAATTCGCTTCTTCGATCGCGCCCCGCAGGAGCGTGGCGGCCACGCAGTATCGGATGCTCATCTTGGCTTGCAGAACCCGCTCAAATGGACCCGTCGCATTGCAGCCCGGATAGTTCAGCGCCGCCGCGGAGACGCGTACCGCGATGGCCTCGATGTCGCTCGCGCGAACGCCGTCTTCGGCGAACAGCCCGCGCGCCACTTGGCACGCCGTCTGCGCGTAATTGCAGGCCGGAGCCGGCTTGTGATAGACGGACATGATTTCGAGCGGTTGACCTTCGAGGAAAGCGCGAACCTCGGCGGCGCGATCCTGCCGGCCCAATGCCGCGAACAAGCCCGAGGCTCCGTCGAGCGCATGTTCCGATGCGTGCGCGCCAGCCTCGGCCAACTCCACGCAAGTCACGGCGTTGCGCGCGGCGAATCCGGCGTGGAAGAACATGTCATCCGCGCCCGAGGCCGGCCATTCATTGAAGCCCGCTGTGGTATTCGCCGCCAGACCCAGCGCGCTGACCATTGCGTCTTCACTCAGAGAGCGCAGAATCGAGCCGCCTAACGCAGCTCCCAGAGGTCCGGTGACTCCCGTGGGCCGAAACCGCCGGACCGTCTCGCGATCCATCACCGCACGGCCCACCGCCGCTCCGGTTTCGTACCCGCAGACGGCGGCGAGAACGAAATCGCGACCGCTAAGTTTCTTCTCGCGCGTCAAAGCCAGGAGAGCGGGGAAGATCACCACGCCCAAGTGGCTGACCGAACCGGTGTGCATATCCTCGCGAACCAGTCCATGGCTGAGCACGGCGTTCGCAAACGCCGCGTCGCCCGGAGGCACTTGGAAGTCCGTGCCGATGATGGCGGCGTGGCCCTGCCCCTGCGCGGCCAGCTTGATCGCACTCCGGCTGGGAGCGAGATCCAGCGATTCATACGCGCAGCTTAGCAGATCCAGGAACGCGACTTTCACCTCGGCGACCGCCTCGGAGGGAAGCCGATCGAAGCGCAGCGCGCGCGCCCGCCGCGCGAGTAGCCGCGAAAGCGATTGTGCCTGTGCCGGAGCCGTCACGTCCTCTCCTCTCGCAAGGCGTGAATTATATCATCTTGCCGGCCGCGAGCTTCCGTTTGTCGCGTCAGCGGGAGCATGCCCTCGCCTGCGCCAGAATCCTCCGTCCCCACCGCGAGCAGAGGCGCTCGGCTAGGTCTGCGCCGCGAAGTTGCGAAGAGTTTTCACACGTGTGTCAGAATTTCATCCCGGACAAGGTGAAGCCGGATGCGTTCGGGGCCTCCTGTATCGACGAAATAGGCTCGAACGGCCTCGCGGACGTTAGCCCTCAGCTCGTCCCAGGTGTCGGCCTGCGTGAAAATGTCGTGAGTCAGGCACTCGGCGCAGTAGCCGCCGTCAGCTTCCTGGGTGACTTCGAAGACCGGTTCGGTCATGCCTTCATGCTAGCGCGCCTAGGCAACATTCTGTCCCGGGCGCCATGCCGCCGCTGGACGGTTGCTTCGCCTGCCTCACCGGGGCTTTCCACAAAGTAGACGTGCGCAAAGCCTTCGTTCTCCAGGCCGGGCAGCGAGCGGTGCAAATCCTGCGCCTGCCTGCGAATCACCTCCGGCCCGACACGACGGTTCGGCCGCGCCCGGTCCTGTTGGATGCAGATCTCGACCGGCATATTGAAGACAATCGCCACGGCAGGACGATGATATCGCCGCGCCAGAGCCAGCAGGGAGGCGCGCGCTCTCTTCTGCACATTGGTCGCGTCGATTACGGTGAGCCGTCCGGCGCTCAAGCGCTTGGCGGCAATCAGGTGCAGCACCTCGAAGGCACCGGCGCTAGCGGATTGATCGTTCTCGTCGTCGGAGACCAGAGCGCGGCAGAAATCGGAGGAAATCACTTCGGTTGGTTTGAAATGGTTCTTCGCGAAGGTTGACTTTCCGCAGCCGGCCGGGCCGATCAGGAGCACCAGGGAGAACTTGGGGATGGTTAGCTTCAACACCTTCGAGTATAGAAGTCCCGCCGGGGCTGGATCTCCAGCCGCCGCCGTTCGGAGGTAGAGTATTAAGTGAGGCGTTCCCTTATGATCATCCGCAAGCAGCCCGACCTCCGCTATTCCGACGTATCTCCCAAGGAGGTCTATCTGAATCGCCGAAGGTTCCTGGCGGCTTCGGCGAGTGCAGTGGCGGCGGGGGCGCTGGCGCGTCCGGCCTTGGCGAACACGAAGCTTGATTTCGTCAAGGGGCAGCCGCAGTTTATCGCTACGGACAAGGTCTCCGACGTTCGCGCGATCGAGGGCTACAACAACTTCTACGAGTTCGGCACGGGCAAGGACGAGCCGTCGCGCTACGCTCCGCGCTGGAAGGTGCCTTCGCCGTGGCAGGTGCGCATCGACGGGCCTGGCGCGGGCAAACCGCAGACCATCGATTTGGATGCCATTATGAAGGTGGCGCCGCTCGAAGAGCGGATCTATCGCATGCGCTGCGTGGAGGCCTGGTCGGTGGTGGTTCCCTGGATCGGCTACTCGCTGAGCAACCTGATCAAACGGGCCGAGCCGAACAGCAAATTCAAGTACGTCGCGTTTCAGAGCTACTACGATTCCAAGGCGATGCTATCTCCGCGCGAAGCGGGCATCGCGTTCCCTTATGTGGAGGGATTGCGTCAGGACGAAGCCATGCATCCGCTCACTTTGTTGACGGTGGGCGTGTTCGGCGAGACTCTGCCTAACCAGAACGGAGCTCCGTTGCGGATCGTGGTGCCGTGGAAGTACGGCTTCAAGAGCATCAAGTCGCTGGCCAAGATCAGCCTGGTGGAGAACATGCCGCCGACCACCTGGAACATCGCCAACGCGCGTGAGTATGGCTTCTATTCCAACGTGAATCCGGAGGTCGATCACCCCCGCTGGAGCCAGGCAACCGAGGAGCGGCTGGGCGAGCTATCGCGGCGCAAGACCCTCAAGTTCAACGGCTATGGCGACCAGGTCGCGTCGATGTACGCCTTCATGGACCTGCGCAAGAATTACTAACCTAGGGAAACGATGACGAAGTTCCTGTCCAGCCGATGGACCAAAGCTGGCTTGTTCGTGTTGTGCCTGATCCCATTTGTGCGGCTGCTGCTGCCGGTGATGGCCGCACTGATGGATCTTCCGGATTCGGTCGCCGCCGCGCTGCCCAATCATCATTTCTGGCTGGACCTTGGCCCCAACCCGATCGAGTTCATCACCCATTACACCGGCGACTGGACACTGCGCCTTCTGCTGATCACACTCTCGATTACTCCCTTGCGGAATCTTTTGAACCGTCCGCAGTTGACGCGCTTCCGCCGCATGCTGGGCCTGTTCGCGTTCTTCTACGCGGTGGCGCATTTGATGGTGTGGGCGTGGCTGGATAAGGCTTTCGATCCTTCGGAGATGTGGAAGGACATCCTGAAGCGCTGGTACATCACCGTGGGCATGGCGGCGCTGTTGGGGATGATGCCGCTGGCCATCACTTCCACCGCTGGATGGGTGCGCCGCATGGGTTACAAGAAGTGGCAGAAGCTGCACCGCATCGTGTACGCTTGCGCCGCGCTCGGCGTGATCCATTATTACCTGCTGGTGAAATCCGACGTGCGCCTGCCGTTGATGTACGGCGGGATTCTGGCGGTGCTGCTTGGCTACCGCCTGATCAAACGGAAACGCACGCCGACTCGTCCGGCGCCGCCGAAGCGCGCGCCTGTTCCCGTTAGCGGCTAGCGGGCTTCTCTAAAAAACGTCAGGGATTCGCCGGCACGGGCTCCTGGCTGGGAAGAGTCACGGGCAGCGTGGACGGCCGCTCCACTTTCCCGGACTTCGCTTCATCGATCGACACCTGGTTCTCTTCGAGGGTAGTTCCCAGAGCCTGCTCCAGAGCTACCTTTGCGTTGCTATAGCCACTGAGTGCGGCGAGCACGCTCCCGTTGGCCGAGGCCAGATCCCGCTGCTGTTGCGTGACGTTGTAAGGGGTCGAAGCGCCCAGCAGGAACTTGCGCTGCTCGGCGTCGAGCAGTTGCTGTTGCAGCTCCCGGTTCTTCAGCGCAGCCGCGTAGCGGACGCGCGCCTGCTGGAGCCCGATCACGTTGTTGGAAATATCCACGATCACCTGGTTCAAGGATTTCTGCGTGGTGAGCTGGGTCTGGCGGAGCTGCAACTGCTCCACGCCGTAATCGGCCTGCGCCTGCCGGTTGTAAATAGGGGCTTGCACGAAGGCGCCGATGCGCTCGGTCGGAAAGTCGCGGTCGAGGACTTGGCCCAGGGCTCTTCCGATGCCGCCGACCAGAGGATCGCCTTTGAGAGGGAACGGCGCGGGCCCGGCCAGACCGGCGTTGGAGGCTCCGCCGAATGCCACCGCGGCCGGCAGCACGCCGTTCTTGGTGCCTAGCGCCGAGATCTCGGCCGAGGTCACGTTGTCGCGCAAGGCCTCCAGATCCGGGCGCGCGCTGAGCGCCTGCTCCACCAGCGAATTAAGTGGCGGAAGGTTGTCGGACTCGGGCACGACGATGCGATCCAGAGTGATGATGCGCGCCGAGGACAGCGCCGGATCCATCGCGCCGGTGCGGCTCAGCGTGTTCTTAAGCGTCAGCTCATCCTGCAAAAGGGTCGCGCGCGACGACGCCAGATCGTTCTGCGCGGATGCCACCTGTGAATCGGCAGTGAGCACGTCGAGCGAAGACAACGCGCCCAAGTCTTCCTGGCGCCGGGTATTTTGGTCGAATTGCTGCGCGGTGTCCAGAGCGCTCTGCTTGGCGCGCAGATCTTCGTAGTCGGCAGCCAGGGCGTAATACTGATTCAGCACTGTGGTGACGGTGCCGATCAACTGATTGCGGAAGTTGAGATCGGATATTTTCACATTCAGCTTGTTGACGTTGATGGTGCGCGCGCCCACGGCCTGGCCGAAACCGCGCAGCAAGTTGTACTGAATGGAGAGCGACAGGTTCGGCGCGGACGTGGGATTCAATTCGTCGGTAGCGGCGTTCTCCTGCAGGTAGTGATCGCTGTAACTCAGCGAGACGCTGCCGCCGCTGACAAATCCTTGCTGGATGGAGATGTTGTGAACGTGAGTTGTGTCCACCAGCACGGAAGTGATGCTCTGCGTAGCGTTAGGTTGCGGCGCGGTGGTGTGGCTGAAGACGCTGCTCTCTTGAATGATCGGATCGAGCACCTGGGTCACAGGGCCGATCTGAGAGATGGTCACGTTGCTGCTTCCCCCGGCAGCACCGGCTCCTCCGTTACTTAGTCCCGCTGCCGCCTGGCTACCCAGGACGCCTTGACCGTTTGCAACCGAACCGGCCTGGCCGGCCGCGCTCGGCACGCCCGGTAAAGCTCCGCCGGCTTCGGACCGCTCCAGGTTCCAATCCGCCAGGATCGGGTTGTAGCGAGCCACTTCCAGGTCGATATTGTTCTCCAGGGCCAGCGCGATGGCGTCTTGCACAGTCAGGTACAAAATACCGGCCCGGATCAGGCTGGAGAACCGGCTGGAGTTGCCCAACCGCACCGGCGGCACATCCGGAGCCAGGGAGGGGCGAATGAAGATCGACTTTTGCGGCCGCACGGGAGCGATGGCGCCCTCGCCCGTGGATTGCTGCGCCGGGCCGGAAGACTGCTGCGCGGGGAGCGAAGCCGTCAGACAGGCGCACGCTAGCGCCGTTGCGACGCGTAGGCGGGAGCGGGTGGTCATTTCGTCCCTCCCGGCGCCGCGTTGGGAAGGGTCAGAGTGGTGGGTGCATCGGCCGGAGGCAGATTCTCGGGCAGAATCGACGGCCGCGATACCTTGCCCGCCCTGGCTTCGTCGATGGACACGTGATTGGCTTCGAGAGTAGTGCCCATGGCCTGGTCGAACGAGATGCGCGCGTGCGTGTAATTCGCCAGAGCCTGCACCTCGGTGCTGGCGGCGCTGGCCAAATCGCGCTGGTCCTGCACCACTTGATAGGGAGTCGTGGCGCCCAGGCGCATTTTCTCCTGATCCGCGTCGAGGGTCTGCTGCTGCAACTCGCGGGCTTTTTCGGCCGCGTTGTAGCGCGCGCGGGCTTGCTGCAATCCGATCACCGCGTTTTCCACGTCCACGCGAACCTGGTTGATCGCCTTGCGCAGATTCAGTTGATTCTGCCGCAACTCCAGCAGGCTGGTGGTGTAATCGGCCTGGGCCGCGCGGTTGCGCAACGTGATGCTCAGCGAGAGGCCGGCGGAATAGTTCGGATAGTGGCGCTCAAAAATCTGCGACAAGAAATTTCCATAGCCCCCGGCAAACGCCAGGGCCTCAGCCGCCGCCGTGGCGGCCTGGCCGGCCAGCGCGTTGTTGGTCAACTCGGCGAAGGCTTGCAGACTTGGCTTGAGCCCGTTCTTGATGCCCACCAGGTTTTTCTCGTTGCTGTCGATATCGACCTTGTCGATCCCGACCTCCACGCGCTTATCGGTGGCCTGCTGCACCAGTTGCTCGAGAGGCTGCAAATTGTCTGAAGGCGGAATCTCGATGCGGTCCAGAGGAATCACCCGCACGTTGGCCAGATTGGCGCGCTGGATGCCGTCGCGCACCAGGGCGTTCTTGAGAATCGTCTCCTGTTGCAGCAGATTGGTTTGCGACACGAGCAGGTCCTGTTGGCTGGAATAAACCTGCGCTTCGGCGCGCGTGATTTCGATCTCAGCCAGCGCGCCGAGCTCCACCTGTTTGCGATTATCGTCGAGCAACTGTTGCGCGGCATCCAGTTCGCGCTGCCGGGCCTGGACGTCCTCGCGGAAGCTGACCAGGTCCCAGTACAGATTGAGCACGGCCGAAACGGTGGTGATCAACTGCTGCTGGAATTGCAGATCCATCACTTTTATGTTGTTTTTTTGCACGCGGATGTTGCGGCCGTTCACCGCTGAACCGAAGCCCTGCAGCAGGTTCTGCGTCACCTGCAAATCCAGGTCGCCGGAGGTGTAGGGATTCAGCAAAAAGTTGCTGCTGTTGACGCTGGTGCGGGTGCTGGCGTAAGTCAACTGCGCGGTCAACCCGAACACCCAATTCTGCAGATACTGCGCTTGATATGAGCGTGTGCCCAACACCAGCGAATCCACGCCCACCAGAAACGTATTACTCTCCGGACTGGTGGTGTGCGCGAAATTGGCAAACACGGAGACAGTGGGATCGAGCGCGGGGAGGGACGGACCCAACTGCGTCACGATGCCTCCGCCGGAGCTGACTCCATTGCCCGCGGTGCTGGCGGCAATGCCGCCTGTGTTCAGGCTGACGCCCTGCAGACTGA
Organism: Bryobacteraceae bacterium; assembly: GCA_030041495.1. GTDB lineage: Bacteria > Acidobacteriota > Terriglobia > Bryobacterales > Bryobacteraceae > Palsa-187. The sequence goes on along the minus strand of JASHNT010000081.1, from coordinate 55,250 downwards.
CGCTTTGCGGCCCCGCTGCGACACCCAGCCCGACGCTGCGCAGCACGCCTCCGGATTGAGAGCGCAGCAGCACCTCTTTTGCCATCAGCGAACCGTAGCGCTGGACCTCGACGTCGAGGTTGTTCTCGATCGCCAGCGCGACCACGTCGGGCGCCGTCAGATACAGGTTGCCCGCACGAATCAGCGAGTCCAGGCGCGACGAGTTGTTGAGGTCAATGGGAGGAACGTACCTTTGCCGGTACGGCCTGGTCAGCCAACCCAGACGGCCCTGCGCCGGATCGATGCGAATCTCGCTTTGCGCCGCCGCCGGAAGCGCCGCCCAAAGCCAACCACAAACTGCCACAACAAAGCAGGAATAAAGTCTGCGCATGAGGGTATCTTTCATTTCCTTCGCGCCCCAAGGACGCTTCTAGTGAGTACGTGACGGGAAAGCTCGATGTTCCAGCGGCGTGACCGGCAACACGCGCAGACACGCCACCCTTTTAGAAGATGCGGCCGCAAGGAACCGCCCAGGCTAGACAGGAACCACCCAGCCGAATGGGTCCTTCGAGACGCCGTATTGAATGTTGCGGAGGGCGTCGAATAGCTTGTGAGTGACGGGGCCGCATTGACCATCGCCCACTTTGGCTTCAGTCCCATTTTCGAGTACAAACGATTCGATGCCGGTGATCACGGCCGCGGTTCCGCAGGCAAACGCCTCGTTCACCCGGCCGGATTTCACGTGCGCCAGCAGCTCGTCCCACGCGATCCGTTCTTCGCGCACTTTCACGCCGAGCGTGGGCGCCAGCTTCAGCAGACTATCGCGGGTGATGCCGGCCAGCAGGGTGCCGGTGAGCGGCGGCGTGACCAGCGTGCCGCCGCGCAGGAAGAAGACGTTCATGCCGCCCATCTCCTCCACCGTGCGTTCGCCGTGCGAATCCAAAAACATGACTTGCGCGCAGCCCTTCTTCTTCGCCGCGGCGATCACCTGAAGGGTCACCGAATAGTTGGCGCCCGCCTTGGTATCGCCGGTGCCTCCGCGCGCGGCCCGGCCCACGCTTTCGGAAACGAACACGCGCACGGTGCCGGTGCTCCCGCTCAACGTCTGCGGAAAATAACTTCCCGACGGCAGGACGATCACGAAGAACAAATATTCGCTGCTGGCGCGCACGCCGATGCACGGCTCCGTGCCGATCAAGGTCGGGCGGATGTAGAGCGATCCGGGAGGATCCGGAATCCATTTCCGTTGGCAATCCACCAGCGTGCGGATGCCGTCCAGGAACAATTGTTCGGGAACGTCCGGCATGGCCATGCGCGCGGCGGAGTGATTCATGCGCCGGGCGTTCATCTCCGGGCGGAACAACGCCACCGATCCATCCGGCAGCTTGTAGGCTTTCAAACCTTCGAAGATGCATTGGGCGTAGTGCAGCACGATGGCCGCCGGGTGCAGGTTGATGGTGCTCCACGGTTCCACCCGTCCGCGCTCCCAGGCTGCGTTGCGATACCGCGCGCGAAACCACAGTGGAGCCGTCACGCGCCCAAACTCCAGATGATCCGGCCTCAAATCGAGATCCACCGGGGGCGTCGTGGCCGCGCCAGCAAAATCAATGTCTATATTTGATTCCGTTATGGCTCCCATTTCCCTAGCCTACCCCAGTCTGAACTCCGCTCGCAGCAAGTGCTACGCTGGTACCGGTGTCTTCGGGCATCTCCACGCGTCTGGTGCAGTTGGTGCATCCCGACGAAGGCCGGCGCGCCGCGCTGGTCGACAATGACGCTCTTCATTTGCTGGCGACGTACCGGTCGCTCGACGCGTTTGCGCAGGCGGCGCTGGAGACCGGCTGGAAACTGCGCGACCTGTTGAGCACGGATTTGTCGGGCATCGTGCTCAATTACGGCGAGGTCCACCGGCTGGAGACGCCATGGCGCTTCCGTCCGTGCTTTGACTATTCCGAGGAACCGGGCCGGTGCGTGGTTTCGACAGCGGGTCCTCCGTGGCGCTACATCGCCTCCTGCGCAAGCTTGCGCGGGCATGGGGATTCGCTCCCGGCCGGAGGTTCGCCCGATGTCGCAGCCGTGTATCTGATCGCGCCCGACGGATGGCCGCGGCGCATCGGCGTCGCACAAGGCCATCGCGGCCGGGTGAGCGCCCTGGGCCCGGAGTTGATTCTCGACCCCGCGCTGCCCCGGCTTCATGGCACGGTACGAATTCGCGCCGGGAACGGCGCGGCGCTGAGCTCGGGTTCGCACGAGCTGTCAGCCGAGGTGCCGCTGCTTCTGGCTCTGGCTTCCGTCGAGCCGGATCATTTCGAAGCTGCGGATTTCCGCCAGCCGGGCGACGTGCACGTCCACTTCTTCGGCCAGCGCCTGCTGAATCTCACGCCGGTTGCGGCGGGCGAGGGCGACGAAGTCGAAATCGAGTTCGAAAGTCTTGGGGCGCCGCTTCGCAACGCGATTCGTCGCGAAGAACCGGCTGCGCGCCGCACGGCCGCGGTGCCGCTTTAAATAGAGACGGGAGGGAATCTTCAGTTCTTGAGTGCGCTCAGAGCCGCACCCAGGATTCCCAGTTCATCGCTGGGAGGGACGATTTCAAATACGTAGCTTTGTAGCGGGCTCAACTTCACCATCTCTTGTACGCAGCGATTCAGAAAGCCGACGTTGACGAAGCGCGCGTTGGGACCGGTGATATAGAATTTGCCGGGGCCCTCCAGGTGAATGCTGGTGGCCGTCGCCGCGGCCAGGGCCCGATGCCACAGCAGCACGAACTCGACACAATGCGGGTCGGGGCTCGCATCCCCGTGCGGTTGTGCCGCCGCGAAAACTTCCTCCGGTTCGCGATCGAGGAAACGCAGCCGCATGGCGCGATGCCCCATGATCCCTTCCAGGTGACCTCGCCCGCCGCAGGCGCAAAAATTTTCGTTCGGGTCCAGCGAGACCACGGTGTGTCCGCCCTCCCACACTCCATCGGCCGGCGGGAAGTGTCCGAAGCCGATGCCTTCGCCCAGGGTCCAGACGCGAACCAGTTTGTCGCTTGCGCCGCGGCTGGCCGCAAGGCCGGCGGCTACGGCGTCGGCATCGTTTGAAACCGCTAGCCGCGCACGGATGCCGCGCGAGAGCAGCGCGTCACGCAGAGCCGCCGCCGCGTTGAGACCTTTGAGCTGGTGCAGATTGGGCGACTCTTCGATCACGCCCGCGCGCACGATTCCTGGAAACGCGACACCAATCGCCTCCAGCGCCTGGCCGCCGGAACCAGCCGCCACTTCTTGCACCAGCAGATTGACAATTTCTTCGGCAGGGGCGCTGCGAAGAGGGTCGCCACCTTCTTCCTCGCGGATGCGGTGAATCTGGCCCGCAATGTTATGGCCCTCTACGCCCGCCGAAGCGATATGGTCCGTAATAAGCAGGCCGATCGAACGATGCGAACTCGGCACGGAATCCTCCCTGCTGGTTAGATGCGCGAGAGCTTGTTCAGGCCGTTAAAAGCCGCGGCTTTGTAACATTCCGCCAACGTCGGGTAGTTGAACACGGTGTCGACGAAATAATCCACCTTGCCGTTCAGGATCATCACCGCCTGCCCGATGTGCAACAATTCCGCCGCGCCGTCTCCAATGATATGGACCCCCAGGAGATCGTGCGTTTCGCGATGAAAAATCAGCTTGAGACGCCCGGTGGTGTCGCCGCGAATCTGTCCGCGGGCGATTTCGCGGTAGTAGGCCACGCCAACTTCGTATGGCACGTCTTCATCGGTGAGCTGCTCTTCGGTTTTACCGATAAAGGAGATCTCCGGTATCGTATAGATGCCATAGGGGTAAGTGGCTGGATTCGACTGCGCGTTAATTTTATAAGCGCGCGCCGCCGCGATGCGTCCCTGCTCCATCGACACCGATGCCAGGCTGGGGAAACCGATCACGTCGCCGACGGCGAAAATATGCGGCTGCGTGGTCCGGTAATCCGCGTCGACCTGGATGCGCCCTCGCGCGTCGGCTTCGAGGCCTGCTGCCGCCAGGTTTAACTCCTCCACGTTGCCCTGCCGCCCGACCGCGTACAACAGTGCATCGCCGCTGATCTTTTTCTTGCTCTGAAGATTGGCGACCACGCAGGAGTCCGCCGCTTCCTCCACGCTGGCGACCTCTTCGTTCAGGCGCATGGTCACGCGGCTGTCGCGCAGGTGGTAGGAAAGAGCTTCCACCATTTCCACGTCGGCGAACTCCAGCAGGCGCGGACGGCGCTCCACCAGGATCACGCGCACGCCCAACGTCGCGAACATGCAGGTATATTCGACGCCGATCACGCCGCCCCCGACAACGATCAGCGTCTTGGGGATCTCCTGCATCTGGAGAACCTGGTCGCTGTTAAGGATGGTCCTCCCGTTCATCGGCACTTTGGGCGAGACAGCCGGCTTGGTGCCGACCGCGATAACGATGTTTTCGGCCGCATATTCACCGGAGCCGCGCGCGCCTTCCACTCGCAGGGTGTGCGGGTCGATGAAGGTAGCGCAGCCGAACAACATCTCGATGTTGTTGCGCGAGAGCTGCGCGATAGTGACGTCAATCTCGGTCTTGATCACGTGCTGGACCCGGAAAGCCAGGTCCGCCATGGTGATCTTTTCCTTGACGCGGTAGTTCATGCCGTAGATGCTCTCGTATCCGTAGCCGGACAGGTGCAACACGGCCTCGCGCATGGTCTTGGAGGGAATCGTTCCGGTGTTGACCGAGGTCCCGCCCACCACCTCGCGTTTTTCCACGACGGCGACGCGGCGGCCGGATTTCGCGGCCTGGATCGCCGCCCGCTGGCCTGCCGGGCCGGAGCCCACGACGATCATGTCAAAGGTCTGCATTCAACTGCCAGTATAGACGCTGGTCACTGCAGCGAAATAAAAAACGCCGGGAAAATAGGAAGGTGGGGAATAAAAAAGCCGGTGAGTACTCGGAGGAAGATACTCACCGGCCGGCCCACCACTACCGCGAGGTCGTAGCGCGCCGAACTTTTGGGGGATTCACCGGGCAGTCGGTAAATCGCTCCCTTAAGAGAAAGAGACGCGTTGAACCTTGGAAGGTTCCACAACTGGACGCCTCTATAGTATCACCGTGCTGGCCTTCTGTACAGTGCTGTCGCAAGCTTTCGATCGCAAATTGATGCCTTAGGAACGAAGGGGATAGAACGCGCTTTGTGAAGCTCCAGTACAAGCGCCTTGTTTTGTTACTTTTTGATTGACGGGTGGTCTACCGGCCCAACTTGGCGTTTAAAATTGCCGCCAGGCGGAAGCCCGCCTTCGCCAATTGAACCCGCGCTATCCGACGGGCGCCTGCTTCGTAATTTTCGGGCAATTCGACGGGATTTTCGCGCGAGCCGGAGGCCGGTCCGAAGGTGTAGACGTCATGCTGCGCGAGCGCAAAACCCTCGTCAATCCAGCGCTTTGGATCGTGCGACAAACGCGGATTCGGACCCTTGCCCCGAACCAGCTCCGCGGTCACTCCCGTCGCGAAGCGATTGACAAATTCATCGCTTATTTCGGTCCCGGCCAATCCATCCCACAGGCTGTGCAGATTGCGTCCGGGTGTAACGAATACCAGATTACCGCCCTGGTCGCCGTGCGGAAGTTGCTTGGTGAATCGGCTAGTACAATGCAGCGGTTGATGCACGTCGCCAGTGAGATGAATGAGCCACGGCAAATCATAAGCCGTGAGTGACGGCTCCTTCAGGATTCGCCGCAGCTCCACCAGCGCATTCGGCTTCTTGGGCTGCTCGAGCGGCGTGCCGTCGGGCGAAAACGGAAGGTCGATATAGTGCCAATTGGTGTGGCGAGCCATGCTCGGGAAACCGGCGAGCAGCGGCGTGGGCTTGGGATTCGCTGCGGTGTCATCGTAAAACCGCGGATCGTTGCGGATCGCGTCCGGCCACACGGACGCAGCGAGGAACGCTTCGCGCGAAGGCAGATTGGCGAAGTCGGGATGTTGCTTGAGCAACTCATCCACGCGCGTCTTGGCCTGCGGTGTGAGGTGATCGTAAGCGATGGCCGCGATGACCCGGTGCCCGGTCGCGTTCCAGGCCCGGAGCGAAGGAGTGAGGGGCAGGGTGAGCAGGAGCAGAGCGGGGAGGAATCGACGCATTGCCCCCTTATTGTAGCGGGAGGTTGTGTCGCGTCTATTACTCCGCGGCGAGTTTCATTAGTTGCTCGGCGTGACGGAGAGCCTCGGCCGTGACGCGTTCGCCGGAGAGCATGCGCCCGATCTCGCGCGTGCGGGCGTCGCCGGTGAGCTCCTCCACAGCCGCGACTGTTCGGCCTTTGAGCGTATGCTTTCCCACCGAGTAATGATGATCCGCGAAGCCGGCGATCTGCGGCAGGTGGGTCACGCAGATGACTTGGGCTCCGCGCGACAATCCCTTCAAGCGCCGGCCGACCGCTTCCGCGGCGCTGCCTCCAACCCCTGCGTCGACCTCGTCGAAGACCAGGGTGAGGGGCGCGGCTTGATTCGGCCGCGCGCCTCCCGTGCAGCTCTTGAGTGCCAGAGCCACGCGCGACAGCTCGCCGCCGGAGGCGATCTTTTCGAGCGGCTTGGGATCCTCGCCCGGATTGGGCGAAATCAGAAAGCGGACCGCGTCCGCGCCACGCTCAGACCACGCGGCCGGTTCCACGCCGATTTCGACGCGCGCCTTTTCCATCGCCAGCGCGGCCAGCTCCCGAGCCACCTTTTGGCTCAGGCGCTTGGCGGCTTCCCGGCGCGACGCCGAAAGCTTTTCGGCTGCGGATTCATACTGCGTTGCGAGACGAGCCAGGTCTTTTTCGAGGGCTGCCTTGCGCTCACCGGAACTCTCCGCCGCGGCGAGGCCGGCATTCACCTGATCGAGAAACGCGAGGATCTCATCGATGGTCGCGCCGTATTTGCGTTTCAGCTTCTCGATGGCGGCCAGCCGCGTTTCGACCTCGTCCAATCTTCCCGGATCGGCTTCGAGCGCACCCAGGTAATGCCGCAGGCTGTGCGCGGCTTCTTCGGCGGCGATCGAAGCCGGCTGAAGCGCCGCGATGACCTGCGCGAGCTTGTCATCGATCTTCGCAATCTCCTCCAGGCGCTTGGTTGCAGTGCGAAGCTGCGCCAGAGCGCTGTGCGTATCCTCGTACAAAGCCGCGTAGGCCGCGCCCGCCGATTCCTGGAGCTTCACGACATTGCGCAGCACGCGCCGCTCGGCTTCGAGCTCGGCGTCTTCCCCCGGCTTCGGCGCGACGCTCGAGATTTCGCGCTGTTGAAAACTCCACAGGTCGGTCATGCGGAGCTGCTCTTGGGCCACGCGATCGATTTTTTCCAGTTCGGCCGCCGCGGCGCGCCATTTTTCGTATACCGTCCGGACTGTATTCGCCAACTCCTCATTCGCGGCGAAAGCGTCCAGCATCTCGCACTGCACGGCGGGAGAAAAAAGTTGCTGCTGATCGTGCTGGCCGTGAATGTCGCCGAGGAAGGGCGCCAACTCCTTGAGCAGCGCCGCGGTCACCGGACGGTTGGACACCAGCGCGCGGGATTTTCCGCCGGAGGAAATCTCGCGCTCGACGATCAGTTCGCCGTCCTCCGGCTCGATGCCCGCATCCTCCAAAAGCCTTGCCAGTGCGGGTGTGGAGCGTATTTCGAAAATTCCAGACACGCGCGCCCGTTCCGAGCCGGCGCGCACGATTTCAGCCGAAGCCCGCCCGCCGAACAGCAACCCCAGAGCGTCCACTACGATCGACTTGCCGCTGCCGGTTTCGCCGGTGAGCAAGTTGAGCCCGGGGTGAAAGCGCACGCGCACGCGCTCAATCACGGCGTAGTTTTCCACACTTAGCTCGACCAGCACAGTTTTCCAGATTATAAGAAACCCGCCGCGGCCGGTGCATAAAACATTTCCAACCACTTCTGTTTACGGGCATTGTCATTTACAATGAGAAGCGGGGATGCTAGCGCCACACGTAAGCCAGCTCTGGCTCGACGTCGATTTTCTACAACTGGTTCGAACCTCCGGCATCATTCCGAATGCCGTGATGGGGCTGCTCGCCCTGGCGTCGCTGCTTTCCTGGACGGTGATTCTTTCCAAGTGGGTGATGCTGCGCGGAGCCCAAAAATCGAACCGCCGCTTCTTGCGCGCGTTCCGCAAAGCGACGCGCCTGGACGCCGTAGCGGCAGCCAGCGAACAATTCCGCGCCGCGCCTCTGGTGGGCGTGTTTGACTTCGGTTATAGCGAAGTGTGCCGGCAGATGGCCACCAAATCCCGCATCAGCAACCAGGCTTCGCTGGAGCGCACGTTACAACTCGGCATCAGCGAGGAGATCTCGCGGCTGGAGCGCAACATGAACTGGCTGGCGACCATCGCCAGCGTCAGCCCCTTCATCGGACTGTTCGGCACCGTCACCGGCATCATCGACGCGTTTCAGGGATTGGGCTTAAGCGGGAATACGAGCTTGCGGGCCGTCGGCCCTGGAATTGCGGGAGCGTTGCTGGCTACCGCCATGGGCCTGTTCGCCGCCATTCCCGCCAGCATCTTCTACAATTTGTTTGGAAACCGGATTCGCGAGATCGGCGCGAGGATGGACGATTTTTCGTTAGAGTTCCTCAATCTAACGGAACGGAATGTCGAGGATTAGACATCTACGGGAGTAGATACCTAAGTTATGGCTTTTGCGATCCCCAACGGCAACGGAAGCGGGACAAGGCCGCGCGGGCGCAGGTCTGCCTCCATCGGCACTCTTTCCGAGATGAACGTGGTCCCGTTGGTGGACGTTGTCTTAGTACTGCTGATCATCTTCATGGTGACCGCGCAGGCGATGCAGTCCGGCCTGGATATCCAGGTTCCCGAGGTAAAGCAAGTGAAGGAGACCGTCGAAGATCTCCCTATCGTGCAAGTGTCGCGCGGCAGCAATCTGTACCTGAACGACAAGCCGATCAACATTAATGCGCTGGGCGCGCAAATCGCTCAGCGCTTCCCCAATCAGAAGAATGTATACCTGGAAGTCGACAAGCGCGCGCAGTGGGATCTGCCGGTGCAGGTGATGGCGGCGTTGAAAGACTCTCATCTGGGCATCCAGGTGGTGGTGAAGGAAATGGAGCTGCCGAACAAGTGACCGCTCCGGGCGAAATCCTGCTGCAGCACGAGCGCATGGGCCGGTGGTTTTTCGCCGCGCTGACGCTGCACGTCGTGGTGATCGGCGGAGTGCTCCTTGCGAATTGGCTGCAGGGGCACACGGAAACCTTCGGCTCGAAAGACGCCGGCGGATCGGCGGTCGGCATCGAGGCCGTGAACACGATTCCTCTACAGACTCACGGCCCCGAAAATCGGCTGGCCACGGATACGGAATCCGAGGCTCCTCAAACGCCGCCCAAGCCGGTGGAGCGGGCCAAGAAGGAAATTCCCGCGCCCAATGCGGTGCCGCTCAAGATGAAGGCGCCGAAAAAGAAGCTGGCCGACATTGCCAGCGAGCAAAGTCATATCAAAAAGTTCAGCCAACTCGATCCCTACAAGTTGACCAGCAAGACCGCTCCGGCACTGTCCAGCCCTGAGTTCGCCGTCACCGGCTCCGGCCGCATCAGCCCAGGAGCGCACAACACCTTTGGCGACCAATTTTCGGCCTATGGAACGCAGATTCAACAATTGGTCGCCTCGCACTGGCACACCGACACGGTGGATCAGAGCATTCATACTGCGCCCACGGTGATCGCCACCTTCGATCTGTCGCGCGATGGGTCGGTTCGCAATCTTCACATTTTACAAAGCAGCAACATTCCTCCTCTGGACGCCTCCGTGCAGCGGGCGATTCTCGATTCCAATCCGCTGCCGCCGTTACCGGCAGGTTTTCCGCACAACACAGCTTCGGTCGAATTCTGGTTTGAGTTGAAACGATGAAACCTAAAACTCTTCTAGCGCTCCTGACTGTATTGGCCGCCGCCGGCGCGTTGGTCCTGACCGCGCAGAACGCGAATTTTAACGGCGTCATTAAGGAAGGCGAACAGCTCAAACTGGCCGTCCCCGATTTTCGCGGTTCCGGCGGCGCGGACAAATTCATGCAGGTGTTCAATGACACGCTGTGGAATGAATTGGACAACGGCGGAGTTGTAAAACTGGTGGGCAAGAGCCTCTACCCTTTAAACATCCCGCAGCGTCCCGAAGATTTTACGTCCGGCTCCGCCAAGCTCACGGATTGGTCGCAGCCTCCGGTGGAAGCCAACGACCTCGCCTTCGGCTACACAGCGGAGCAGAACGGGCAGTTCCTGCTGCTGGGCAATCTCTACAACGTCGGCCAGCCGTCACCCGCGCAGGCGAGCCTGTTCGCCAAGCGCTACGCCAGCACGCTGGATGAAAACGGCGCACGCGACGTGGCTCGTCAATACGCCGCTGACATCCTGGCGCAGTTCGGCGCCAAGAGCCTGGCCGGGACGAAAATCTTCTTTGTGTCAGACCGCAGCGTTCCAGCGCGCCGGTTGCCGGATGGAACCACAGTCGGGGTCAAGGAGATTTGGGAGATGGAATACGATGGATCCAACCAGCGCCAACTTACCTTTTATAAGAGCCTCTCGTCGCAGCCGGCTGTCTCCCCGGACGGAAAGATGTTCGCTTTCACCAGCTATCCGCAGAAGGTGGAGGGCAGCTACGTGGTTGACGGCAACCCGATCATCATGATCCATTCCCTCGACCCCGACCGGCGGCTGAATTTCTACAATCCGGTGTCTTCTATCGTGGCAACGCCGGAATTTACTCCCGACGGTAAGCACGTTCTTTTCGCGACGAAAATAGGTGCGGAAAAGGACCCCAAGATCTACATGTCCAATTTGCAGGGCGGAGAATTGATGCAGCTTTCGCACGCCAACGCGGTCGAGGTCGAGCCCAAGGTGAATCCCAAGACCGGCACGGAAGTGGTGTTCATCTCGGGCCGCACCGGCCATCCGCAGCTTTGGGAGATGAACATCGACGGCAGCGGCGCGCACATGCTCACCGACGGAACCGGCGAAGTCGCCAATCCCTGCTGGCGGCCGGACGGGCAATATGTCGCGTTTTCCTGGACTCGCGGCTTCACCTACGGCCAATACAATATTTTCATCATGGACATGGTCAGCGGAAAATGGGATCAGCTCACTCACGATACCGGCGATAACGAAAACCCCAGTTGGGCCCCCGACGGCCTGCATCTGGCGTTTTCCTCCAAGCGCAACCGCGTCACGCAGATTTTCACCATGCTGGCTAACGGCACCCACGTGCAACAACTCACCACGAAGGGAAATAACCTGGAGCCTGTATGGACGAAAGGGATAAACTAAAATCTGACTGGAGCCGGGGTCCGGCGTGCGGTCTAACGGATGCCTTTGGTTTCCAGCGGCTGGAACACTCCAGGAGGCCAAAATAAGAATGCGAATGAATCAGAGAACGCTGCCGACAGCGGCGTTCTGCGCGAGTTTGCTGATCGTAGCGGCCGGATGCCATAAGAAGAGCGCGCCTGCTCCTCCTCCGCCGCCTCCGCCTGCGCCCACCACCGGAACGGCGCCGGCTCCTCCGCCACCCAAACCCCAGGCCGCACGCATCAATAGCTTCACCGTGGAACCCGAGACCATCCAGCGCGGCCAGCCTGCGACGCTGAGCTGGTCGGTAGCCAACGCGACGGATATCTCGATCGACCAGGGACTGGGAGCGGTTGCCGCCAACGGTACGCGCCAGGTGTTTCCGGCCAATACCACCACTTATTCGCTGACGGCGCGCAGCGCGGGAGGCATGGACATGCGCTCAGTGACGGTGAACGTAACGGTTCCCGCACCGCCGCCTCCTCCACCTCCGCCCGCGCCGGTTATTTCCGGAGCGGAGATGCTGAGCCGCGATGCGCAGGACGCCTATTTCGATTACGACAAGAGCGATGTCCGCGATGACGCCCGCCAGGCCCTGACGCGCGACGCCGATCTATTGAAACAAATCTTCGCCGCCGATCCCAACTTCAGCGTGGTGATCGAAGGGCACTGCGACGAGCGCGGTTCGGCTGAATACAACCTCGGCTTGGGCGATCGCCGGGCAACTTCAGCCAAGGATTTCCTGGTGAGCCTGGGCTTGCCCGAAAGCAAAATCCGCGTCATCAGTTACGGCAAGGAGCGCCCGGTTTGCACCGAAGAGTCCGAAGATTGTTATCAGCGCAACCGGCGCGCCCATCTGGCGCCGGCGCAGTAGGAAAGTTCGCAAGCGGGGCGGCGGGACGTACTGACCCGCCGCCTCCCAAAGATTTTTGGTTAAGGATCGAGGCTCAGGAGGTCACAACTGATGCGAAACATTCTCAGCCTGATGTTGCTGGCGCTGCTCGCTAGCCCTGCCTTGGCGCCCGCGGATAAGCGGGACGACGAACTATTGGAGATCCAGCGCGATATCGCTGACGTGGGCGAAAGGGTGCGCGATCTGCAAAAAACGCAGGCCGCACAGGCCAAGGAGATTGAGGATTTGCACGCGCTGGTGCAGCAAGCCGCGATGGCGGCGAACCAAGCTTCGCAGGACATGACGGCGCTGAAAACCGCGCTCAGCAACGAGCTGGCCGACCAGCAGGGCAAGATGTCGCAGGCCATTAGCGCGGGGCTGGGAGCGCGCATAGATGGCTTGTCCACCACCGTGGATCAACTCAACACCAGCTTCGGTGCGATGAGCGACCGGCTCGGCAAAATTGACAAGCGCCTCAGCGACCTTACCGACAAGGTCAGCACGCTCAACCAGCCTGCGCCTGCGCCGCCTCCGCCGGCCGGCAACGTCCCCGATAATGGCGCAGCAGCCAACCCCAACGGCGTTCCTCCGGGCGTTACGCCGGCCAGCCTCCAAGGCGACGCAGAGCGGGACTATCTGGCCAACAGAGATGAGATGGCGCTGACGGAACTCGCCGAATATACGAAGTACTTCCCCATGGACTCCTGGTCTCCGATGGCCGGCTATATGATCGGGCTGATTTATCTCAACCGCGCGAAAGATTACGATAGCGCCGCCGACGCATTCCAGGCGGTGATCGACCATTATCCGAGCAACAACCAGTCGCAAGATGCGCTTTACCAGAAGGCGCGGGCGCTGGAAGCCGGAGGACACAAGAAGGAGGCGTTGGAGGCGTTCCGGTCGTTCGTCGATAAGTACCCGGCCAACGAGAATGTGGGCGCGGCGCAGAGCGAGATCCGGAAACTGTCCGGAGCCGGCGCCAGGAGCCGCGGGCGCGGCGCAACGAAGTAGGTGCCCGAGCCAGCCCAATCCGAGGTTTCTTGCTCTGAATTCTCTAAAGACGAGCAGCGCGGGGTTTACCGGGCGATTCATGAACGCCGCGACGTGCGCTCGCATTTCCTTCCGCGCCCGATTCCCGATGCGGTGCTGGCGCGCGTTTTAAATGCCGCGCATCACGCGCCTTCGGTCGGGTTCATGCAGCCCTGGGATTTTATCGTGATTCGCGATGAATCCGTTCGCCGCGCCGTGCAGAGCAATTTCGAGCGAGCCAACGCACAGGCCGCGGCTGGGTATTCCGACGATCGCCGTGCATTGTACGATTCGCTCAAGCTTGCCGCGATTGTAGAAGCACCCGTCAATCTGTGCATTACCTGCGATCAGCAGCGCCAGCGCGGCGCGGGCCTCGGCCGCCAGTCGATTCCAGCGACTGCCGTTTATTCGACGGTCTGCGCAGTGCAGAATCTGTGGTTGGCCGCTCGCGCCGAGGGCTTGGGTGCAGGCTGGGTCAGCATCCTGGATCTGGAGCAGCTCCGCTCGACTCTCGGCATCCCGGAGCACGTGATTCCCGTCGCGTACCTGTGCCTCGGCTATGTTTCGGAATTCGGTGAGCGGCCGGAGCTGGAAGAGCGCGGCTGGGAGACGCGTGAACGCATCGAGAATCTGATTCATTTCGACCGCTGGGGTGTGCGCGACCGGCAGCGCGCCGCGGCTTTGGGGCTTTAATCCGCATGCGGCAAATCGAAATCCATTCGGGCGAGCTCAAGATCGCTGAAGCTCCCATCCCCGCTCCCGGTCCGGGCGAGGTTTTGATCAAGGTCGCGGCGGCGGGAATCAATCGCGCCGACCTTTTGCAGGTGGCTGGGCGCTATGCCTTGCGGCCGGGAATGTCGTCGATTCCGGGCTTAGAGGTCGCGGGCGCGATCGAAGCGCTCGGCCCGGGAGCTCAGCGCTGGAAAACCGGCGATCAAGTTTGCGCTCTGCTCACCGGCGGGGGCTACGCCGAATACGCCGTCACTCCCGCTGTGCAGTGCCTGCCGATTCCGCAGGGCCTGGATTTGGCGCAAGCCGCCTCGTTGCCCGAAACATTCTTCACTGTCTGGCTGGATGTGTTCGATATCGGCGCGCTCAAGCCCGGCGAGTCGCTGCTGGTGCACGGAGGCTCCAGTGGCATCGGCACTACGGCGATCCAGCTCGCTAAGACTCTCGGCTCGCGCGTGTTTGTCACTGCGGGTTCAGAAGAAAAATGCGAGGAGTGCCGCAAGCTCGGTGCGGACGTCGCCATCAACTACCGAGCTTCAGATTTTGAAAAGGAACTGCGCGAGGCCAAGTTAGATGTGGATGTGATTCTGGACATGGTCGGCGGCTCTTATACGGCCAAGAATCTGCGGATCCTGAATCGCTTCGGACGGCTGGTCTACATCAACTTTATGGAATCGGCCAAGGCGGAAGTCGATCTGGCATTGATCATGGGCCGCCAGCTTACGCTGACCGGCTCCGGTCTGCGTCCGCAAACCATCGAGCGCAAGGCGCAGATCGCTCAGGCTCTCGAACAACGCGCGTGGCCGCTAATTGCGAGCGGCCAGATCAAGCCGGTGATCGACAGTGTCTATGCACTTGAAGATGCGTCTAAGGCGCATCAACGATTGGCATCCAGCCAGCACATCGGCAAGATCACGTTAAAGGTGGACTAGCGAGACGCTACCGCGCCTGGGCCAGTGCGCTGCCCGAAAGAGGCGGCTGGGCGCGTTGCATCTGGAACTCCGTGCTCTTGACGATTCCCAGAATCAGCGAAGAGAAGCGGTAGTTGTCCGCGGAGGCCTGGCGTTCGATGGTGCGCACGGTGGGCATGTCGTAATATTCCAATTCGCGCCCCAGCCCGTAGGTCATCAGTTTGCTGACCAGCGTGCGCACGAACTGCTCGGGGTGCTTCATCAGCACCTTGCGCAGAGCCACGGGGCCGCTCACAGGCGTGCCGTCGGCCAATTGACCGGAAGCATCCACCGGGCCGCTGGCGTCGCGGGTGCGCCACTCGCCGATCGCGTCGAAATTCTCGAGTGAGAAGCCGAGCGGGTCCAGCACGGCGTGACAGGTGGAGCAGGGAGGGTTCTTGCGATGCAGTTCCAGTAGAGCCCGCACCGATTGCGCCTTCGCTCCCTCGTCGTTTTCCTTCAAAGGCGGAACATTCGGCGGCGGCGCGGGTGGAGGAGTGCCCATCAAATTCTCCATGATCCATTTGCCGCGCAGCACCGGCGAGGTGCGGTTGGGCTGCGAAGTCACCGTCAAGATGCTGGCCTGTCCCAGCAGCCCGCGCCGATTCTCATCGGTGAGAGTGACCCGGCGGAACTGGCTACCGTAAATATCCGGAATACCGTAATGCTTGGCCAGCCGGTCATTCACGAACGTATAATCCGCATTCAGCAGATCCAGAACGTTGTGATCCTCGCGCACAATGCTCTCAAAAAAGAGTTCGGTTTCCTTGCGCATGGCCTGGCGCAGGTTGTCGTCGAAATTCGGAAAATCGTCCTCGTTGGGCGAGGCGCTCTGTACATTGCGCAAGAACAGCCACTGCTCCGCGAAGTTGGTGGTCAAGGCGTCGGCTTTTGGATCCGCCAGCATGCGCTTGACCTGCTGCTCCAGCACCGCCGGGTCCCTCAATTTGCCTTGCATCGCCACGTCCAAAAGCTGATCGTCCGGGACGCTGCTCCACAGGAAGAAAGAAAGGCGCGAGGCCAGCTCGACATCGTTGATCCGGTACACGGAGCCGGGCGCGACGCCGGCCGGGTCGGGCTGAGAGCGGAAGATGAAGCGCGGGCTCGCCAGAATCAGCCGCAGAGCGTTCTCGATTCCGTAATCGAAGGTGGAATGATTGCGGCCGGACTGATAGAAGCTGAGCAGCGTCTCCATATCCTTATCGGAAACCGGCCCGCGATAGGCGCGGCGCGCCAGAGTGGAAAGAATCTGCTTGGCGCACTGCGTTTCGTCAGAAGCGGAGGCGGGCGTGCAGGTGAAGATGCGCCGGCGGCCGGGCGTGTCGCCCGGACCCTTCGCATCGAACGGCCCGGTAATCTGCACATGGTCGATCAGGGGAATGCCGTTCATGTTCTGCAGGTCCAGATCGCGGGTGAAGGGCTGTAAAGGCTCGTCCGATTCCGCGGAATCCTTGCGCAGGAACGCGACAGCCACATCATGCGGACCGGCCGTGACGTGCACCTTGGTCTTGAGGCGCGCGTCCAGGGTATCCTTGGCGATTCCCAGATTCGCGTCGGACATCTTGTTATCTTCCTCGCCGCCCACCGGAGCGAGGAACACGCGGTTACCGTCAATGCTGATCTCGAGCTTGTGCGGATATTCGAGGCCTGTCACGTAGCCGACGATGTTCTGGATCAGAGCCACGCTGAACTCGTAGTCGGCGTCGAGGGGGAAATTCTGATGGATGAGAATGCCTCCGCGCGTGCCGAGCGGCAGGCCCTCAATGTGGCCCTCCTGCGCCAGATCCGGAGGGACCTGGAACACGTGGCTCACGGGCAGCGTCCCCGGATCGCCCACCGCAACCGCTGCAATCTTGGTCGAGGCGGAAAGATACTGCTCCAGTAGCGACGGCGACACTTTCAGCACGTCGGCGATGTTGTCGAATCCGTCGGCTTCATCGTCGGCCGGCAGCAGGTCGGCGACGTTGACGTCCAGATGCAGCAGGTCGCGGATGGCGTTGCCGTATTCGGTGCGGTTGAGGCGATGAACGGTGGCTCGGCCGGGCTCGGTGCGGGCGTTGGGAGCGTTATCGATGCCGGTCTCCAGCCAGTTCAGGAACGAATACACCTGATCGGAACCGGGGCGCGGGTGCCCTTGCGGCGGCATCATGCCTCCCCGCAGCTTGAGGATCACCTTTTCCCACGTCTGCGCGCCCTCCGGGACCTGACTGAGGTCCATCTTGTCGAGCATCAACCCGGCCGTCTTCAACTTCTGGTTGTGGCAGACCACGCAGTACTGATCGAGCATGGCCCGATGCGTGGCAATCTCCTGCGCGGAGCTCGCGGACAGCGATGCCACGGCAACTTGAGGAGGCGCCGCGCCGAGGCGCACTCGCCCGGCGAGAAATAGCGCAAAACCGGCGGCGACAGCCGCGCCCATGAATTTCCGAGTAGAAGGGGACACGCTTCCTAAAGCATATACCAAAGGACTGCGAGCGATTATCCCGCGGCGAAGCGATGCCAGCCGGCGGCGGTGAAATTCAAACCCGGACGGGGTTGCGTCTGGGCGAGCTCAGAAACCCAAGCAGGGAGGGCTTAGCCGCGAGCGCCAGCTCTGGCCTCGTATGCCCGGCCAAGGCTGCCGCGAACGCATTATACGCGCGGCCGAGCTTGCTTCCGCTGTCGACAAACGTTCTGGCCGCAATCGACCTATTGACTACAGGGTAATCGTTGGGGAAGACGCCGCCGATTTCGCAGGCCAGAGTTTCGCGGATCTGATTTATGCCGATAGCGTCGCCACGCTGTGCCCGATTCACCAGCACCTCGACCCGCGACTTGGGAACGCCGAAGGCTTCCAGCTCCGCGATCCGCTGCCCCGCAAGGCGCAGCGACAGCACCTCAGGCGTGGTCACCACAAAAGCCTTGCGAGAGATAAGAGCCGCTTCCCAGGCATCTTCATCCAGGGCGGCCGGGAGATCGACGAAGGCGTAATCGTAGCGCGTGGAGGCGAAGGTCAACAGTTGCCGGTAATCTCCCCAAGTGGGCTTCACGAGGCTTGGTTCGCGATCCGTCAGCATCCAATCCACCCCGTACTTGCGCGATACGTGCCGAGGCCAGATCAGCGACATGCAACTGTCCGCGCAAGCCAGCGTCTGGGCCATCGACTGAGAAGCTTTCGTTCCGAGCCAGTCCGCCATCGTTCCCGATCGGAGGTCTGCCTCGGCTACCAGAACGCTCTTGCCAAGAGAAGAGACGAGATGGCAGGCCAGATTTACGGTAATCGTTGTCGCTCCAGCGCCGCCTTTTGCCGGAATAAAGCAATACACGCCCGGGAGCGGCATGCCGGAAGCCGAGCGAACCGCCCGCTGGACGGCGTCGCGAAGGCTGGCACTCGAAAAGGGCCATGTCAGATGATGCGCCGTCGCGCTGTCGTGCCGGGCGAGCCGGTCCATCGAGAAACCGGCGATCGCGGTTTTGGCTGATTTCCGGGCCGTCTCCTCGCACACCAGTTGAACCTGGTGGGATGCAAGATCGAGGAAGAGCACGTCGAGCCTCAGGGTGTTCAATGCCCGGGTTAGCTGGTAGTGGGTTGGGGAGGGGCAGAGAATCTGCTCGAGATGGATTTCAGGCAACTGCCGGATGGCGCGCGCAATCAGTTCGGCAGCCTCGCGGTCGTCAGTGATTAACAGGCTCTGAAGCATTCACAAGTTCCCTAAAGCTTTGCACGGCAGGCGGGGGACCAAAACCAAGCGCTGATTCTAAAGGAAATCGGAGCTGGGCACAGTTGAATACCGGTCTGGTTCCGTCGATTATCCGTCGGAATCAATGGAATGGGACACGTTTTCTGAAGCATAGTAGGATGTTACTGGGCACATGAACTACGTCGGATTGCGCTTGGCTTTAGGGACGCTGTTGCTGGCAGCGCCCGCCTTCTCGGAAATCGACTTCTCGGGGTCCTGGGCCGCCATTAACGACGAGGACGCTATGGAACGGGGCCCTGGCCCGAGCCCGGACGACTGGGCCGGGGTTCCCTTCAACGACGCGGGCCGCGCCAAGGCCTTGAGCTTTGAACAGTCGGTCATCTCCATGCCGGAGCGCATCTGCTGGTTTCATACGCAGTGGTACATTGCCGGGGGGCCGTTCGGCCTGAGGATTTGGGCCGAAGCCGATCCCCTCACCGGCCGACCCCTCGCATGGATGATTGGCGCGTGGGAGGATCGGCCGCCGATGATCATTTGGATGGATGGGCGTCCACACCCCGTCCCCCACGCTGGGCACGATCAAACCGGCTTCACCACGGGCGTGTGGAACGGCAATGAATTGATCGCCACCACCACTCACCTCAAGACCGACTACATCCGGCGCAACGGAGCGCCCAGCAGCGATCAGGCCACGATAACCACTCATTTCCGGCGTCACGGGGATTTACTGACGCTGACCATGTTGATGGTCGATCCGGTTTATCTGACCGAGCCGTATATGATCACGAAGTCCTACAATCTTTCCGCGAACCCGGTGGCGATCGGCGGACCGCCGTGCATCGTCGGCGACGAAGGCGTGCCGGAGGGCCGGGTTCCGCATTACCTTCCCGGCGAGAACCCGATGACGGATGAAATGACCAAGATCTACGGCATTCCGAAAGAAGCCGCGATGGGCGGCGCGGAAACGATGTACCCCGAGTATCGCGACAAGATCAAGGACAAGTTTGTTCTGCCGGAGAAATGCCGCCGGAGCTGCAGCAACTGAAGCGTCCTAAAATAGAGGGGTCGCCAAGCTACTTCATTTTCAATCGGCCCGGGTGGCGAAATCGGCAGACGCAAGGGACTTAAAATCCCTTTTTCCGCAAGGAGAGTGTGGGTTCAAGTCCCACCCCGGGCACCAAGTATCATCGTGAGCCCTAGTTGTGCGGAGCCTCGGCCGCCGCGGGTTTCGGGGCTGCCGTCGGCGGCGGGCCAAAGCCGAACTGCGGAGGAGGAGCGGGCGCGGGCAACGCCGCGGCGCCGCCGACCTCGAACACGAACAGCATCGGAGCGACCCGGACTACGCCCCCCGCAGGCTAACTTAACTAGAGTACCCAATCGACGCGGCTCTCCTCGTAAAATCCTCGCCGCGATTGCGGTCTTGTGATAGCATTTAGTTGTTTGGTTCGGTGCCCAGCCTGAATCGGTGAAAACCCGAAGGACCAAGCCGTCGTGGAATACCGACGTAAGCGCAATCTATCCGATTGAAGGAGACGCTATGCAGTTCAACCCTCCCAAGGGTCCGTCCGCGAAGCCTAAGGACGAGAAGACCCAACAAAATCAAAAGCCAGGACCGTTAAAGCCGCTGAGGCCCCCTATCGAACCTTTAAGGCCATTAACGTCTCCTACCGAAATGTTGAAGCCGCCGGAGCCCCCCGCCGAACAGCCCTTAAATAGTGGGACCGTTTATGGGGCTCCCACGTCGCTTTCGGGGGCCGTTCCTTCAAACCCATACCTGACGACACAGCTCGAAGCCTTTTCGCCTGATACGTCAATCGTAGACGCTATCAGGCAGGTTACGACGACAGACCTGTCTCGGGAACTTTCGGATTTGGTGGAGACCGTTAAGACGGCGCAGGCCACGGCTACGAGTCAAGCTGCCAGTAGGAGTTCTCCAACGCTTGACTCGCGTCTTGCCGAGAAGGTTCAAGGCTCCTATGTAAAACTCGCCCTTGCAGCCGCTGAGATTAATGCGGCCTCGGCGGAGCTTTCTCGTGCAGGAGCGACGTGGGATTCCCTTCTTCAAGGGTTGAATCTGGGCGTGTCCGCGTGGGTCAAGCTGGCCAGCGGAGAGTGGAACGGCCACTGGTGGTCGGATGAAATCGGATACGCCCACGTCAACGACAAATGGGGCCTCACGTTACGGCAAAGAAAAGGCCGCTACGATCAGCCAGATGAACTAGACGATGAGAAAACCTGGCTCTTCGGCCAAGCTCCAAGGGCCCTACGAGTAGTTGGTATTACGCGTCTGCCTGACTTGTTAGATGCACTGCTGAAACAAACAGAAGAAGCCGCCCGCAAGATTACAAAAGAGAGCGAAAAGGCGCTCGCTCTCGCTAACGTCCTAGACCCAGGGAAGCAGGTCGCGGAGCGGAAGAAATGACTCTAAGCCGAGCGCCCAAAATAGTCAAGCAGGTCTTCGACATTCTAGACTTGATCTTCATCCGGGCCTTCATACTGGCTCTAGCCCTGGTTGGCGCTTACGCCTTGCTTTCCCAGCATCTGCGGCACTGATTTGGGCGGGGCTGTGTAGCCCTTTTAGGGTGTGCCAAATGTGTGCGAACTCCCCAGGACAGGCCAAAATGAGGCAGAACGACAGACCCGGAGAGGGCGGCTAGGTTACGACACAACGGGAGCTTCGGTGAGGAACGCGGATAGCGCGGGATGCCCGTTTATCGCCTTAAAATCCCTCTTTCCGCAAGGAGAGTGTGGGTTCAAGTCCCACCCCGGGCACCAAATCCTTTTCTGAGTCGGAGCCCTAGTTGTGCGGAGCCTCGGCCGCCGCGGGTTTCGGGGCTGCCGTCGGCGGCGGGCCAAAGCCGAACTGCGGAGGAGGAGCGGGCGCGGGCAACGCCGCGGTGCCGCCGATCTCGAAGACGAACAGCATCGGCGCGCCGTCGACTTTCGCGTCGTTCGCGCCGACCACGGGCGCAGGCCGTCCCATTCCGCCCATGAACGCGACGTATTGCTTGCCGTCCACCATATAAGTGATGGGCGGAGCCATGCCGTTGCGATTGGTCTGGACCTCGTACAGGATTTCGCCCTTATCGGCGGACAACGCGCGGAAGCGCCCGTCATTGATCACCTGGAAGACGAGGTTGCCCGCGGTGGTCACAGTTCCGCCGCCGATGCCGCCTCCGCCCGGGATGCGCCAGGCGATCCTGGAGTTCGCCGGATCCCAGGC
Organism: Bryobacteraceae bacterium; assembly: GCA_030041495.1. Classification (GTDB taxonomy): domain Bacteria; phylum Acidobacteriota; class Terriglobia; order Bryobacterales; family Bryobacteraceae; genus Palsa-187. Next base: position 33,477 of record JASHNT010000081.1, on the reverse strand, counting down.
TTCCAGCACGCCGCGCTGGCCTTGGAGCGGCTCCGGACCCCACGTCGGCGGAACGACCGGAGTACCGCGCACCTGGCCGAGGCCCGTGTGTCCGGTTTGCAGCGCAATCACTTCATCGCCCGCGACGAAGGTCCAGTTTCCATACGTCGCCGGAATGTACACGAAGCCGGTGGCCGGATTGTAGGACATGGGCGACCAGTTGTGAGCGCCGCCGGCTGTTGGGTAGAGCGTGATCGGAGTCTTGTCGTAGAACGCTTCGGGAATCACCTGCGGGCGGCCGGTCTTGAGATCGACGCCCCTGGCCCAGCTCACTTGCACGAAGGGCTGGGCGGAGAGCAACTCACCGGTGGCGCGGTCAAGGATATAGAAGAATCCGTCCTTGGGGGCCTGCATCAGCACCTTGCGCGTGCGGCCCTTGATGTTGAGATCCAATAGCATCAATTGCTGCACGGCATCGTAATCCCAGTTGTCTTCCGGGACCACCTGGTAATGCCACTTCAGCTTGCCGGTTTTCACATCCAGCGCGAGGATGGAGCAGGTATAGAGATCGTCCTTCCCCTTGTTCATGCCGCGGAATTTCTCGACCCACGGCTCGGCATTGCCGGTGCCGACGTAAATAAGGTTGAGGTCGGGATCGTAGGCCATGCCGTCCCACACGGCTCCGCCGCCGCCGCCCTTCCAGAAATCGCCGCCCCAGGTTTTGGCGGCTTCGCGCTGCGAATCGTCTTCGAAGCCTTTGGAGGGGTCGCCGGGAACGGTGTAAAAGCGCCAGGCGCGATGGCCTGTGGCAATGTCATAGGCGTCGATGAATCCGCGCACGGGATGGTCGCCGCCGGCCACTCCGATTACCACTTTGTCTCCGGCCACGCGCGGAGCCATGGTGACGGAAACCCAGTTCTGCGTGTAGCCCAGCCGGGCTTCCCATTTCACTTCACCGGTCATTGCGTCCAGAGCCGTCAAGCGCCCGTCGATCACCGGCGCGAAGATCATGCCGTTCGAAATCGCGAGGCCGCGATTCACAATGCCACAGCACAGCTTGGGACGAACCGCTCCCTGGTTGACTTCCGGGTCCCAGCGCCAGAGCTGTTTGCCGGTGCGGGCGTCGAGGGCGAACACCACGCTCCAGCTCGTGATGCCGTAGATGGTGTTGTTCCAGACCAGAGGTGTGCCCTCTTGATTGCCGCCGCCCGCGCCCACCGTGTAGGTCCACGCCGGGCCGAGCTTGGCGGCGTTCGATGTATCGATCTGGTTCAGCGGGCTGTAGCGCGTCTCTCCTTGCGTGCGGCCGTAGCTCAGCCAGGAGCCGGACATCGGGTCATTCGTTGTTCCCGCGGCTTTCAGCGTCGCGGCGTCGACCGTGCGCGACTGCTGCGCGCTTAGATTTGTCATCAACACAGAGGCGGCAAACAGCCCGCCCACCAACCAGGTGGTTCGTTTCAAGCGAACACTCCTTTATCCGGGATTTTCTCTTTTACGGCTGCTTCCCTACAGCTTCTACTTTCCCACGGCGTGCCACACATCGGCCTTGTATTGGGCTTGGGCGGAGGTGTGGACATTGATGTAGCGATCGAAGTCGATGTTCAGTCTTTCGAGAATCGGGACCAGCGCTTTGACGTGATCGTTGGCGGGTTCACCGGGAGTCACCGAAAAATCGCCCTGGAACAGGATCTTCTCTTTCGGAATAAAGGCGATCATCAGTCCGTTGGAATGCGGCACGGGGGCGACGTGATACATCTCCACCACGCGGGTGCCGTCGGAGTAAACCTTCTTCTCATCGACCGCTTCGATCTTGGCTTTGCGCGGATGCTGCGCGAGCGTGTCATTGAGAAGAGTGCGCGGTGTGTTGAGGGCGCGATCCAGAAACTCGACGTTATTCTTCTGCGTGATGACGATGGCCCCTTCGGCGACCAGAGTGGGCAGCCCTCCGGTGTGATCGGAGTGGGGGTGGGTGTTAAAGACGTAACGGATGGGCTTGTTGGGGATCAGCTTCTTGGTCTCCGCGATATAAGCGAGGGCGCGCTGTTCGGATTGGCCGGCTTCGAGCATCATGACGTAATCCTTGAAGCCGACAATCACGGAGTCATAACTGCCCGGGCCGGTGGTGAGGCGATAAAGCTGGTCGCCAAGTTTTTCCGAAGTGACGACGAGAGGCGCGGGAGCTCCACCGCCACCACCCCTGCCTCCGCGAGCCGGAGGCGCGGGAACCAGCGTGGCGACATCCGGAGGATTGGCCTTGGCCGCCGTCACGTCGACTTCGAAAAACGGCCAGCCACCGCGCGTTTGCACGATCTTCGAGGGCGCGAGCACTCCGCCGAAATCCTTCCAGCCGGAGTAGACGGCGAGGATGTGCATGTCACCCATGATGTTTTCGCCGAGCCAGGTTTCGACACGATCGACCGTGTTCTTGTCGTCAATGTAGCCGTTGACGGTGTAGCTTTTGCCGGAGGGGGCTTTGACGGTCGGGCTCCAGGTGAGGACGGTGTAGTTCTTGCCGTCGACCTTCTTGTGGCTCACGGCGGCGTTATTGTCGGCCGCGCCTTTGAGAAAGCCCCACGGCGTGATGTAAAGTTCGAGCGAGTTGGCCCAGGGCTGCGAAACGTCGGCCTGCTGCGCGGTGATCCCCTGGAAGAAGACTCCCGGCATCACGGTGGTCGAGCCGCCCGCGCCGATGTTATTGGTTGTGCCCGTGGCCCGCGACGCGGGGAGGGTGAGATCGATCACGCGGACGTAGTCGTTGATGGGCCGCATGGGATCGTGCGTGCCACGGCAGGTCATGTCGGCGGCGTTGGCTCCGCACTGCTGGAACGCGACGTCCTTGGCGGTTCCCGAATACGTGATGGATTTGAGATCGCCGAGGGCCTTTTGCGCGTTGGCGATAACGGTCTTCGCATCTTGTGCGCCGGCGCTCCCGCTTAGCAACGCGAGGCAGATGGCGGCGCCAAAAGTCTTATTGAGCATACTTCCTCCTATGGATTACCACGCACCCGTTCTGACAATTCTATATCCAGATTGAACGGGCCGCTCTGTCTGGTTTGGAGGGATGTTACAGTGAAGACCGAAGCGCGCAGGGCACATCCAGTCCGCGCAAAGGGCCGTTCCTTCCTGTAGGTTCGTCTTTGAACGAAACTGGCAGGCGTGCGCAACCTGATGGACCTCGGCGTAGGCACCGGTGCGATTTATCGCGAAGGCGATGGATATCACGGCATCTCCCGGAGCAGTACGGCTCTGCATGTTGCGGCGTGGCGCATCTGCCCGGAGGTGGTCTAGGAACTGATCGCTCTTGGCGCACCCCTGAACGCAAAGGACGCACAGGGCGCTGCTTGCGGCGGGGGGCATCGAGGGAAGGAATCGGGCCGCCGGCGGGCTACGACGAAGCCGACGCGCTGCTGGCGGTGTAAGCTAATAGCTTGAAAATGGTGACACCATGAAACCAACCAAAACAGCGTTGTTGTGCGCTCTGGCCGTGGCCTTGACCGCGTCCTCTCTGTTCGCGCAAGCCGCGGCTCGGCCTTCCGATATTGTGGGGCTGGCTTTCGTCGGCCACCAGGTTTCCGACCTGGAGCGATCCATCAAATTCTTCGAGGCCATCGATTTTAAGGTGGTCGAGGGGCCGAGCGGATGGACCGTCGACAAAGAGCTGAACAAACTGGCCAATACGCCGGGCGCGGAATCGCGGACGGCGATTATGCAGGTTCAAAGCTCCGTGTCGGATGTCCCCTTCACTCTGGTGCTGCGTCAATACCGGGGGAATCGCCAGGACTGGAGCATGCTTCGTTCCTGGGATTTGTTAGCCAGCCACATCGACCTGACGGTAGATGGCAGTGTCAGCGACTTGCTGGACAAGCTGGACGCCAAGGGCTTGCTGAGGATGCCCGAAATGCAGGGTCTTCCCAATCCCCGCCATCAGAACGGCGGTTTTCGCCGTTATGCCTTCATCGAGGATCCAGACGGGCTGACCATTGAATATTTCGGAAAGCCGATTCCGAAGCCGGGCGATGCGCCGGCGCGGCCTACTGTTTCCAACTCCTCTGCCACAGCTCAAAACATCGATCGTCTGGGCAAGCAGGCCGGCTTCAATCACTACGCCTCGAACGTTATGGATCCCGAAAAAGCGCGCGATTTTTACATGAAGGCATTAGGCGGCGATTATCCGCCGATCGAAAACCTCGCCGCGGCGCAGGTCATGCAGAATGGCTGGTATCCGCAGGCGAACACCAACAACAACCTGCGCATCGAACTGGTGTATTTTGCCATGAACAAGGGCAAGACGCCTCCACCGGTGAAATTCCAGGACATCAACGCCAATTGTTCCGGCTTCCAGGTCAGCAATATCGAAACCGCCTGGGCGAGAGCGAAGGCGAACGGCGCGATCACCGTCTCCGATGGCGGCATTGTCAAATACCACGGCGGCCGCGCTGTGTTGATCCGCGATTCGGACGACGGCGGATACATCATGCTATGGCAGCCCGGCTCAGCGAAGCGTTTCTAAGTCGGGAACCGCCGGTTCGCCTTGCGTCGAGCGCAGTGTTTCGTCCAACAGACGCAACATGGAAGGGACATCCAGGGGTTTGGTCATGTAAAATTGTGCACCCGCTGTCAGGAGTTCCTGGGCGTGCCGGGAAGTTGCATCGGCGCTGACAACCACTACGGGAATCCCGCTGGTGTCCTCTGCGGCGCGCAGCTCGCGCAGAACTTCTAAGCCCGGCATGTCCGGCAAGTGCAAATCGAGCAGGACCAGATCGGGACGATGCGCCCGAGCTAGGTCCACGCCCAGCCGGCCCTGGGCTGCGCTCAACATGGACACGCCCTCCCTCAATCCGATGATGCGTTCCATGAGCGCAAGGTTTGCGGGATTGTCTTCGATATACAGCACCACACGGCGGGCGGCCGGAGGTACGGGCTCGGCCAACTGTGCCGCGTCGAGATCCACCCAGACACCTTCAGGACGCTCCGCGGCAACCAGATCAATCCAAAATGTGCTGCCCTTCCCAGGCGCGCTGTCGACGCCGATCGCACCTTTCATCGCCTCGACCAGCCCCTTGCTCAGAGCCAGCCCCAGGCCGGTGCCTTCGACCGGCGATGAGTCGCCCACCAGGCGTTCGAACGGGTGGAAAAGTTTCTCGCGCTGCTCGGCTGACATGCCGGGACCGGTGTCTGACACGGTGACGCGAACGCGGTTTTTTTCTCGCCCTTGGCACGCGACGGAAACCCGCCCGCCTTCCACGTTGTACTTGATCGCGTTCGAAAGCAGATTGAGCAGCACCTGGCGCAGGCGTTGCCGGTCTGCCAGGACATAGCCGCATTTGAGGGGATTCTCCTCGATGGCGATGCCACGCTGGCCGGCGAGCGGACGAACCAAATCCAGCGCCTCATGCATCACTTCGGCTACATGAACCGGTTCGAGCGATAACGCCATGCGCCCCGATTCGATGCGCGCGACATCGAGCACTTCGTTGATCAGCGTCAAAAGATGCCGGCCCCCTTTGAGGATCTGTTCCACCGGCCCTTGTTCATCGGGTTCCAAATCTCCCATCTCGAGAACCTGAGCAAAACCAAGAATGGAGTTCAGAGGGGTGCGGAGCTCGTGGCTCATGCGCGAAAGGAATTCGCTCTTGGCGCGATTGGCGCGATCGGCTTCCAGTTTGGCTCTTAAGAGGAGTGTCTCCGAGCGCCGGGCGCTGGTGATGTCGTGAATCACAGCCACTGCGCCGCCCCGGTTGCCGTCGTCGTCGTGCAGAGGCCGCACATTGACGCTGACGTGCATGCCCTCCGGTTTTTGTTCGTTGCGAATATAGAGCTGCACTCCGTCGACAGCTTGTCCGCGCAAGGCTCTGGCTAACGGGAGTTCGCTGGCTGGATAAAGAGTATTGGTGCCGGGCCAGAAGATGCCGAATTGTTCCGCCCGACGCTCCACGGGGACGTCGACCGATTGGGGCCCGACCATCGCCTCAGCCGCGGGGTTCAACAGCACCATTTTCCCGTTCTCGTCGGTGACCATCACACCTTCGCCCATGCTACCCAGGATGGACTGAAGGAGCTTGGTTTGTTGCCGCAGCGCCGCTTCGGAGAGAGCCAGCGCCCTCTGTTGCTGGCCAAGCTGCTCCACCGCGCGCTTCTGCTGCGTGAGCTCGTGGGAATGCCGCGCCGCCTCCAAGACCGTCATTCGCAGCCGCATCGGATCCCACGGCTTGGAGACGTAGGTGTGGATCTGCCCCTGGTTCACCGCCCGGACCAACGCCTCAATGTCCGTATATCCGGTGATCAAAATGCGGCTGGCGTCGGAAAGTTCCTGCGCCTTGGCTAAGAACTGGTCTCCAGTCAGGCCCGGCATCCGTTGATCGGCCAGGATGACGGAAAAAGGCGCGAGACGCAAAAGGTCCAGCGCCGCCAGCGCGTTTCCGCTGGTTACAACCGTGAAGCTCTCCTCAAGCAAGTGGCAGAGGGAGTCGAGGATTTTCGGCTCATCGTCAACCACCAACACCTGGGCTTTGGGGTCCGGTTCCATATCTTTAGGGTTCTTCACGCCTCCAGGTTCGCCGGAATCGTCAGCACGAACTCCGTGCCTTTTCCGGGCTCACTCGAGAAGTCGATGGAGCCCTGGTGGGCCTGCATGATGCCGTAGGAAATCGCCAACCCGAGTCCGGTGCCGCTGCCCACCGGTTTGGTGGTGAAGAACGGTTCGAAAACTTTGGGCCGGATCTCCTCCGGGATACCGCGGCCTGTGTCGCGGACCTTGATGACGAAATGTCCGTCCTGCCAGGCGGTCGAGATGGTGACGTTGCCGGGTCCCTCTATCGAGTCGATGGCGTTGGCAATTACGTTCATCAAGACTTGATTGAGCTCGCCGGGGTGGCAGGCGAGCGTCGCGGGGCCGTTAAACTCGCGCTCGATTTGGACGCGGTCCTCCAGCTTGTGACGCAGGATCAGCAGCACCGACTCGATGCTTTCGTGAATATCGACGGATTTGAACTTGCCCTCGTCCAGCCGGGAGAACGTCCGCAACTTGGACACCAGATCCTTTACCCGTTCGATCCCGTAACAGGCGTCGCGAAGATTGGCTCGCATGTTGCCGACGCGGCCTCGCACGGCGGACGAGAGACTTTCCTCGGGTTCTTTGGCGATGCGATCGAGTCCCTCCTGGACCAGAAACAGGCCGTTGATGACGAACGCCAAGGGATTGTTGATCTCGTGGGCGATTCCGGCCACAAGCTGGCCGAGCGACGCCATTTTCTCGCTCTGCACCAGTTGCGATTGCGTCTCGCGCAAGCGGCGGTTGGATTCCTCGAGCGATGCATTGTGCGCCTTCAACTGCAGATGGAGATGCCGCGTCTGCAGAAGATTCTTAACTCGAAGCTGCACCTCCGTGCGATTCAGAGGCTTGGAGATGAAGTCGTGGGCACCGTGACTCAGCGCTCTTTCCCGCGCGGCGGAGGTGCCATCGCCGGTCAGAACCAGGATTGGAAGATAGTCGTCTTTGCTGATCAACTCCCGGAGCTGGTCCATCACCGCAACTCCGTCCAGATGGGGCATGTGGAGATCCAGCATGACTAGGTCGGGTTGATACTCCTTGAAAACCGGTACCACGCAGCGGGAGTCTTCGAGGCAACGAAGATTGCGGTACCCCTTGAGCTCTAGTACTGTGGCCAGGACGCGGAGATTGTCGGTTTGATCATCGACGATGAGAATTCGAGAATCGTTAAGGCTCGCAGTGCTCACAGCCTGTCACCTCCGTGTCGGCTGTCCCCCGGCAACCGGCTTTCTTGAACCTGGCAATTCCATTCATCGGCAATCCTTTAGAACGGCTTTACATCATGCCGGATATGCCGATCGGTGAGTTCCGAGGGCTGAACGGCGGCAGGGTTATATGCCTGCTAAAGCTTCCTTAGAACTAATCCGATTAAAGGCCAAGCTTCATGATCTTAAGCCGCTTGCGGCGAGAATCCTCAGGGAGGAATTATGCGGAGCGCTGTCCCGCTGAGACTAGGCATCACTGTAGTGATCCGGTTTTTCTTCACCATGGTCTTCCTTGCCGGGGCGGCAAGAGCGCAGATCACCGGCGGAGTGTTTCGCGGTGAAGTGAAGGACCCGTCCGGCGCGGTTATCGATTCCGCCAAGATCGTCATTCAATCGCAGGACACGGGAGCGGAATTCGCCACCGAGTCGAACGCGGACGGCTTGTACCTCTCTCCTTCTCTGATCCCCGGCTCGTATTTGTTGACGGCCACAAAATCGGGATTCAAGTCCGAACAGTTCGGTCCGGTACTTCTACAAGTGAATCAAACGGTGCGCGTCGATTTCGGTCTGAAGGTGGGAGAGGTGAGCGAATCGGTCCAGGTACAGGCCAGCGGAGAGCAGTTGCTGTCGACCGAAAATGCCCAGATTTCACAAGTGGTCGCGAGCCAGACCGTCTCGGAGATCCCGCTCAACGGACGGAACTGGCAGCAACTCATCGTACTGAGCGGAGGGGTTGTCGCCGGCGCGCCGGATGAATCGGGCTCGCCCAACCCGGTCAACGTGAATGGCCAACGCGACAAGGCGAATCTTTATCTGGTCGATGGAATCTCCACAACTTTATCCGGAGAGGGCCGTGGCAACGATTTCAACATCCCGCTCGAAGCCGTGCGTGAGTTCTCCGTGCAATCCGGAGCGTACTCGGCCGAATACGGCAACGTGGCCGGGGGCGTGATCAACCTGGAATCGAAGTCGGGCACCAGCCAATGGCACGGTTCGTTGTTCGAGTTTTTCCGCAACGACGACCTCGATGCCGCGAATTTCTTTTCCAATGCAACCGGCCAAGCCAACACGCCGCTTCGCTATAACCAGTTCGGCGGATCGGTGGGCGGTCCGCTGCGCAAGGAGAAGACGTTTCTTTTCGCCGACTATCAAGGCACGCTGACGCATAGCGGCGACCCGATGGTCACTTCGGTTCCCCTGGACGACCAACGCCAAGGGGATTTTTCAGATTTTCTTAGCAGCGCCGGCAAACAGATACCGGTCTACGATCCCGACAGTGGCTTTCCCGCGCGGACCCAATTTCCGAATAATACGATCCCGCTGACCCGCTTCGATCCAGCGGCCGCGAACATCACGGCTCTGCTGCCGGAGCCGAACCAGTTCGGAGCCGACGGCCAGCCGCTCCCCTTCAACAACTACGCCGTAACGCGCACGGACACATCCAATGTCGCATCTTTCGATGTCCGCCTGGATCATCAGTTCTCCACGAGCAACAGCGCTTTCGTCCGGCAATCTTTCCAGAACACCGATGCCGACATCCCTTCCTTGTTTGGTTTGCCGCTAGGCGGACCGCCGACCGGCGCCGGAACCGAACTATCGCGCAACCAGAACACCGGCATCGGCAACACCTATCAGTTCACGCCCACGCTGATCAACGAAATCCGGATCGGGTTGAATCGCCAGACGCTGTCGCTGACGCAGCAGGATTACGGCGAGAATCTGGCGAGCCAGTTCGGAATTCCGGGAGTGAATCTCAGCCCGCAGACTTCCGGATTGCCGGGTTTGGTGGTCTCCGGACTGTTCACCGCCGGCGACAGCGTGCTGACTCCGCTGACGCTGAACGTGACCGACTGGACCTACAGCGAGAAATTGATCTGGGTCAAGGGCCGCCATTCTTTCCGCTTTGGATTCGATGGAGGCTACGATTCGGGCAGCACCGGCTACCTGGTTTACGGGCGTGGCTATTACGCGTTCCTCAATCTGAGCACCAGCACACTAACCAATCCCACCGCGGGCAATGCATTCGCGAGTTTCCTGCTGGGCGCTCCGTACGAAATTCTGCATGACGAATTCCCTCCGGGACTGGTGGATCTGATCACGCCCCGCTACGGTTTTTTCGCGCAGGACGATTTCAAGGTCAATTCCAGGCTCACGCTCAATCTGGGCGCGCGTTACGACATCATGCCATACGCCCGGGAACGGTACAATCGCCTTTCGAACTTCGATCCGGCGACGGGAACGATTCTGCTTGCCGGACAAGACACGAATCCGCGTTTGCGCAACACCGATTACGGCGATGTTGCACCGAGGGTCGGGCTGGCGTGGGCGCTGGGCTCCGATTACAAGACGGTTCTGCGCGCGGGCTATGGCATCGGCTACATCGATCCGGTAGGGTCCGCGGGGATTCTCAACAGCACCGAGTTCAACATCCCCTATTACTACCTCGCCAACACGATCGAATTTCCTTTCACGCCGCCGACCCGCACTTTGAGCCAAGGCTTGCCGGCCCTGGCGATGCCATCAGTCGACGCGCCATCCGGCAATCAGCGCTATCTTGCTCCCACCGATGGGAACCAGTACTCGCAGACGTGGAGCTTCGGTATTCAGCGGGCGCTCACCAACTCCATGATGCTGGAGACGGCGTACGTCGGGACCAGCGGAGTGGATCTGCTCAGCACGTCCGATATCAACGCCGCTCCGCCCGGCGCGACCAATCCCACGACAAGGCAACCTTACGGCGCTGCGTTGGGCACGGTGGAAGAAATCGGCAACAACGCCCACTCCTCCTACAACGGCCTTCAGACCAAGATCGAGCAGCGGTTCTCGCGCGGCTTGTCGTTTCTAGCTGCGTACACGTGGTCGAAATCGATCGACAACCAAAGCAATGGAACGGACGATTCAGCTTCGGCCGGCCAGTATCCGCAGAATCCCAACGATCTCGCGGCGGAGCGGGGCTTATCCAGTTTCGACCGGACCAACGTGCTGACCGGAAGCTGGCTATGGGCGATCCCTTTCACCGGGCGGGCCGGATCTACCGGCTTCTCCTCCGTAGTTCACGGCGTGGCCGGAGGATGGCAGTTGAGCAGCGTGTTTCAAGTTTCCTCCGGACCACCTTTCAGCGTTTTGATCAATTGCGCCGATATCAACGCGGAAGGCGATAATTGCCGCCCCAACGTGGTGGGGAACCCCGCGCTGCCGGCCGATGAGCGGTCGGTGGACGAATGGTTCAACCCCGCGGAGTTCGTGATTCCGACGCCGGCCGCCTACGGCGATGCCGGGCGCAATATTCTGCGCGCCCCTGGAAGCGAGACGATGGATGCCGCCCTCGCCAAGTCGTTTTACCTCGGGGCATCCGAGTCGCGAAGGTTGCAGCTCCGATGGGAGGTGTTTAATTCCTTGAACCACACCAATCTCGGAGTCCCGGTGAATTCGCTGGACTCGCCCGCGGTTGGTTCGATCACTTCAGCCGGCCCGGCTCGCGTGATGCAGCTTGGTGCACGCCTTCAGTTCTAGAGGTCATATGCTTGCCTTCCTCAAAAAGAACCTTAAAACGCCGCACTCGCCGCTGGTTCAGGCGGCCTTGGCCGTGGCGGCGATTGTTCTGGTTCTGGCGACGCAGGCCGTTCTTCAACTGGTGATTCCGGAGCGGCTCGATTTTCCGTACGCGTTCTTGTATTTGATCGCGGTTTTTGTGCTGGCTTGGTGGGGCGGCTATGTGGCAGGAGGTGTGGCGACCTTGCTGATTATGGTGGCCCTTCCCTGGATGACAACGCCGGGGCACCATTTTCCGGCGCTCGACCCAAGCCGGTTGATCCTGTTGTTGGCGCTCTCGCTGGGAATCAGCGGCGTGGCGCACGCGCAAAGGCGGATCCGGCACGCCTTAGGGCGAGCCAAGGATGAGCTCGACGTCCGGGTTCAGGAGCGGACTCAGGAACTGGCGACAGCGGTCAAGGCCCTCGAATCGGAAGTGGAGCAGCATAAGGCGACCGAAAACCGGCTCCATACACAATTAGGGCGGCTGAATCTGCTGGACCAGATCACGCGCGCCATCAGCGAACGGCAGGACTTGGCCAGCGTCTATCAAGTGGTCATCCGGCGGTTAGAGGATAGTCTGCCGATCGATTTCGGTTGCGTGTGTCTCTACGACGCGACCACGGAAACCTTGACCGTGGCGCGGGTCGGAGTCCATAGCGAGGAACTGGCGGTGAAGCTTGCGATGACCGAGGAGTCGCACATCGAGGTCGGCCAGAACGGGTTGTCGCGATGTGTGCAGGGGCAGTTGGTGTATGAGCCGGACGTGAGGGAGGTCGATTTCAAGTTTCCGCAAATCCTGGCGCAGGGAGGGTTGCGGTCCGTGGTTTTCGCGCCGCTTCAGGTGGAGAGCCACGTCTTCGGCGTGGTGCTTGCGGGCCGCCACGAACCGAACAGCTTCGCGAGCGGCGAGTGCGAATTCCTCAGGCAGCTTTGCGAGCATGTGGCGCTGGCGTCCCACCAGGCGCAGGTCTATGAAGCGCTGCAGCGGGCCTACGACGATTTGCGCCAAACCCAGCAAACCATCCTGCAGCAGGAGCGGCTGCGCGCGCTGGGGCAAATGGCCAGCGGAATCGCCCACGATATCAATAACGCACTTTCGCCGGTGGCCATCTACACCGAGATTCTGCTGGAGAACGAGCCGAATCTCAGCGAGCAGACTCGCAAGTACCTGGAAACCACGCAGCGGTCCGTGGAGGACGTCGCGCACACGGTCGCACGCATGCGCGAGTTCTATCGCCAGGCCGAGCCGCAGATGGTGCTCTCCTCCGTCAATTTGAGCAAGCTCGCCAAGCAGGTGCTGGATCTGACGCGGGCGCGCTGGAGCGACATCCCGCAGCGACGCGGAATCGTGATTCAGTTGCAGCAGGACTTGCCGCAAAGTTTGCCTCCCGTGGCCGGCGTGGAGAGCGAGATCCGCGAAGCGTTGACGAATCTGGTGTTCAACGCCGTGGATGCAATGCCGGAAGGGGGCACGCTGACGCTGCGCGGCAGGACTGCCAGTCGTGGCTCCAAGACGCCCCATGTGATTCTGGAAGTCTCAGACACCGGGGTCGGCATGGACGAAACCACGCGACGCCGTTGCCTGGAGCCCTTCTTCACCACCAAGGGGCAGCGCGGCACCGGCTTAGGGCTAGCCATGGTGTATGGCATCGCGCAGCGGCATAACGCCGAGATCGAAATTGACAGCGTCGTCGGGAAAGGGACCACCATGCGGATGCTGTTTCCGGTGGCCGCGCCTGGCGAGGGCGGTGCACAGAAGGGCGTCGACGCCGGGCCGGTGCTGACGCGCCTGCGGATTCTGGTGGTGGATGACGATCCTCTGTTGATCAAGGCACTGCGCGATGCGCTCGAGACTGACGGTCACCTGGTTACCACGGCGAACGGCGGAAAAGAAGGCATCGAAACTTTCCAAGAAACGGTTTCGAGCGGCGAGCCGTTTGCACTCGTGATTACCGACCTCGGCATGCCCTATGTGGACGGGCGCAAGGTTTCCGCCGCGGTCAAGGCAGCCAGCCCGCTCACTCCAGTGATCCTGCTGACCGGCTGGGGGCAGCGTCTGACTGAACAGGGAGACATCCCTCCGAACGTCGATCAGGTTTTGAACAAGCCGCCCAAGCTGCGCGAACTTCGCGCGGTACTGCAGGAGCTGGTAGCGAAAACCGACCTGGCCGCACTGGCGCGCGAGGTGCCCGCGGCCAATGCCTTGTCGCACGCCGGGGACGCGGGTCCGGAAAAGAGGTAACGCGATGGACAAAGCGATCCTTCAGAACAGCCGGATCTTCCTGATTGACGATCAGGTGTCCAATCTCTTGCTGATGGAGCGCATCCTGAAGGAAGCGGGCTACCGGCAATGGACCAGCTTCACCGATGCACGCAAGGCTCTGGCGGCTCTAGACGAAACACAGCCCGATCTGGTCGCGCTGGATTGGAGAATGCCGAATCTGGACGGCCTGTCCTTTCTGAAGCAGATGCGCTCAAGAATTCCGGCTGGTGAGTTCGTTCCGACGTTGGTTTTGACCGCGGAAAACGGGCGCTCCGTGCGGCAGGAGGCGCTGCGGGCCGGCGCCAAAGATTTCCTGAGCAAACCTCTGGACGTGTCGGAGACGTTGTTGCGCATTTACAATTTACTGGAGACGCGATGGTTGCACGTGGAGCTTCGTAAGCACAACGAAACCCTCGAACAAAAAGTGCGCGAGCGCACGCAAGATCTGGAGCGGGCGCAACTGGAGCTCCTACAACGGCTGGCCCTGGCGGCGGAATATCGCGACGATTGCACCGGGCAACATGCGCAGCGCGTGGGTCAATTGGCAGCATTGCTGGGGCGCGCCGCGGGTTTGCCTGCTGAGGAAATAGAGCTGTTGCGCAGGGCGGCTCCGTTGCACGACATCGGTAAGATCGGGATTCCCGACGGAATCCTGCTCAAGCCGGCCAAACTCACCAGCGAGGAATACGCGCAGATCAAACGGCACACCGATATCGGGCGGATCATTCTTTCGGGCAGCGCGTTTCCCACGCTTCAAATGGCGGAGCGCATCGCGCTGTATCACCATGAACGGTGGGATGGCTCAGGCTACTATGGGCTCGCGGGAGAAGCGATTCCGGTGGAGGCCAGGATCGTCAGCATCGCGGATGTTTACGACGTCATCACGCACGCGCGTCCTTACAAGGAGGCCAGAAGCCCTGCCGAGGCGCTGGCCTTGCTGCAAGAGGAGAGCGGGAGGCAATTTGACCCCAGCCTGGTTCAAATCATCGCCGAACTCAACGTCCAGAACGACCTGGCCGTTTTGAGCGAGGTGCTCGAAAACGAGCAGCCCCCGATCGCCACCGAGGCCGTGCGGGCGAGCAAGGCATAGGCGAGCAAATCCGCGCGCGCGAGACTAGAATGATCGAATGCATAGAATCGTTCTGGCTCTGGCCGTCATGCTGTCGCTTTCGGGACCTTCTCTGGCGCAAGCGCCTTCGAAAGCTCCGGAACCGGCTCAGCCCGCGGCGCAGGTTCAATCCCACGGGATGCAGGTTCTATCCAATCTGAATCAACTGATGCGGGGCGTTCTGTATCCGGCGTCCAACGTGGTTTTTTCCTCGCAAAACGACAATCCCGCGGACGCCAAAGCCGCGCCCGGCCAGGACCCTTCGCTGGCGACCGATCCCTTGGTCAGCACCTTTGGAGGTTGGCAGGCAGTGGAGAACGCGGCACTGGCTCTGACCGACGCCTCAAATCTGCTTTTAATCCCCGGACGAAAGTGCGCGAATGGAGTGCCCGTTCCGATGAATAATCCGGATTGGCTGAAATTCGTTCAACAGCTTCGCGATGCCGGCATAAAGGCTTACACAGCCGCCCAATCCAAGAACCAGGACAACATGATCGCTGCCTCCGACACGCTGACCGAGGCGTGCGCCAACTGCCATAGAAAATGGCGCGAGAAGCGGCCCGCCGAGCGATGCAAATGAGCTCCTAGGCGCGCCAATGCACTCTACCACACGTGGACGCGATCGCGCGGAGCCAGGTACAGCTTCTGGCCCGGCTGCAGGTAGAACGCCGGGTACCATTGATCGAGATTACGAACCGTGTCGGCGCGGTATTGTTCCGGGGCGTGGCCATCGGTGGCGATCTGGGCGCGGAGTGCGGCGTCGCGAATCTTCTCGCGCCAGGATTGCGCGAAGCTCAGGAAGAAGCGCTGATCGCCGGTGAGCCCATCCCGAACCACGTCCGGCTTGCCTTCGAGCGAAAGCTGGTAGGCATCGTAAGAGGTCATGAGTCCGGCCACGTCGGCGATGTTTTCGCTGAGCGTCTGATGGCCGTTCACGCAAAGATCCGCGAACGGGCAATAGGAGTCAAATTGTCTGGCGAGAGCTTCGCCGGAAGCCTTGAAGTGAGCGAAATCCGCCGGCGTCCACCAATTCGAAAGCCGGCCCTCCGCATCGAACTGGCTGCCCTGGTCGTCGAAGCTGTGGCTGATTTCGTGGCCGATAATGGCTCCCATGGCGCCGTAGTTGTGGGCGGCGTCGGCGCTGGCGTCGAAATACGGCGGCTGAAGGATGGCGGCAGGGAAATTCAGCGCATTCTGCAGCGGAAGATTGACCGCGTTGACGGTTTGCGGAGTCATCCACCACTCCCCGCGATCGATCGGCTGGCCGATTTTGGCAAGCTGACGACGGTAGCGGAATAACTCCGCGCGCTCGAGGTTGCCGAGCGCATCGCCTCTGACCACCTGGAGGCCGGAATCGTCCTGCCATTTGTCGGGATAGCCGACGCCGACTTTCAAGGTCGCTAGTTTGGCTTTCGCCTTAATTTTGGTTTGGGGCGACATCCAGGTCAGCGCGTCGATGCGGCGGCCGAAGGCCTGGATCAGATCCGCGACCATCGCCTCAACCTTAGCCTTGGTTTCGGCGGGAAAGAATTTGTCGACGTAGAGCTTGCCCACGTCGTCGCCCAACGCGCCGCTGGCGAAGTCGATGCCACGCTGCCAACGCGGGCGCATTTGCGGCGTTCCATTGAGCTCCTTGCCGAAGAAATCGAAATGTTCCTGGACGTAGGCTCGGGGAAGAAAATTCGCGGCCTCTTCGATCGCATGGAAAGCCAGCAGGTCCTTCCAGGAATCGAGCGGCTGCGAATCGGCCAGTGCGGAGATCCCCGCGATAGCCTTGGGCTGCCACGCGATGATGGCGGGTTCATCTTTTACCCCCGCTGCTTCCAGCAGCGCGGCCCAATCCAAACCCGGCGCCTTCATGGCGATTTCTTCGCGTTTCCAGACCACTGCGGAGTTGACGTCCTCGGATTCGGTGCGCGTGGCGTGTACCCGGGCGATCCCAGTCTCAAGGGCAAAGACTCGGGCGGCGCGTGCCGTGGGATCGGAGTAGCCGGCCAGCCGGAACATGGCTTCGATGTGCGACTGATATTGCATCCGCAAGGCGGCCATCTGGGGCGATTGAGAGACATAGTAATCGCGGTCCGGCATCCCCAGTCCCCCCTGAAGCAGGTATGGATAGGTGTGGCCGGGGTCGGCGAGACCTTGCGTGATCCACAGACCAAAGAGATTCATGGTCTCGAAATTGGTGTCGTTGAGGGCGTCGACATCGGCGCGGAGATGGGAACCGATAAATCGGGCGAGCGCGGTACGGTCGGCGATGGCGGCAATGGAGTCGAGCTCAGGCTTGAGCGGCGAGATGCCCTTCGATTCGATGGCGGCTTCATCCATGAAGCTGGAATAGAAGTCGCCGACCCGCTGCGTCACCGGGTCGGACGAAGCGCCCGCTTTGGATGCACCCTGAATCAGGTCGAGTAGCTGCTGCCGGGTTTTATCCGCGAGAATGGAGCCTGAGCCGTAAGCCGACTTATCTGGCGGAATCGGCGTAACGCGCGCCCATCCACCGTTCGAGTAGGCGTTGAAATCGTCACCCGGAGGGAGGGATTCGTCCATGCCTCCCAGGTCGAGTCCGGAGGAAAGCTGCGGCTGACGGTTGCAGGCCTCGGTGAGCGCAAGAAACGCTGCTAAGCAAAGGATGGGTAGGGCCCGGAGGGAGAAAAGGAGCTTGGCCATTTCCAAAGGTTAACGCAATGGATGGCAGAGCCTACTTCGCCGCGGCCATCGCGGTAACCTGGATCGTCTTGGTCTTGGCGTCGAGTCTGCCGGCGACGGTCACCTTTGCTCCAGCAAATTTTTCGGGGATCTTCTGATCGCTGAGCGTGTAGGCTTCCTTGCCGTCCCACAGCACGTACAGCGCGTCGTGCAGGGCTACGCACGCCTTCGTGCACTCGGCGTCGTTCGGTCCCATGCGCATGCTGGAATGGTCGGCGTTGGCGCACATGCTGTCGGTAATCGTGCCGTTAAAGCTACGTTTGCCGGGCTGCGCGGCCAAGGCGCCGACCAGCACCAAGCCGAACAACAAACGCCTCATGAAAAGCCGCCTAAGGAAAAGGGTGCGGCGATTATTCGCCCGGCGTCATCAGGTGAGCCGTGGAAGTGCCGGCGTTCATGATCCACACGCCGCCCTGCTTGCCGTTATCCGGCAGACCCATCGACGCGGAGGTCGCGCCGGGAACGGCGATGGTCATGTGATAACGAGGGCTGGCCTCGTTGCCCATGGCGTGATACCAAACCGATCCGAACACCGGCTTAACGCGGGTGCCGTCTTTTTCGGCCTTGTCCAGAGCTTCCTGGCGCTCCTTGCGGTCGGTGATGGCTTCGAACTTCAGATTCTGAGCCACGCGAGGAAGGTTGCCCTTCATGGTGCACTCGACCTTGAAGGCTCCTTCGCCGGGCAGGCCCGACTCGTCGTAGCAAACCAAGTCATTGGTTCCCTCACGAACGGTGTCGTAGGTATATTCGGTTCCGGCCTTCCACTTGACCACGGTGGCGTCTTTCTTCAGGTTGGCCGGAGCGGCCATAAGAGCCTTATCGATGGCAGATTGGTCCTGGGCGTACGCGCCCACGAATACCGCCAAGATGGGCAGAACAATCGAAACTGCGCGCTTCATGCTGTAATCCTCCAGTGATTATGCCTTGCGGCGACTGCATCCAAGTATATCGCGCTTATCGCGGGCGCGGCGGGCCGTGGCGATTGCGCGCAACCCAACGCGATCGGACACGAGTCTGCAAGATTGGGACACTTCTTGAGCGGGCGAGGGAACCAACGGGCTTGCCTTTCACTGAGGCTGGATCGGGATGACGATCTGCTCCGGCGGGCTGGTATTGATGGTCGTGGGAGAAGAAACTCCGGCGACCTGGAGGGAAATCGGGTACGATCCCGCCGGCTGGTTAGCAAACGACTGCGGGATGGTGAAATTGATCTGGAATTCTCCGGCGGTCACCAATCCCGCGAAATCGGCGGGGATGACGGTCGAGCCAATGGTCACCGTTACGCCACTCAGCGTCTGTTGGCTGGGGATCACTCCCGCGGGAGTCGCGGCGAGCCCCGTGGCATAAAGCTGGATCACGTCGCCCGGTTTGGCGTTGCGGAATCCTTGAACCGAAGGATCGCCCACGTATTCGCCGTCCGGGAACACTCCGGCCGGATAATTGAGGCCGTTTTCGATCACCGGAAAAATTCCCGGCGAGCTGGTGGACGCCGACGCCGTTAACGAGTTGCTCGTCACGCCGTTGTTGATCACCTCGACGGAGGCGTTTCCGCTCACGCCTGAAGGCACCTGAAAACTAATTTGCCCTGGACTGATGTAGTAGACCGGAGCGGCAATGTTGTTGACCATCACCTGGATGCCGCTCAATTTCGTCGGCAGATTATTGCCGAGGCCCGCAAAATCCGCCGCGTCCCAGATACGAGTGACGCTGCTTAGGTCCGTTCCCTTCACTTGCGCCCACGATCCCGGAACCAGTCCGCCGGAGATATACGTTGCGCCGTTGGCCGCCGTTCCGGAGCTGAGCACAGGCGCGGCGGGAGAAACAGAGAGCTTGAACAGAACCCCTCCGCCAGCAGGTTCGACCAAGGCTCCCCCATATTGCGCCGTGCCATAGAAGTTGCCGTCGCTTCCTTGCAGCAAGCTGATCGGAAAAGTTCCGTCGGTGCAGTTGTCGCCGCCTTGGCTACAGAAATTGTAAAGAGTCGTCAACGTCCCGGATGGGGTGAGCTTGAACACCGTGCCGTTGTCGTTGGCGCCGCCCAGGAGCGTAAGGCCGTAGAAATTGCCGTCGCTCCCTTGCAGGAGATTTCCTGGGTTACTCCCATCCGAGCAATTGGTGAGGTTACAGAAAGAGTAGAGCAGCGAAAAAGCGCCGGAGGGAGTGACCTCGAAGGCGGTTCCGGAGCCGCCCGGCGGGGAACTCGCCGCAAAGTTTCCCGCCGATCCCGCGAGGCCGTAGAAATTGCCGTCACTGCCGGCGATGAGAACTTGAGGACCCTCGCCGGTGACGCAACTATCCGGAGTGCAGAAAGAATATAGGGTGGTAAGAGAGCCTGAGGGAGACATTCTATAAACCGTGCCGAACCGCCCCCCAAGGACGAGCATGCCGCCATTGAGCGTGATGCCGTAGAAGTTGCCGTCGCTGCCGAGCACAAGATTGACGGGTCGGGATCCATCGGCGCAATCCGCCGGCGCAGCCGGACTGCCGTCGCTCTGGCTGCAGAAATTGTACAAGGTGGTGAGATTGCCGGAGGGCGTGATGCGAAACACCGTCCCCTCTCCGTTCGCTCCGCCCAGCAGGGTGGTGCCATAGAAGTTGCCATCGCTGCCTTCGACAAGACTGGCTTGCGGACAAAAGCCGTCGGTGCAGTTCGCGCCGCCCTGTGTACAGAAGCTATAGAGCGTGGTGAGGACGCCGGACGGTGTGATCTTGAACACGGTGCCGCAACCGCCTATCCCGCTACCGTCCGGCGCGAGGCAATTGGCCCCGTTACCGCTGCCTCCCGCGGCCGTCATGCCGTAGAAGTTGCCATCACTGCCTTCGACAAGCTTGCCTTGCGGGTTGAAGCCGTCGGTGCAATTCGGGCCGCCCTGCGTGCAGAAGTTATAGAGCGTGGTCAGCACGCCGGAGGGCGTGATTTTGAACACTGTGCCGCAGGTGCCCATGTTGATCCCCGCATTACAGTACAGGAAGTTGCCGCTTCCTCCGGCGAGCGCCATGCCGTAGAAATTCCCGTCGCTACCTAGCACCACGCCGGCCGGATAGATTCCATCGCTACACTCCGGTTGGGTACAGAAGTTGTAGAGCACGGAGTACGTGTAGGTTTGTGTTTGCGCGTGTACCCGTGTCGCGCCAACGGCAAGCGACAGCAGCAAAAGCACTATGGTTCGGATTCGCAAGCCGCCGCCGTAGCCGAGGTTGTCGCTCGTGCTGCTGCTCAGGCTAAAGCTGAAATAATCGAACCCGCGACGTATGCTGACGGCGATGCCCAAATACGGTGCCGGCCCCGGGGCCGACAATGCCCGAGCCAGACACGCCGGAAGTAGGCTTCCCGTTAGGCAGACTGCTCTACATGGACGCATGGCAACGTGCTCCTGTATCTTCAATCGCTCCTCCATGAGGTCTATCCCGACTGAACCGGTCAGGGAGCGGGCGTCGTCAACGGCTTCCGGATCAAGCCAATACCCTTACATCTGCGGTGTGTCGTTTTCTGCAATTCCAGACTTATACCAATCTCCTGACTGCCGTGACTCGCCCAATCGTCTTGTGAGCAACGCCGGCTAGCCCTCAAGCCTCCCTCCTCATGGCCCTACCGTAACCAGCACGCCGGATTGCGTGGCCAGATTGCCGTAAGTGGCCGAGAGGGCGTTGTCCCCGGCGGGCGTGGATGCGGGCACCACCACGTTGAATTGAAACAGGCCGGGTGAAATCAAGCCGGCGAATTGCACCGTTGCCGGATTTCCGCCGATGGAAACCGCGGGCAGCGGATTCAAACTCCCCGATTGCATCTCCGATCCACTCACCACTGGCGTCGAGGTCGCTCCAAATCCATTGGCGTAGAGCACAATTGTTTCGCCTGGCTGAGCGGGCGTGCTCTGGCCGGGATACAGACTGTCGGGGCCGACCAGGCTCCCATCCGCGTGGGTCGCGGCAACATAGGGACCGCCGCCGAAGATAAAGAATGACGGTGATTCGGCCTGCGCCTGGCCGGCAAAGGTCGCGCTGGTTCCCCCAAAGGTCGCGGCCTCGACTTGAACGGTCCCCGATGCGAGATCTGGCGGCGTGAGGATGTTGATCTGCGAGGGGCTGATGTAATCGACGTAGGCGTTTTCGCCGTTCAACGTAACGCTGACGCCATCCAACTGCGTGGGCATTTGATTGTTCACGAAATCTGAGCTTTGCCAGGTGCGCGAATCGCCCGGAGGCGCGAGATTCGACCCCTTAAGCGTGACCCAGGTGTTGGGCGCAATGGTGGAAGCACCGCCTTCGGCATTCTGGACCACGGTGATTGCGGGCGGAAGCGCTAGTTGCAGCTCGAAAAGAGTGGAAGGGGTGGTCCCGTACAAGTTTCCGTCAATCCCCTGAGTCAGCGCGTTAAAGGCGGGGTAGGCGCCGTCGCCCGCTTGGGAGCCGAAGCTGTACAGGGTTGTCAGCGTCCCTCCCGGAGTGACTTCGAAAATCGTGCCCTCGTCAACGGCGCCACCCTCATAGGTTGTTCCATAAAAGTTCCCGTCCGTGGCCTGGATCATACCTGCCCTGGGAGAGGAACCGTCGGCCCCAGTGAAGCAATGCAGGGTCGTCAGCATTCCACCTAGCGTGATTTTGAAGACCGTGCCGCCGAAGGCACTAAGGCAGCCCCCGTCGGTTATCCCATAAAAATTGCCATCCGTGGCCTGAATCAGCCCAGCGTTGGGAAGTCCACCGTCGGTGGCACCGATGAAGGTGTAAAGGGTCGTCAGCATTCCGCCCGGAGTAATTTTGAAGACCGTGCCGAAGTTAGAAGCGCCACCGACATCGGTTGTGCTGTAAAAGTTCCCATCTGTGGCTTGAATCAACCTAGCCTCGGGAAAGCTACCGTCAGTACCATTAAAGCTATACAAGGTCGTCAGCGTTCCGCCGGGCGTGATTTTGAAAACAGTACCGTGACCATTAGTTCCGCCTTCGCTGGTTGTTCCATAGAAATTTCCATCCGTGGCTTGGATCAGCTCGGCTTGAGCGGAGGAACCGTCGGTCGCCTGGGAGCCGAAGCTGTACAAGGTTGTCAGCGTCCCTCCCGGAGTGATTTTGAAGACCGTGCCGTTGCCATAGGTGCCGCCAAGGGAGGTTGTCCCATAGAAATTTCCATCCGTGGCTTGGATCAGCCCGGCTTCAGGGTGGGAGCCGTCGCCCGCCTGGGAGCCGAAGCTGTACAGGGTTGTCAGCGTTCCTCCCGGAGTGATTTCGAAAATCGTGCCTTCGCCAATGGTCAGGCCGCCGGAGGTGGTTCCATAGAAATTTCCATCGGCACCCTGCACGAGTTGCCCAGAGAACCCCCCTCCGTCAGTCCCATGTAAAGTTACGAGCGTGGTGAGGGTCTGCGCCCACGAGATGATCGCCATCGCCCCGAATAAGCAACAGCGGAGAAGAAGCATCGTTTGGATTCGCATAGGAGTCTATTGAGGCTGGATCGGGATCACGATCTGTTCAGGCGGGCTGGTATTGATAGTCGTGGGAGAAGAAACTCCGGCGAGCTGGACGGAGATCGGGTACGATCCCGCCGGCTGATTGGCGAACGACTGCGGGATCGTGAAATTAATCTGGAATTCCCCGGCGGCGACCAGTCCCGCGAAATCCGCCGGGATGACGGTCGAGCCGATAGTCACGGTCACTCCGTTCAGCGTCTGTTGGCTCGGGATCACTCCCGCGGGGCTTGATGCGAGTCCTGTGGCATAAAGCTGGATCACGTCGCCCGGTTTCGCGTTGCGGAATCCTTGAACCGAAGGATCGCCCACGTATTCCCCGTCCAGGAAGACTCCTGCCGGATAATTCACGCCGTTCTCGATCACCGGAAAAATTCCCGGCGAGCTGGTGGCCGCCGACGCCGTTAACGAGTTGCTCGTCACGCCGTTGTTGATCACCTCGACGGAGGCGTTTCCGCTCACGCCTGAAGGCACCTGAAAACTAATTTGTCCTGGGCTGATGTAGTAGACCGGAGCGGCAATGTTGTTGACCATCACCTGGATGCCGCTCAATTTCGTCGGCAGATTATTGCCGAGGCCCGCAAAATCCGCCGCGTCCCAGATACGAGTCGTGCTGCTCAGATCCGTACCTTTGATCTGCGCCCACGATCCCGGAACCAGTCCCCCCGAGATATAGGTTGCGCCATTGGCCGCCGTCCCGAATGTAGCGATAGGTTCCGCCGGCGATACCGCGAGCTTAAAGAGAGCTCCGTCATCGTTAGCGCCCCCAAAGGAGGCGCCATAAAAATTGCCATCCGTGCTCTGAATGATGGCTCCCGGCGACTCCCCATCCGTACAATTGGATCCCCCCTGGGTGCAGAAGCTGTAAAGCGTCGTCAGGAAACCGGAACTGCCTGTGACCGCTACCGTGAACACGGTTCCTTCATTGTTTGCTCCGCCCGCGAGGGTGACGCCGTAGAAATTGCCGTCACTGGCCTGCAAGAGATCGTCGGGGAAGTTCCCATCGGCGCAGTTGGCCAAAAGGCAGAGTGGATAGATTACTGTGAACACACCGGCCGGCGTCATTTGGAAGATCGTTCCACCGCTTCCGGCGCCATAGAAGCTGGTGAACCCGTAGAAATTCCCGTCAACCCCCTCTACGAGATTTCCGGGACCGAACCCGCTGGAGCAGTCCGGCGTGCAGAAGCTGTACAGCACCGTAAGCGCCCCGGCCGGCGTGATCTTGAAGATCGTGCCCCATCGGCTTCCGAGGTTGAACGTTCCGCCGTTTTGGGTGGTGCCGTAAAAGTTGCCATCGGTACCGAGCGTCAGGCCGCCGGGGTTGGCTCCGTCGATACAATTCGTCGGAACGGAAGTGTCTCCCGTGCTCTGACTGCAAAAGCTGTACAGGGTCGTCAGGACGCCGGAGGGGGTTAGCTTGAATACAGTGCCTTCACCATTGGCTCCGCCGTAGCTAGTGGTGCCGTAGAAATTCCCATCGCTCCCTTCCACGACTCCTGCGTCAGGATTGAACCCGTCCGGACATGCAGTGCCAGCTTGGGTGCAGAAGCTGTACAGCGTGGTTAGAGAACCAGAGGGCGTGATCTTGAAAACAGTTCCGCACCCGCCGACTTCGATCATTCCGAACGCGGCAGAGTTGACGGAGGCAACGCAGTTGGCAGCCGGACCGCTTCCTCCCGCGGAGGTTATTCCGTAAAAATTCCCGTCGCTTGCTTGAATCAGGCTGCCCTCCGGCGCAAAGCCGTCCGGACAGTTCAAGAAACTGCCTTGCGCGCAGAAACTGTGAAGGACGGTATATGTGCCGGACGGAGTGATCTTAAACACAGTGCCACATGCTCCGGTCACAAGTGGCGAATTGCAATTATTGGAATACCCGGCACCCGCCTGCAACGCCAATCCGTAAAGATTGCCGTCAGTGCCCTGAACGATGCCGGTGGGGGCGACTCCGTCCGTGCATGACGAGCCGCCCTCGCTGCAAAAGCTGTAGAGCACGGACTCCGTGTACGTCTGCGTTTGCGCCCAGGCACAAGACGCCGCCATTAACACGACTGCCGCGATGCGCCATCTCATTTCCGCACTCAACCCCATGCCGCCTTTTTAGAATCGGTAACCGATTTTTATCCTCAAAACGGGCCAGAAGGTGTTAGCATCCGGTGAGATCGGCAGCCGTCCAAAGCCCTCGCTAGTGTGTTCGGATATTTTAGGCCACTCCTCCAATGTTGTGAATCCCGCCGGGACGGGATTTTGTAAGGGAGAGGCACAGGCGGGCGAACGAGTCTTTCGACATCCTCTCAATGAAGTAAGCGGGGACATTGTTGGAGGTCCTTAGCCCAAGGAGATCGCCAATGGCGAGTGAACTGCATTAGGCAGGCACGGGCAGACTTTACGGGCGGGTCGAAACCTTGGTGGTTGGGATGGAAAGCTGGGTGGAATGACTCACCAGCGAGTGATGTGCGCGAATCGACTCAGCGGACCGGCCTGCTGTTGTGCGCGGTATACTGAGGATGGTCATTTTTCATAGAGCAGTAGGGACGTGGAAGGAGTGCCTGGAATGAATCGCTACCTCAAGTTCGGAATCCCCGTCGCGGCGATCCTGGCGACCTGCGTGTGGTTAGGTGTCAGCTCCACCAAGCAGAGCGCGGAGTATTTCGTCAAGATTCCGGAGTTGAAGCAGATGGACGCGAAGGCGCGATCCAGGCATTTGCAGGTGGACGGGCATGTGAAGGAAGGCTCGATTGTTTCGATGGGCCAGACCACGAGCTTCGTGCTTGTAGAGAAGGAAGGCCCGGATCCTGGGGAGCAACTCAAGGTGGTCTACACCGGCAGCGACTTGCCGGATACTTTCAAGGATCATGCCGAAGCAGTGGCGAGCGGGCAGATGGGCGCGGACGGTGTGTTCCGTGCCAACAAGCTGCAGGCCAAGTGCGCGTCCAAGTATGAGGCCGCGCCGCCCAAGCTGAGCGCTTCCACAAACAAGACATAGTTCCTGATAGATTCTGGGCTTTAGGTTCTCAAACACCATGGAAAACGTAGGCGCGCTTGCAATCCTGCTGGCTTTCTGCTTTGCGATTTACGCCGTTGTTGCGTCCTTAGTCGGCAAGTGGGCCAAGCGTCCTCTGCTGAACGTGAGCGCGGAACGGGCGGTGTACTGCATCTGGGCTTTGCTGTCGACCGCGGTGGGGCTGCTGCTGTACGCGCTGTTTACCGGCGACTTCCGCCTGACCCACGTCTACGAAAACAGCAACCTGGCGATGCGGCCGGTTTATAAGGTCACCGCGCTGTGGGGCGGCATGGAAGGCTCGCTGCTGCTGTGGAGCTGGCTGCTGGCCAGCTACGCGGTGGTGGTGACGTGGCAGAACCGGCGCAAGTACCGCAACATGATGCCGTACGTCATCGCCATCATCGCGACGGTGCAGACCTTCTTCCTGAGCCTGAACGCGTTCATCGAAAGTCCGTTCAAAGTCTGGTGGGCCGGACGCCGCGTGCTGGATCTGATGGAGGTTCCCGACGGCCAGGGCCTGAATCCGCTGCTCCAATACTGGACCATGGTGATCCATCCGCCCATCCTTTATCTGGGCTACATCGGATTCGTGGTTCCATTCGCATTCGCGATGGCCTCGCTGATCACCAAGCAGCCGGGGGAGGAGTGGATCCACACCACGCGCCGCTGGACTTTGACGGTGTGGATGTTTCAGACCACCGGCATTCTGCTGGGAATGAATTGGGCGTACTCGATCTTGGGCTGGGGCGGCTATTGGGGCTGGGACCCGGTGGAGAACGCGAGCCTGCTGCCGTGGATCACCGCAACGGCGTTTCTGCATTCCGTGATGATGCAGGAAAAGAAGGGCATGATGAAGGTCTGGAACGTCTCTCTCGTGAGCATCACGTTCTGGCTGCCCATCTTTGGAACTACCCTTACCCGCACCGGCATGGCGCAATCGGTGCACGCGTTCGGGGTTAACGGGCCGCTGGCCCAGTACTTCTATTGGTTCCTCGGCGTGGGCATCGCATTGACGGCGTGGCTGATCCTGAGCCGTCTGGATTACCTGAAGAGCGAGATGAAGCTCGAAAGCGTCCTTTCGCGCGAGTCCAGCTTCATGTTCAACAACCTGGTGCTGCTCGCCGCCTGCTTCGCGATCCTGTGGGGCACGCTGTTTCCGGTGATCTCGGAAGCGGTTTCGGGATCGAAGATCACCGTCGGCAAGGAGTTTTTCGACGGCATCAATGTGCCGATCGCGCTGTTCCTGCTGCTGCTGACCGGAACCGGTCCGCTGATCGCTTGGCGCAAGAGCTCAACTGAAAGTCTGAAGCGCGCGTTTATGTGGCCGGCCATCGCGGGCGTGAGCATGGCCGTGATCCTGGCGGTCTTCGGGGTGCGCTCCTTGTACGCGCTGATGTCGTTTATGCTGTGCACCTTCGTAGTAACCACGGTGGCCATCGAGTTCTATAAAGGAGCCGCGGCGATCAACGCCAAAGGCGGCAATGGCCTGCTGATGTCGATGGTGGAGCTGACGCATCGCAACACCCGGCGCTACGGCGGCTACATCGTGCACGTTGGCGTGGTGATCATTTTCATCGGCTTCACCGGCCAGGCGTTCTCGACCGATAATGACGCCGAGCTCAACATCGGGCAATCCACGCACGTCGGTAATTACACGCTGAAGGTTGCGGCGCTCGAGAACGGCGCGAATCCGAATTATCGCTGGACCCGGCTGGATCTGGCGGTATCGAAGAACGGCGAGGATCTGGGTGTAATGCATCCGGAGCGGCGGCTGTACATCGCCTCCAACCAGCAGGACACTGAGGTCGCGATCCGGCACCGGCTGAACGAAGACCTGTACGTCAACTTCCGGACGGCAGAGGACGACGAGAACAAGGTGGTTTTGAAGAGCTACGTGAACTCGCTGGTAAGCTGGGTGTGGATCGGGTATTTCGTGGTGCTGTTCGGCACTCTGATCTGCCTGACGCCGAGCAAACAGAAGCTGATTTTCGCGCGGACGGAAGTGGTGGGGATGGGAAAGCATGAGGTTGTTAAGGATTAGGGCGAAGCCCCTGAAGACAGCGTTCCTGGTGGCGTTGCTGGCCGCCGTGGCTCTGGCGCAGAGCGCATCGGAGTGGGACAGCCACGCGGTGAACGCGATCGCGGCCAAGCTCAAATGCAGTTGCGGCTGCAAGCAGGAAATCGCCTGCACCATGCCGCCGTATCCGTGCCCGGTCTGCAAGATGAACAAGATCCGGATCTTCAACATGATGAATTCGGGCATGACGGAGCAACAGATCCTGGACACCTACGTCAAGGAACAAGGGCCGGACGTGCTGGTGGTGCACCCCGGGGCGGCGGGGAATCTGGGTCCCTGGGCGGCGGTAGCGGTTGGACTGTTGCTGGTGATCATGGTGATCCGGCGATATACCAGGCGGACGGCCGCGGCGTCCCCGGGAGCTCCCGTGGATCCGGCGGTACTGGAGCAGATCGAGAAAGATCTCGACAAACTCGACGAATGATGTTGGCATCAGTGATGGCGGTAGTAGCCGCCACGGTTTTTTTCGTGCTGTTCGTGCGCATGAAGGACATTCCTGCGCCGGAGCCGGTGTCTCCCACTAAGCACCTGGAGGAGCGCAAGGCCGCGATTTACGAAAACCTGCGCGACCTGCAATTTGAATATCGCGTGGGGAAACTTTCGGACGAAGATTATCAGCAGACCAAGCTGGGCTTGCAGAAGGAACTCGCGCAAGTAATCGGGGAGATGAACAAAATCACGGGCGGCCAGCCGCCTTCTTCCCAACCCGCAGCTCCACCGGCTGCGGCGAAGCCCGCGCCGGAGCCCAAAGCGGAGACCGGGACCGTGTGCCCGCATTGCGGAGCGAAGTTCGCCAGGGCCATGAAGTTTTGCGGCGAGTGCGGAAAGGCGATGTCCTCATGAAGAGCCTCCGGAGGCTACGCCTCGTTTGGTTTGCCGTCGGGGCGCTGCCGCTATTGGCGCAAATCGACGGCACCGTCACCAACGCGACAACCGGCCAACCGCAAGCGGGCGTCCAAGTTGAGCTGATCCATCCCGGCGAAAACGGAATGGAGACGCTGGCGACCGCTAAAACGGGGGCGGATGGATCGTTCAAAATCGCGAAAGATCTGCCGCCTCCGCCGGCTCTGCTGCGCGCAACCTATCAGAACGTCGAGTACAACCAGGTTGTTCCTCCGGGCACTCCTTCGACCGGCATCAAGCTGAGCGTGTATGAGGCGACCAGCAAAACCTCGCCGCAGCTCGCCCAGCAGCACCTCATTGTGGTCGAACCAGCCGACGACGCGCTGCGCATCAGCGAGACATTCCTGGTGCAGAATTCGGGCAACACGACCTTCTCCGATCCGCAAAAAGGATCCATCGAGTTTTATTTGCCGAAGGGCGCGGCGGCGAACGCCAAAGTGACCATCAGCGCGCCGAACGGCATGCCCATCACGCGGAGTCCGGAGAAGGCTTCGCCGGCGGACGTGTATAAGGAAAGTTATCCCATCAAGCCGGGACAAACCGAGTACGACGTCTCCTACGCGTTGCCTCCCGCAATCCAGTTCACCGAGAGAGCACTGGGGACCGGGCAAGTGATCATGGTCTCGGCGGAATCGGTGAAGCTGAGCGGGCCGGATCTGAAAGATGACGGCATCAAGCAACTCGGGCAAGGCGGGCCGCGAGCGCATGTTTACGAAGTGTCGGCGAAATCCGGCGCGGCGTACGAAGTCGGCGTGGAAGGCGTGGGTTCCTTGCAAGCGGCGCAGGAGAGCGCATCCTCATCCTCGGACGACGGAGACGACGGAGGATCGCCCAAGCCGATGGCGGGCCAGGCTCGGATTTATGAGCGGCTGCCATGGGTGCTCGGCCTCGCGTTTGGAATTCTGGCTCTGGGAGGCACGCTACTTTATCGGAGAAGCTCCGTTTGAGTGGCGCGCCAGTGAAATGAGCGCCGCGCTGGAAGTCAGCGGCGTCTGGAAATACTACGGCGACTTCCCCGCCCTGCGCGACATCGTGCTCCAGGTGAATGCAGGCTCAACGCTGGCTCTGCTGGGGCGCAATGGCGCAGGGAAAACCACTTTGTTGCGGATTCTCGCCGGGTTGTCGAAACCCTCACGCGGCTCGGTGACCATTGAAGGCGCGGACGTGCGGCGGGAAGCGACGCGGCGCAAGATCGGAGTGCTGGGGCACGGGATCTCGCTGTACGAAGAATTATCTGCAGCCGAGAATTTGAGCTTGTTCGCGAAGCTATACGGCGTGGCGAACCCGGAAAAGCGAGTGGAAGAAATGCTGGGGCGCACCGGCCTGGAACGCGTTCGCGACGGGTTGGCGCGCGAATTTTCGCGCGGGATGCGCCAGAGGCTGGCGGTGGCTCGCGTGTTCCTGCACGATCCGGAGATCCTGATTCTGGATGAGCCGTTCACCGCGCTGGACGAT
Organism: Bryobacteraceae bacterium; assembly: GCA_030041495.1. Classification (GTDB taxonomy): domain Bacteria; phylum Acidobacteriota; class Terriglobia; order Bryobacterales; family Bryobacteraceae; genus Palsa-187. The sequence goes on along the minus strand of JASHNT010000081.1, from coordinate 3,234 downwards.
CGCGCCATCGCGGTTCTGCAATCGCTGCTGAATGAGATGCACGCGCGCGGGCGCACCGTCATCATGTCGACCCACCAACTGCGCGAGGCCCTGGAGCTGGCCACGCACGTCGCTATGATTCAGCGCGGACAAATCGTGTACGCGGGCGAGCGGCGGCAGGAGATGCTGGACGATACGGGCTGGCTGTACCGGACGTATGGAGAGGCGTAAAAGGCCGTGTACTTGCGTCAAATGTGGACCATCGCGGCCAAGGATCTTCGGAGCGAATTCCGCACCCGCGAGGCGATCAACGCCAGCCTGGCGTTCTCCATCACCATCCTGGTGCTGTTCAGCTTCGCCTTCGATCCGGAGAATCCGGACATCAAGATCGATGAACTGGCCGGGGGCCTGCTATGGATGGTGTATTCCTTCGCGGCGGCGCTGGCATTGAACCGGACCTTCGCGCGAGAGTTGCAGAACGATTGCCTGGATGCGCTACTGGCTGCTCCCATCCCTCAGAGCGCTCTGTTCCTCGGTAAGACTCTGGCAAATTTCGCGCTGCTGCTGGCGATCGAAATTCTTTCCCTCGCCGCGTTCGGCATCTTCTATCACGTGAACGTGCTGGAGCATCTGGCGAGTTTGTTGCTGGTGATTGTGCTGGGGACGTGGCCGATGGCGGCGATGGGCACTTTCTTCAGCGCGATCACCGTGAATCTGCGGCTGCGGGAGCTGATGCTGCCGGTCATGATTTATCCGGCGCTGGTGCCGGCCTTGCTCGCAGCGATCTCGCTCACCGGGGGCTTGCTGCACGGCGATCCGCTGCGCGTCGACGATGGTGCACTGAAAATCCTGGTGAGCTTCGATATCATCTTTACTTCCGTGGCTGTAATACTGATCGATTTTGTTTTGGTGGGTTAATATGGCGCAACAACTTAAATATGGATTGGCGGTGGTGTCCGCTGCGCTGGCTTTCTGGGTTGTATACCTGGTGGCGACCACGCTCCCTCTGGAAGTGCAGGGAGTGGGCGCGTATCAGAACTTCTATTTCCACGTGGGCAGTTTCATCACCGCTTTCAGCGGTTTCTTCCTGGGGCTGGCGGCGAGCATCCTATATCTGAAGACCGGCAATTTCAAATATGATTCCTTCGCGGCCGGAGTGAATGAGATTGCGCTGCTGTTTGCGACTACGGGTTTGGTAATGGGATCGATCTGGGCCCGCTACGCGTGGGGCGTCTGGTGGGCCTGGGACGCCCGGCTGACTTCGATGCTGCTGTGCTGGCTGGTGTACGCGGGCTATTTGATGCTGCGGACGTCGGTGGAGGAGCCCAGCACCCGGGCTCGCCTCTCGGCCGTGCTTTCGATCTTCGGATGCATGATCGTGCTGTTCGTGTACAAGTCGATCGACTGGTACCGCACACAACATCCTTCGGCAGTGTTCGGGTTCCGCGGCGGTGGGGGGTTCGGCCCGGGAATCATGTATCCGGTGTTGCTGGCGTGGGGCAGCACGCTGTGCCTGGGCATCCTGCTGGCGATGGTGCGGATGGAACAGGCCGAGATGTCGCGGGAGATCGACGCTTTGCGGCGGCAGGTGCACTCGTACTAGGGCACGTGCACTCTTACTGAGGGGAGAGACGCTTGGGATATCGTGAGCTGATGGATGTGGCCGCCGGCTTCGCGGCCTTCCTGATCATTATTCTGATTTACGTGTTCCTGATGGACGCTCGCGGGCGGAAGCTTCGGAAGGAGCTCGACCGGGTGCGTAAGATGGCGGGGGAAACCGAGAAGAAAGGTTGAGCTTTCCGGTGCCGGCTAATGCCGCTTAAGATTCGCTTTACAAACAAGACCTGCTACGAACCGGGCCTTGCGCGCGGCCAGATCGTGTTGGATCAGTTTATCGAGGATTTCGAATCTTCACTAGCACTGTGGAGCGCCGAGCGATACGAGCAACAGTGGGAGGAAGGTATCGACCGGCTGCGCAGGGGCGCTTCGAAGTCTTGTTTAATCACCTCTTTGTGGGCTGTCGGTCCAGCGTGTGAGGTTTGGGGCGTTTGGTGGGTTCTCTATAACAGGGGTGATCACGCCGTGGTGCGTAACCGGCTTCTGCTATCGGCGGTCATAGGCGCGAAGTTCGACCAAGACTACCCCTATGGCGCTGTCCCCGAGCATCGTTCATTCAGCCCGGGCGGGGAGGCTATTTCGGAATGGGTCGTCGGGCTCGATGCTCCTGACTGACCTGCGGCCCTGGGGCTCAGTAGCGAGCCAGCCGATCATATTCAGCATGCGTGCCGATCCAGACCCACGTAATCGTATCCCCTCGAAACTGGCCAGGGCGCGATGGTGATTCCCAATGCGGACGGTGAACCGGTCCGGGCTGCCCTGCAATCTGCGGAAGTGCAGAGACGGATGATTCGGGTCGTTGCACCAAAGATGGTAGCTCTTGACCGCCAGATCCTGAACTTCTTTGGGGAGGGCGTTGAAAAGGTCCCAGAATCGCTTCGTGCAGTTGGAATTCACTTCCGGGGCGGCCACTCGCGGAGGTCTTGCTCCCGCTCGGGTTCATCGAAGAGAAAATCGAGCTTCCCGGAGGCTGAGTCGCGGCCCATATCCTCGTCCCAACGGACCTGTTCCAGAGCATACAGCCATTCCGTGAGGCGGCGGAATTCGTCGGGAGGAAGGCTGCTGATGGCGGCCTCGATTTCTTGAACACGATCCACGCCCCGAGTGTATCATTCCCACCAGTTGGTTCGGTGTCAGAATAGAAGCGATGACGCCTGCGCGAACTTTCAACGACGAACAACGAACCCGCTGGGACGGCGCGGACGGCGAGTATTGGGCCTCTCACCAGGAGCGGATGGATCTGGTACTTCAGCCGGTACTGAAGCCGCTGATCGAGTTCGCTGCGCCGCTCCCGGGATCCACGGTCGTTGATGTTGGCTCAGGCTGCGGAGCGACTACGCTTGAATTGGCGCGCGCAGTCGGGCCTTCCGGACGGGTGGTGGCTCTAGACCTATCCGGGCCCATGATTGCCGTGGCGCAAGAGCGATTGCGCGCATTTCCGCATACGACGTTTCTGCACGGCGACGCGGCGGAGCTTCCGCTGAAGGGAGTCGCAGGGGAGCTCATGATTTCGCGCTTCGGGATCATGTTCTTCGGCGATCCGGTGGCCGCGTTCTCTAACCTTCGCACCGGGCTTGCCGCGGGCGGACGCCTGCGATTGGCCTGTTGGCGGCCGATTCAAGAGAACCCGTGGCTGCA
>JASHNT010000080.1 GCA_030041495.1 Bryobacteraceae bacterium | reverse complement strand
CGAGGACGGCGAGCTTCGGAGCCTATGTCTTCAATTCATGGACGTGGGTTCACCCGACATTCTTGCTGATATAAAAACGATTTATCGGGGAAACCGTTCAGAGCAACTTCAATTTGCAATCGAAGATTTGTTTCTTGACGTCAGCGACGCCACCTATGGAGGACTGAATCCACCAGGAGGTCCCATCGCAGGCATCGTCCTTGTGGCTCCGCCGCAAAGCTGCATCAACTCGACGGGCGACAAGGTGGTTTTCCTCGTGAAGTATCATTTCCGGACGGACCAAATCGCGACGACAGGACAGCCTTCGATTGGGGAGAAAGGGCCTGGGATGCTGCAAATCGTGTTGACCGATGTTCGCGACGGAAAGCGGTTTACTCCCCAGGTCACCTTCCTGTCCGGGTCGATAGGCGTCTTCACCGGCCAGAATTGGTTTGAGCTTACAAACCCTATTGAAGTCCCCGCCGGACAATACTACCTTTCGGCTGAGTTCGGCCGCGGCGGTAGGGTTTTCAGCGGCAGTCGAAAGCAACTCATCGAAATTACAGAACCTTCGGACGGAAGAAAGGTTGCCGTTAAGTAGCGCGGCGGATAGGTCGGCTCTGGGCGGATAAAAGCGCAACACCGAGAAAGCTGGGCGGCTTGGGCCGTAGATCCCGTGAGACGGCGCTCCATGAAAGATGGGTAAGCCCGAGGGTGCATGCCTCGCTTTGGGCGATCGTCGGCCCCCCGGAGAAAGCTTGCTCCCGATTCCCCCATAAAACGCTCATTCCAACTTGGCTGGGGCTGGCTGGCTAGCTCCGGATTTAGCGTCTCCGCGGGCGCGGATCAATAGCCGATATGTCGAACCTGTAACCCACGGCGACGGGCCCGGTTTGGCTTCGTAGTCGTCGTAGAAAATCTGGAGTTGGTCGTCGCGCGAAGTGGCCTGCCTTTCCCTATCGGTGACTATTGAAGGCCGTGAGCTTTCATCTCCCGGTCGCGGTAGGGCTCGGGCCAATGGCTCAACTTTCTCGCCAGGGCTGAGGGCTGCTTCGACTGTGCCTGGCTCACGTTAGCTGCGGCGGCACTCTGCGTGGAGGTGCCGTACACATTGGGAAGCAGGGCCGGGTCTCCAGGCGAGGTCTGCGCAGGCGCGGGGAGAATCACGTTGGCTGGCGGGTTCGCCGACATCAGATAGGCCGCCTCTGAGGGGAAGCCGAAGGCACCACCAATGAAGAGATTGCTCCCGGCGGGGCCGATGCTGAGCACCGCGGTGTCTAAGGAATTGCTGAACTCTATCTGGCTGATCACGCGCGGAGCCGCGGGGGCGCTAACATCCAAACCCATCAGTGTCGCGAAGCTCGTTGAGGCACCCACCCAGGCGACGTTCCCGTCCACGTACACACTATAGGCCCCCGGCGTGGTCGCGTAGTAAAGGCAGCATGGCAGGTAGTTGAACTGGTAGTACGACATCGTGTTGCTACCGAGTCTCATCGGCGAGTGGGGATTGGTCGCGTCGTAAACGATGAGCCCTTGATTCGCCGCGATATACAAGAGGTTTCCCGACCAAGTCACTGCGTTGGCGACGGTGCCGTCGGTCAAGGCCCAAAGTTGCGCAGGGCTCCCCGGGACAGATAGGTCAAACAGAGCAAGGCCACTCGATCCTTCCGCAACCGCGACTGTGTTGCCATTCGTGGCGAACTGAAACACTCCGCCAGTTAGCGCTACCTGCCCGATGATGCTCGGCGCAGTGGGGTTAGACACGTTTAGCGTCATCATGACAGGAGTGTTCCCGTTGAACGCCCCGACGATCGCCGTGGAACCGATCATCCCGAGTGCGGACCCGGTACTGATCGGAAGCGCAGTCGCCAGAGTCGGCGCGGCGGGGTTCGATACATCGATGACCAGAAAGTCGTTATCACAAACCAGGAATGCATAATTGCCGCTGAGCTGGACGCCGTAGGCCGACTGTGTATAGTCAATGTAAGCTCCGATGAGCTGAGGGCTGCTCGGGCTTGAGATGTCGTAGATCTGGAGGACCCCGGTCGCAAGAAAGGCCTCGTTCCCAGATGTCTTCTCGTCGAGGACTCCGTCGTCTGGGCTAAAAGCTGAGAGAACTTGCGGTCCCCCGTTCGGTGTCGCAGAATAGGTCTCCAACTCTCCATCCGTGCTTACGAATGCGTTGCCAGGCGCGAGGGCAAAGGAGGCCTCGAACACGAGGCCGAGGACCTGAGACGGCCCGAGTACTTGAGGATTTGCCGGGTCGGTCAGATTGAAGATCGTGGCTCCCACCGTCGACAGGCCCAGGACCCGCATCCCCAGCGGATCGGCATCGACGATCGTCGTTGTCGACAACTGTGAGGCGAACTGCGGGACGCCGTTGCTCACCGTATAGACGCCCGAGTTGCACAACAGCAGGCTTCCCATCAGAAAAAGATTGACGGATTCAGACGGCCTGATATCGACCGTGCTGACCAACGCAGGAGGGTTCACCGTAACGTTGTAGGTGAAGATTTGACCAGTCCCAGCGGCGACGTAAAGTCTTTGGCCGTCTCCAGTAGCGCTTACGCCTCCTGGGTCGTAGGCGGCGGGAAGTGTCAACACCAACTGGGGAGCAGACAAGGTGGCCAGATTCTGCTGATACACGCCGTACCCGTAAACGGTGTAGCCGGTGTTGCCGTTGATACCCTGTGTTATGGGAGACAGAGCGTAGTTAATGTAATCTCCGCCGAGCGTCCCTGTGTCGTCGTAAGCGGAGAAGACTGGGATTCCGTTGCTGTCGAAGGAGTAGCTCAGCCCAATCGTTTGCGGAAGGCTCCCAAATCCGCTGGTGTCGAAATCAGTCGGCCCCGTGACGAGTAGACCTCCGCTGAACTTTGTCAGTTGCGGGGCTTTTCCGACGGCGGCTCCTGTCGAAGCGAGCCACATCGGATTAACAGGGTCGGTGATATCCCAGGTGTCGATCCACGCGGTGGGATCTCCTGCTACCCCGCTATTGTCCGGCACGTTGTTCGCCAGCACGTAGGCGCGATTGCCGACTGTGACAACTCCGAGGTAGGTGGGGCCCAGGGGGCTCGTCTCGGTCCAGTCCACCCAATTCAGGAGGTCGCGTTCGACATGCACCATCCCTCCCTGTGAGCCGGTAACCGCGATGTTGATCACTCGGCTCACGCCGGAGCTGTTGGTCGCCATGACTTGTGCAACGCCGCCCCCGGAGGAAGTTGACATTGCCTGAACGACACCCTGCGCGGAGATGGTTATGTTTGAGGTGAGCGCTTTCCAGGTGACTAAGATCGCCGTGCCACCCGCTGCTGCCTGAAGAGAAACGCTGCCCCCGAGTGCAATGACCGGTTGCGAGGGAGAAACCAGAAAAGGCTGTATGGCAACGACGGTGTAGCCGCAGATATTCCGGTCTGTAAAACAGGCGGAGACGTTCACATATTGCGGCTGGTTCACCACGCCGGAGCCCGTAGGGTAAACATCATTGGGCGCCGTGAACACGCCGGAGGCGCTGATCGATCCGATCTCTGCGCTCCATGTAAGGTCGCGCGGCCGGGGGTCGAACAGGAGGACGGGATCAATTTGCACGCTCCCTCCGGGAGCGACCTCGATCTGTTCGGCGCGCAATCTTATGGGGGGCGAGATCGCGGCTTCGAACGGAGGGGTCTGAACGGGAGGGCCAGATGCCGCTTGAGCCGCGACGACCATCGGACCCTCGACTGCGTCGGGTGGCACGATGACTGTGAGGTATTTGCTAGCGACCGACGTGAACGTCCCATCCAGGCGGCTAAAATAGACTGTGTAGCTTCCCTGGGGAAGGCCGGATGTGTTGATTGAGACCGGTGTGCCGGGAGCCGGATTCGGGGGGCTCAGGCTGAGCACCTGGGGAGCGGATGGGGTGATGAATACAAACGTCTCCGCCGCTGTTCCGTCGGAGGCTGTCGCCTGAACCTTTGTGGGATTGCCGGTACCGTCGGTCGACGCCGTAAATACGTTGCTCCCCATCGACCAGGTGACCTGCACCGGGTTGCCGTTGCTATCGACTGCCTGGAACGCGACGCTTCCCGAAGGGCCGATCACGGGATTCTGGGGAACGATCTGAAACGTTGGGGCGGTGGCCCCGGTTGCCGACGTGAATAGCACGCGAGCTGTCGCAAAGATAGTCGGCTCGCTGCTGAGCGTCGCGGTGAGCAGAATGTATTCGGGCAGTATGTACGCGTCAAAAAAGCCGGGACAGTAGCTTGTGATGTTGCTTGAGCCGTAGACCGAGTTCACGTTCTCTACCAGCGCGAGCTGGTACACGTCCTCAATGGAAGGCGTATTCAGGGCCTGTGCCGTCCATGCCAGTTGATTGCTTGTGACGTTGCCAGTCAGAGAAACCGGAAAGCAGCCGTCCGTGGCCGCGTCTCCGAGGCTGATGGCAAAGGCCGGCGTGGTCGAGGCGCCCACGGCGATTTGCACCGGGGCGGAGGTCATTCCCCAGGCGCTGATCACGAGCGGAACCGAATCTCCCGTGGAAGCGTTAATAGGGACCTGGACGCGCAGCATGGATACTCCGGCCGCACCTGGAACGAGCGCCGCGCTGCTGACCGGAGCCCAGGCCGAACCGATGCTGATCATCACGCCCATTTCCGGGTTGCCGGGATAGGTTGCGCTGGCCGCCTGCCCGTCAGCGGGGGCATTGGCGGACAAGCCAAGGCCGATGGCGGGAATGTCCAGAAACTCGCCGGGCATCACTGGGCGATTGTTCGAGCCGGGGGATGAGGGAGCGGGCGAGGCTCCGCCGGATCCTTCAATTTGAATGCTGAACCCGGTCCCTGCGGAGGGCACCGCCGGCATGGCGGTCTGCACAGTTACGGGCATGGACACCGCTGCGCCGGTCGACGCGTTTACAACGGAGAGAGTCGCGCTCGACTGGCCGAGCAACTCCCAGGGGACCTGTACTTCCAATTGCTGCGGGCTGGCGCTGGCGATGGGCGCGGGAAATCCGCTGAAGTTGACCTGAATCCCTCCCAGAGACGTTGGTAACGGATACGATTCGGTTGATGCGTTTTGAGCGAAACCGTTGCCCTGGATCAACACCATGTTTCCGGGAACCGCCAGGCTTAAGTCTCCCGCAAGATCCTGGACGCCGTTGATCTGGAGACTGGGCGTCTGCGAGAGCGCAATCCAGAGGCCCTGGATGTTTGTCGCGCCAGGGCTGCTGGGGAGTAGCGACAAGGGCACGGCACCGCTAGGAAGTCCGGCGGGTATCTGCACGTTGAATTGATACAGGCCGACTTCATTGGGTGCGAGGCCGGCGTAGGCCGTTGCGACGGGTGTTTGGCCCAGAGAGATTTGCGCGGAGTAGTCGAGCTGTGTCGCTTGCGTCGCGATTTCGCCGGCCGGGATCGAAGGCGTAGTGGGGCCGAATCCGATTCCGAGCAAGATGATTGTATCGCCGGGGCCGGCCGGACGGGAAGGGAGACCGGGAACTGCGCCGACCGGGAGCACAAAGGTCGCGAAATCGGGGAAGACTGCGCCTACATACTGCGTACCGTTGATGTTGAAGTTCGAGGGGGTCCAAAGCAGCGGCTCCGTTTGGTTGACGGTGATCGTGAGACTATTGCTGGTTCCATTCGCATTCGTGACCGACACGGATTGGGAGCCGGGCAAGATGGTGGAAGGAAGCAGCGCGTTCACCTGCTGCGAGCTGATGTAGGACACGAACGCCTCTTGGCCTCCGATGGTCACGCTGACTCCGTCCAAAGATAGTGGGGCCGAGGCCTCTATAAAATCCGACGATGCCCAGGGTCGAGCATCGGGTGCGAGGTTGGCCCCATAAATCTGAATCCATGATCCCGGAGCAACGGCCTTGGCGGCTCCGAATCCGCTCGCGCCGGTAATCGAGGTTATTGTCGGTGTCGACGAGCTCTGCGCCCGCGCCAAGTGCGCCGTGGCAAGAAAAATGACGCGGCAAATGGCCAATATCGACAGCGAAACGGGAAAACGAGCCCCTCGCATTGAACCCCCCAGATGTTCGAGTGTCTCTATCTTATTAGATGCCTCAAGGCAAGTCACTGGCGTCCCTCCGTTCGAGGCTACTCCTTGCCTGAAGGCAAATTCACTGTGGACACGACGGCAGACCGAAACCGGGATGATCTCGCCGGGACGCTGGACCCTACGGTGCGTCGGTAACTCAAAAAAGTGGCCCTGGCTTCCAGTGCTGATCGCACTGAATGCAATAAAACCGCGCGGCGCCCTTTTCGATGTCGGCGAGAATGCCTTCGTAGTCCATTCCTTGTGGGCGCATCTGATTGCAATTCGGACACTGGACCAGCATAATGACCCATCCTATCAGGCTTACTGAAGGCGTGACGTCATGTATGAAAGCGCCCTCCCGTGTCAAGAGGTTTTTTTAGGCCAATGTCGATGACGAGCCTGAATCGATCCGGGCCAACCTGGTGCTGATCGACGCTCAGGGGAACACACTGGTCAGCATCGAGGCGCACTGACGCGAAAGTTGGTGATCATCCGATAGCAGATGTCAGAGGGGCTTTTGATGCCGGCCTTACGGTCATCCGGCGTCGAGTATCCTACCGGCAGAAGCCCTCCCCGACGGTCT
>JASHNT010000079.1 GCA_030041495.1 Bryobacteraceae bacterium | reverse complement strand
ACCGACTTGAGAAACCCGATCGGATGGCCGTCCTTGGCGGGAATGCACTTCACTTTGATGGCGTCGCCGGTGTGCAGCGCATTCGGTCCGATTTTGCCCACGCCTCTTTGCGCCAGTGCCGTGGCGGAGCCGAGCGTCAACACCCACTCGGTGGTCGAGCCATCGTCATTTTTGACCATCATCGACAGCGATCCGTGGGGATTCGTGAACTGCACTTTGTCGACCGTTCCCGACAGTTCCTTCTCGGCCTTCATATCGTAGACGCCCGCGAGGGAATGGTGAGCAAGTAACGAGCCGCTGGCCATCAACCACCCCGATACCAGGGCTACACAACCTAGAGTTCGCTTGAGCATTCGGAGCACCTCCTCAAAGTGCCATCGGCAAAGCATTTTATCATGATTCAGCAGCCAACCGTGGTCCACCCCTCTCCGCGGCTCTAATCCCCTCGCTCCCGGTACATTCGCTTCTGCGCTTTGTGAATCGCCTTCCATTTCCGCTTCTCGGCGCGTTGGGCGCTCGCATCCGCTTCTGCCGCGTGATGGCGAACCTCGCGTTGCAGCTTAAGGTAGCTCGCCCAGCGGCCTTCGGAAATCCGGCCGTCGATCAATGCCTGCCGCACCGCGCAGCCCGGCTCCTCCTGGTGGCTGCAATCGGCGAAGCGGCATTGCGCGGCCAACTCGGCGACGTCGGGAAATCCTAACTCCAGTGACGCCTGGCTGGCGAGCAAGCCGAGCTCCCGCATCCCCGGAGTGTCGATCAGCCATGCGTCACCGGGCAGCGCCATCAGCATACTCGCGGTTGTGGTGTGACGGCCGCGCGAATCCTGCTCGCGGACTTCGCGCGTCGGTCGATTGCCTCCGGTAAGCGCGTTGGCGATGGTCGATTTTCCTGCGCCCGAAGAGCCGAGCAGAGCCACGGTCGAGCCCGGCTGCAACCACGGCTTCAGCGGCTCGATCGAGTGCGTTGCGCTCATCGCGACCACTTCCGCCTGGCCGGCGATCGACCGTACGGCGCTCACGGCTGCATCCACGTCCGCGCAGAGGTCGATTTTGTTGAGCACCACCACCGGCTGCGCTCCGCTCTCCCACGCCAGCACCAGGTATCGCTCCAGACGGCGCATATTGAAATCGCCGGCCAGTCCGCAGACCACGAAGCATAAGTCGATGTTCGCCGCGACGCATTGCGCGGCGTGCCCCTTGCCCGCGGCTTTCCGCAAGAAAGCCGACTTGCGCGGTTCCATTTCCTCAATCAGGCCGAGCTCACCTGCCGGCCGTATCCACACCCAATCGCCCACTGCCGGCAAGTCACTGAAAGCCCGCAGCGCGCCCGATGGCAGCGCGTCCACTTCCCCGCCCTCGTTCACCAACACCCGGTATTCCTCGTGCGCGCCGAAGCACACGCGGCCTCGAACAAGATTTTGTCGTGACATTTTGCTCGCTCCGTATTCAAAGGACTTGAATACACGGCTCCCGCCCAGCCGTTGGACGGCAGGATGGTCAGGTCAGCGCTCCTGCGAAGCGCAGGGGTTAGCGAACAATCGCGGCCAAATCTCAGGCTAGCAAAAGCCCGCTCTGTCAGGAGTTGCATGCAATGGTGTATCCTTAGCCCGATGCCAGCTTTCCGTCATCGGATTCTGCTGATTGCAGCGCTCGCCAATTTGGGCGCTCCCTTCGCGTCGAGCCGGTTGGAAGCGCAGTGGGTGCACTATCCGACCGCCGGAATTCCGCGCAAGGCCGACGGTAAGGTGGACCTGTCCGCGCCCACGCCTCGAACGCCCGGCGGTAAGCCCGACCTTTCCGGAACCTGGACCAGCGATGAAATCGATCCGCGCCATCCTGACGTCCCGCCCAATCCGAATGACGCGACCACCTCGCGGCGGATGATCAATCTCGGTGTGGATATTCCAGGAGGTCTGCCGTATCAACCCTGGCTCAAAGCGGTGGTGAAGCAGCGCACGGCCAACAACGCGAAAGACGATCCGCACATCCGCTGCTTCCCGGATAATTTTCTTCGCGCTTACGGCATGCCGCACTTGCTGAAGTTCGTCCAGACGCCGAATCTTCTGGTGGTGATGGATGAATGGGATGCCGGATACCGCCAGGTGTTCCTCGATGCCCGCCCTTTGCCCGTGAACCCGAATCCTACTTTCAATGGATATTCGTCGGCGAAATGGTCCGGCGACACTTTAATGATCGACTCGAACGGATTCCAAAACGATACTTGGATCGATTGGAACGGAAGCGTGTTGACCGAGGCTGCGAAAGTGCGCGAAGAGGTGCGGCGGCTGGACTTCGGGCATCTCCAAATCCAAGTCACCGTCGACGATCCCAAGGCTTACACCAAGCCGTGGACGGTGTTGATCAAGGAACGCTACATCGCCGACACGGAATTGCTCGATGAAATCTGTCTGGAAAACGAACGATCCCTGCAGCATATGAAGTAGTAATATCCGCTAAAAAGAGGCAGCTAAATGAACGCCGTCGATACTCCAGTTCGTCTGAAGACCGGGAAAAGTTGGGTATTCTGGGCTAGCTGGGTCATTTCGGCCTGGCCCACTTTTGTCATCTGCACCAGCGGGACCTGGAAGCTGACCCACTACGCGCCGTACGTAAGGGAATTTGCACGAATCGGGTGGCCCGAGAGCGTTCTGCCGCTGCTCGCGTTTCTTCAATTGGGCAGCTTGGCGCTGTACCTGATTCCGCGGACGTCGGTGCTGGGCGCGGTTCTGCTCACCGGATACCTGGGCGGAGCCATCGCTTCCTACACTCGCATGGGAGAACCTTATCCAGTTCTGGTTCCGTTGTCGACCAGCCTGATCGCATGGTTGGGAATCTACATGCGTGATGAGCGCCTGCGAGCCTTGCTTCCCTTCCGCAGGCGAGTCTAACGGCCGTAACCTCGCGGCGAAAGCGATAGTACTCTCGATGGAGTCGCGCGTTTTCCGGCCGGAGCCGGCCCGCAACGATGCGAAGGCCCACTAAGCCGGCTTTGCGCAAAGGCGGCTACAGAAGGAATATACCTGCGCTGCCCCTCGCAGTAGACTAGGAATCAAACCCATGTCGCTTTCGGTCGGCGGCAAACTTGGGCCGTACGAAATTCTCGGGCCTCTTAGAGCGGGTGGAATGGGAGAGGTGTGGAAGGCTCGCGACCTTCGGCTGGGCCGGATCGTCGCGATCAAGGTCGCACGAGGCAATTTCACTGCCCGGTTCGAGCGAGAAGCCAGGGCCGTGGCTGCATTGAATCATCCCAACGTCTGCCAACTCTGCGATGTTGGGTCCACTGACGGCGTCGGCTATCTAGTCATGGAGCTTGTGGACGGCTCGCCGATTGGCGCCGTGGACAGCCCGCGCAAGCTGCTCGATCTTGCAGTCCAGATTGCGGACGGGCTGACCGCGGCGCATGCCATGTCGATTGTGCACTGCGATCTGAAGCCGGACAACATCCTCGTCACGCGCGAGGGGAGAGTGAAGATTCTAGATTTCGGTCTGGCCAGGCAATCCGCGGGCGCCCAATTTGCCGGTGATGAAACGCGAACCCTGAGCGTTACCGAGCCGGGCGCCACGGTTGGGACAGTCAACTATATGTCGCCCGAACAGGCGCGGGAGCGCGGTGGAGACAATGGCTGCTATCATTCGCGAAGAAGCCGAGCCGCTGCCCGCCTCCGTGCCGGCGCAGTGCGCTGGGTGATCGAGCGGCTTCTCGCCAAAGAGCCCTCGGAGCGCTACGATTCGACGTGGGATCTCTATCGCGAGCTGAAACAGGTTAATGAGCACCTTTCGGAAAGCGCGAGCGCTGTTCACGCGGTTGCCCCCGCTTCCGGAGCGAAACGGGGCCGTCTGTTTGCGACTCTTGTGGAGGAATAGCCTGCCTGATCGCCGGCGCCGTCACCGCTGCGTTACTGCTTCCGCAAACTGCAGGTGGACCCGAGCTGGCGCGTTACAAATTCACGGCTCTACTCAAGGCGAAACCACCGAAGGCGATCCTCAATGGTCCCCGGATGGAAAGAGCATCGCCTACACGGCGCGAACACATGGCGTCGGGCAGATCTTCACGCGCGCTCTCGCCTCTGATGCCGCGCAGCTCACCAGGGGTGAACTGAACTGCGCTTCCCCATTCTGGTCACCCGATGGAGCGACGGTCTACTACGTCTCCGGCGGCAACTTGTGGTCCATTCCCGCGGCGGGTGGCGCCTCGCAAATCGTATATCACGACGTCTCGGCCGCCGCTATTCATCCCGACGGCAAGACACTAGCGTTCATGCGCGAGCGCAAAATCTGGATTGGTCCTCTGAATGACGGCACCGCGAAGGAGTTCTGGGAAGGCCCCGCCTCGGGCGGCATCAGCTTTTCTCCCGACGGATCGAAGCTGGCTGCCATCGATAGCGTCGGGTCCGTTTGGGTGTTGCCCTTCTCCCTCCGGCACGCGGCGAAAACTCGACCTCGACCCAGGGATGGAGCAGGTTCGCTAGCCTGGTTCCCGGACAGCCGCCATCTGGGCGTGGGCGACGTTTTACATCTCATTATTTTCGACCTTGCGCATGGAACCAGACGGACATCGTGGCTTCTTCCAACGCCGTTTTGGCATTCTCGGTCTCGCCGGACGGAAAGCGCATCGCCTTCTCGTCCGGCGTGCCGGAGTGGGACGTTCTCGAGATCTCGATTCCCGATGGCCGGGCACGAACGTTAATTTCGGGGGGAGTCGCCACTTGGGCGGACTGGGCGCCGGGCGGAGCACATTTTCTTTTCACGTTCCTGCTGGCGAAACTCCGGGAGTTTTCGACCGGCAGACTGGCGAGGAAGGGTTTTCGCGGCGTTTGGTGGAAGCCCACGAAGCGATTGAGGCGCATTGGTCCCCGGATGGGAAACGGTTCATCTTTTCATCCGATGGCGCCCAAAAGCTCGTGCTCGTAAACGCGCTGGGCGGCGGATCTGTCGTACTCGATTCCGTGTCGAGCGGGGGGCTTTTTGGCGTGTCGTGGTCGCCTGATGGCGAGTGGATCTCCTGCATACGCCCATTCGGCGTAAAGGAAAATCTGGTTAAGATGCGCACCGCGCCGGGCGCCGCGCCGGAGGTTCTGGCCAATGCCAAGGTTCAGGCAAGGCGGATCCCGGCCACGCTGTGGTCCCCTGCGGGAGATTGGATCGCGTATCCAGCGCCGGATCGAATCGATCTGATTTCGCCGGACGGAAAATCCGGGCGTAATCTGACCGCGCGCAAATTCCAAGCCTATAGCTTCTCGCGGGACGGCCGCCAACTCTACGGCATTTTGCACAATGCAACGGGACCAGGCGCACAATGGCAGCTCTACTCGGTAGGCGTGAACGGCGGCGATGAACGACTCTTGGCGCCCGTCGATCTCCCTCCATCGGCGGACCTCGTAGTGGGAACCAATCTTCACCCTGACGGCAAACGCTTCCTTGTCTCAATCGCCAAGTTTCCTTACAGGATTATGATGCTGGAGGGCTTCGATCCGCCGCGGGAGGGGACGTGGCTGGATCGTGTCTTGCGTCAAAGTTAGGCCGCACGAAGCAGCCCCAAATGCGGTTGCGGTAAGTCAGCAGGTTGAACGACGAGTTCCGGCGGCAGGCGGGCCTTGCGGCCTCGCGCAACGTGCCCGGGCGCTGCGTCATGACCGCGGGCGTCGCGGCGCTCGGGCCGGAAGCCCAGGCCGAAATCTTCAAGCGCGTCCGGGAGTTCCCCGAGTTCAAGCCCGGCAACGATCCCTACGGCGAGCACGATTTCGGATCGATCGCGGCGGGCGGCGAACAAGTGTTCTGGAAAATCGATTACTACGAAGACGCCAGCATGGAGCTCGGCTCGGAGAATCCGGCGGACCCAGCGAGGTCATATAGACTGCTCACCGTCATGCTCGCCGCCGAGTATTGAGCCGTCCACTGCGCCGATTGAGACGATCGCCCGGGTACGCCACCGCGGCTCGAAGGGCGCTTGCAAATCGTCCGCGAACACCTAAGCTTCCCTTACCCAACCTTCGCGAACGGAGCCAGCCGTGCCTCAGCCGACGACACGCCCGAGACCTGCCGAACACGCCCCCTCCTCCAGCCCGAACAAACCCGTTGAAAAATTCACCGACGGCCCCGTCCATGTCAGCATTTGGGAGAATGAGGGTCCCAAAGGGGCCTTTCGCGCCGCGTCCTTTGGGATCCGCTACAGGGACGGCGAGAACCAGTGGCAGACCGGCAAAAGCTACTCCTCGACCGCGCTCCTCCACCTTGAAAGCGCCGCGCGCGAAGCGCGGAGCCGGATCGAAAGCTGGCGGCAAGCGAGAGCTTCGCAACCGGCGCCGCGCCGTTGAGCTGCTGCCAGTTCAGCCATCCGCGAACGCCCAAGATGATCGCGGCAGCCATACGCGTTTCTCGGTACTGATCCGCGCTGTGCCCGGACCGATTGGCTTTCTCCGAGCGGTGGGTAATTCGGGCACAACGCGAATTCCAACCTCTGAGTCGATCGAGGCAGTTTGCGATCTGTGCGGTTCTCCGGTACCGTGAAGCTCGTTTGGAGTAGAATCGATCAAACACCATGCCTCTTTCGGCCGGGACTCGGTTGGAACCTTACGAGATTCTCGCGTTGATCGGCCAGGGTGGTATGGGCGAGGTCTACCGTGCCTCCGACACCCGGCTCCGTCGTGAAGTCGCCATCAAGATCCTGAAGGACCAGTTCACGGAACGCTTCGAGCGGGAAGCTCGCGCCGTCGCCGCGCTGAATCACACCAACCTCTGCCATCTCTACGCCGTCGGACCTAACTACCTGGTCATGGAGCTGGTCGAGGGCGAGACCCTGCGCGGTCCCTTACCGTTCGATGACGCCTTACCTCTCATCCGGCAGCTCATCGACGGCATCGAAGCCGCGCATGAAAAGAATATCGTCCATCGCGACCTGAAGCCGGCCAACATCAAGATCACCCCCGAAGGCGTGCTCAAGATTCTCGACTTCGGGTTGGCCAAGCCACTCGTGCCGGAGCCCGAGTCCACCTCGCAGGACTCTCCGACGCTGACCATGGACTCGACCCACGCCGGGACCATTCTGGGCACCGCGGCGTATATGGCGCCGGAACAGGCCCGCGGCAAGGCCGCCGATAAACGCTCGGATATCTGGTCGTTCGGAGTGGTCGTCTATGAATTGCTGACCGGCAAGCCTGCGTTCGCCGGAGCCTCCGTTGTGGAGACGCTGGGCGCAGTCATCAACCTGGAACCGGATTGGGAGCTGGTTCCGCCTCGCGCGCAGAAGCTGCTCAAGTGGTGTTTGGAGAAGGATCGCAAAAAGCGGCTGCAAGCTATCGGCGACGCCCGGCGAGTTCTAGAAGAGGCGCCCGAGGGCGGCGTCACGCCATCCGCTCTGCCTACGTCCTCCGGCGCAGCAAAATGGCTCGGATGGGCCGTAGCGTCGGTGCTGGCGATTGCCGCAGCCGCCGCGCTCCTTCTCTATTTTCGTGCACCGCGCCCCAACGAAACCGTGCTGAATCTCTCCGTCACGGTGCCGGAGAATGCGCAAGTGGGGTATCTGGCGCTCTCGCCAGACGGCCGCCGCCTGGCGGTCGTCTGGCTCCGCGATGGAAAGAGCCAACTCTATGTGCGCTCGCTTGACGCGCAAGATTACCACCCGCTGGAAGGAACCGATGGCGCAAATAACCCCTTCTGGTCGCCGGACAGCCGCTTCATCGGATTCTTTGCGAGCCGCAAGCTAAAAACCATTCCGGCAGCGGGTGGGCCTGCCACTACTCTGTGCCTCGAAACCGGCGTAACCAATGGGGGCTCGTGGAATCGCAAAGGCGTCATTTTGTTTGGAAGCGCGAACGTCAGCTTGCGCCGCGTGAACGCATCCGGCGGCATGTGCACGGACGTTACATTTCCCGGCGATTTCCGCATGGAATTCGCGCCGGAGTTTCTGCCGGACGGCAATCACTACCTGGGTCTTGGCTATCGCTCCAGCGATCGGTCGTCCCGCGGTGTATATCTGACCTCCCTCGACGGCATGCAGCCAAGAAGGATCCTAAACGACAATTCCAGCGTCCTTTACACACCACCGAATTCCGCAAAAGGCCTGGCTCATCTGATCTTCCTGCGTGGCGGTGCGATGATGGCGCAGCCCTTCGACCTTGACAAACTAGAAGTAATCGGCGACCCCGTCACGGTTGTTGCGCAGGCCTCATTATCCTTCTCGCCGCCGCACATGGCCGTCTCGGTTGCCAACGGTACTCTCGTCTATCTCGCTAACAGGACCCGTCTGACGCAGCTCAAGTGGTTCGACCGTTCCGGCGCTGAGTTGGGACCAGTCGGTCCGCCTCAAACCACATACGGCGTGAATCTATCGCCCCACGGGGACTTTGTGGGATCCCAAGGCCGGGTGCTCGACCTGAACCGAAATCAGAGCATCCCCAGTGGCGCCGCGCCGGTCTGGTCTTCGGACGAAACCAGGATCGTTTTTACAGACTCGCGCGACGGGAAAGAGAACCTGTTTCTGGCCAACGTAAACGGCGCCGGTGAACCGGTCCCGCTTCTCGATCCGACCGAGGGCCAAGTAAGAGCCTCGGATTGGTCTCGCGATGGCCGGTACCTGATCTATACCTTCACGGACCCGAAGGGGCAAAGCGACATCTGGTTCTTGCCGAATCCGGGTAAACCAGATAGCAAGCCCGTAAAATTCCTCGCCACCAGCGCCGCGGAAAGCGAGGGGCAGTTGTCTCCGGACGGGCATTGGCTCGCCTATGATTCGTATGAGAACAACAACGGCGGCGTTTATTTGCGGCCGTTTCCTTCAGGCTCCGGCGTCTCGATCGCGGCTTTGAACGTCGTCAATCCACGTTGGAGTCATGATGGTAAAGAGCTGTTTTTTATAAAGACCGGCGGAGTCCGGGCCACCCTCATGGCTGTCACCGTTCAGCCGCAAGCCGGGGGTGGTCTCCGCCTGGGAACTCCCAGTAAGCTGTTCGACTACCCAGTCTCCGGATTTCCCGCGCCGAGATACAACAACTTCAACTTCAGCCCCTACCCGGACGGCAAACGCTTCTTGATGAATGTCTCCGCCGACCCCGCGCCATGGGCCATCAATGTCGTCACGAACTGGGAAAAGCTACTGGCGGCGAAGACGCAGTAAGCGCCGATTAAACGAGCCGGGTTCCTGATAAAATCGGACACATTCTATGTCGCTGGCTCGGGGCACGCGTTTGGAGCATTACGAGTCAGCGCCCAAGCCCGGATAGTAGAAGCTGGTCTGCGACAAGGCCAGCAATTCGATCGAGCTTCGCCCATTTATACCGACCATGAGTGCGCCCCCGTCTGAGACCCTGATCGTGAAATCCCTCCCAGTAGCATGGTAGGTTCCTACGTACTTTGAGAGTGTCTCCAGAGCCACTTTTGTATCGCTATGCTTCCCTACCAGATGCTGGGCATCCCGTTCATTTTCGTTGCAGACGTATTCCAGCAGGTCAGTATCCGGGTTCAGGATGGCGTCGACTGTGATGCTCCAAGCCTTCGTGAATGTCTTCGGATCGTCGAAAGTCATCTGGAGTTGCATGTGTGTCAAGGGCGGAGTAATAGTTTCCCGCCAGGGCGGAGCCAGAGGGGACCACTTGTTCCTTGCCTAGGCAGTCATCTAAGCTCCCACAGGAGTTCCAAACGTGTAACTTCAGCCCTACCGGCCCCGTCCGGCACCGCCGATCCCCGGCTTATACTGGTTTCGTTCCTAATCCATGCAGCCAGAACTCGAAGCGCGCAAGCGAATTGACGTGCTTCTCGAAAAATCCGGGTGGATTATCCAGGATCGGCAAAATGCCAATCCCAAGGCCGGTCCCGGTGTCGCCGTCCGCGAGTTCCTCTTCGATTCCGGTGAAGCCGATTACGGGCTATTCGTCGATGGCAAGGCAATTGGAGCGGTTGAAGCCAAAAAAGCAGGAACAACCCTGAGCTCCGTCGCCGCCCAAACCGAAAAATACCTCACCAGTCTGCCTGCGAATTTCTCCGCCTGGCGCAATCCTCTCCCCTTTGGCTATGAAAGCACGGGCGAGGAAACCTTCTTCGCTGATCTCCGCGACCCTGACGCCCGCTCCCGTCGCGTCTTCGCATTCCACCGTCCTGAGACGCTCCGCGAATGGGTCCAGCAGCCTGACACGCTCCGCGCCCGACTCCGCCAGTTCCCCTCGCTCCCCGCCTTCGGTCTCCGTGAATGCCAGCGCCTGGCCATCCACAACCTGGAAGATTCCTTCGCCGCCAACCGTCCCCGAGCCCTCATTCAAATGGCCACCGGCGCAGGCAAAACCTTCACGGCCATCACCTTCTGTTATCGCCTCATCAAATTCGCCAAAGCCAGCCGTATTCTCTTCCTGGTCGACCGCCGCTCCCTCGGCATCCAAGCCGAAGGCGAGTTCCGCGCCTACCAACCCGTTGACACCACCAACAAGCTCAGCGAACTTTACACCATCCAGCACCTTCAGTCCAACGTCCCAGACAATAACGCGAAGGTTGTCATCTCCACTATCCAGCGCGTCTACTCGATGCTCCGCGGCGAAGCCCAGTTCGATGCGGCCAATGAAGAGCGCTCCTCCTACGAGATGGGCACGGGCGATCAAGTTCTGGAAGCCGTCTACAGCCGTTCCCTTCCGCCCGAATATTTCGACTTCATCGTCATTGACGAATGCCACCGCAGCATCTACAAAACCTGGCGTCAGGTTCTGGAATACTTTGACGCGTTTCTGATCGGCCTCACCGCCACTCCCAGTAAGCTCACCTTCGGCTTCTTCAATCGCAATGTGGTCTCCGAATACAGTTATGACGACTCCGTGGCGGACGGAGTGAACGTCGGCTACGACGTCTATCGCCTCCGTACCCAGGTCGGCAGCGCCGGAGCGCGTCTGGAAGCCAACCCCGAATACCTCCTCGGCAAACGTGACCGCCAGACCCGCAATGTCCGCTGGGAATCCATGGCTGACGACCTGACCTACGTTCCTCAGGAACTCGACCGCAGCGTCGTCGCCGTCGACCAGATCCGTACCGTTCTCCGCACTTTCCGCGACCGCCTCTTTACGGATCTATTCCCCGGCCGGACCGTCGTGCCCAAAACTCTCATCTTCGCCAAAGACGATTCCCACGCTGAGGACATCACCCGTATCGCCCGCGAGGAATTTGGCAAGGGCAACGAGTTTTGCAAGAAAATCACTTACAGTGCCCAGGACCCGCAAGGCCTTATCAAGGAATTCCGCAACCAGCATTACCCCCGCATTGCGGTCAGCGTGGATATGATCAGCACCGGCACGGACATCAAGCCCCTGGAATGCCTTCTGTTCATGCGCGACGTAAAGTCGCCGACTTACTTCGAACAGATGAAGGGCCGCGGCTGCCGCAGCATCAAACTGGACGATCTTAAGACCGTCACCCAGGACGCCGGTCCCAAGACCCATTTCGTCATCATCGACGCCATCGGCGTCACCGAATCTTGCAAGAAGGAAAGCCAGCCGCTCGATTGCAAGAAGACCGTCCCGTTGGAAAAACTGATGGAGCGCATCATTTGGGGAGATCGCTCCGAAGAGAATCTTTCTTCCCTCGCCTCCCGTCTCGCCCGCCTCGACATCGAAGCCACTCCGGAAGAACAGCGAGCCATCCAAGCCGTCTCAGGTGGCGCGGATTTATCAACCCTTTCCCATCGTCTGGTCCACGCCTCCGACCCCGACGCCATCCAGGAACGCGCCGTTGCGCTCGCATCCGAACAGGGGCGAGCCGAGGCGAGCGAAGAAGACGTTCGCAAGGCCACCTCGGCGTTAGCGGAAGAAGCCACCGCGCCCTTCAACGAACCCAAGCTCCGCGTCCTCTTGACTGATCTCCGCCGCCGTCGTGAGCAAACCATCGACGAGATCACCCAAGACGAGCTTCTCGACTTCAGCCCCGCCGGTGCGGCCAATGCTCAATCCACCACCGAAAACTTTCGCGATTACATCGAGCGCCACAAGGACGAAATCTCCGCGCTACAAATCCTGCTCAATCGCCCGTACAAACACCAGCACGTCTCTTTCGAACAGATCAAGGACCTCGCCGACGCGCTGGTTCGCGAGAATCCTCGCTTCGAGCCCGGCTACCTCTGGACCGCTTACCAGCGCCTCACCCCCGACCGCGTCCGCAATTCCAACCCGGTCAAGGTCCTCACGGATCTAATTTCCCTGGTCCGCTTCGCCGTCAACGAAGAACCCGTCCTGAAGCCGTATCCTGATACTTGCGAGGAGCGCTTCGAAGCCTGGCTCGCCAAGCAAGACGGCCGCTTCACCGAGCCTCAGATCGAATGGCTCCGCCTGATGAAAGAACACATCGCCACATCGCTTTCGATCGCCGAAACCGATTTCGACCTGACCCCCTTCATGGAGCGCGGGGGGGCATTCAAAGCCCACAAGCTTTTCGGCGATCAGTTGCAGTCGGTGGTGAATGAACTGGTCGAGGCCCTCGCCGCGTGAGCACTGTCAATGAAGGCACTCCCGCTGGGTGGGCCGAGACCACACTCCAAGATCTCCTAGCCGGAGGACTCTTCAGCGACGGAGACTGGGTCGAGTCGAAAGACCAGGACCCAGCCGGCGACGTTCGACTGATCCAGCTCGCAGATCTGGGAGACGGTGTCTACCGCAATCGTTCCAATCGTTTTCTCACGACACGCAAGGCGAACGAGCTCAAATGCACATTCCTGGCCCCCGGCGATATCCTTGTAGCACGGATGCCGGAGCCTCTCGGACGGGCTTGCATCTTCCCAGGTGACACTAAAGCTGCCGTGACCGTAGTGGACGTTTGCATACTGCGGCCGCCGGGGGCGTATCCAGACGCCCGCTGGTTAGCCAACACTCTAAATTGCCCCAGCGTCCGTTCCCGAATTTTAGAGCTCCAGAGCGGGTCGACCCGCCAGCGTATCTCGCGGAGGAACCTAGCGGCAATCCGTATCCCGGTCCCGTCTCTCGCGGAACAATACCGCATCGTGGATAAACTTGACGCCCTCCTCTCCGACCTCGATGTTGAGATCGCAGCCCTCAACCGATCCCTCAAAAAACTCAAGCGCTACCGCCATGCCGTCTTCAAAGCCGCCGTCGAAGGCGGCCTGAGCCGCGAATGGCGCGACAGCAACCAGATCAGAGGAGTGGCCTGGACGCTCACAAGCGTCGGAGAGATCGGAGCGGTAACCGGCGGGCTTACGAAGAACCCGAAACGCGAACGATGCAATCTGCGCCTGCCCTATCTGCGCGTCGCCAATGTCTACGCTGGGGAACTCCGGCTCGACGGCGTGGAGAACATGGGCCTTGACATCAGCGAGCTCCAGCGTGCGAGCCTGCAAAGGGGGGATCTCCTCGTTGTCGAAGGGAACGGCAGCCCAGACCAAATCGGCCGCGTAGCTGTATGGGACGGCTCAATCGAGCCCTGCGTGCACCAAAACCACATTATTAAAGTGCGTTTCGACGATCCGAAGCTAAGCGAATGGGCAGAGCTTTTCCTGCTCTCTCCCGTTGGGCGAGACAAAATTCGTGAAGCGGCCAGTTCCACATCCGGGCTTTACACCCTCAGCATCTCCAAGGTCAGCGCACTCCCGATCGCGATCCCGCCAGAGGAAGAGCGCGTTGCAATTCTTTCCGAGGTAAACCGCCTGACTAGCGTCCAGGAGAACCTCGCCACATCCCTCCGCGCCAACTTGCTCCGCGCCGCCCGCCTCCGCCAGTCCATCTTAGAAAAAGCCTTCCGCGGCGAACTCGTCCCTCAGGACCCCAACGACGAACCCGCCTCGGTCCTCCTCGAACGCATCCGGGCGGAGCGCGCCGCCTCGGCTCAATCCAAATTAGCGCGCACCCGCAAACCGCGAGCCCAGCAAACGCCAGTAGCCCAATGAACCCCTCATCCCTCATCCAACGTGTCTGGAATTACGCCGGTGTCCTCCGCGACTCAGGAGTCTCTTACACGGATTACGTCGAACAGATCACCTTCCTCCTCTTCCTCAAAATGGACCAGGAGCTGAGCGAAATCCATCGCCCTCATCGCATTCCGGACCAATGGAATTGGCAATCCCTCCGCTCCCGCGAAGGCGATGACCTCGCCGTCCACTACGGGCATCTCCTTGAAGAACTCGGCCGCGTCGAGGAAGGCAAGGAAGCCACGCTGGTCCAAACCATCTTCCGCAAGGCACAGAACAAAATCTCCCAGCCCGCCCTTCTCACGAAGCTGGTTACGCTGATCGACGAAGAGAACTGGAGCGGTCTCGACATGGATGTGAAGGGCGACATCTATGAAGGCCTGCTCGAAAAGAACGCCGAAGATGTGCGCGGCGGCGCAGGCCAGTATTTCACGCCGCGTCCTCTTATCCGGGCCATGGTCCGCGCCATCGACCCCAGGCTCGGCCGTACCATCCATGACCCCGCCTGCGGCACCGGCGGATTTCTCCTGGTCGCCTACAACTTCCTCAAGGAGCAGGCCCGCCTCGCCCCGGCTGAGGATCGCCGCAAGCTCCAGTGGCAGACTTTCTCCGGCGCGGATAACGTCGCCAACGTCGTTCGGCTCGGCGCGATGAACATGTACCTCCACGGGATTGGCGGCGACCGCTGCCCCATCGCCGAGGTGGACAGCCTTGCGCGCGATCCCGGCACTCGCTATGACTACGTCTTCACCAACCCGCCCTTCGGAAAGCGCAGCAGCGTGATGGTGGTGAGCGAGGAGGGCAAGGTCTCCCGCGAAGCCCAGACCTACGAACGCCAGGATTTCTGGGTCACTACCACCAACAAGCAGCTCAATTTCCTCCAGCACGTCCACACGATTCTGAAAATCGGCGGGGAGGCTGCCATCGTCGTGCCGGATAACGTCCTGTTCGAGGGCGGCGCCGGCGAGACCGTCCGAAAGCGGCTCCTGAACAACTGCGACGTTCACACCCTTTTGCGTCTGCCCACCGGCATCTTCTACGCCCAGGGAGTCAAAGCCAACGTCCTGTTCTTCGAGAAGAAGCCCGCCAGCGAAGCCGCCTGGACCAAGAACCTCTGGGTTTATGATCTGCGCACCAACAAGGATTTCACGCTCAAGACCAATCCCCTCCAAGATTCGGACATGGAGGATTTCGTCCGCTGCTACAATCCGGCGAATCGTTTTGATCGCCAGGAATCCGAGCGGTTCCGCTGCTACGACTACGAAACCCTCACCCAGCGGGACAAAACCAACCTGGACCTGCTCTGGCTCAAAGACGCGAGCTTGGAAGAAAGCGAAAACCTGCCGCCGCCGGAGGTCCTGGCGCGGGAGATCCTGGAGGATCTCCAGTCCGCGGTAGCGTTGTTCGAGGAGATCGCCCAGCGGCTGGAGCAGTAAGCAACCAAATGAGGAACGTTATTCCGCAATATCGGACTCTAAAGGCGTTAGCGGCAGGGGCCCTGGCTCCGGCAGCGAGTCTGCGGCGTTATCTCAGTGCACAACGGCGTCCACGCTGCCCGGCACGCCAGGTGTCGAATCTGCAGGTGCCGGTGCGGATGCAGCTTCGGATTTCTGGGCGGGCTGCGTAGCCGTCTTCGAGACAATCCCTTCCAGAGCCTTCCGCTTGGCTTCCATCCGAACGTGCGAATAGTGCTTCAGCATTTGTTTGGACACGTGGCCGGCGATATCGCGAATCACCTCGTCACCCGTTCCCTGCTCCGCCAATTCCGTGACCAGCGTGTGTCGATTATCGTGCCAGCGTCCGATGACGCCCGCCTTTTTGCGGACATTCGTCCAGGCAGTTTTGAGGGTGACCATCGGCCGGCTGGGATCGTTCGGTCGTGGCTTCCCAAACGGAAACACGTACCACTTGGGCTGGATCGTTCCGAAACGTTCGGCGTACCACCGTGCGTAGTCAACCATCGCGGCGAGAGCGACCGAGTTCAGCGGAATCGTCCTGCCCTCTCCGGCTTCGGTTTTACTATCCCCGACGGTCACAATTGCCTTGGCCAGATCGACTCGGTCCCATTGCAGGCCGCGAATCTCAGAATCGCGCTCGCCCGTGTTGAGCGCCAGGACCAGCGCCGGATAGATTGCGCGGGAGCGGGCGCTCTTTGCAGCCGCCAGCATGGCCTCCTTCTCGGCCGGTGAGTATGCCTTTCCGGGCCCACGCTGCACCGCCAGCTTCAACGTCTTCCGTCGGCGTAGCCGCGCCCGGACGACGTCGCCAGACTCGCCCAGCATCCTTAATATAAAGCCCACCTCTTCGTTTATGGTCTTCGGAGCGGCACCTTCCTTTAGGCGGGCGGTCTGATAGCTATTGACGGCTTTGTCGCTGACATCAACAACCATCAGTGCGCCCAGGTGGCGGAGGACGTTGCCGACGGCATACTCGGCATACGTCACTCCCCTGTGCCGTAGCCGGTACTCGTGGAGATAGGACTCACCGACCTCCCTCAGGCTCCTAACGCGTTCCTCACGGTCATCCGTCACTCCGTTAAACCCGTCTTCGAGCTGGCGACGGCGCTTCTGTTCCGCTAACTTAGCGACCGTCTTCGATGTCGTCTTGGCCGACTCCCGCACACGCCGATGCGCAAATAGAAACTCGTACCACCAGATTTTGCCACGTCGAAAGAGCGCCATGCTGCTATTGCGTCGCCTCCGCTTGTGACATTGGTGGCTCGTCGGCCGCGGCAGAGTCAACTCGCTCGCCGCTCGCTTCACTCTCCCGGATCGTGGCTGCGGTGATCCGGCCGGGTTGCCCGGTAACTCCCTTCTCCTTAAAAAGTCGATTGATCTCAGCAGCCTTCCATTCAGGCCAAGGGACGGAAGCGGATTCTGGTTCGGGCGGCGCCTCCTGCTCAGTTGTGAGGGCATCGGCGGGGATGGCGATCGCGATGGCAGGAACTGGACTTCTGTCACTTCTGTCACCACTATCCATACCCTCAACTTGCAACTTATCCCTCCAATTCATCGGCACCTCGATTCAGCACCACGGGATTCACCTCGCAAATTTCACTCGGGGCGCGGCCGCCATCGGGGTCGCGGCGAATCCTTCGCATGTATCCGTGCTGTTCCAATAGCGCCAATATCGGGAGCAGGGCGTCTACCCGTTGAAAGCGGTTCTGATGTGCGCGGAAGCAATCCCGCACGGTGAAGAATGGCTTTCCGTGCCGGACGATCCAAGAGACGAGTTTCTCTGCGTCGTCAACGGCGGGGTCACGCTCCATCAGCAGGAATACGGCCTGGGCATGCGGAATCATCGATGTTGCCAGTTCTATCGCCGGAGTGAGCGTTGCGAGATCCATCTTCGGGACTCCGCCAGGCCGGACAGAGTGCAAGACCATGTGGAAGATCCCGGCGAGTCGCAGGGCGGCGCCAGGGAGTTTTCCACCCCAGTCCTTAAGCGACTGCAGTTCACCCCCGTCGCGAAACTGACGCTCAATGGCTCTTTGGAAGTCTTTCCATTCCCGATACGCCGCTGGATGAAGGGTCAAATGGAGCGATGTCTGGGGATGGTAGTCGATTAGTTCCCGAATACCGCGCCTGTAGTCGCGTTCAACGGGCGCCGGGATGGGACTAGGTTCTAACGTCCTGTATCCCAGGCGAGACTTGGGCAACCCATAGAAGAAGCGTGCCAAGAGTCCCCGTCCACGAAAGCCGGGTTTGTCCCGCAGGCTGGCGAGGACATCCGGCTGAGGTGAAATCCCAACGGTCAAATGCGGACGATGCATGATGATGGGCGGTCTGGTGCGGTCTTGCCGGTCCACCCGCACCGGTGAAGTCGAATGCCCCTTCAGCCAGAGATCAAGGTTGGGGACGCCTTTGGAATAGCGGCCAGCCAACATATCGAAAACGCCGCCCTCATCAGAGAAAACCGCCATTCGCTCCCCTTGCTCCTGCATCAACGAAGCAAGCCTCTCCGGCGTAATGTCGTCGGAGAACAGCCTGGGTGCTGGGGGGATCTCCGGCAACTCGGATTCAAGGTGGTGAAGTTCCTCCGTCGATGCTCGCGGGTCCGCCGCTCTCGCGGCCAGTTTTCTCAGGTGCTCGATCCGACCTTCCATAGTTCGCCGTTCACTGAGCTTCCGTTGGCGTTCCGGCTCAGTGCGCTCCACTTCCTCTCGTTCCCATTCCGTCAGTGGGGCGATTAACTGAGTGAATACGGCCGTTTTTCGGTTGCCGGACTCCATCGCTGGACAGACGAAGACGTTCAGCGGCTCGGAATAGCCCCGCTCCGGCGAAACGTCTACCTTTGCCGCGAGGCAGGATGATGCCACGGCGATGCCCAAGAGCGCTGCCAGATCATACGGCGTCTCTGTGTTCTCGGACACCGCGCGGGCCATGGCCCCCAGCCACCCCGGCAAACAGTCCGCGGGTATTGGGTCGGGCGTATTACGCGTAAGCGGGATAAGTTGTGGCCAGTCGGTAACTACCGCAGTTGCAAGCCGTTCAGGGGGGTAAGTGGCAAAAACATCTTTAATCGTTTTCCCCTTACAACCGTTATGCTGGCAACGGAAGCCTGGTTTTCCGTTCTCCATAGTAAACGCCGCCGATCCGGCATCATGGTCCGCGTTGAAGGGACATCGGCGTAGCTCGTGGATCAGACCGCCAGCATGTGACTGCCAAGGCTTCCGCTTGATTACTTCGAAACCCTGCTTCGCCAGATAGGCATCCATATCGAAGCCCGGGCTACCCGTCGGTTTCGCTTCATTCGAGCTACCACCAGCAAATCGCGCAAGTGATTCACGGCGTATCACTAGGCACCTCGAGGATCCTGCTCACCCGGTGGGGGCGACCCCGGATGCTGTCGCCCTTGCGAGCCACTGTGCCGTAGGCTTTCCAGATCCGGGCGGCGTTAGCGCACGTCACGTCTACCTTGACAACGTCATCGGAAAATCGCCGATCCAACTCGGCGAGCGCGCCGGTCACAAATGCCAACCCCTCAGCGTCATTCGGCAAATCAACCTGATATAGGAGGTGGGCACCGTTCCCGGAATCCGCGATTATCGGCCGCTCCCATTCCCCGGCCATCTCATCGGCGATGGTTCGAGCCCGCTCAATCGCAGCGCTGTGTTCCTGATCGGACGATGAAATCCCCGCGGGTCTGACTGGATCCAAATCGACCGGAAGCCATCGTCGCTCCCGGATGTTGTTGTCGGCGGTGGTGTGCTCGGCGCGCTCCTTGAGGCGGTTGTAGGCCCGCCCAAGCAGCGCGGGGTTGATCTTGTTGAGTACGTAGTAGACGCCACTCGCCCGGTATTGAGCGTCCGCCTGGCAGATTGCTCCGGCTGCAATTGAAACGTCATCGAAGTATCCAGCGACGACGCCAGAGCGGGTCTTAGGGATGCGAACCTCGAGGACGTCTCCGACGCGGAAGAGCAGTGATAACGCGCGCTCGACCTCGGTGCGGTCTGCTTTGGGCCCGTCAGCCCAGCGCCTCTCATTGGGCCCTGCTAATGGCTGCGGCATTATCGGGTCTCAGTGCGCTGCTCACCAGCTTCGATGAGCCGCTGAATCGCCTCGCGTCGGTATCGGACGCTTGCGCCGATCTTTACGAAATCGGGAGGCTGCCGAAAGAGCCGGCGGCGCCTGATCGTGGCGACGGAAACTTTTAAAAGTTCGGCGACCTGATGTTCCGTCAGCAGGGTTTCAAGCTGATTGTTCTCGTTTGCCATACAGTCCTTTCGCGGCGACAGGAGTACTACCGCGATTCAAGGATCGAGCACCACGCCTAGCGTGGCGCAAGGTAGGGGAATGCGTGCCTTGCGTGGAAATCTACTTCAGGTGTGGCTTTTCCTTGAGAATTTTGGTGAAGCGCTCGTCCGCAGCTTGATTCGGTCTGTTGGGATCATTGCGCTCCCACCGCTCAAATTCAGTGCGAGTCTTGTAGCGCGCAAACCTCCAGATGTCAGTGCGCGTAATTCGTTTGCCGGTAGCTTTGCAGACTTCCTCGATATAGGCGTCCACTTGAGCGCGCCGGCTCGCTCCGGCGCGTTCCTCCGCTGCCAGTTCGTCTTGGGCGACCGGCGGCCCGCTTCCTGGCAGCGATTCTTCCTCGACTGTCAGTTTCGCCGGGTTCGCATGTCTAAGACCCAAAAGCTCCGTGACCCTCGATGCCGCGACGCCCTTATAATAGGTCGCCATTTTCATCAGTTCGAGTTTGAGGTGGCGCTCAGCATGGTCGATGTCCTCTTGACTGAAAAATGGTTCCGTCGTGGCGCTCGCACTCGGGTCTTTTTTACTCAGGACACTCACCGTATTTGCGTAAATGAAATCCGCTTGGTCGTCGATCCACTGTTCGTACCAGCCGGCCGTCCCTTCGTTGCCCACAACCAAGGTGGCTTCATGCGCGCAAGTTGTGAACCATTGTTTTCGATACCGCAGGAGAAGTTCGAGGAATTCTCTTCCGGTGGTCCATGTCCCCCTTTGGAACTCCAGCCTGAAGGCCGCGATCTTCGCTTTGGCCTTCCATGTCGCCTCTTCAAAGAGATCGTGCGCGAGAAAATCGGAAGGAAACGGGTCTTCGCCAAGGGGTCTCTCGTCGGTACGCCCTGCCAAAGGCTTGTGTTGACCGCCTGGGGCTTGACCAAGCGCCTCAGCCGTACTTCGTCCTGCATCGCCTACTTCAAGTGCTGGAGCGCCAGCGTCCTCCACGGTGCGAGGAGCTAAGGACCTAAGCCTCCGACAAAGGTGCGCCGAGTTCTCGAAGAGGTTTTCGATAACTGCCGTGCGGGTATCCCAATACGTTCTCCGCTCGATACCGCCATCCTCGGTCGCTATGAACTCAGTCACGCCACCCGCCGGAATGACCTCTCCGGCGGCCAGCATCCGAAGCTGTTCACGCTCGCTTATGACGCATGACCCCGGGCAATTCTTGGCGTAAATGAACTTTCCAGTATCTTCGTCCGTCGTCCGCCGCAACAAATCGAGCCATTCTCTCCACGAATCGGCGAGCCGCCGGCTCCCCAGACCCTTTGCGGCCTCCCGTGCTCGGGATTTGAACGTGTCCACCAATTTGGCAGCAGGTGATCCGCCGGCACCCTTGTGGAAGGTCCAATACTCGCCGGAGGAGAACCACGTCGCGCCCAGCACTTTGTCTTCTTCGGTGTCTCGCTCGCGGAAATCACCCTCGCGCTCCCTCCAGAAAACAGCATCCTGAATGGGATCTACCTTTTGATTTTCAGGAGTGAGACAGTTACCGCCGACCGGAATGATTCGGAATAACTCGTAGTGGCGGCACAAATCCACAGCGGCCAATTCGATGTGGGCGTCGGTCACTTGCTCAGCCGTGATACCGTACTGCCTTGCGACCAAAATGCTGAGATCGGATTCGGGAATGCACTCAGGTTCATCGGGTGGGGTCCTTCTCTCAGATTTCAGGGCTTCCCATTCCTGAACTAGGGGTAACCAAGTCTTCGGCTCGCCTGGCGACGCCCCTCCGATATCCGCAGGGTCATGCGATCCGGCGCTTTCAACTCTCGTTCTCTCGGCAAGGGCATCCTCACAGGTCTGGATTGCTTTCTGTGTAAGCGAATCCCGTTGCCACGGTAATAGAGGGTCTCTCCGGAACACTTCTGAGGAGTTGAGCCAATGCCGAAGTGCACTAGCCAGTCCGGCGGTGTAGTTGCGAAGCAGGACGGTATGGACAGCGAGTCGACCTTGTGACGCGACCAAGCCGGCGGCAAATCCGCGCACGCCTTCGATCGCGACAGTCTCGGCGGCCGGAAGGACGCGTTGCCGGAGAATCCTTGTCTGACGCAGAAGTATCGATTCTGCCGTCTTTTTCGTCGACTCTTCCTGTACTTGGGTCACCTCCTCTCGGCGCGTTCGAATGATGGTCGCAGCCATCTCAATTCGGTAGCTCAATTCGGCTTCCCGCGCGTCGCCGGCTTGTTGCAGTCGTTCCCGTGCCG
This sequence comes from Bryobacteraceae bacterium, assembly GCA_030041495.1. Lineage (GTDB taxonomy): Bacteria > Acidobacteriota > Terriglobia > Bryobacterales > Bryobacteraceae > Palsa-187. Next base: position 16,352 of record JASHNT010000079.1, on the reverse strand, counting down.
CAGCACTGAGCAGGGGGCATCGAGTCTCGAAGTCCCGCATTAATCGGCGACCGTGAAATCCGCGAATGATCATTGAAATGCCATCTCGCGTCGGCTTGCCGTTCCATTGATTGGTGCCGATCGGTACAAATGAGATACAGCGCTCCCGGCGCAGGTCACGAAAGTCGAACTCGTCGTTCTTGATCGAAATCGAAAACCCGCCGACGTAAACGAGGCCGTAACCTGCTGGGGAGCGGACGAGGATAAACGGACGCCCCCCAAGTGATTCGTGCATCGCCACCAAAAGCCGAAGAAGATCCTTCTGCTGATCGGTGAGATTCACAGCGTGCCTCATTGCTCAGGAACTCGGTCGTGCGGCCAGGTCGAACCGAAACATACTCGGCCCTGTTTGTTGTTTTACCACTGTGGGGACTTTTGTGGGGATGCTCTTTCAAACTCCTTGTAGGTTCTGGCGCAAAGGTTAGCAACGCCGCGCGAAGCCACGGCTCAAAGGCCGGGCACCGGGACTTCGCTAAACTAGCGAGTATTAGCAAGATAGCGCACTGTGTGGGGACCCTTGGCAAGGATCTAAGTAGCTGTCTTTTGATGGACTTGGGCTGCTGTTAACCGAAGGGTTGTAGGTTCGAATCCTACCCGAGGAGCCAACCTATTTCATACGAAAATTCAGCGCCCAGTGGTTAACGGCTGAGCTCTCGGTTCGCCTTTGCGGTCCTTGCGTATTATCCCCAAGAGAAACAAACATTTGAGGATCGTCCTGTTCTCCATGCCGAACGCCGGAGAGGCGGGCGGACCGTCTCGGTGACCCGCTTTTCTCCCCTTTCCTCGTGAATTCTCCCCCGCGCCGGAGAATGACCCAGCGCGGTTAACAGGGTCGTCCATCTCGGTTTCCACTTTTCGAACTCTTCGCGTATGTTTACAGCGGAGTGTGTCTCGCACGCTCCAGCCACTCGACAGCGGAACGACCGCCAAGCGGACTTTCGTTGTGGTGCAAATCCACAGCGGGGTGAACCGTCTTGAGCATTCCAACCGAGGACTTTCAATCCATCGCCAGCATCCTCGCCGCCGGATACCTCCGGCTCCGCGATAAGCGCCGGCGAGAAACCGAACTTGCTAATTCCGCCACTTCGAGCCGTCATGGACACGAGGTTAACTGCCATGAGAATGGAGAACGCCGTGGAAACCACGTTGCGGAAACAGATTGACGAGCTGCGCGCGATGACAGTCGGCCAGCTCCGGCAGAAGTATCAGGAAGTCTTCGGCGAGGAGTCTCGCTCGAACCACAAGCAATTCCTGTTTCGGAGGATCGCCTGGCGCATCCAGGCGCTGGCCGAGGGCGGCCTCTCCGAACGAGCACACCGGCGCGCCATGGAGATCGCGAACGACGCCGATCTTCGGATACGGGCACCCAAGCCGAGGTTTGGTTCTGACGTCACACTGGACCGGTCGCTAAGCGTAAGTCGAAATGTGGCCGGCGCCCTTGATCCACGCCTCCCGCCGCCGGGGAGCTACCTGGAACGTGAATATAAGGGCCGCAGGATCATCGTCAAGATCCTGGTGAGTGGGTTTGAGTTTGGCGGCAGCCGATACCGCTCTCTCAGCGCCATCGCTCGAGAGGTGACTGGAACGAAGTGGAATGGCTTTCTCTTCTTCTCGTTAACGTCCACGGAGGAACCGGCCAATGGCAAGAAGTAATCTCGCAACGGTGCCAGCGAGGCGGCCGGATCCGACGATCGTTCGTTGCGCGGTTTACACCCGCAAATCGACAGAGGAAGGACTCCAACAGGAATTCAATTCCCTCGATGCACAACGAGAAGCCGCCGAAGCCTTCATCGTCAGCCAGAAGAATGAGGGTTGGCAGGTAGTTGCCGACCACTTCGATGATGGGGGATACACGGGTGGAAATATGGACCGGCCCGCACTGAGGCGCCTGCTCGTCGCAGTCGAGTCCGGCTCGGTTGACTGCGTGGTGGTCTATAAGGTGGACCGGCTTAGCCGTTCTTTGATGGATTTTGCGCGCATCATCGAGGCCTTCGATCGAAACGGCGTCAGCTTCGTCTCGGTCACGCAGCAATTCAACACGACGACGTCGATCGGTCGCCTGACGCTGAATATCCTCCTGTCCTTCGCGCAATTCGAGCGCGAGATCATCTCCGAACGCACACGCGACAAAATGTCGGCGGCGCGGCGCAAGGGCAAATGGATTGGCGGCCATCCTGTCCTCGGATACGACATCGATCCAAAGGGCGGCAAGCTCGTCATCAACCCGGAGGAGGCAGGCCAGGTCCGCACCATCTTCGCGCTTTACCTCGAGCTGGGCTCTTTGTCGCCGGTCCTCCAGGAAACTGAGCGGCGAGGCCTGCTCACGAAACGCTGGACCACGGAGGATGGCAAGGTCCGGGGAGGCCAGCGAATGTCGAAGGGCACCCTCCACGGCATCCTAACCAACGCTCTTTACACCGGAATGGTTGAGCACAAAGGTAGCTTGTACCCGGGCGAGCACGAACGGATCATCGATCAACGTACCTGGGAGCGGGTCCACGAAACGCTCCGACGGAACGGAAGCGACAAGGGCGCCACCGTCAGGAACAAGCTGGGGGCGCTCCTGCGAGGACTCCTCCTCTGTGTGCCATGCGGCGCCCCGATGGTACACACCTACACCATGCGGAAATCGAAACGATACCGCTATTACGTCTGTTACAACGCCCAGCAGAAGGGATGGCAGAACTGCCAAACCAAATCCGTCTCAGCACAGGCGATCGAGTCTGCGGTCCTGGATGGCATTCGCCGGATTGGGACGGACCCGAAGCTAGCCGAGGCGGTCGCAGTCAAAGCGTTGGAACATCACTCGCGCCGGCGCGAGGAACTGAACGATCAGGTGGCCGCGGAACGCCGTAATCTTCGGCAATTAAACCGCGCCCTGGCTGGAGAAGCCGCCGATACGACGGTTGACTCGGGCGCGAGATTCGATCGAATGACCAGCATTCAAAAGGAGATCGAAGCTACCGAGCGGCGGCTGGCTGAACTCACCGCGGAACGGAACCTGTTTGATGGGGAACGTATCAACGCCGACGACCTCCACCGCACCCTCGCCGAATTCGACCCAATCTGGTCATCGCTGAGCACCCAGGAACAAGAGCAGATGATTCACCTGCTCGTGGCCAAGGTTGGGTACGACGGCCGATCCGGGAAGGCTACAGTCAATTTCCGCAGCGCCGGGGCTAAGGAACTATGCCAAGGAACAATCCAGTAACCGCCGTCTCTCCTAGTCCCGAGGACACGTCGGTACAAGTGGAGGTCGCACTCGCGGTGCGCCCGCGCCGAAAAAAGGCGAACGCGGCCGCCGCAGATCACGCAACCAATGCAGCCGTTCCCCGCACGCCGCCGCGAATCCCTCGGATCGCGCGTTTGATGGCGCTGGCCATCAAGTTCCAGGATATGGTGGACCGCGGCGAAGTCCGTGACTACGCCGATCTAGCGCGCTTGGGTTACGTGACACGGGCCCGATTGACGCAGATCATGAACCTACTTCTGCTCGCACCGGAAATCCAGGAGGAAATCCTGAGGCAGGAGTCAATTGAAGGTGGCAAGGCAATAGTAACTGAGCGGCATCTTCGGCATCTTGTTGCCTATCCCAGTTGGCAGCAGCAGCGCTCTGCATGGACCGAGCTAAAAAGCCGTTAGAATAGCACCGATGTTCGGGTAGTGGTCAAGTTTGAAAATCCTTTTCAGCTTGATCGAGTAGGCGTTGAGCCGCCCTTTCCGCTTTATCTTCCGCTAGGCCCATACCCTCGTACCCCTTGGTAAATCGCCTCAGCCATTTGCGGCGCACGCTTGGGCTCATCACGACGGCTCGCTGAGCCTTGAAGAGCGTGCGTGCATTTAAGCACATGGGACATTCATCGATAAATCCAGGCTTACCTGGACCAGGAATGAACGACTCGCCGCAATGCCGACAGACCAGAGCCTTCATGGGGATATTCTACGCTGCTCTTCCTGACCTCCGCTCCTCAGCTTCGAGGAGCGCGACAATATCGGATACTTCCTCCAGACGGTCCGTGATGCCAGCCGCCATGGCGGGCGTAACCTTCAGCGTTTGATGAATGCGGACGAAATTGTAATGCAGCATATGAAGAGCAACCGCTGCAATGTGGTTCTCCGCTTTTCCTAAGACACTCCTCCCGCGTCGGAGTTTCCGACGAGTGTGAGCCGAGACCACGGGCGCGGCGCTGAAGGCTGTTTTACTGCCGCCCGTTTGAGTGTGATCCCGATTGTACGGCAGCTAACTCAAGGAGTATCTGCAGCCGGCACAGCGGTCCGAAGTCGGAGGGCGTCCTTAGCGGTCTGTCGCCTTCGCTTGGTTAGACCCCTTGCACTCCACGCTTGATGGTGCGGTCGGCAAAACATCTTGTACTTGTATCGCCGTCGTGGTTTCTTCAGAACCTGGTAACGTTTGCACAACCGACATTTGTAGAGTCCGTGTTTCCACCCGCTAGCAAGCATTGCGACAAACAGGAAGTCAGCTCTCTCTTTCGACTGAGCCTCGATCCGCGCCCACGAAGTTCCTACTGCCGCCGATTTTGAGGGCTCAGGCGGTGGCGTAATCGATAGGTTAATTCCGTCATCCAGGCGGGCCACCACTTGAAATGGATGGCTTTCGAGGTACGACTCCACTGCTCGACGAGTCTTCTCCGTCTTGGCAAGGCTTCGTTGGTATGGAGTCTCGCTGCCATCACCGTGGTAACCGGTGTGCAGCCACCCATCAATGTGTCCTGCCAGAAATCGGCGAAGGCTCTCGTTGAAGAGAAACTGCCGCTCCTCAGGCTTGACGCTCTCGTTTGAGTATCTAGATTTGCGCACCAGACGTTCGAAGGTCTTCTCGCTCCGAACCCGGTTCAAAATCCTTAAAATCGTCTCGGCGGCTACGAATTCTAGGTGCTCCATAGCGAATCAATCTACACGGGCGAGATCGTCCAATCACCGTATTCTCCCTATACCAGAAGTACTTAGCTCCATCGGATATAACAACTAATTACTTGGTGTTATATCAATGCGTGCCACAAAAAGAAGTTTCCGATTTCTGCCGCATAATACTTCTACGCACATGCCAGGAACCAGCGTTTCGACCACACGAGAGACAGACTCAACCCTCAAGGCCAAATGGCCTCAGCGGCCGGAGGTCAAGGAATGGCTCCAAACCCGCCAGATGGGGCACGGAGCCGAGGTGGCACAATGAACGCCCCAACCACGCTCCAAGATCTGCTGCAGTCCGAGGTCGAGTTCCTGGCGACCATCCAGAACCTTGGCTTCGGGCTTTTCGAGCGCCTCCAGATCCGCAGTGGGGAGTTAGTCCTCAGTCCCCCGCCCATCATGGTGCGACACGTTAAATTCGGATCCCCGGCCGCACCGGGCAAAACGTCCGGCGGCGGCTCCGAACTTCGGCAGCAGCTTGCCGAATTCTTTGCCTATGTACGGGAAATTGAAGCGGGCGAAATCCGCACGCTAGAAATCCGGCACGGCTTGCCGTTCGCCATGGAGGTTGCACTCGCCGGCGCACCCCAGGACCAAGGGCGCCACCATGTGTGAGCCCTCTCTCGATCGGATGCTCCCGACCGTTCGGAATCTCGCCTCCCGAAAGGCTAGCGCATTTGTGCGTCGCTACGGTTTTGCGATTGATGAAAGCGAGGACATCGCAAGCCACCTCGTTGTGGCCTTTCTCGCTCGCTGGCCAAAGTTTGACGGTCACAAGGCCTCGCTCCAAACTTTCGCATCCCGATTGATGGACAAGGAACTGATGTCGGTCCTGCGGTATCGCTTGGCCAGGGGCCGTCAAGTGCGGGAACTCCCGAAGACAGATGCTGGTCCGTCAGCGGAATCCATTCACGAGTTTCGCGTAGACCTCGAGCGGGCCATGGCATGTTTGCCCGAGGTCGTTCGCGAGACTGCCGTCGCGTTGTCCACCTTCTCCGCTATCGAGGCTGCGGAGGCCGTCGGCTGCTCCCGGCAGATGATCAGCCGCAGGAAACACCAGATCCGCCAAGCGCTACTGGCCGCCGGAATCACTTCGAGTTATTTCGTCAGCATTGGTACACGCCCATGACGGCCGAATCCATCGCGGCGGCGCTAAATGCCCGGCGCTCCGGCTCCTGCTGGATGGCAAAATGTCCCGCTCACGACGATCGAAACCCCAGTTTGAGTATTCGAGAGACGGACGGCAAGGTCCTGCTGCACTGCCACGCCGGCCGCGCGCAGCGCGACGTGATCGCAGCCCTGAAATCCGTGGGGTTATGGCAGAAGCGCTCGGCCCAGCCGCGCCGCCGGGAGATCGTTGCTACCTACGACTATACCGACGAAGCCGGGGAGATTTTGTACCAAGTGGTGCGAACTCGGCCGAAGGGGTTCTTTCAGCGACGCCCCGACGGCCACGGCGGCTGGATCAACAAGAAGAGCGCCCGGCAAGTCCTTTATCGTCTCCGAGAGGTCATCGAAGCTCCCATCGTCTTCGTAGTGGAAGGTGAAAGGGATGTAGAGACCCTGCGCACGCAGGGCTTCGTAGCAACAACGAACGCCGGCGGAGCGGAAGCGGCGTGGCTTCCGGAGTTCACCGAAGTGCTGGCCGGGCGGGAAGTGATACTGGTCCCCGACAACGATCGCCCGGGGCGCGAACGCGTCGCGCGAATCGCCCGCGCTCTACTCGGCCACAGCACACGGCTCGTGATCGTCGAATTCGAAGACGCCAAGGACGTAACAGAGTGGTTCGAAAAAGGGCATGCCGACCTGGCGCTAATCGAAATTGTCGAAAGAGGGCTGGCGGCGACGGCATGACAAACGAAATTCGCGCCGAGGACGACATAGACGCGTTTGTCAATCGGTTTCGTGATCCGGCACAGGCCAGCGGAGTTCCGGATCTGCTGCCATTCCTCCATAACGACCACGGCAACGCCGAACGGCTTATCGCGCTACACGGCGAGGATTTGAAATTCTGCCACGCCTTCAAAAAGTGGCTGGTGGTCGAAAAAGGACTGGCGACGCCGGCATGACGAATGAAATCCGCGACGAAGCCGACATCGATACATTCGTTCAGCGGTTTCAAGACCCAGAGCGTGCCGGCAATGTGCCTGATCTCCTGGCGTATCTCTACAACGATCACGGCAACGCGGAGCGCCTAATTGCGCTTTACGGCGAGGACCTGAAGTATTGCCACGCCTTCAAAAAGTGGCTGGTCTGGGACGGCATGCGGTGGGCCGTCGATGATACCGACCAGGCGCGGCGGCTCGCGAAACTGACGATGCTCGAATTTCTGAAGCAGGTCATTGACGGGGGTACGAACGAGAAAGCCGAAAAGTTCGCGCGTTCATCGCTCGACGCCCGCCGGATCAGCAGTATGCTGTCGATGGCGGAATGCGAAATCTACGCGCGTCCGGCCGAACTTGATACGGACCCGTTCGCCCTGAATTTCCTGAACGGCACCGTGGATCTACGCACCGACGAGATTCACGAGCACCGGCGTTCGGACCTCGTTACTAAACTCGTGCGGTACAGACACACTCCGTCGGCGACGTGCCCACGATGGCTGACGTTCCTCGCGCAGGTGTTGGGTGGAGGCCCGGATGCAACGGACGCTGATGGCGACCGCTCGCGACGCCTGGTGGCTTATCTTAGGCGGGCACTGGGTTACTCGCTTACGGGCACGACGATAGAGAAAGCCGTCTTCATTCCGTTCGGCACCGGAGACAACGGCAAAAGCACCATGCTCAGCACGTTCCGTCATCTTGTCGAGGAATACAGTGTCTTGCTTCAGGTGGATACGTTGATGGTGAGGCAGGAGTCGAATAACACCCAAGCCGACCTCGCGGACCTTCGTGGCGCGCGCTTCGTCCAGACTTCCGAGACCGAAGAGGGTCAGCGGCTCGCTCAGGGCAAGTTGAAGCGCATTACGCAGGGGATGGGCAAGATCAAGGCCACGCGGAAGTATGAGAACCCGATCGAGTTCGTCGAAACACACAAACTGTGGATGGACACAAACCGCAGGCCTACGATCCGCGACGTGGACGACAAAGCTACGTTCAACCGACTGCACCCGATTCCCTTCACGGTGACGATTCCCAAGGAGCAGATCGACAAGGAGCTTCCCGGCAAGCTGTTAGCCGAAGCCGAAGGCATTCTTGCCTGGGCGGTTGAGGGTGCGCGGATCTGGCATACCGAGGGGCTTGCGAAACCTGCGGAGGTCGAGGCCGCAAAAGATCAATGGCGGGAGGACATGGACCAACTTGGCCGGTTCATCCACGAGCGCTGCGTTGTCGGGGAGGGATGCCGGGCGAGCGCGTCTGCGCTGTACTCCGATTACAAGCAATGGGCGACAGATGGCGGCGAAAGGTCGCCGTTGACGTCCACCGCCTTCGGGACGAAGCTCGCGGATCGGGGGTTCTCCAAAATGCACTCCGAGCGTGGCGCGGTCTATCTCGGCATCGGACTTCGTTCGCACGACGAACAACCCCATGGCTGACAGGTTAGATGCTGACGGGTCTGACGACTTGTTTTCAAAAACTACTTCATCACGCGCGTATATGGGAGTTTTTGAAGAAGTGCCGTCAGACGCGTCAGCCGGTGCGGGTGGGTGGCACCTTTTCTCTTGCACCCGATCGCGGCCCGATGGCAAAGTGAGCTTATCGGGAGCCGGGCCAACGGCAAACACGCCGCGTACGAGGCTGCTATTGTGGGGCCGCTGGCGACCGAGCCTTGTTTGCATCCACGCACCTTTTGACTCCCTAAAAGCCTACTCAATCAGAAGGCGGTTAGCTCGCTGTGACCGCGTGGTAGGTTGAAAGTAGGAGTGGGTAGTGAGCAGTACCGAGTGCCCCTGCGGCAGGATTGAACGTGTGGTGGCAAACATGGTGAGACGGGCGAGAATCAGTTGTTCGCAGCAGTTTGATACAAACGATTTTCTTGTGACCGTCGAGCTTCGACAGAGCGTTCGTACTTTTCGGCTGACGAGAACCGAGTACCAACGATCCGATTGGGACCACCTGCTTTACGAGGCCATCAACAAGTGGCTCAGCAGAACTGCGGCTTGAAGCCCGAAATCTTCGGGATGCCATCTCGACTACAGTATCCGCCGTTCCGCCCGGAGAGCGAAACCGGAGCGCGCCCGGCCTCAGCCGTCTCCCGTTGCAGCCGTCCCCCGTTGCAGCCGTCACTCCTTTTTCTTGAGGGCCCCATCGTTCTCGCGGATAAAATCCCGGATTTCGTCGGCCATCTCAAGTAGCTTCTCCCATTGCTCCCGATAGAGCGTCACAGGAAAGCGCCCAAGCCCATACACGGAGAGCGCGCCCTTCTCGCTCACCTTCAGCGACGTCTGCCCCCGCGCTGGCTTCCTCAGCGAGGCATTCTCCGCTCGAAGCCGCTCAATTTCTGCTTTCAGTTCTTTTTCCGATGCCATGAGTATCACTGATACCACAGTTGCTGAGGCATAGCCTACCGAAGAACCGGTCCGCGGCCGCCGGGCCCGTGACGACTGCTGCCAGCATCTTTTTCTTCCCCAGGATCCTTCTCAGAAATTGCTGACTGTAAGCAGGACAGGCAAGGCGTGGTGCCACGTCGCGCCGACGCGCGAACGTGATATCTTTGGTTGCCTTGGCAGAGCCACGAAGCTACGAGGAGATTCTGGCGCGAAAATATGTTTCAGGGCGCGACTTCAGCATCACGTTTGGTGACAGCAACGTCGACCAGTGCCTGTTGGTGGCGCCGCACGGTGGAGGGATTGAGCCGGGCTCTTCCGATATCATGCGCGCCACAGCGGAACTGGGTGGCTGGGCGTTCTATGATTTCGCCGGATTCCTGCGGCAGGGCAATAGAGAAGCCCTGCACATCTCCAGCAGCGAGTTCGATGAACCTACGCTGACCAGCCTGGTGTCACGAACCGCGTTCGTGGTCGCATTTCATGGTGCAAGCTCCACTGGAGAGGCTGTGGTCTACGTGGGGGGCCGATGGAAGCTGGGAAGGCATGCGTTGGTTGAAGCGATCAATACGTCATGGAAGGAACATGGCATTCACGCGGTCGACGCCACTGAGGAGGCGGCCGCCGAACACATCCGCGGGCTGGAAGCTGAAAACTTGACCAATCGTGGCCGGCTGCAAGAGGGCGTACAGCTTGAATTTTCGCGGGGCGCGCGCGACCTGTTGTTTCCTCCCAGCTGTTCGCGCGAAGCACGTGGGCGACGCAGCAAGAAACTGAAACCCCTGGCGCGCTCTATGGAAAGAGCCATCGATTTCCTGCGCCGGTCAGCCGCCGAGCGGCTACGGCAGGCCTAAGTTAACGGGAACGCAAGCCTTCGGAATTTCGCACCTCGGAGTGTGTCGTCACCGACGCGCTCGACAGCGCGTTTCCCCCGCTCCGCCAAGTAGCGGCAATTTCAGATTGTCGGCATTGTGGCGCGGAGCATAGCCGGCTTGGAGACACGTAATGCGTTTGCAGAATCGGCTCAAGGCTTTGGAGAAGGTGCACTCGAAACACAGCGGGTTCTTCACGCTGGAGGAGCTCTACCGCGCCCGTTGGCGAGACAATCCGAGCGAGTTTCGGAAGATGGCCAAATGCTCCGGTATCGGTTTTCTAGCTGCCCGATTTGAGCGTGAGGACGCCGAGCGCAAGGTGAAGGAAGCGCTGCGCGTACAACGAACGAACGGTCAGGCGGACGGCTGCTAACATGTTGTACTGTCGGCCGCCACCGGCGCGCCAAGTGGCGCTGTCCGTAGCGTGTGCGGGGGAACCGTCCAGTCGGGCTCCAGCCCGTTGTGGCGCGCACGCCCGGGAACAGTTAAGTGATGTCACCGCACCGTCACATCACACCTGACCGTCACGTCACACCCTGGTTGTCCGTCGCCAAGCGCGTTATGCTTCCCGGATGGCGATGGCGGCCAATCAAGGAGTGCACTATGGAAGCGATCATTTCAAGTCTTCTGAGCCGTTTTGAAAAAGGCGCGCTCACGCGGCGGCAGTTGGTTCAACGCTTGGCAACGCTGGCCGCGGCGGGCGGAACCGCGTCCACGCTAGCAGCTCAGGGTTCCGCAACCCAGGGAGCCAAGATCGACCACGTCAGTATTCAAGTGACCGATTTGCCGCGCTCGATCACCTTTTATCAAACGATGTTCGGATTGACCAATGTGAGCGAGGACAAGGCCAACGAAATCGTGCGGCTCGGGGCCGGCGGCAAGGCGCTGGTTTCACTGCACCACAAGAATCCGACCGGCATCGTGGACCACTTCGCGATCGGAGTCGAAAAGTTCAACCGGGACGCCGTCACCCAAGCTCTCAAGGCCCGCGGCGTAACGCCGGAAGACAACCTGGATGCAGGGTTTCATGTCAAAGATCCGGAGGGTATGAGCGTACAGATCGTCGGGGCTTGAAGCCGAGGTTTCCGCTGGCACCGGATCGACTATTGCGCCTTCCGGATTGCCCGAACCACGGACTCCAGCCGCCACAGTGTTTCGCGCCGCGTCCGATGTCCGCTTTGGTTCAGCGCGGCCGCCACGGCGCGAAAGGTCCTACCGCCGTCGCGAAGTTTGCGCATAGCGTCTAGCGCTGCTTGCTCGCCGGGGTGTGGCTCTAAATGCAGTCCGTCCGCAGCGAGCCGATAGCCGTACTCGATATTGCCAACGCGCTCGCCGTTTCCACTTTGTTTGTGAGATATCCTAAGAGGTCTAATCGGGTATGATCAACGATCCTGACCAGATCGAGACGATAGCCGCGCCGATTCCCGTGCCCCCAGCGCCATCGCGCGCCTCAAGTTCAAAGGAGCGCTTCCCGCCCGGCACCCTCCTGGCCAGCCGCTATCGGATCGTCTCGCGGCTCGGCAAAGGCGGGATGGGCGAAGTCTTCCGCGCCGACGATCTGGTTCTCGGCCAGCCCGTGGCGCTGAAGTTTCTCCCGGAATCTGCGAAGAGCAACCTCAATCTGCTCACGCGCTTCTATGACGAGGTTCGCATCGCGCGCCGGATCTCGCACAAGAACGTCTGCCGCGTGTACGACATCGGCGAAGTCGAAGGCCAGCCGTATCTATCGATGGAATACATCGACGGCGAAGACCTCGGCAGCCTGCTGCGCCGCATCGGGCGCCTTCCCTCCGACAAAGCCACCGAGTTCGCACGAAAGCTTTGCGCCGGAGTCGCCGCCGCACATGGTGAAGGCGTCCTTCATCGCGATCTGAAACCCGCCAACATCATGATCGACTCGCGTGGCGAACCGATTTCGGCCTCGCTGGCATCGCCGCGCAATTGCAAGGCGATGAGATTCGCAACGGCACTCCCGCCTACATGGCGCCGGAACAACTCACCGGGAAAGAGGTCTCCGTTCAGAGCGATCTGTACGCCGTCGGCCTGATCCTCTATGAAATGTTCACCGGGAAGATGCCGTTTGAGGCTGAGACGGTTGCCGAGATGACACGCCAGCGGCAAGAAAGCCGCGTGACGAACCCTACCGCCCTTATCGGAGATTTGGACAAAAACGTCGAACGCGCCATTCTGCGCTGTCTCGAACCCGATCCCAATAAACGGCCCGCGTCAGCTTTAGCCTTGGCCGCTTCCCTGCCCGGCAGCGACCCGCTTGCTGCGGCGTTAGCCGAAGGCCTGACGCCGTCTCCCGAACTTGTTGCAGCCGCCGGCGGTACACTCGGGCTCTCTCCGAAAATCGCTATCCCAGCGCTCGTTGGGATTGCTGTCGGCTTAATCGCGTACTGCGTGGCAACGCCACACTTGCACCTCCTGAATTTCGTGCCCATGGAGAATCCGCCCGAGGTTCTTGCCGCGAAGGCGCGTGATCTTGCCAAGAGTCTCGGTTATACGGAACGCGCGGCCGATTCCATTTCCGGCTTCTTTGCGGATGGCGCCAACATCTACTATGTGGCCGGAAACGGGCATAACGCGGAAGATTGGACTCGGCTATTCGCCCATCCACCCACCGGGGTCGGCTACTGGTACCGGCAGGGACCTGCTGCCATGGCACCCGAACGGTCTACCTCAAACGGCGAGCCAGGCATCCTAGATCCGCCCGTCTCCGTTCCCGGGATGATAAGCGTGACGATGGAAATGGACGGTACGCTTCGGAGGTTCACCGCGGTTCCGCCGGAACGCGAAGCGGCACCCCCCGAGCCGCCCCCGACGGATTGGAGCCCCCTCTTCACCGCCGCGCATCTCGACCCGAATCAACTCAAACCGGCCGGTCCGGAGTGGACGCCTTTATTGGCGACGGAGACTCGGGCCGCATGGACGGGCACTTACCCGGGACGACCGGATCTCAAGGTTCGTGTCGAGGCGGCTTCATTTCACGGACGTCCTGTCTACTTTCAGGTGTTGTGGCCCTGGACGCGCTCGACGCGTCTGACTCCAGAAAATCCAACCACCTCCGAAACGCTGCGCAGCATCGCAAACTATGCCGTTAACGCGATTGTCCTCATCGTCGCACTTTGGGTCGCACATCACAACTGGAGAACCAAGCGCGGAGATCTTCGCGGCGCGACTCGCGTCGGCGTGTATTGCGCCGGCATGAGCCTGATCGCCTGGGTCTTTCGCGCGCACCATGTAGGATCGCAAGCCGAACAGACTCTGATCGGAGACGCTCTTTCGAACGCCGCATTTCTGTTCGTCGAGTATTGGGTGCTCTATCTAGCCCTAGAGCCATGGGTCCGGCGCTATTGGCCGCAAACCATGATCACGTGGTCGCGGGTGCTTGCCAGCACCTGGCGCGACCCGATGGTCGGCCGCGACGTGCTCTTCGGGATTCTCGCCGCGATGGCTTATCTCCTGCTGCTTATCGGCTCCGGCTATCTCAGTCTGCGGAGCGGCTCCCCCACCTTCGCCGAATTCAGTCTTCCCCAACTTGGCGGGCTACGGGTATTTTCCAGCTCTATTGCTGGGCACCTCTATGGTGAAGTGGGCGGCTCTCTCATTTTCTTCCTAACTCTGTTTCTCGTGCGCGCATTGTTGAAGAAGCAGTGGCTGGCTGGAGGGATCTGGGTCGCAGGATGGACGGCCGTGCGTATCCTGCGTGTAAATTTCAGTTCCCACGATGCACTCCTGGACACAGCCTTGTTTTGGGTGCTCCTCTACACAGTTCTGGTGCTTATCATGCTGCGATTCGGGTTCTTCGCTCTCATCGTGGCGAATTTCACGCTAGATACGATGGCCGGATCTTTCTTCACGACGGACTTCTCGGCTTGGTATGGCGAAAGCTCGCTGGCAATCGTAATCTTGATCGGCGCGATCGCCGTCATCGGGTTCAAGCTGTCGCTCGGCTCGCGAACTTTGCTGGATACGGCGCTAGAAACCTAAGGACATGCGGGACTGGCTGAAGAAACCACCCACATCCATGCCTTTGAATTCGGCGGTTTGCCCAGCATCGTAACTCCAGACAATCTCAAAGGCGGAGTCCATAAGGCCTGCCGCTACGAACCCGATCTGAACCCCACCTACACCGATATGGCCGCCCACTATCAGGTGGCCGTCCTTCCCGCCCGTCCGAGAAAGCCCCGGGACAAGGCGGTCGTGGAAAATGCCGTTCAAGTGGTCCAGCGCTGGATCGTCGCCGCCCTGCGCAAAACGCACCTTCTTCAGCCTGAAGGAGTTGAACCTGGCCATTCAGAACTTCTGATCGCGCTCAACCACAAGCCAGGCTCTATACAATCGCTCGAAAATCGCGTATAAAGATAGCAAGGGCCCGGTTCGACAGGCCAGCGCAAAGCGCACCCTCCGAAAGAACCCTCAACGCAAAATTGAGCGAGGTTTTCTTCGTGCAGGACTTACAAGTGCGCATGCTCCCGATTGACCAGCTAAGCGGCTACCCACGCAACGCCCGGACACACTCCCAACTCCAAATCGATCAGATTGCGGCCTCCATCCGCGAGTTCGGATGGACCAACCCGATCCTGATTGGCCCGGACAACGTGATTATCGCCGGGCACGCCCGGTGGCTCGCAGCGAAGCAACTGGGAATGACCGAAGTGCCAGTGATCGTCCTGAGCCACTTGACCGAGTCGCAGCGCCGCGCTCTGGTGATCGCCGATAACCAGCTTGCCTTGAATGCCGGCTGGGATGAGGAGTCACTCAAAGCGGAACTTATCGTGCTCCGGCAAGAGGAGTTCGATGTTACCCTGCTCGGCTTCGAAGACGACGAACTGGCGCGGTTGCTCGAGGCTGACGACGCCTCGGCCGCACTGGCCGACGAGGACGCCGTTCCCGAGCCGCCCACAATCCCCGTTACCCAGCCCGGCGATGTTTGGCTGCTCGGGCCCCACCGGGTGATTTGTGGCGATGCAACCAACCGGGATACGGTGGCGAAGCTACTCGGTACGAAGAAGCCTAAGCTCATGGTCACTGATCCGCCATACGGGATTCAGCTCGACAGCGAATGGCGCGACCGCGCCGGACTCAACGGGTGCGGTAAAGCCGAGCCATCCTACATGAAGCACAGGACGGAGGGACATACTGCAACCAGCATCTCCGGCGACACCCGGGCAGACTGGTCGGAAGCTTTTGAGCTCGTACCCTCGCTTGAAGTAGCTTACGTGTGGCACGCCTCAGTGTTCGCGCGTGAGGTTTGGAATGGGCTGGAGCGGATCGGCTTTCTTTATCCGCAACAGCTCGTTTGGGACAAAGGTCGGACGGTGCTGACCCGAACGCACTATTGGTATCAGCACGAGCCGTGCCTTTACATGCGCAAGAAGAATGCTCCGTGGTTCGGGAAGCCGGGCGAGAATTCGACGGTCTGGGCTTCGCCCTCGCCGAAGTTCATTATGGGAGGCTCGGGCGAGGCCAAATGGGACCATCCTACGCAAAAACCCGTCGAGCTGATGCGGCGCCCGATCCTCAACCATTTGCGGCGCGGCGAGCTGGTTTACGATCCCTTCCTCGGCTCCGGCACTACCCTGGCGGCTGCGGAACTGACTGAGCGCATCTGCTACGGAATCGAGCTCGATCCGAAATACGTCGACGTCATCGTGCAACGGTGGCAGCAGCTCAGTGGCAAAACCGCAACTCTCGATGACGACGGCCGGGCCTTCGATGCCATCAAGCAGGAACGCGCGGGAGCACCAGTATGAATCGAACGCTGCCGACGCGAGATTGCCGCGATCGAAGCCGAGTTGGTTGTCGGCAACTCGGATTTGGAGGGGCTGCTGCTGGCGCTCTCGGGCTGGTCGGCGGAACTGCGGATTCTCAGAAAACAGCAAGACGCGGCGGAACAGCAGTAAAGCTGACCAATCGATGCCAGGGCGAATCGCGATGAAGAACAAGACGAAAACCCGGCTGGCTGTCTTGGAGCGCGCCTTTGCCGCCGAGCTCGCTGCCTACCAGAATCGAGTCGTCAC
>JASHNT010000001.1 GCA_030041495.1 Bryobacteraceae bacterium | reverse complement strand
ATGCTGTACGGCCATCGCAATGATGTGGAGGGTTACGGAAAGGCGCTGGAACAGGTGGATGCGTGGCTGCCATCCCTGGAAGCCAACAGTCGCGAAGAAGACCTGGTGATCCTGACCGCCGATCACGGTTGCGATCCCACGACCCCGTCGACTGACCACAGCCGCGAATACGTGCCTGTGCTGATCTACGGCAAGCGGGCGCGAGCCGGCGTAAATTTGGGGACTCGGGCGACGCTGTCGGACTTAGGGCAAACGGTGGCGGAAAATTTCGGGATGAGGATCGCGAAGGGCGAGAGTTTTTTGGGTGCCGTCACCGATTGACTCCCACCCGCTGACGCAATAAACTCTTTTGTAACCAAGGAGGGTCCCGGATGACTTCTCGATTTCCCACGGTCTATGGCCCGCTGATTCTGTGTGCCGCGGCGCTACAACTGTCCGCGGCGGAGACGGGCGTCACCTTTTCCAAGGACGTCGCGCGGATTTTTCAGGCCAAATGCGACGAGTGCCACCACGCGGGAACCGCTGCGCCGATGTCGCTCGAGAGCTACGCGGAGGCGCGGCCTTGGGCGAAATCCATCCGTGAGCGAGTGGTCACCCGCAGCATGCCTCCTTGGAGCATAGATAAGACGGTCGGCATCCAGCATTTTCAAAACGATCGATCGTTGACGGACGAACAGATCGCGACCATCCGGGATTGGGTGGATGCGGGAGCGCCGGAGGGCGATCCGAAGGACCTGCCCAAGCCGATCCAGTGGCCCACCAGCCAGGAGTGGGTGACGGCGAAGCTGCTAGGTCAGCCCGATTTTGTGGTGGAGTCGCCCGCTTACACGATGCCTGCTCACGGGCAGGACGTGTGGTGGAAGCCGGTGACGGTGCTGCCGATTACGGACCCGCGCTGGGTGCGCGCGGTGGAGATCCGGCCGTCGACCCCCGCGGGGCGCAGGATCGTGCATCACGCCATAGCCTATCTGGAGCAGGACGAGCCCACCGATGCTTCCGCCTCCGTCTCCGCCGCCGCCGGCCGTCCGTCGAAGATTTTGATGGAATGGGCCGTCGGAAAGCAGAACGACGTGTATCCGGCCGACAGCGGCAAGCTGCTGGTTCCCGGCGCGCGCGTGCGGTGGGAGCTGCACCTGCACGCGGTGGGCGAAGAAATTCGCGATCACGTCGAACTGGCGGTTTGGCTGTACCCCAAAGGCCAGGAACCGAAGCATAAAACGGAGCTCGCGGTCCTGCTGGCGACGCCGCGCTCCGGCGCATCGCAGGTGATCGATATCCCGCCGAATTCGACGGCGGTGACCGCAGGGACAACCGTGCTGCGGCAACCGGTCAAGCTCCAGAATTTCCAGCCGCACATGCATCTGCGGGGCAAGGCGATGCTGATGGAAGCGATCCTGCCGGACGGCACCAAGGAGACGTTGAGTTACGTCAATAACTTCAACTTCAACTGGATGACTAACTATATTTATGCGCCGGATGCCGAGCCGGTGCTGCCCGCGGGCACCACGCTGAAGATCACCGCGTGGTACGACAACACGGCCAACAATCGCAACAATCCCGATCCCAATCAATGGGTCGGCTTCGGCGACCGCACGGTGGATGAGATGGGCCACGCGTGGGTCAACATGACGTATATCAGCCAGGAAGACTACGATCGCTGGGCCGCGCAGCATAAGCTCACCGCGTCGATTCATTAGGCGATGAAGCTGGTTTGGGTGGCTGCCGTGTTTGCGGCGCTGTGCGCCTGGGGGCAAGCACCTGCTTATAAAGCGCCGGAGGCCACGTACAGTGTCGAGCCTCATGAATCCGGCCAGGGAGTCACGGGCGCTTTCGAAGGCTGGTTTAAAAATGCTGACGGAACTTTCAGTCTCTTGCTCGGTTATTACAACCGAAATACAAAGGAAGAGTTGGAAATTCCCATCGGCTCGGGTAATTCCATCGAGCCGGGCGGTCCTGATCGGGGTCAGCCTACGCATTTCCTCACCGGCCGGCAATGGGGCACTTTCACCATAACGGTCCCCGCGGATTTTGGAGGCAAGCAGCTTGCCTGGACGCTTACGGCTAACGGCCAGACCAACGTCATTCCGCTGAGTCTCAATTCGCTGTGGGAAGTGTCGCCGTTCAAAGAAGAGGGCATCGGCAATACGCCGCCGTTCTTGAGCTTCGATAAAAGCGGGCCGTCGTTGCAGGGACCCAAGCCGCTGGTTACGGCCATGACCGCGACCGTTGGCGGTCCTCTGCCGCTCGATGTTTGGGTAAGTGACGACGCCAAGGTTGCGCAGGGCGCGGAGCCGCCGCGCACACCTCCGGTCACTCTCACCTGGAGCCAGTTCCGCGGACCGGCGAAGGTTGCGTTCGCCGACGCGCGGCCTTCTGTGATGAAGGATGATTGGAATCCTGCGGCGGTCTACAGCGGCCACGCTTCGACGACGGCGACTTTCAGCGCTCCCGGCGATTATGTCTTGCACCTCACCGTGAACGATTGGTCAGGCGACGGAGGCCGCGGGTTCCAATGCTGCTGGAGCAACGGCGAGGTCAAGGTTACGGTGAAGGCGTCGACCGCGTCGGCGGCGCCCTACACCGACCAATTCATCCGCGTGAACGGCCTGCGGCTGCATTATCTGGATTGGGGCAACCCGGGCAAGCCTCCGTTCATCATGCTGCACGGCATCGCCCGCGTTGCGCATCAGTTCGATCATCTGGCTCCGGAATTTCGCGCGGATTATCACGTAATGGCGATCGATATCCGTGGGCACGGCGATTCGGATTGGTCGCCGGAGGGAGCGTACCTGGTGCAGGATTACGCGAAGGATCTGGAGGCGTTCATCAATCAGCTCGATCTCGACAACGTTACGCTGCTTGGCAACTCCACTGGCGGACGAGTGGTGCAGGTTTATGCGGGCTTGCATCCGGAGCGAGTTGCGCGGCTGATCTCGGAGGATGTGGGGCCGGAGCGGACCAATGAAATCGCCTCGGCGTTTACGCGGCAGGTCGAGCGCGAGGCTAACGGATGGGCCTCGGAGGACGAGCTGGTGGGGTCGCTCGAGCGCGGCAACCCCAAAACGCCGGAAGAAATCCTGCGCGCCTACGCGCACTTCGGCAGCAAGCGCAGAGAGGATGGCCGCATCGTGTGGAAACGCGACCCGAACCTCGCCAAAGGCTTCGTACCTACGGAGCTGTGGGAATACGTCGGCGAGATTACCTGCCCCACGATTTACATTCTGGGCGGCGAGAGCCGCATCGTCCCGCCGGAGACGCAAGAAAAGTTGAAGAGCACTATTCCCGGCGTGCAGATTGTGGTTATGCCTGGACTCGGGCACTATCCCGACCAGGAATCCACGGCGGAATTTCTGAATATTGTGCGGCGATTTCTCGCCGAGTCGTCCGGATCACAATACAGCGCTTACCGGTAATACGCGGGAATGAAGTTCTGATCGTCGATCGGCGGACGCGCGTACTTGCGGCGGTCCAGCGGCGGTAGCGTGAGCGTTTGCGGAGGGAGCTCCTTATAGGGAATCTGGTTCAGCAGGTGACGGATCACATTCAGGCGGGAGCGTTTCTTGTCGTCGGCGTCCACCACGTGCCAGGGCGCTTGCTTGATATCGGTGTGCGCGAACATTTCGTCTTTGGCGCGTGAGTATTCCACCCAGCGGCTGCGCGATTCCAGGTCCATCGGGCTGAGCTTCCATCGCTTTACCGGATTCTTGAGCCGGTCCTGAAAGCGCCGCTCCTGCTCCTCGCCGCTGACCGAGAACCAGTATTTGATCAGGACGATGCCGCTGCGCACCAGCATCCGCTCGAATTCCGGACAACTACGCAGGAATTCGGAATACTCGGCTTCGGTGCAGAATCCCATGACGCGCTCGACACCGGCGCGATTATACCAGCTCCGGTCGAAGAGCACGATTTCGCCAGCCGCCGGCAGATGGGCCACGTACCGCTGGAAATACCATTGCGTCTTTTCGCGTTCGGTGGGCGCAGGCAGAGCCACCACGCGGCATACGCGCGGATTCAGGCTTTCGGTGATGCGTTTGATCGATCCGCCTTTACCGGCGCCGTCGCGGCCTTCGAAGATCACTACCACCCGCAGGCCTTCCTTCTTGACCCACTCCTGAAACTTCACCAGTTCCACTTGCAGGCGGCGCAGCTCTTTATCGTAATCGCAATCGACGCCCAGCCGCTGGCCGGATATGGCGGCGCTGAGATTTTGGAGGTTCGTATTTGTCTCGATGTCTTTGCCCATCTGCGCCCCTAAGCGGCTTATCGCCGGCTGCAGCATAACTTTTTAAGCCTCTCGCCGGATAACCTTAGTGAGAATGACGGAGCCGGGCATCGGCAACGAAGAAAGACTGCTGGTGGAAGCCGCGCAGAGCGACCCCGCCCGCTTTGCCGGCCTGTATGAGCTGCATTTCCATCGCGTCTATGCGTATATTGCACGCCGCGTCGGCGACCGGCACTCGGTTGAGGATTTGACGGCGGAGGTGTTTCGCGAGGCTCTGGCCGGGATTCGCAAGTTCGAATGGCGCGGAGTGCCGTTCGTGGCCTGGCTGCTGCGGATCGCCTTCCGCACCGTGGCCGATTACCGGGTGCGCAATGGACGCGAGATGGGCGAGCTGAAGCGCGAATCCGAGCCGTTCGAGGAGGCGGAGGTCGAACGCAGCGCCATGCTGTTTCAACTGGTCGACCGTCTGCCAGAGGCGCAGTTCCGCGTCATTCATATGCGCTTTGTGGAACAGAAGAGCATCCGCGAGATCGCCCGCGAGATGGACCGCAGCGAAGGAGCCGTGAAGCAGCTCCAACTGCGGGCAATCGAGAATCTGCGGGCGCAGATGGGGGGCGAACATGCCTGAACGCCCAATGCCTGAGCGCCCGATAGAAGACACGCTCGATCAAGCGATCGACGCGCTGCTGGCCGGCGCGGAGCCGCAGGGTCTCGAAAAGGAGCTCGAGCCTCTGGCCCGCGTCGCCGCGGAGCTGCGCGCGATGCCGTCCGAAGATTTTCAGTCGCGATTGAGGTCCGATTTACAAAGGAGAGCTACTATGCCCGCTGCTGCCGCCCCTGCCCGGGAAGGGTTCCGCACCATCACGCCCTACTTGGTCGCCACCAAGGGGGAAGAGTTGCTTGCCTTCCTGAAACACACTTTCGGAGCCGAAGAGACCGGCCGCACCTCCACACCAGGAGGGTTTCACACCGAGCTACGCATCGGCGATTCGATGCTTATGCTCTATTCCGGCCCGGGTCTCGAGCGCGAAGAGAAAATCTGCTTTCATGTCTACGTTCCGGATTGCGATGCCGTGTTCCAGAAAGCTCTGGAAGCCGGAGCCGCGATGGTGGCGGAGCCGTCGGATCGTCCTTATGGGGAGCGATTGGGTTGGGTGAAGGACTTGTGCGGTAACAACTGGTACATCGCGACCCGGCTGCCGGGAGCGCCTGTTCTGGAGAACGCTGCGTCGGTCATTCCGTACGTGCATCCGCCCAAGGCGCGAGCCTATATCGAGTTTCTGAAGGCGGCTTTTGGCGCGGTAGAATTGGGTGTGTTTGAGCAGGGCGGGAGGGTGATGCACGCGGCGGTGCGGATCGGCGACGCGATTCTAGAGATGGGCGAGTCGGGAGAGCCTCCGGAGCTGGGCCGGTTCTTCCTGTACGTAGACGATTGTGACGCCTGGTATGAGCGGGCGCTGGCCGCCGGCGCGACTTCGGTGCGTCCACCGGCCGACCAGTGGCATCATCACCGCACGGCGACGGTGCTGGACCCGGTGGGGCAGCAGTGGATCCCGGCGACATTGATCAAGTAATGAAGAAGAAGCCGGTCGATTTCGATACCGTTCGCGAAATCGCGCGTACCATGCCGGGCGTCGAGGAAGGTGTTGGCTGGGGTGCGCCCATGCTGAAAATTGGCGGCAAGATGTTCGCTTGCATCGCCACCAACAAAGCGGCCGAACCCGGCACGCTGCTGCTTCGCGTCGATTTCGAGCGGTGCGCGGAGATGCTCGAAGCCGATCCGGAAACCTACTACATTCGGGATCACTACGCCGATTATCCGAGCGTGCTGGTGCGCTTGTCGAAAACCACGCCGGAGATCCTGCGCGACCTGCTGGCGATGTCGTGCCGGTTCGTGAGCCAGCAGAAGCCCAATCCGCGGAAAAAGACTCCACGCAAGAAGATTCGCTCTTGACATCGCCTGCCATTACTATCACAATGAGGTAGTAATGTTGGGCGAGTTCGAATACCTGTTGCTCACCGCGGCCGCGCGGCTGGGCGAAAACGCCTATGGCGCGGCGATTCGCGAAGAGATCGAGGCCGCGACGGGGAAGCCGTGCTCCATCGGAGCTTTGTACACCACGCTCGACCGTCTGGAGGCCAAGGGCCTGGTCAAAACGTGGATGGGAGAGGCAACTCCGCAGCGCGGAGGCCGGGCCAAACGCATGGTCCAGGTTAGCGCCAAGGGCGAAGCCGAAGCGTCCGAATTTTATCGCGCGGTGACTCGCCTGAGCCGGGGAGTGTCTTGGGAGACCACATGAGCGGGATTCTAATCAATCTGCTCGCCCGGATGCTCGATGCGAAGGAGCGTGAGGCGGTGCTCGGCGATCTCGCCGAGTCGGGCGAGCCGGGCGGGCGCGCATTGATAGGGTTGCTCGGCCTAGTTGTGCGCAGGCAACTTGCTGGCTTGATGCAGTGGAGGCGCGTTTCCGCGCTCTCCTTGGCTGTGGCTCTGGGCTGGTGTTTGGGGCTGGCGGTAGTCCGCGGATCCAGATTGTTCAGTCTCGACTTTTGGATCGTCTTGAATCACAAAGATCTGGATCCGGCCGTGCTGGCGGAGAACGGGATGTCGCTGCATCATTCCATCATCGCTGTGACACGCGGCACGCTGATTATGGTGGCGGGATCATGGACGAGCGGCTACGCTCTCGCATGGTTGTCAAGAAGAGCTCTCGCGGTAAGCCTGCTCTTCCTTGCGACGATAGCGTATTACCCGCTCCGATTCATTGTGCACTTTGAAGATTTCGGGTTGCTGATCAGTCTGCTGGTGTTGGAAATGCTTCCGGCGATCGCTGGAATGGTGTCGGGCGGCCGCAAGGCCGTCGCGTAATCTCAATACATTCATTTTTGAGGAGAAAACATATGACAGTAAAACTGTTTGCAGTCGCAGTGTCTCTTGCCGCGGCGGTCTTCGCAGGCGACTTAAAGCCGGCTCCCGAGCTCGGCCTCAAGGACGTCTCGGGAAAAACCGTCAGGCTCGATCAATATCGGGGCAAAGTGGTGCTGGTCGATTTCTGGGCGACCTGGTGCACCGGCTGCAAGGAAGAGATGCCGTGGTTCGTTGAGTATCAGAAGAAGTTTGGAACCAAGAAGTTCGCCGTAATAGGTGTAGCGATGGATGATGGGGGCTGGAAGGTGGTGGCTCCGTTCCTCAAGTCGCACAAACAGTTCCGCTATAAAATGGTTGTGGGCGACCAAGCCACGGCCGACCGCTTCGGTTGGGGCTCGATGCTGCCCGACTCGTTTCTGATCGACCAGCAGGGCAATTTGGTCGAGGCGTATCACGGGAAGGTGGATCGGGCGGCGACGGAAGCGCGGATTCGCGGCCTGATCTCTCAGCGCTAGGCTTTGCTAAGTCGCGCTACGCTGCCGCGGCAGCAACCAGCGGACGCTGGATCTCGACTCCCGGGCCCTTCGGCAGCGGGCGAGCCGGCTCCATCGCCTCATCGTAGGCTTGCGCGAAGTTGCGGTGCATCCGCGCGCACGCCTGGTGCGTGTGGATCTGCACAAAGAGCTGCGCGACCAGCTTGCCGGGGAGCCCGGGGCAGGCTTTCGCCAGCTCGCGCCCAGTGGAAGCGGTGCAAGTGTAGCAGTCGAGTCCAACTTCGACGCAGACCGGGGGGAGGTTGCTCGCGGAGGTTGTCATGGCCGTTGAGTCATTATCACCGCGGATGCCTCCTGCGCCAAGGTGTTTGAGGAGGGTTTGGCCTGCCGCATTTGGGGGTATCGAAAGCGGAATTATCCCCTTGACATACCCAGATAAAAATGGGATCATTGGTCATGGCCGGATTGATCGCAAAGCACCACACCGATGAGGACGCCGCCCGCGAGTATCTGGAAAAGCAACTTTGGCCGGATGGTCCGGCTTGCCCGAAGTGTGGCCTAGTTGGCGAAGCTTATAAGCTCGAAGGGGAAACCACGCGGAAGGGCCTCTATAAGTGCGCAGGGTGCCGTGAACCGTTCACGGTCACCATGGGGACGATCTTTGAGGATTCCCACATCCCGCTTCACAAATGGTTGTTCGCGATCTACCTGATGTGCTCCAGCAAGAAGGGAATTTCGGCGCACCAGCTTTGGCGGAATTTGTGGGGAACAGATGAGAGCGGAAAGCAACTTGGCAGCTACAAAACCGCTTGGTTCATGGCGCACAGAATCAGATGGGCGCTTGGCCAGGAGCCAGTAGCGGGCCGACTTGCCGGAATCGTCGAGGTGGATGAAACCTATATCGGCGGTAAAGAGCGCTCCGGCGTAGCCAATTCGAAGTACTCAAAGAAACAGGCCGTAGTTGCCCTCTTGCAGCGTCAGGGCGAAGTGCGCGCCTTCCCGGTTGATCGGATCACACTGAACAACATCGAGCCGGTTCTTAAGGCGCATATCGAGCCGGAAGGCCAACTGATGACGGATGAGTCCAGCGTGTATGGACGGCCACAGGATTACTTCGCCACGCACGACCGCGTGAACCACAAGCAGAAGCAATACTCCCGCCGCGTGAACGGTCTGACAATCACGACCAATTCGGTTGAGGGATTTTTCTCGCTCATCAAGCGCGGCAACTATGGCACGTTCCACCACTGGGGACGGCCCTACACCCAGCAGTATCTGAATGAGTTCACCTTCCGCTACGGCACGCGCAAGATGAGCGACCATGAGCGGAACGCAGCCGCAATCCAAAAGACCAGCGGGAAGCGTCTGACATTGAAGGAGCCAAAACGTGCATAATACCGGAAGAGGGACGGCTCAGTTTGTAATCCCTCAAGTGGAGCATTAGATGTCCCGTTGGGTACAGTCTACCGACCCAAGGCATGATTGGGATGAAAGACTGGAGCGCCGCGTCCAGGGTCTAGAGCGCTTGCTGGCAATTGACGCCCGATACTGCGAGACCGAACAAAAACACCTTGACGAAGGGACAGCAGAGAGAGCCTACTGGCATTATGGCTATCTCTGCGCCCTTCGTGACGTTCTGCGGTTACGCAACCGTGCGGATTAATCGAACGCTGTACAGCGCGGACACTTCCATCCTGAGTTAGCGGGCCGAGCCGGATGTACGCTGTTATCCGGTGGGTTGAAATCATGGTAGAGGTTACACTCCTTTTCGAATGCTGACTTCGGCGAGGAATGATACTCGAACTTGAAGCGGCTATAGTTTCCAAGATGCTGCTTCAAACGAGCATTAACATCAACATCAGAACGACCCGCGTAGTATACGTAAAATGTTTGCTCCGGTAGCTTCTTGCGATCAAGGATATAAGCCCCCGGGGACTTTCGTGCTACAACGCGGTCAACTTCTTTTTCGGTCAGTGTGTACGGACCTTCCATAGGTCTCCTTTCCGATGTGGCGCTCCCTGGGCTGGGGCCACGGTTATGACGCTACCTATTCCAGGCCCTTGACACTTCCGATATACTGGAAATGCAAGGGCATGGTGCGGCAGACAGGATTTGCACCTGCACGGGCTCTCCCTGGTAGGCTTGCCCCGTGGAACCCAAATCCACTGCGTCTGCTGTTCCGCCACTGCCGCTCGTCGCTTAGAGCACTTGCAAAACGGGGGGGTCGTATTTAGGGCAACCCTCCTTTCGTATTCCTCAATGGGACCTCGCCGCTATCCCTTGTGTTCGCTGCCTTTTTGGGCTTACACGTCTTGGCCCCGGTTCCCATCGTTCCTCATTCTACCATTTGGGTGATTGACTTTGATACTACGGATAGTATCATAAAAACAGGTTGCATGTCTAGTCTAAGGAGGAGGATCATGTCTTTTAACCCTAGCAAAGCATCCGCGCATGGCGGACCTCGACCACATACGAAATCAGATCGCTGACATTTCGAGGCGGATTAAGAACGTCCAGCTTTCGGAAATCCAATGGGTTGTACATCAACTCGCAAAGAACGGGTACCGGACGATCAGCAAGAAGAACGATCATCAGCATATGTTCTTCGTGGACGGCAAGTTCTTTGGCGTGTGCCACCACAACCCAGGGGAAAAACAGATTAAGTCATGTTACGTTAAGAAATTTTTGGAAGTCATGAGTGATTTGGATCTATACGAATGAAACCTGAGAATCTCAATGCTGTGACCAAGGGGCTCGATTATTACGAGAACCTCCCCTACACGTTCACCATCCGACGAGATGAAGACGGCGACTTTGTGGCCACAGTCCAAGAACTCCCTGGCTGCATGGCGCATGGTGCCAGCGAAGCTGCTGCGCTCGAAGAAATTCGCAACATGAAAAGGCTTTGGATTGAGACAGCGCTGGAAGCTGGACAGGTAATTCCTGAGCCC
Source organism: Bryobacteraceae bacterium (assembly GCA_030041495.1). Taxonomy (GTDB): domain Bacteria; phylum Acidobacteriota; class Terriglobia; order Bryobacterales; family Bryobacteraceae; genus Palsa-187. The sequence continues at coordinate 10,241 of JASHNT010000001.1, read as the reverse complement.
GAGGATGAGCCAGAACTCCCGAGTGGTAAGTGGGTTCAACGCGTTCCTAGAAAGCTGCATAGGGACCTCGTCCGCTTAGCCCAACAAGAGAACGTCAGCCTGAACCAATTGGTAACTTCAATGCTATCCGAGCAGGTCACGTTCAAATCTTGCCTACATGCCATGCGTACGTGTGTTGCCGATGCCTTGACGGTTCGCGGAGCAACAGAGCCGCCTACCGTCTCCTATTGGATGTTGCAGGAGCAGCAGTCGTGGGAGTGCACCGTGCACGCCTCGCCTTCCGGCGGTCTAATTCAGGCCCTCTCTAGAGTGGAGAAAATCGCATTACCGTGGGGAAGGAAACAACTAACGGCAGGCCATAAGTGGTGGGCAGGGAGGTTCGATAACGAACTAACTAAGGATTATATTCAAGAACATGCCAACAGCGCAAAGCGCTAACAACGAATCCTACGAAAGCTTCATCCAAGGCATTCGTCTTGTCACTATCGGTCTGAAATCTTGCTCGGCGAGCCTCGACCGCCAGAAGTGGTACGAGCTTGCAGCCTCCGAAAAGAAGGAATTGAGAATTTTCAACGACGAATACCATGCCTCAGAAATCGGTGACGGGTACTTTGAGATCGTGGGTGAGTTCTCGGTTCGAGTCGCCGAGTCTCTTGAGGCAAACGCCCCGCTAACAGTGAAGTGTGAGTTCGAGGCGCACTTTCATGGTGGCTCCCTTAAGAAGTCTCTGGTTGACCGCTTCGCAGCATCTGATTTCAGATTCGTCATCATTCCGTTCGTGAGGCAGTTTGTATCATCAATTACGTCACAGATGGCTATTCCGCCCCTTACTATCCCGCTCTCTACCAAGGTCAGAAGAGAAGCCCCCTCCCGTAGCAAGTCTGAACCTAGGAAATTGAAAGGGAAAGCCTAAATGCCAAAACCTGGAGGTCCGATCAGTATCCCGCTATCCGAGAACGAAGCTGTTCAACTCCTGGGGCGCGTTAAACCCACCGCAGAGATGCCACGCCAAGGGGCGCACCCAACGAAAGCAGCCGCAAAGCCAAAGAAGAAATACCGCAAGATCACCACGCGTGGGATGGGCGGACGCGGGCGATCCGGGCGCTAGCCAAAAACAACCGACCTGTCGCGACATCAGGCTAACACGATTGGGTATGTGAAAGGGATAATTCCGATCGAAAGGGGTACTTGCGGCACTGTTACACTCGACTACGTATGGATAGCGGACAGTTGCGCGAGCTGCTGGCGCAGGTGAAGGCCGGGGCAGTGGATGTGGAGGCGGCGATGGAGCGCATGCGCCATCTGCCTTTCGAAGATCTGGGATTCGCCATGGTGGATCATCATCGCGCTCTGCGCCACGGCATTCCGGAGGTGGTCTTCGGAACGGGCAAGACTCCCGAGCATGCCTCTGGCATTGTGGCCTCGCTGCTCAAGCGGGCGCGTAACGTGCTTGTAACGCGGGCAACGCCTGAGACCGCCGAGCGCCTCCAGCGCGAGCACTCCGACGCCGAATATTTTCCGGCTTGCGGCGCCGTGCGTGTGTGGCGCGACCGGACGGTGCTGGGGAAGGGCAAGATCGCGGTGGTGTGCGCCGGCACCAGCGACCTGTTCGTGGCCGAAGAAGCTCAGGTCACGGCGCAGGTGATGGGCAACGAGGTCGACCTGATCCCAGATATCGGTGTCGCGGGCATCCACCGGCTGATGCACAATCGCGAGCGGTTGAGCGAGGCTCGCGTAGTGATCGTCTGCGCGGGGATGGAAGGCGCTCTGCCGAGCGCCGTCGGCGGCTTGGTCGCCGCGCCAGTGATCGCCGTGCCGACCAGCGTGGGCTACGGGGCGAGCTTCCACGGCCTCGCCGCGCTGCTGGGGATGTTGAACAGTTGCGCGAGCAACGTGACGGTGGTGAATATCGACAACGGATTCGGCGCGGGCTACGTCGCGAGTTTAATCAATCGGCTGTAGCGAAGCGCGTGTCCTGCGCCCTACGCTGCCCCGGCGTGCAGCAATTTAAGGTCTTCGGCGTGAAGGTAGAAGCTGAACAGAGGCTTGGGCTCCAGCATGTCCCAGGAGCTCATGCGCCACTGGGCGCGCACCTGCCGCACGTCGGGGTGCCCCGCCAGATCCAGCGGGATCGAATAGGTTCCGCAGTAGAACTTGCGGGGGAAGGCAGCCAACTGCCTCCATTCTTTGCCATCGGCCGAGCCCCAGACAGAGACGTCCAGGTTCTCCCGTTCCAGAATTCGCGTGATTCCCAAGGTGAGCAGGAGCGATGTGCCGATCTCATCCAGCTCGATTTCGGGGCCCGTGCCATCCTGCCGGGTCACCGCTTCCGGGAGCAGTACTTTTGATACCATCACACTTCCTCCCTGGATTCGCGATCTAAGTCGTATTTCAGATCCTTAACAGACGTTCATCTGCTAGCTTTAGGGTCTCATACTTCTTGCAAAAACAGAAGCGGATTAATCTTGAACCCTCTTCCGGATGAAAGAAGAAACTGGAGCCGGGGACGGTTGCAACACCCACTTGCTCAATCAGATGCCTCGCACACTGAATGTCATCCTCGAAGTTGAATGTGGAGATATCAGCCATCACATAATAGGCTCCGCGAGGCCGGAAGCAGCGGAAACCGGCTCGTTCCAGCATGCTCAGCGTGAGGTCCCGCCGAGCCTGATAGTCCCGGGACAGCTCCACGTAATAGGAATCTGGCAGCGCCAACGCGACGGCTCCGGCAGCCTGGAGCGGAGCCGCTGCGCCAACGGTGAGAAAATCGTGAACCTTGCGGATGGATTCGGTCAGGTCCGGCGAGGCCGCGACCCAGCCCACGCGCCAGCCCGTCACGGCATAGGTTTTGCTCATGCTGTTGACGATGATGGTGCGGTCGCGCATGCCGGGAATGGTCATCATGGGCACGTGTTTTTCGCCGTCGTAGATGATGTGCTCGTAGATTTCGTCGGTGATCGCCAGCGCGTCGAACTCCTGGCACAGTCCGGCGATGGTTTCGAGCTGCGCGCGGTCGAATACCTGGCCCAGGGGATTGCCGGGCGAATTGAGGATGATGGCCTTGGTGCGGGGGGAAAACGCGCGGCGAAGCTCCTCCGGGTCGAAGCGCCAGTCGGGGGGATGGAGCCGCACGAAGCGGCGTTCGGCGCTGCACAGCAGAGTGTCAGGACCGTAGTTTTCGTAGTGCGGCTCAAAGATGACGATCTCATCGGCGGGGTTGGTCACGGCGAGCAGGGCCGCGATCATGCCTTCGGTGGCGCCGCAACACACGGTGAGCTCGCGCTCCGGATCGAGCTCCAGGGCGTAATGCCTGTGGTACTTGGCTGCGATGGCGTCACGCAGAGGTTTAGCGCCCCAGGTGATGGCATACTGATTGACGTCGGCGGCGATGGCTTCTGCGGCCGCCTGCTTGATGGCTTCCGGAGCGGGAAAATCGGGAAAGCCTTGCGCCAGATTCACCGCATTGTGCTGCGCAGCCAGGCGAGTCATCTCGCGAATCACGCTTTCGACGATGTTTTCGGTGCGGCGGGCTTGGAAGCGCGCGCGGCGGGGAATATCGGCGGGCGCGACGAGTGGCCGGTGCATGCTGGCAGGCATCCCCTTCATGATAGGGCCAGTCCGCCTGGCGGCGCGAGAAGCCGGTACGTTCAGTACTTTTGAGCGATTGAGAGGGTTGCGCACAGGTTACATCATGAACCGCAGAGAGGCGGCGTGTTGCTCCCCCGCGGCCCGGACGGTCACTGGGAACCGCCTAGCGAAACCGAGCCACGCCGCACTCTCGCCAAAGGCATGTCGGAACGCCAGTGGGAACGCTACCGCTTAAGCATCGTGGAGGAGTGGCCGGAATCGCCGTTCAAAGACGCCGTGATGGCCGCGATAGAGCACAAGCTCAAGGGGTTGGACCGTCGGCCCGCATGGCCTCCCGAGGAAGATTGTCCGCTGGCACGGCCCTCTAACCGGACGCCGGCGTCTCGCGCCGCGGGTGCGGCCCTGTAAAGTCGCGAGAACCAGGCGGGCTGCACCTACTGCAGCGCGAAGCCGCCGGAGCCCCAGCCGTAGCCGAAACCGGAAACGCTGCTGAAAGTCTGGATACCTCCCACGTTCAGACCCGTTGCGGTGTATGAGGCCTCGGAGTAGGAAGACAAAACAACTCCGGCCGCGGTGCCTGCCGGGAGAGCTTCCAGAACGTAGGCGGGCACGGTAAAGGTTCCCAGGCTAGCCGGCACATAGCAGATAGCGGCTGCGCCGTTGTTGCAGGAACCAGGACTGCAACTATTTACCTCAATCTGAAGCATCCCGGCGCCTCCGGTCCAGTTGACCGTCAATCCGTTAGCGCGCGTGGCCGAGCCATTGTTCGATGGGCTGGTCATTGTTGCGGCCGCGGGTATGGCGATGTTTGCACTCACCGGACCAACCTGTGTCCCGCCGCCGCCAGTGACCGTGTAAGCGCCTGGAACCAGGAAGGAGCCGGTGTTGTTGAACTCGGTCAGACTACCGGAACCGACAGCCAAGTTCACGCTTCCGTTTGGTCCGGTCGCGGTGAAAGTGCTTCCCGCGCTGAGCTGGGTCGCGGCCGTGGCAGGAAAGTTGAAACCCGTATTGAGACTCGGGTAGGCGACGCAAGTACCGGCCGGCTGGTCGTCAACCCAGGAGGCTATGAAAGGCTGTGTTCCCGGGACGAACCCGGTGATGTCGATGAACTGAAATTTCGCGTCGTCTTCGAAGACGCCCCCGCCATCGGAGTAATGATTTAGTTTGATCGTGCCGGCAGAGATCGATCCGGCCTCGACCAGTTGCGTAATCTGCTGCGAGGTCACCGGGGCAAACTCCTCACTGACGAAGGAGCAATTGCGGCTTCCGTTGGCTACCGGTATTACCGTACTATTGCTGATCTGGCTTCCGATCTGGACCACTAGCGGAACCGCGCATCCCGTCGGAACATTGTTGGGGACCGTGAAGATGATTTGATCCTCGCCAATGCAGCAGCCGGAGCGGCCCTGATAGGTGACGGTGGCTTGTACCCCGCCCAGCCACAAAGTTAGGGGAATTTGCGGCATGTTCTCGCCGAGTCCCGCGCCGCTTGCATCGTTTCCGTTGACCGGTCCCAATCCGGTGGCCCATAGGGTCAGCGTGTCGTTGGAGTTGGCCGCCCCACAAGTGGTGTCGGGGCCGCCGCAGTTGGCGGCTTTCACCGGCGACACCAGGCTGTAATCGGCGTAGGTCACGATACCGGGCCCCCCGCCGCTGGAATCGATCGAAAAGACGCCGAGGTTGTTTGTGACCACTGTAATGGGAAAGGATCCGCTACTATTGCCGTTATAGGTGACCGTGATATTTCCCTGTCCGGTAGGAGTGTTGGAAGGCAGCAGCGCGGCAATCTGGCCTGAGGAGCTGTAGTACATCAGCGGGTTCGCGATAGTGCCGCCGATGTTCACCGTTATCGAGGTGCCGCTCAGACTCGCGGACTGAAATGCCGAGGGCGCAAACACGATGTTCGCTGGTCCCAGGCCGTTCCCCTGGACAATAAAAATGGCGCCTTGCGCAATCCCGGAATTGGGGAGCCCGGCTCCGATATTGCTGGCCGCGTTCGCCACGTTCGTGATGCTGGGATCCGCCGCGGCAACGCTACCGCCTATCGAGTAATTCGGGACGTTCATGCCGAGAGCGGGCGGCGGAGGCACAAAGTCGCCCGTTGCGCTCATGGCAAGATAGCCGGCGTTGCTCGCGGGACCAGAAAAGGAAATTTGTGTAAAGGGCGCATTCTCGTAAACCCAATATTGGGTATTGGGATTGAGCACAAGACTGGCGGGGAAGACATACGCGCCTCCGGACAAACTGCTGGAGGAAGCCACGAAGCCCGGAGGAGTGGAGCCGCTCAGGCCCGCTGGCGTCCCCGTGTACGGCTGTGTAAATAAGAACGCCGAACCGAGAGCCTCCGGACCCGAAGCCGGGGCCTTCGGAGTTGCCGCAGTTGTGTAAATGGTCAGGGTGATATTGCTCCACGGACCGCCGGTGGGAGTGGTGAAGGTCCATCCAAGGAAAAAGTTTCCGCCAGGCTGAAACGTGGAAGTCCCCGCTGTGGATTGCTCCACGACTTGCGCCGTGGCCGGCGCGCCTGTTACGGCGAGCAGCAAAAGCGGCGCCATTGCAACTGCCGTGAGGACAAATGGCCGAAATTGTGGGGTGCGCATGGGGTGTATTATGGCCTATAGCTTTTTCGAGGTCGTCACCCAAATGGGTGACGAAAACCGCAGCCGCTCAAACCCGTGCCGATTTCTATTTCTGATCGTGACGACTCAAAGCGAGCTATCGGAACTCATCCGTTTGCTGTACGCCGCGGCCGCCGGCCATGGCGCCTGGCCGGATTTCCTTAAGCGATACGCCCAATCGGTCCACTCCCCGATGGCCGCGCTCATGATGCAGGATGTAGTCAGCCAGAAGGGAATCGTCGCCGAGAGCGTCGGGCAGGATCCATCCTGGCAGCGGTTGTACAACGAACATTATTGCGCTCAGAACGTCTGGACCATAAATGCGTCTCACTTGTTCCAGCCGGGACTAGTGGCGGTCGGCGAGCAAGCCGGCCTTTCCGACCGCGATTTCACCGCAACCGGGTTTTATCACGATTATCTGCGCCCGCAGAACTTCTATCACACGTTCGGCGGAGTTATTACGCGGGATCGATCGGCGACTTCTTACATCACCAGCCTTCGTCCCAAGTCGAAAGGAGCGTATCGCGGGGACGAGGTTGGGGTGCTGAATGCGTTGATGCCTCACCTGCAATGCGCCATGCGCATCCACTACCGTCTGCTGGCGGCGGATGGCCAGGTTGTGGCGGCCAGCGCCGCGCTCCATCGTCTGCCGTGGGGCGTGGTCGTTGTCGATGCAGAGTCGAAAATAGCGTGGGTGAACCAGGCCGCGGAGGCCATTCTCCGGCGCAAGGACGGCTTGCTGCCGGCCAAGGACGGGCTTCGAGCGGCAACCGTCCGGGAAACGACGCTGTTGAGGAACGCGCTGCGAGCGGCGCTGTGCGGGGCGGAAGGCGGATTCCGGCCAGGACAGGTTCTCTCCATCTCGCGCCCGTCCGGTTTACGCTCCTTAACCGTGCTGATTGCTCCGCTGGCGGCGAATCAGGAGCGGGGTTTCAAACGTCCGGCTGCGCTCGTGTTCTTGGGCGACCCGGAGCTGAGGCCGGAATCGAACACGGAAGCGCTTCGACGGCTGTTTGACCTCACCTCCGCGGAGGCGGCGCTGGCGGCGGCGTTGGTGGAAGGGAAGACTATCGATGAATATACCTCGGAGGCGCTAATCAGCCGTAATACAGCGCGTACTCACTTGAAACGGATCTTCTCAAAAACCAACACGGGCCGGCAAAGCGATTTGGTGCGGGTCTTGCTGCGGAGCGTCGCTGGGCTGCTGCGAACGGATTAAAAACCGCGGCCGTCCGCATGCCGCCCGTGAACACGGAGCGTGCCGCGGTTACCTCTGGCGAAAGATTTTATTCCTTAGTACGCGATTCGCCCGCGTACTAAGTAGGCCAGCTCGCCCACTTCAGCACCGCAGCACTATTGAATCCGCGCAACGCTGCCGCCAAAATGAGGCCATGGAAGAACGCTCCGATTCTCAACTGGCGCCCAACGAGGCAGTGACCATCAAGCCGTTGCAAGATGACAACGCCGTCTACCGGGCGAGATTTATCGATCTATCGGCGGAGGAGATGCAAGTCGAGCTGAGCTCCGGCTTGGAGGTGGGAAGCCTCCTGCGGCTGGAGTTCGGCAATGATCTTCTGGTGACCGAGGTCGCCCGGTGTGAACCTCGCGAAGACGAATTCACTGCCTCATTGGCGATTTTGTCGCGGCTGGAGAAATCGGAATTGAAGCGGCTCCGGTATGAGGCCCTTGCTGGACCCGCGGGGAATGGGCCCCTCAAGGGAGACTGAAGCAGCGCCAATCCCTCGCACTTATAGCTTGCCAGGGGCGTTTGCGGGACCGGGAAGCTTGGGGCCGGGAAGATCGACGATCGGCGAAGCCAAGGCAGCCAGGTTTTTTTCATCCACGACGACCACAATCCGCGCACAATCCGTGCCTATCGGCACAAACTGGTGAAATTGCGAATTGGCCTCGGGCTGCTCGCCTTTGAAGCGAAGCAGCGCGGCGTGGATTCTCTCCGCTTGATCGCCCATGGATTTCCCTCTGTGCTGGGGCTATCGTCAGCAATCGCAAATCCCGGCAGGGCGTAAGGCGGAATTCCCGCGGCTGTAACCATTCGGGCGGCGGGCGGGATTTGCGGAGACCTGGCGAGTCCGCTGGAAGCCAAAGCGGCCCCGGCTCGACTGTTCCAAACATTTCTCAGAAGGAATGAATGGCCCTTTTTGGATTAGAATCGAGGGATTCCCAAAGGAGGAAAATTATGAGCCGAGTGCATGACGCGATGCGCCAGCTAACCGAGAACAGCGGGCCCGCAAGCCGCCATTCGGGCGGAACGCTGAGTAGTCTGGTAGGCGCCTTGATCGGGGAATTGTCGGACGACGTGCCTGACGATCCTGTGTTGGAAGGAGTGCGAAGCGATTTGCTGGCCGCGAAGCGCTCCTATGAAAGCGGGGATAAGCAGGACTTGGCTTTGCGCTTTTACCTGGCAATGCGGTCCTTGCTGCATCGGCACGCTTTCATTCAGGAGCGTCTGCGGCAAGCGGGCGCCTCAGCGGGGGAAACTTCGAGGGCAGAAGTTCCAACAGCCGATCTGGCTCCTGAATCGACGGAGCAGTCCACCGGGGCGGCCGTTGGTAACTGAAGGAGCGGCGCCGACGCCCGAGCTCGGGTGAGGCCGGGGAGTTGCGGAGGAGTGATCACGCGCGAGGGACCATCGGCTCCAGCCGTTCCACGTGATCACCATGGCGCGGACACGCCCCGCCATATGAGTTCTCAGGAGGCGTGGCAATTGTCACCGGGCTCAGGTAGACCTTGCAGCTCGCGCTGCGTATTCCCGCAAACCGCCCTGATCGGGATCATCAACGGCCAGCGGAAACAGGCGAGAACGGCTGGGCACATGAGGCGGGGCTGCGTGCTGACAAGACTGCTGACAAAAAACCGGGTGGCCATGGTTTCCATTTGCAGAGTCCGCGAACGCGGGCTATGGTATGGGTATGACAGTAGAAGCGCTCAAAGAAGAGATCGAGCACCTTTCGGAACCTGAGCGAAAGGAGCTTCTCGACTGGCTCGAGGAAATGGAGGAAGAGGCATGGGATCGCGAGATGGAGCGCGATTTTTCTCCGGGCGGACGCGGCGCACACCTTCTCGACAAGATCAATCGTGAGATCGACGACGCCATTGCGTCGGGCACGGTGACTTCGCTCGACGAGGAGCTGCGGGTGCGGCGGGAACGACGCGCCCGAAAGTGACGTTTACTTCTCATCCGATCGGGGAGTTTTGGAAGCGCTATGATGCCCTTCCCGCCGAGATCCAAGAACAAGCTGACAAGCAATACACGCTGTTTCAGACCAATCCGTCTCACCCCTCGCTGCACTTCAAGCGGCCGGTCCTTACTGGTCAGTGCGAGTCAGCCGCGGATATCGTGCCCTGGCGGTCCGTCGAGGGAGCGATCTTTACTGGTTCTGGATTGGCCCTCATGACAAGTACGAGCAAATACTCAAAGGGTAAGGCTCGGGCCACGTTTCCTTTTAGAGACATTTTGCGACCGATGAAATTGAAGGCCCTCTCACGGCGGGCTATCGTACGGGTATGACGGTTGACGCGCTCAAGGCAGAGATCGGCCACCTTTCGGAACAACCACGAAGGGAGCTTCTCGGCTGGCTTGAAGGCGGGAAAGTGGAGGCCAGCAAAACGGGGCTGGTCCTGTCGCCGTCTGAACGCGCCGCCGGATACCGGGCGTGGGCTGAGGGTCGTCCTCGAAACACGCCGGTGTTGTCCGATCAGGCCATTAGCCGCGAGACGATTTATTCGACTCGTGGATAAATGAGCGTTCTCCTCGGCGAGCTGGTTGCGCCATTTGAGGTGGTGAAATTGACGACTTCGGCATGCGGGGGTAAGGTGGGGCTGCGCTTGTCTGGTCGGCTGACACAAACAGTTAAGACACAGTTCGCCGTTCGATGGAAAATCCTCGCCCGGCAAGACGACTGTACCGCATAATCAGGACCGGCTGGTGAAGCGGAGGCAGGCTCTGCGGGAGCGCAACCTGCCGAGGAATAGCCAGCCGGAAACTCATCCAGACGATGAGCGGGGGCGTTG
>JASHNT010000078.1 GCA_030041495.1 Bryobacteraceae bacterium | reverse complement strand
TCGAAATCTGGTTCTCCAAACTGCAACGCGAAGTCATTGATCGTGGCATCTTCACCTCGGTCGCCGATCTCCGTCGCAAAATCTTGCGTTACATCCGGCTGTACGACAAATCGGCACGGCCTTTCCGCTGGAAATATTCTGACCCCTCCCGCAGGATTCAGCCCTGGTAAATGTCTCTCACAGACAGCCCACTAGTGGATTCGTTATTCCACCGCAGCGTGCGCATGTGAAGGGACTTTCGATTAGGCCCGAGCCCGATACGCCATTTCTCGGAACAATCTTTCCACTGATTCTCATTTCCCAGAAAACCAGCCAAGCACATCCAATCCTTGCTGTCGTGGCCGCTTTCATCGAGATAGGCCGTTAGCATGAGCAGGAACCTCGGGGGGCATCGTGTGGGCTTGAAAAATGCCCATCAAGCGACATGATCGCACCTCCGGCATGGGTGCGTCAACGGTATTGTCGCCCAACTTTTGCAACGCTCGCTACTTCTCCAGCAGAAAATTCCCCACGAATAGCGCATCGATGCCCGAGGAATAAAAGCTCCGCACGGCATCGCGCGGAGTGGAGACCAGAGAATCGCCGAACAAATTGAAGCTGGTGTTGTAGAGCACCGGCAGCCCAGTGGCCTTGCCTGCCTCATGCAACAGGCGATGGAACAGGGGGTTCGAGGCCTCCGAGACGGTGTGGACGCGGACCAAATCGTCACCGGCTTCGCCTCGATCGCGGCCCACTTCGCCGCCCAGGATCGCGGATTCGAAGGTCTTGCGATGCTCCGGACGCACCCGCCCGACAGTGGCCAGATTGCACGCGTTGGGTCCGACCTCAAAATATTCAGCGGCGCGTTCAGCCGGAACCGACGCGGCGAACTTGCGGAATTTTTCGCGATGCTTGATGAAGATGTTCAGATTTTCGGTGGAATAGGGATCGAGCGGGGAGGCCAGAATGCTGCGATTGCCCAGCGCGCGCGGCCCGAACTCCATGCGCCCCTGCATCCACGCCAAGATCTTATGCTCGCCGAGCAGGTTCACCGCGCGCACCAGCATCTCATCGGTGGAGCGCAGATATTGAAAGCGCAGCTTGCAATTTTCGAGCACCTGTTTGATTTCTTCGGCCGTATAGCTGGGGCCCAGCAGCAGCGAGCCGTCGCTGGTGCGCCGGGTGTGCCTGCGGACTTGGTGCCACACATGAAACACCGCGCCGAGAGCCGTGCCCGCGTTGCCGGCTGCGGCTTGCACAAACACGTTCTTCCAATGGCCGCTCGACTCGAAATGCTGAACGAGAAGCGCGTTGAAAAACAGCCCGCCTGCAAGGCACAAGTCTTCGGCATCGCCGGCCAGCGTCGCCGCAGTCTCTTGAACCGCCACTTGCGCCCCGCGCGCGACCGACGCCGCGAGGGACGCGGGAATCGCCGCATCGTCTTCGAGCCCGAGCCGATCGTAGAGCAGAGCGCTAAATCCTCCACCCGAATGCCGGCCGCTGTCGAAAAACGCAGGATTGAGGCGCGCGCCGGGCGAAATGATTTCGCGGAACAAGGGAACGAAGCGATCGTCGCCGGAAGCGGAGAGCCACTGGACTTTGTGTTCGTCGGCGCCCGCGCGGAAACCAAGAAGCTTCGTAACGGAGCTATAGAGCCGGCCGAGCGAATCCGGATAATACCACTCCTTTTCCGTCTGAATCTGATTCTGATGACCATGCCATCGCGCGCCGCAGCAGAAATCGCCGTAGTGATCCAGCGTAAGGATGGTCGCCTCCTCAAACGGCGACGCGAAAAACGCCGCCGCCGCGTGGGCCTGGTGGTGCTCGACCACGATGATTTCGGCTTTGGGGAAGAGATCGCGCAACGCCAGGTGGAAGTTGGCCTCCGGGCCGCTGGCGAAGGGACGCACCACCGCGACACATTCCACTTCGACGCGCGTTGCCCCAGCCAGCCGCAGGCATTCGTCGATGGATGCAAGCGGGATTTGCCCGGGCCGGTAACCACGCGAAATCTTCGCTTCTTCCACGGCGGCTTTCAGCTCGCCATTCTTCAGGGCCGCACATGCAGCGTCGCCCAGTAATCCTCCGATTCCTAAGATGACCATTTATGCCGTTTTCTTTTCGATTTTTGCCCACGTATCGCGCAGAGCCACCGTACGATTAAATACCAAATGCCCCGGCTTAGTGTCAGGATCCGCGCAAAAATATCCCAACCGCTCGAACTGGTAGCTGACGCCAGGCAGCGCGTTGGCCAGGCTCGGCTCCAGCTTGCATCCTTCGACCACTTCCAGAGAATTAGGGTTCAGCAAATCGGTGAATTGTTGGCCTTCCTCGAGGTCGTTGGGATTTTCCTTGGTAAACAGCGTCTCGTACAAGCGTGCCTCAGCCTCGACGGCGTGCGCCGCGGAGACCCAGTGGATGGTCGATTTCACCTTGCGCCCGTCGGGCGCGTTGCCGCCGCGTGTGGCGGGATCGTAGGTGCAGCGCAGCTCAATCGGCTGTCCTTGCGCATCCTTTACGACGCCCGTGCAGGTGATGAAGTAGCCGTAACGCAGACGGACTTCGTGGCCGGGAGAAAGGCGGTAATACTGTCTCGGCGGATTTTCGCGAAAATCTTCCTGCTCGATGTACAGCTCGCGCGAGAAAGGAACGGCTCGCGTTCCGGCCGATGGATCTTCGGGGTTATTCACCGCCTCCATTTGTTCCACCTGCCCCTCGGGGTAATTCTCGATCACCACTTTCAGTGGACGTAGCACGCCCATCACGCGCAGGGCGCGGCGGTTCAAGTCTTCGCGAACGGAGTGTTCCAACAGCGACAGCTCGGTGGTCCCATTGGTCTTGGAGATCCCGATGCGGCCACAGAAGCTGCGCAGAGCTTCCGGCGTGTAGCCACGGCGGCGCATCCCGGAGATGGTCGGCATGCGCGGATCGTCCCATCCACGCACGAACTTGTCCTTCACCAGCGTCAGCAGCTTGCGCTTGCTCAGGACTGTGTAAGTGATGTTGAGACGGTCGAATTCGATCTGTTGCGGGTGGTAAATGCCGAGTTGCTCGATGTACCAGTCGTAAAGCGGCCGGTGATCTTCGAATTCCAGAGTGCAGATGGAGTGTGTGATGTGTTCGATCGAATCGCACTGGCCGTGGGCGAAATCGTACATCGGGTAGATGCACCATTGTTTTCCCGTGCGGTGATGCTCGGCGTGAAGGATGCGGTACATCACCGGATCGCGCATGTTCAGATTCGGCGAAGCCATATCGATCTTGGCGCGTAAGGTGCGGGCGCCGTCCGGAAATTCGCCCTTGCGCATGCTTTCGAACAGATCGAGATTCTCTTCCACGGAGCGATTCCGGTAAGGGCTCTCCCTGCCGGCTTCGGTGAGTGTTCCGCGCGTCTGGCGGACTTCCTCGGCTGAGAGATCGCACACGTACGCTTTACCGGCCTTGATCAACTGCACGGCCCAGGCGTGGATCTGCGGAAAATAATCCGAGGCGTAAAACAGGCGCTCCTCCCAATCACCGCCGAGCCAGTGCACGTCGCGAATGATGGACTCAACGTATTCGGTTTCTTCCCTGGAAGGATTCGTGTCGTCGAAGCGCAGATTGCATTTGCCGCCGAACTCCTTGGCCAATCCGAAATTGATGCTGATGGATTTTGCGTGGCCGATATGCAGGTAGCCGTTCGGCTCCGGCGGAAAACGCGTATGCACGCGGCCGCCGTATTTGTTGGACTTCAGGTCTTCGATCATGGTGTCCCGGAGAAAACTGGATGGCGCCGGGACCGCTTCGTTGGGAGTTTCCATTTTTCGAATCACGCAGACAGCATTTGGAGGGCGCGGCCGATGCGCTTGAGGCATGTTTCGCGCCCCAGTACCTCCAAGGTTTCAAACAAAGGCGGAGCCTCCTTGCGGCCGCACGCCGCCACGCGGATCGGTTGGAACATTTGGCCGGCCTTGATCTTCACCTCAGCCGCGCCGGCGCGCAACGCGGAATCCAAGCCCGCATGGGTGAACTCGGCCACGCTCAGAATCTCTTGCGCGCGTTCCAAGACCAGCTTCGCCATCGCTGCGTCGCCCTTCTGCGGAATCAACTCCGCCGGATCGTAGGGCGCAAGCTCCTCCAGGAAGAAAAAATCGGCTACGCGAGCGACGTCGCGCAGCAGTTTGATGCGCTCCCGAATCAACGGGGCGACGCGGCGCATCCTGCACAAATCGGCGGGAAGGCCCGCAGCGCTAGCGAATGGCAGCAGGCGCTCGGCGAGTTCCTCAATCGGTGTCTGCTTGATGTGCTCCGCGTTCAGCCAGACGGCTTTGGGATCGAACGGGTCGTCTTCGGTGAAGTTCACCATGGCGTTACTGTGATGAATTCCCTCGAGCGAGAATGTCTCGATCATCTCCTGGCGCGACATCACTTCGCGGTCGTCCTTGGGCGACCAGCCGCGCAGGCTGACGAAATTGACGAAGGCGTGCGGGAGAAAGCCGGCTTGCGCGTAGGTGGTCACGCTGACCACGGGGCCGTGTTTGCGCTTGGAGAGCTTGGACCCGTCCGGCGCGATCAGCAGCGGAAGATGCGCGAATTTCGGCAGCGAAAATCCCAGCGCCTCGAAAATCAGGATGTGCTTGAAGGTATTCGCCAGATGCTCCTGCCCGCGCAGGATGTGCGTGATCTTGAGATCGGCGTCATCGGCGCAAGAAGCCATGTGATAAGTGGGAACGCCGGTGGAGCGAAGCAACGCGAAATCCTCGATGTCGTCGGCCGCCTTGGTAACCGGACCGTAGACCAGGTCGTCAACCACCAGGTCGCGGCCCACGCCGCGCGGAACTTTGTAGCGCAGGACGAAAGCCTCGCCGGCGGCGGCGCGGCGGTCACTTTCTTCTTTCGACACATCGCGCATACCGGCGTTGAAGAGCCACGGGCCGGCGGTAGCGTTGGATGGCTCCTCTTGCGCTGGTGAAGCCGGGGTGAAGTCGCGATAGGCGAGCCCCTTCGCCAAAATTTCCTCGGCCATTCGATGGTGAAGCCCGACGCGATCGGATTGGCGATATTCTTCGTCCCACGGCAAGTCGAGCCAGCGCAAGCCGTCGAAGATGGAATCGAGCGAGGCTTGAGTATTGCGCTCGACGTCTGTATCGTCGATGCGCAAAATCATGGTCCCCCCGGAGCGGCGGGCGAACAGCCAGTTAAATATGAACGTCCGCGCCCCGCCGATGTGCAAGTATCCGGTGGGTGAAGGAGCAAAGCGAACTCGGGTCATGAATCTTTCAGGATAACAGCGGGGGCGAACTCCTTCCGATACGCCTCTGCCAGGGCTGCGATGTCACGGCGGCTCACGATAACCTCGATGCGCTCGCGGAGGTCGTCCCTGAATCGGCTGTGGGCGAGACAGGCGAGGGCTACTGCGGCGAGCTCGGAGCGGCCGCGTTCGATGACGGGAATCAGTAATTCGGCGGCTGCAGGATCGCGGGAGGCGGCAAGAGCGCCGGCGGCTTCGGACTGTAACTCCGGATTCAGGTCTCAAAGGAATTGCCCCACGAAGGGAATGGAGCCGGCCGGGGACATCTCTAAGAGGACGTCGAAGCATTGGCCAATTACTTCCCATGCCGACCCGGGCAAAAGCGCCTTCATCCGGAGCAGGAGAATGGTGTCCTCTCCCGGGACCTGGCCGAGAGCGCGAATCGCGTCGCGGCGGACCACCGGCTCATCGGTCATCACGTCGACCAAGTGCGTGAGAATCGCCTGCCGGTCCAGCGTGCAGGCGGGAAGGGCCAAGGCGCACGCGCCGCGCAGAGTGGCGGCCGTGTCGACCTGTCCGCCCCAAACTGCTTCCATCTGCACGTGCCCAATTCCTCGTAGGAAGACGGCCGGATCCTTGTGATTCAGATCCTTCAGAGCCTTGATGATTGCGTTTTTGGCCCAGCATTTCGGGTCGGGTTTGATGGGATCGGTCATTAACCGGTCGAAAGCGGTTAGAAGATCCGGAATGAGCGCCGTCAGCCGCACTTCACCAACCAGTTCCGCGGCTTTTTTGACCACGTAGTTGCTTCGATCCTTTAGAGCCTTGCGCAGCGGCGCAACAGCCTGCTCCGGACCGGCTTCGCGCAGCACAGCCAGCGCCTCCAGCTTGCGCTCAAACGCCTCTTTTCCGCCGTGCACAACTACTTGCCTCCCGCCAGCTTGGGCGTCAGCATCCATTTGAGGATGCCGCGCGGCGGACCTTCTTTGTCCTGCACCTCGATTCGGATCAGGCCGGATTTCTTGAGGTCAATAGCGACGGGAGCCTCCAGCAAGAATGCCGCGAAGCGGCTCAAGTGCGGCTCATGGCCCACTACCATGATTTCCTTAAGCGGACGCAGCGAACGAATCTCGCCCCAGATATGCGAGGGAAGAACGTCGGGCAGCAGCGATTTGGTCTCGATCAATTGCTTACAGGCGAGCGCGTCGCGCGCCGCTACAGCGGTCTCCAGGGCTCGAGTCCAGGGGCTTGTAAGGATCACTTCCGGATCGACGCCAGCCTCACGAGCCTGCTTGAGCACCGCTCGCAACTCACGCTTGCCCTCGGCCGTGAGTTTGCGCGCGGCTTCGGCGACGCCGAGCCCGCGAGGCTCGGCTTCGGCATGGCGCAAGATGCAAATCTTCATGCCGCGGTTCTCCTCTTCCTGCCGGCGTTCGCCCGCCAGTGCAGACGGAAGTCGGCCGCGCGGCGCTCCAGCAGCCGGTTGAGCGCGGCTTTCATCCGGCGCTGCTGGGACGCCGCGAGCTTCATGTCGGAGATCAGATCGGCCGTGGTCACGCAATCGTTGATGGCTCCCAGACGATCCTGCAGGCCGCGCAGCAGCAGCAGCTCCCGGTCGGGGCATCCGAGGATCTCCAGAGTATAGCGAAGCTTCTTCACCATCAACCGGAATTCGTGCATCTGTGAGTAGTCCGCGTGGGCTTGGGCGGCAGCCGAGCCGGCGCGCAAAAACTCCGGCGATAGCGCCAGGGGCGCGCGCGGAGTCTCACCCTGGTAGGTCTTCAGCCAACCCCTCCAGCGGCGCATGTGGGCGCGCAGCGTTCCGTCCCTCAGAAGCTTGGCTAGATCCCGGCTGGCGCGCGCGCGGCGGCGCTTCAGGCGGGCCAGGAGCGCGCGGTCCATGGGAGCTTCCGCAGCCTTCAACACCTCCATGGCAATGTCGCAATTGCGCACGGCTCCACAAAGGTCCATCAGCCCACGCAGGCGGCGGCGCATTCTGCGGGTGTGCTCGAAACCGGCACTGAATACCCGCAGAACCTGGCTGAACCGGCGAATCGAGACGCGCAGGCGATGAATTGTTTCGGCCTCGACCGAACGCTTTGCGGCGCGGCGGAGACTGGCGGCCAGCGCCTCCAGGCGTTCCCTGGCTTTCGTTTCGGCCACTTTGGCTTCAACGGCTTTAGTTTCTGCGCCCGGCTGGTTCATCGCTTACCCCGGATGGTCATCTGCTTTCCGTAGACCTCACGAAAGACGTCGGCGGTGCGCAGGGCGTGCCATTGCTCGATGTCGGTGTCGCGATCCGAACTCAGACGCACTTCGACGCTGCGGTCGGAAATCGATACTTCCACGGCGTCGATCTTCTGTTCCTGGCTCTGGTCGAGCGCCACGGCCACACGCAGCAGCGGAGCCAGCAGAACGACCGCGTTGCGCATCTCCGGGTCGAGAGCCTGGAAATCGGGGTGCGTCGGCTGAGGCATGGATTTGCGGTGATAGCGGCACAGATTGGCGATCCCCATCCGCTCCCGGTCCGTAAAGCCGGGAATATCGGCGTTAATCACCAGATACAGCGAATGCTTGTGATGGCGGGAATCGTTGACGTAATGGCCGATGTTGTACAGATACGCGGCTCCTTCCAGAATTCGCCCGTAGGCTGGCGGAAGGCGATGTAGCGGGTGCAGCCCTTCGAACAGCATGGCGGCCAGTTGCGCCACCTTGCGCGCATGATTGCCGGAGGTTCCATAGCGCCGGCCGAGCGAGCGCACCACACGGCGCTCGTCGCTATCCAGGTGATCCGGCTCGCGGCCCACGCGGCGGTGCACCAGGTCCGCGATGATTCCGTCGCGCACCCCCGCGGTCGAATAGTACAGGCGCGGAATGGCCAGGCTGCGCATCACCTCGTTCAACACCGCGGCTCCGGCCACAATGATTTCCGCGCGCTTGGGTCCGATGCCGGTCATGCGGCGGCGCGTTTCGAGATCGCGCTCGGAGGCTTCCTGGTATAAACGGCGTATCTGCGCGGCGGAGGCCAGGAAACGGTCTGCCATGGCGCGTTTGGCGCGGCGCACGCCGTTGGCCGCGCAGACTGCCGCGGCGGCCGTGGCCGAGGTCGCCACCATGCGTTCGATGGGCGCCGCGCCGATGCGCTCGACCGCGGCCGCGATCCGCTCCTGGATGTGCTTCTCCATGCGCGCCAGCTCGCGCGGATCGGGAGGGTCGCTCTTGAGGAACAGCTCGGTCAAGCGAACCGCCCCCAAGGGACGGGAAAAAGCGTCGATCATACGCCCTGCGTCACTCAGGATCAGCTCCGCGCTGCCTCCGCCGATGTCCGTGATCAAAATGCGGCGGTTGGGCTGCGGCCAGCGCGCCTGTACTCCGAGATGGATCAAGCGAGCTTCTTCGAGTCCCGAAATCACTTCCACCGGCGAGCCCAGAATCTGCGACGCGCGCGCCAGAAACTCGGCGCGATTGGTGGCGTCGCGCAACGCGGAGGTGCCCACTGCCCGCACCGCCAAAACCTCCAGCCGGCGGTATTCTTCTGCCATCGCCGTCAGAGTTTGGCAAGCCATGTCCATGGCGAGCTGGCTCAGGCGGCCTTCGCGGAAAACGTTTTCGCCCAGCCGCACCACGTGGCGGGAGGCAGCCAGCTCCCGGAAGTCGCCATCGGCGCCGGCTTCCGCGGCGAGCATGCGGATGGAGTTGCTTCCAATGTCGATGGCGGCGTAGCGGGGCATCTCGGGCCGGGGAGGCAGGAGCGCGTGCCCCGGCTACTCGCTATCATAAAGAAGTTCATGCCCCTGTTTCTTCCTCAGCGATTCAACGGACGGCTGATCGTGGTGGAAGGCATTGACGGATCGGGGAAATCTACGCAGATTTCTTTGCTTTCGCAATGGCTCCGGCTGCGCGGTTACGCCGTTGCGTTCAGTGAGTGGAACTCCTCGCCGCTGGTGCGCGACACCACGCGCCGGGGCAAAAAGAAGGAGATGTTCACGCCGACTACCTTCAGCTTGATCCACGCCACCGATTTCGCGGACCGGTTGGAGCGCTACATCCTGCCGCTGCTTAAAGCCGGAGCGGTGGTGTGCGCGGACCGTTACGCTTATACCGCTTTTGCGCGTGACGCGGTGCGCGGCGTGGACCGGGCGTGGGTCCGCAATCTGTACCGTTTCGCGCTGCGGCCGAATCTGGCGTTCTATTTCAAGGTGCCGTTGGAGGTCGCGCTGGGGCGCATCCTGGGCGGGCGCAACGCGCTCAAGTACTACGAAGCCGGCATGGATCTGGGCCTGAGCCGGAATATCGAAGAAAGCTTCCGCATCTTCCAGGGGCGCATCCTGGTGGAGTACGAGGCCATGATTGAAGAGATGGGATTTCACGTCATCGACGCCACCAAGTCGATTGAAGCGCAACAGCGGGAGATGCGGCGGATCGTATTACGCGAATTCGGCCGCGCTCGCCCGCCGGAGGTGCTGGGAACGGAGGCTCAGGTTGCCCGTGCCAACGCGTGAACCGCTCCGCTTCTATCGCACGCCCCTGCCCGGGGTCGACGTGTCGGAGTTGCAAGGGAAACTGATTGTCATCGAGGGCCCGGACGCCGTTGGACGCAGCACCCAAGTCGACCGCTTGCGTCCGTGGCTCGAAGAACTGGGGCACGCGGTGCTCGATACCGGAATGGCGCGGTCGGCGCTGGCGGGCAAGGGCATCCGGCAGGCGAAGGAAGGCAACACGCTGGGCCCGATTACGATGACGCTGTACTACCTGACGGATTTCGCCGACCGCCTGGAGAACGAGATCATCCCCGCTCTGCGCGCGGGCTTTGTGGTGCTAATGGACCGCTATATTTTTTCGATCATGGCGCGGGCCATCGCGCGCGGCGAAGATCGTGGATGGATCGAGCGCACTACTGGAATCGCGCTGGTGCCGCACCGTGTGCTGTACCTCCGCGCCGACGTCAAGGATTTGATCACTCGCGTGGTGGTGGGGCGCGGCGCGTTCGATTATTGGGAAAGCGGGCTCGACCTGGGCTTCGGCCGCGACATGTACGATAGCTTCGTCCGTTATCAGGCTCGCCTGATCCAGGTATTCGACCGGCTCTCCGGTCCGTACGGATTCACGGTGGTCGATGCCGGCCGCCCGGCGGACCAGGTTTTCGAAAGCTTGCGCGATGAAATTTCCCGCGTGTTCGCGCCGCCCGCGCCGCGCGTGATGCCGCGCAGACCGCAGGCGAAAGAGGCGGCTTCCTGACCGTTACTGGTTCGCTTTCATCTGCTCGGCGGATTTCATCACCAGGCCCAGTACCACCGTGATGATGCTGCACTTGACGAAGGACGGCGTGAAACTTGTGAACAGTGAAGCCACCGTTAAAACGGCTGAAAAAATCATCGCGCCCTTGACTACCGTGGCAAAGCGCTCCTGAAGCGTTTTTTTGTTCGGATCCGGCGGAAGTTCCGCGCCGCACAAGAAGCACTTCGTTTCCTGCTTCCGCATCGTGCCGTGGCACATCGCACATTTGGTCACACCCCAGCCTAACCCGTATGTCTGCTCCTGACCATCGAGGGTTTCACCGAGTACTACGTAGTGCCCCCCGGCCATGCCGCCCCGGACGGACCCGCTCCAAAACCAGTACCCTACTAAGCATGCAACCGGCTCCATCTACGAATTTCGATCCCGGCTTGACGCGTCAATACACCGGACCGCTGCTGCGCGTCATCAACAAGGACGGCTCCTTCAACGTGCAGCGCACCGGCTTGCGCAGTTTCGCCGGAGGCGTCTATATTCGGCTGGCCACGATGCCCTGGCCGCGCTTTTTTTGCGTGGTCACGCTCGCCTACCTGGCGGTGAACAGCCTCTTTGCGGGCGTGTTTCTAGCGCTCGGGCCGGCGGCCTTACACGCCACCGAACGCGACCTCGGTCTGGGCGATTTTGGGCGCGCATTTTTCTTTAGCGTCCAGACGCTGACCACGGTCGGCTATGGGTCGGTGTACCCGGTGGGGATCGCGGCCAATTTGGTGGCCGCAGCGGAGGCGGCCACGGGCTTGATGGGATTCGCTCTCGCTACCGGCCTCTTGTTCGCGCGCTTTTCCCGCCCGTCCTCGAAGCTGGTGTTCAGCGAGACCATGGTGGTGACTCCGCACGGCGAAGGCACCGCGCTCCAGTTTCGCATCGCCAACCAGCGCAACAACGTGCTGATGGAGGTGGAAGCGCACATGATGCTGATTACGGTGGAACGCAGCGACGGCGGCGAATTGAAACGGAACTTTCGCAATCTGGAGCTGGAACTCACGCAAATCAACTTTCTGGCTCTGACCTGGACGGTGGTGCACAGCATCAACGAATCCAGCCCCCTGTACGGTAAGACTGGGGACGACCTGAAGGAGCAGCAGGCCGAGGTGCTGATCCTGGTGAAAGGCTTCGACGATTCCTTCAGCCAAGTGGTGCACACCCGCTACTCCTACCGCTGGGATGAAATTCGATGGTCGGCCAAATTCGCGCCTGCATTCACCACAGCGCCGGAGGGCCACCTGGTCCTGCATGTCGGCAAGGTGGGAAACACGGTTCGCGCGTGACATCAGTGGAGCGCGCCGTCGGGGAAGTGGGTCTGCGGTCTATTAAGGAAGGTCTCTCACGCGCCACAGTGCTACGACGTAGCATAATGCGAAAGACATCTGTCCGCGAGCTGCATATCAACACGTCGAAGTTGGTGCGTGAGGCAGCCGAGGGCGGAGTAATCGTGATCGAGAGGCGCGGCGAACCGGTTGCGGAGTTGCGGCCGGTGGCCTCCCCGCGGCGCATGGCTGCAGCAAAGAAGGCGCGGATCTTCGCGTCCATGCAGAGAATCTGGGACGGCGCACCGCGCGTTGACGACAGCACCACGATCATAGAGGCTGATCGAGGCCGATAGCCTTGTACTTCGACACGTCCTATATAGCGAAGTTCTACTTCAACGAGCCCGAGTCCTCCCGCATCCGCGATCTTGTCCGGAATTCGGACGCGATCTACTCATCGCTGTGGGCAGTGGCCGAGTTTCATGCGGTGCTTCATCGCCGGATAAGAGAGAGCTCGTGTTCACGCACCAACGCTGGCGACCTGGCTTCTCTGTTCTCCGCTCATTGTGCAGACGGGCTGTGGAATCTCATACCGGTCACCGGAGGACTGCCGCGGAGGACCGGCGCACTGATGCTGTCCGCTCCACAAGACCTCTTCATCCGGACTGCCGCCGCCCTGCACCTCACTACGGCCCAGGAAGCGGGGGAGCGCGAGGTTTGGACCAATGACCGACACATGCTCGCTGCCGCTACCTATTTTGGCTTGTCAGGGAGATCCGTTTGATTTCTTTTTCGCGAGGCGCGACACGACGGCGAGCTGCGCCAGATACTCCTTAAGGGGCCGCGCCGGCGTACCCCAGACGACTTGTCCCGCGCGCACGATCTTCGACGTCAGAATGCCTGCGCCGGAGCCGATTACCGCTCGGGATTCGATGCGCACTTTGTCTCCGATACCGACCTGGCCTCCGATCACCGCATAATCTTCGACGATCACGCCGCCGGAAAATCCCGTCTGCGCCGCCACCACCACATGACGGCCGATGCGGCAGTTATGACCTACGTGCACCATGTTGTCGAGCTTGGTGCCTTCACCGATCGAAGTCACGCCCAGCGCCGCTCGGTCCACGCAGGAATTCGCACCGGCTTCGACTCGATCGCCAATCTCCACCCGCCCGATTTGCGGAAATTTTTCGTAAGCCGCGCCGGTGAAGACGAAACCGAAGCCGTCCGCGCCGATCACGCAGCCCGAGTGCAGGATGACGTGGCTGCCGATGCTGACCTGGCCGTAGATAGTGACACGAGGATGCAAGGTGCAGTTTTCGCCGATGCGGACCTTTTCGCCGATGGAGCAGCCGGGGCCGATGGAGGAGCCTGCGCCAATCTCCGATCCTGCGCCGATCGTCACAAATGGCCCGATGTACGCTGTGGGATGGACCGCCGCGCTGGGGGCGATGGCGGCCGAGGGATGAATGCCGGCCTGCGGTTGGGCGGGAGGTTGGAACAGAGGAATGATCCGGGCGATGGCCGCGCGGGGGTCGGCCACGCGGATAAGAGTACGGGCAGTTGGATTAGGGAAGTCCGGGCGGGCTAGGAGGCATCCGGCTTGGGAGGTCTCGGCGGCCTTTGCTCCGCGGCCACCCGTAACGAAGGAAACCTCTTCTGGTTGGGCATCTTCGAGCGAGGCAACGCCGTGAATCTCGCAGTCGCCATCGCCTTCCCACGTGGCGTTGAGCCACGCCCCGAGCTCACGTACTCGCATTCCCTAAAGGTACGCTATTTCGCGGAAGGGAAACGAAGAAAGTCGCGCTCATTAAGAAAGGCAGGCTCATTAAGAAAGGCGTTCCAGCCAGATCGCACCTGCATGCGGAAGCGACCTGGAAGGAACGCCCTAGTCCACGGTTCGGAGGACATTCTTGGATTTGCCATGTTAGTGGCGCGGCGGGAGAAAAGTTCTCACACGAACAAGTGACTGCGCTTCAGCAAGTCACTGCGCCTTGCGCGGCCGACCCTACGGCGTTCACGTATTTTCGGAAAACTCCCGAAGTGTACTTCAGCGCGGGCGGCTTCCAGCCGCTTTTCCTCGCAGCGAGCTCTTCGGCCGGGACTTCCAGCTCGATTTTCCGGTTCTCGATGTCGAGCAGAATCGGGTCGCCCTCTTTCACCACAGCGATGGTCCCGCCGACAGCCGCTTCCGGAGCCACGTGCCCCACCATAAATCCTCGGGTCGCTCCGCTGAAACGGCCGTCGGTCAGCAGAGCCACGCTTTCAGAGAGCCCCGCACCGACAATCGCGCTAGTGACGCCGAGCATTTCGCGCATGCCAGGTCCTCCGCGCGGGCCTTCGTAGCGGATCACAACGATATCGCCGACCTTGATCTCGCCGCCGGTGACCGCGCTCATCGCGGCTTCTTCCGAATCGAACACGCGAGCCGGACCGCGCTGGCTCTTGCGCTCGATGCCGGTGACCTTGATGACTCCGCCCTCGGGCGCGAGGTTGCCCTTCAGGATCACCAGGCCTCCGGTGGCTTTGATCGGCTTGGAGAGCGGGTGAATCACCGGCTGGCCAGGAGTCTCCTTGGCGTCGGCGGCTTCTTCGGCGAAGGTGCGGCCAGTGACGGTGACCGCGTCGCGATGCGCGTATCCGCCTTCGGCCAATCTTTGCGCGACCACGCCCCAGCCGCCGGCCTTATCGACATCGGCCGCAACGAATTTGCCGGCCGGCTTCAGATCCACGAATAGCGGAGTGCGTGCGCTGATAGTTTGGAAATCGTCGATAGAGAGCGCGACGCCGGCTTCATGTGCGAGAGCTAACAAATGCAGCACTGCATTGGTCGAACCTCCGGTTGCCGCGACCGCGGCGATCGCGTTCTCGAAAGCCTGCCGCGTGGCGATATCGCGCGGGCGGCGCTCCGCCTTCACCGCGTCCATGACAACTTGACCAGTACGAAACGCCACCTGATTCTTGCGCACATCCACTTGCGGCACGGCCGCGGAATTCATCGGTGAGAGTCCGATCATCTCCATCACCGTCGCCATGGTGTTGGCCGTGTACTGGCCTCCGCACGCGCCCGCTCCGGGGCACGCGAGGTTTTCGATGGCTTGAAATTCCTCTTCGCTGATCTTGTTCGCCGCGCGTGAGCCGACCGCTTCAAAGACATCCTGAATGGTGAGATCGCGATCCTTGTAATGACCGGGCAGGATTGAGCCTCCGTACAGGACCACTCCTGGCACGTTCAGACGCAGCAGAGCCATCGCGGCTCCGGGGATGGTTTTGTCGCAGGCCACCAGCGCCACGATGCCGTCGAACATGTGGCCGCGGCCGACCAGCTCGATGGAATCCGCAATCAGGTCGCGGCTGACCAGCGAGGCCTTCATGCCCTCCGTGCCCATGGTGACGCCGTCGCTGATGGCGATGGTGTTGAACTCCATGGGAGTGCCGCCGGCCTCGCGAATGCCGTCTTTGACGTGCTTGGCGAGCTCGCGCAGGTTGTAGTTGCACGGCATGGTCTCGATCCAAGTGTTGGCCACGCCGATAATCGGCTTTTTCAAGTCCGCGTCGCTGAAGCCGATCGCCTTGAGCATCGCGCGAGCCGGGGCTCGATCCCGTCCTTGGGTGATGGTGTAACTCTGAAGTTTCATGGGAAAACTTCATCGTAGCGCAGCTTGCGCCGTCCTCCGTTGCGGGCTGCGTCAAGCGCCCGAATCTACCAGACGGATCATGCTGATATTGACCGTGAAAACGCGATCATCCTCCGGGACTCTCCATTGCGGCGCGGCGTCCATCCGGACCTGATAATCGCAGGCTTCGGGCACGTCCGCTTCGAGGATGAACAATCCCTGCCGGTGCAATTTCCAATGCCCCGCGTGAGAGCCATTGACAGTGACCGTCACTTCGCCCGGGAGACCCTGCGGCACAGCGAAGCCGCGGATGCGCAGCTTCTGCGGCCCGGATTTCATGCGGCGCAGTTTGGCAGATGCCGAAGCACCCATCCAGCGGTACTTGTTTCCGAAAACTCCTTCGACTTCGTACCAGCCTTCGAGCAACTGCCGTTCGTGACCCGGTAGCGAGAAATCGACAATATCCTCGCGGCGTCCGGGATAAAGCTCCTGGCGTTCGGCTGAAGGCAGCAGATTGTAGACCTGCTCTTCGAACGGCGCCCGATACGCGCAACTGGTGCAGGCGAGCGTTGCGTCGGGCTCCCGCGTCATTGTTCCGTGGCAATCCGGGCAACGCAGGAACTCCTCGAACGGATCGAAAGGCCGGGCTACGGGCTGCGCGCCGGCTGTTCTGCAAACTGCGGCGAGCGTACCTCCCAGCCAGTGCGCCGCGTGCCATTCCGAGCGGTGTGGATCCACAAAAACGGCGGCTCGTTTCACCGCCCTCTCCGCCCAGCCGCGTCCGGGAACGAAAACGTCGAATTCGTGCTCGGCGAAATGCCGCTTGGCCAGCGCGTGCCAATCCTCCAGATAGGAGCCGTGATTCTGGCGAATGCCGAAGCTTTCCTCCTGATCCGCGCCAATCACATCGCGCACCACAAATCCCAGCAACCCCCAATCGAACAGCCTCCGCTCCCACGGCGTCATCGATTCGCGGTAGGGGCAGCGGTACAGCTTCAGCGACAGCTTGCGCCGCAGGGGTTCTTCACCGAATAAAAACACTCCGCCCGGTTGCAAAACGCGGTTCACTTCGCGAAACACGCTGTCCATGTCCATGAACTGGCTCAGCACCTGGAAGGCACACACGAAGCGTAGACTTCCGTCGGCGAACGGCAGGTTGACAGCGTCGCCCGCCAGCCGCACTGGCTCGCGCTTCAGATTCCAGGCGTCCATCAGCGCGCGTCCGTGGCGCAGGGAATCCGCGGATATATCCAGGGCGAAGCCGCTTGCGCCGAATTCATTGGCCAGCATGTAACTGGTATGCCCGGCGTTGGCCCCGATTTCCAGGAACGGAGTCATCTCACCGATGAAAGCGTGATGTGCCCGGATGACGCCTAAGCGGCGGCGATTTTCTTCGGCGTAGATCCGGAGATTCCGCTCCGGCTGGCCGAGCGAAGCGAAGTTGTGAAACTCCACCTGCGCGCGTTTGACGGACAGGGATTGAGCGTCCTCGGGGGCGTTCTGGTTCACGGTTTATCGGGATACCCACACCCCGGCGCGCATGGTGCGTTGGTGCGCGCCCTTCAGTACAAAATTGGCGGGAAGGCCAGCCTCGATCGGATTGCCGCCGGGAATCGGTTCGATGGTCATCCCCAGCCCGTTGGTCTTCTTGGCTTCAATAGGCACAGGCGTGGAGGCCTGCGGGCCGACCGCTTGAAATTTCCCGTCCGCCACCACCACCACCGAATATTCCACCGGTGCGCGCCCCGCTCCTGGATCGAGCTTCGCGCCCACGATCACCTGCACTCCGTCATCGCCGGGATGCACGCAGCCGGCTAGAAACAGCAGCATGGCCGCCAGCAAAATCTTCCTTATCACCACTTCCCATGATAACGGCCGTCATAACAGCCAGCGGGGCGGACCAATGTGCCAAAACGTTGCGGGGAAGCGCCTGCTAGAATGGCAACGAATGCAGGTTTTACAGGCGGGCCGGCACAAGCTGCTATTGCTGGAGCTGGAGACTGAGTCGATTGAGAACGTTGCGCGGCAAGCCGGGTTCTCGTTCAAGCTGGCGGACGAGCCGCGGCGCATGGTTCTGGATTTGGCCGCCGAAGACCGGCAGCTTCCGCTGCTTCTATTCGATGCTACCGATACCGGCAATCAAGGCTGGTTTTCCCGTTGCCACTTCTACGTTGACGGGATGAGTGGCGCGGTGCTGCAAACGCCCATCACGGTGGCGAATCAGCGGGACCGGAGCGGGCGCGCTCTTCCTAACGCCGTGCGAGTTCAAATCAACAAGGAGCTGTCGCCCAATTTCCGCCTTCCCAACCGCGCTCAGGTAACGGAGCAGACCATTTACGCAGTGCTTTCGAATTTTTTGTCGGCGCTGCTCAACACCGGCGTCGGCGTGTGCGGAGGCTCGGTGGTGAAGCCTCTGGCGGGGCGCATGGAACCGGCCGCGAATCGCAATTGATCTCATGGCCACGTTAGGCTTAGTCGAATACCAGGACGCGACGCCGGAGGTGCGCGCCGTCTATGAGGACATCATGGCCACGCGTCAGACCGACTACGTCAACAATTTCTGGAAAGCCCTGGCGCACGATCCCCTCACGCTCAAGCGGACTTGGGAATCGATCAAGCAGGTGATGCAACCCGGCGCGCTGGATGCTTTGACTAAGGAGATGGTGTACCTGGCTGTCAGCGCCAGCAACCAGTGCGGCTATTGCATCGCCTCGCACACCGCTGGGGCGCGCCAAGCCGGCATGACCGACGCGCAGTTCGCGGAGTTGATGGCCGTGGTCGGGATGGCCAACGAGAGCAATCGACTGGCCAGCGGTTATCAGGTCGAGATCGACGCCCGCTTCCTCCCACGATGAGCCTCCGGCTCCTTTTCGTGCTGTGTGTTTTCGTGGCCGCAGGACGGGTCTACGGACAATCGTGGGCGCTGCAGCAGAGCAATACAAAGGTGGATTTGCGCGGCATCAGCGCGGTCAGTCCGATGGTGGCCTGGGCGGGCGGAGCCAAGGGAACATTCCTCCGGACCACCGATGGAGGCGCGAGCTGGAGCGTCGGCGTGGTTACCGGCTCGGCGGACGCCGACTTCCGCGCCATCCACGCGTTCTCGGATAAATCGGCGTATCTGCTCAGTTCGGGCAAAGGGCCACTGTCGAGGCTCTATCGCACCAACGACGGCGGAGTGAACTGGGACCTGGTCATGGTCAATTCCGCTGCGAACGGATTCTGGGACGCGATCCACATGTGGGACCCGCAGCACGGCATCCTGCTGGGCGATCCGGTAAACGGCCGCTTCATCATTTGGACCACGGACGACGGCGTCACCTGGACGGAGCAGCCAAAGGGTCCGCAGGCGCTGAAGGAAGAGGGCGCGTTTGCGGCCAGCAATTCCAGCTTGTTTGTGCGCGGAGCCCGCGAGGCTTGGTTCGGCACCGGAGGGCCAACCGGAGCTCGCGTGTTTCACTCCGACGACGGCGGCAAGAGCTGGACCGTGGTCAAGACTCCCCTGCGGCACGATTCAGAAAACGCGGGGATTTTCTCGTTGGCTTTCACCCGTGGCACGCACGGAGTGGCCGTCGGCGGCGATTTCACGAAAACGGCGGACGCGGCGGGCGCGATCGCTGTTACCAGCGACAGCGGTAAATCCTGGAGCGTTCCCAAGACCACGCCCGGAGGTTATCGTTCCGACATTGTGTATCTCGATGAAAGCAAGACGTGGATCGCGACTGGCCCGACCGGCTCAGACATTTCGGTCGACGACGGCCAAACCTGGAAGCCATTTGACAAAGCCGCGTACAACGCGATGGGCTTCATCGGTTCCGCGGGCTGGGCCGTCGGTCCGGCGGGCGCTATCGCGTACTTCCACGCCCGCTAGGCGGCTCCAGGGTGTCCTGAGCGGCACGCGCAACTTCGGGCTCGGGATCGGACGCGAGCCTGGTCAGCACCGCGCGGGTGACCGTTCTGTCGGCCGGCAGCACGCGAAGATCGAAGGCCAAGGTGAGACGCTCGGCCGGCGTCAGGTCCTTCAAAGACAGCGCCGTGAGCTGCATTGGGGTCCAAGCCGTGCGGAAATAACCGGTGCCGCCGGCATTCGGTTCAACCCATGACGGGCAACCCGAGTTTTTGGGTAAGTCGATTTCTTCGGTTGGGCCGTTCATGACCGTGCACGCGCGGTTCACGCCCATGCCGCGATAACAAACCGGGATGGCCGTGGCGCCGGTCTCGCGCAACCGGAGGCGCGGCGTACCCGTGCACTCCACTTGCACGGTGACGCGCGGTACTCCGGTTTCATCCAGAAATGCGTGCATCACGGCGGCTGGATCGGTTCCCGTTGCTTTCTTCAACTCCGCGGCCAGATCTGCTGTGGACGCATTCCCGAACTGGTGATCCCTCAGATACCCGCGAATCCCGTCGCGAAATTTGTCTTCGCCCAGCCAGGCTTCGAGCATCATCAGCACCGATGCGCCCTTATTGTAGATGAACCGATTGTAGATGTCGCGCGTGCCGTCCCGGTCGTGCGGCTCCACGCGAACCGGCCGGGAGTGGCGGGAAGCATCGGTTCCCATGATGCGCTCCCGCGCCTCGATCAAGCCGAGGTGCGTGCGCTCCGGCTTGTCCTCCTGATCGATTATTTTTTCCGAAATCCAAGTGGCGAAGCCTTCGCTCAGCCACGTATCCGCCCAAGTCGCCTGGGTCACCAGATCGCCGAACCACTGATGGCCAAGCTCATGCGCCTCCAGCAAATGCAGAGCGCGCGTCCGTGAAATCGTCTCCGAACCTGGCAGCATCAGCATCTCGCGAGCCAAGTAGGTGATCAGCCCGGGATTCTCGACTGCGCCGAAAGCGGCGTCGGCCAGCGCCAGATGGTCAAGCTTGCCGAAGGCGTAGGGCATGCCGGTGTATGCTTCGAGGCGCGGCAAAATGGCGACGGTGGTGTCTGCCGCGGCCTTCCCTTCCGCGGCTTCGTCCTTGGGGGTGATGGCGCGAATGGGCGTGCCGTGCCCGGCGGGTTTGCCCTGATAGACGTCAAACGGTCCGACAGCGAAGGCGACGAGTTCTGAGGGCAACGGCTTCGTCTCGGCGAACTGGAAGGTGGTCTGGCCAGCCGAGGAGCTACGGGATGTCTCGGCACCATTGGAAAACGCGAACTCCCCCTGCGGAACCGTGATCGAAAGCTGCCAGGGCGCTTTGAAGCGAGGTTCATCGAAGCATGGGATCGCCCGCCGGGCTTCGATCGGAGTGAACGTGGTGTACATGTACCAATTGCCGTCGACCTTGCGCCGGTACGCGCCAACCACGGCTTTGTCGTCCAGCCGGGCGCGGTATTCGAGCCGCAGCGTCCAGGCGCCGGAGACCGGTGCGCCGATATTCACCTCGATCAATTCTTTGTTGACGCTCCGCACACGAGCCTCGCGGTATGGACCGAGAGCTCCGGCCACGGCCGCCGACCTCACCTCAAGATCCTTGGCATTCAACCATATCGTCGAAGTGGGCTTCTCGACGTCCACCGCGACGAGTACCGTGCCGTCGAAAACGTCCTTGTTTGGATCGATCGACAGCGTGACATTGTACCTGAGGGGAACGACCGTATCGGGGAGCCGAAAGCCTGGAATCGACGACGCCGCAAAGCTGGCCGCCGCCGCGAAGAGCCAGACGAACCAGCGCACTACTGCTCCAAATATGTGTAGCCGTTCAGGCCGTCTTCATAGAAGCGGAGCAGCGCGCCAGACTCCTCGTAGCCGATGCGGCCATCGCGGACCGCCATTTCCACGTCTTTGCGGAACTGATCGATCAGTGTCCGTGACTGGAACTGCACGTAATCCAGCACCTCGCGTACCGTGTCGCCACGGATCACGGCGTCCAGCACCACCGCACCCTTCTCGTCCAGGCTGACATGCACGGCATTGGTGTCGCCGAACAGGTTGTGCAGGTCGCCGAGGATTTCCTGGTACGCCCCAACCAGGAACGCGCCCAGAACGTACGGCTGATCGGAGCCGTTAAACGGATGCAGCGGCAGAGTCTTCTTGACGTCGCGGCGGTCGATGAACTGATCCACCTTGCCGTCGGAATCGCAGGAGATGTCGCCGAGGATGCCGTGCCGGAACGGTTCTTCTTCCAGCCGGTGAATGGGCATGATGGGAAATAGCTGCTTCACGGCCCAGCTATCCGGCATGCTCTGGAACAGAGAAAAGTTGCAGAAGTAGGTATCGGAGAGCAGGCTGTCCAGGCTCTCCAACTCCTCCGGAAATTCGTCCAGCTCCTGCGCCAGCTTCTGGATCCGCCGGCATATCTGCCAGTAGATCTGTTCCGCCCAACTTCGCTGCTGCAAGGGCAGATAGCCGAGGCTGAACAGATTCAGCGCCGAATCCAGAGCCTGCTGGGCGTCGTGGAAGCTTTCGAGCAGGTTCTTGCTCGAAAGGCCGCGCAAAGTCTCACGCAGGTCGATCAGCGGCTGCTCGGCGTCTTCGGGGATCTCGTGCCCGTTTTCGCCGTCGCCGAATCCGGTCACGCCCAGCACGTTGAACAGCAGAACGCTGTGATACGCCGCAATGGCGCGCCCGCTCTCGCTGACGATCACCGGATGCGGCACCTCGGCTTCATCGCAGACGCTCTGGATGTGATAGACCACGTCGTTGGCGTACTCTTGCAGTGTGTAGTTGACGCTCGACTCGAAATCCGTCTGGGAGCCGTCGTAATCAATTCCCAGGCCTCCGCCCACATCCATGTAGCACAGGCCTGCGCCCGCGCGCCGCAACTCCACGAACACGCGAGCCGCCTCCATCACCGCACCCTTGACCTGGCGGATGTTGGTGATCTGGCTGCCCAGGTGGAAGTGCAAAAGCTGGAGGCAATCCTCCATGCCCAGGCTCTTAAGCTGGTCCAGAGCCCGCAACCCTTCAGTGACGGTCAGTCCGAACTTCGAGCGGTAGCCACCCGAAGATTTCCAGCGGCCCGATCCACGGCTGGCGAGCTTGATGCGCACACCGATCACCGGCCGCACGCCCACACGCTCGGAATGCTTGAGAATCAGATCCAGCTCCGTGTATTTTTCGACCACTGGAATGATCTGCCGGCCGATTTTCTTGGCCAGCATCACCATTTCGATGTATTCGTCGTCTTTGAAGCCGTTGCAGATGATCGGGGTGTTGTTGTCGGCGATCGCCAGCACGGCCAGCAGCTCCGGCTTGGAGCCGGCTTCAAGGCCGAAATTGTAGGGCCGTCCGTATTCGAATACCTCTTCCACTACCTGACGCTGCTGATTCACCTTGATCGGATACACGCAGCAGTAGCTGCCCTTGTAGCCATGCTCGGCGATGGCGTTTTGAAAGGCCTGGTGCATCTCCCCGAGGCGGTGCTTGAGAATTTCACCGAAACGGATCAGAAGCGGCAGGGCGATGCCGCGAAGCTGGAGGTTATCCACCAGTTCCTTGAGGTCCAGGCCGCGGTTGGGGTCCTTGTCCGGATGAACCCACAAGTGCCCTTCCTTGCCGACGGAAAAATATCCCTTACCCCAACTGGCGACATCGTACAGCTCAGCCGCCTCCGCAGTGCTCCAGCGGTCGGCCGGTTCCCGGACCGGAGCGGCTTCGTTGAACTTGACGGTAGCCATGAAATTTCAGTGTCCTTCGATTTGCTCCAGAGGGCAAGTTAAAAATGAATGTCAGCCGTTAGACGCGGCGGGCGCGCGGGAAATTTCCCAGGACCTTAGGACTGGCGGATGAGCCGCGCGGCTTTTTCGGCAATCACCATAACGGTTGCATTCGGGTGAGCGCGCGGAATCACCGGCATGATGCTCGCATCCGCCACCCGTAAACCAGCGATTCCATGCACGCGCAGAGCGGCATCCACCACGCAATCCGCGCCTGGACCCATCCGGCACGTTCCTACCGCATGATGCAGGCTCACGGCGACTTCCTCAAGCTCATCGGAACCGGCTGGGCCGCGATATTCCTCGAAGGGCGCCGACTCCGCGATCTCCCGCGCCCGCCCGGCGGCTTTCTCCAGCAGAGCCCGATCGCCGGCCGCGGCCAAATAGCATGGATCGATTGACGGGGCATCCAGTGGATTGGCCGTTGCCAGCGCGACTCTGCCCCGTGAGGCAGGCGTCAGCATTGCCGCCAATAGTGTGAACCCATACTCCTTTGTGCCACGCGCCACTCCCCGTTCCAGAGAACGAACCGGCGCGAACAGGATCTCGAGGTCGCACTCCTCGGCGTCTTTGCGCGACTTCAGGCACGCCCCCGCCTCGATCAAATTCGATACCAGCGGCCCCTCCTTCCGCAGCCGGTAGCGCAGGGTGTTCCAGAGCGTTCCCGCGCTGTCGAGGGAGACCGGCTGCGTGCACGGCCAGCATAATCCGACGGCGAGGTGATCCTGCAGATTCTCGCCAACTCCGGCGAGCTCCGAGCTGATGGCGATGCCTAAGCGCTCCAGCTGCTGCGCTGGTCCGATGCCGCTCAACAACAATAACTGCGCCGATCCGACCGAACCGGCGCAGAGAATCACTTCACGCGACGCTGTCACCCGTTGCAGCCGTCCGCGGAGCAGGTATTCGACCCCCACAGCCTGGCGCCCCTCGATCAACACTCGGCTGGCCTGGACGCCGGTCCATACGGTTAGATTGCCGCGCTTCAGAGCCGGGCGCAGAAATTCGGACCTGGCGCCCCAACGCCTCCCCTTCACTCGAGCCACCGGAAAGAGTCCCGCGCCTTCCTCGGCGGGCCCTTCAAACCCGGAGTAGCGAGGAATGCGGCACTTCGTGCATGCTTCCAGGAACACCTCGGTCAGGCGGTTCGGCGGCCGAGGATCGCCGCCGTCGGGCGGCTCCGTCCACAAGGTCGCCAAATCATCGAACCCCCAGCCGGGGTTGCCCATGCCGCGCCAGGCGTCAAAATCCGCGCGGCAGCCGCGCATGTGAATCAACGCGCCCAGCGATCCGCTCCCTCCCAATACCTTCCCGCGCGGCCACCCCATCCGGCGCCCGTTCAGATGCTCTTGAGGCTCGCTCGAGTTTCTCCAGTTAAATTCGGAGCTCAAAAGTTGCGGAAATGCGGCGGGAGTCCGGATCTGCCGGCGCCTTCCGGGGGGGCCGGCCTCAATCAAAAGAACTTGCGCGGAAGGGTCTTCACTCAGGCGCGCCCCCAGCGTGCAACCCGCTGTCCCCGCCCCGGCCACGATGTAATCGAACAATCCGTAAGATTATTGCACACGGGCGCCTGAACAACGATGCGCGCGGCTCCGTGTTCCGCAATCGCGATAGAAGCGTCCGCGGCTCCAAGCTAAAATGGTGACTTGCCTGCGTCACCATCCCGCGGGATGCGAGCCCGTTTTCTTCTGGTCCTGATCAACTTGTTTTCTCTGGGTTGCCTGGCCTGGACCTTGCGCCACGCAAACCTGAGCGAACTGGGCGACGATCTGGCCACCATGGATTGGAAGTGGGTGGCCTTGGCGGTGGCGCTCACCATTGCGGTCTATCTTCTGCAGGCCTACCGCTGGGCGCTGCTGTTGCGGCCACTGGAGCCGGTCGGCTTCTGGCGCGCCGGGCGAGCGGTCTTTATCGGCCTGTTTTCGAACGAAGTCTTACCCGGGCACGCCGGAGAGCTCTTGCGGTGCTACTTGCTTTCCCGCTGGACTGAGCTGCCTTTTTCCGTCGCTCTCTCCAGCGCCCTGATTGAGCGGGTTTTCGACGGCATCTGGCTGGCCTTGTGTCTGCTGCTCACGCTTCGCTTTGTCGAATTGCCGCGCGAGCTGCGTTTTCTTGCCGACGGTTCCTGGTTTCTAGGGCTGGTGGTGCTCGGCGGGGTCTTGCTGCTCGCCGTTGCGATGACGCGCCATGTCCGGAATGGAAACCATCCGGTGGTCCCGCCCAGCCGGGGATGGCGCGGCCATCTTTCCGTGCTGGTGAAAGACCTGGGGCTGATCGGCCATTCCCGCTATCTCTACTGGTCGTTCCTGGTGAGTCTTCCCTATCTGCTGCTGCAAGTCATCCCGGTTTGGGCGTCGTTCAAAGGCTACGGTTTCGACCTGGACCTGACGGAAGCATTTGCGCTCATGGTGTTTCTACGCCTCGGCAGCATCCTGCCGCAAGCGCCCGGAAACCTGGGAGTGTTTCAAATTCTTACTCGGGAGGTTCTGGTTCTGGTCTTCAACGTAGTTGCCGATCAGTCCGCGCGATTCTCGCTGGTGTTGTGGGGCATCGTGACCCTGCCGTTGATGATCGGTGGCTTCATCGCGCTGTGGATTGAAGAGGCGGATCTTATCCAGCTCAAGCGGGCCGCGGAGCAGGAAGCAGCCGCGCTGCGGCCGGAGTGATTTATGTAAGCTCCTGGTAGACACTCCAGGTTCGCTTCACCGCGTTCTCCCAGGTCATTTCAGCCGCGCGAGCCAGGCCACGCTGCACCAGTTCCTTCCGTAGAGCATCGTCCCCTGCCAACCGGGCGAGCGCCGCACCGAGTTCTTCGATATTCTCCGGATCCACCAGGATCGCCGCGTCTCCCGCAACTTCGGGAAGCGCCGAACACTTTGAAGACACAACCGGAACACCCCGCCCCATCGCGTCCAGCACCGGCATCCCAAACCCTTCGTCGAGCGACGGGAACGCGAAGATGCGGGCGCGCCCGTAGAGATTCTCGAGCGTCTCCGGTGAGACATAGCCGAGCACGTCGATATCACCCCAGCGGGCACTCTCCTGGACCGCGCGCAACTCCTCAGCGGCTCCATAGCCTTCGGCTGAACCGGCGATGGCCAGTCTCCATCCGGCCGGCGTCGCCTCGAACGCCTTCACCAATCGCCCCACGTTCTTACGTTTCTGTACCGCTCCGATGGTGAGCACCAGATTCTCTCTCGCGGCCGCAATACCTTCCGGCGCGCGCGTCCCATGCGGGATCACTCGAATGCGCGACGGTTCCACCTTCAGCAACTCCTCCACCTGTCTGGCAGTGAAGCGGGAGACAGCGATGATCAGGTCGCTGCGTTCGGCCGCTGCCCATGCCTGTGCGGCGAAACGTTCGCGAAATTCGGGCGTGGAGTAATCGGCCGTGAGAACGAACAAATCATGAAACGTGGTCACCGTCCGGCGAGCCGGCGCATCCACGCGCTGATTCAGTGCGTGAAAAAGCGGCGTCGAAGGCGCGCCGCGCAGAATCCGGCGGCCGGCATTGGCCGGGATTGGCTCGCGAAAGGAACGCAGATAGCGGTGCGGCCGGTAGAAGAACAGGAATTTTTCTTCCGGGTGCGCCCGCGCCAAGCCGGTGAGAATTTCTCTGGAGTACACGGCTACACCGGATGGATTCCGGCCGAGGCTATAGCTTGCGTCGAGTCCGATCGGCACTCGACTGCTATGGTCGCACGCCTTCGCGGTTGCCGCTTAGACGGCCATTTTTGTGGCTTCCGGCGGCCTGGTTTCCCGGGTTTGGGGAAGATCCGCCATGGCTTGATCGAGCATGGCGTCCAAGCTCAACGGCCGGCTACGATCGAAAATCGACGCGCCAATGTCAATGCGGTGCTCGGCTGCCGCGGCGCGAATGCGCACCCAGGCCTCTTCCGCGGTCTCCACATCGCCGTCGAAGATGCTGAGGGCGAAGTGCCGCTCTCCGATGCGAGCCACCAAGTCGGCCGGTGTCGCGATGCTACGCAACTGCTCGGCGGCTTCCACCAATTCCAGGTCGCGGCGCTGCTCACCCAGCGCGCGGGAGAGTGCGGCCAGGTTGCGCGGCTCCGCTACCAATAGCATCCAGCGGCGGTTGATCCGCTCCGCCAGCTTGCGATCGCGCTCCGCAATCGCCAGGAATCCCACGCGATTCGCCAGTCCGGTGAGTGAATCGGCGTGCGCGGCCGCGCGCGCCGCGGAAAGCAGCCTGTGCCGCAGAATCGAGTTGCGCATCGCGTGAGCTAGCGGCGCGCAATCTACCTGGTGCTTGAACAGAAAATCCTCCGCGCCCTCGCGGATCAGCCGCGCGGCCAGCTCTTCATCGGTCGGGTTCAGCAGCAGGATCACGGGAATGTCCGGTGTTCTCGCCTGCAAGGATTGAAACGTCTCTGCTCGCTTCTCGCCGGCTTCCTTCTCGCCGAACTCAATGTCCAGCAGAATCACCTGCGGCGCACTGGTCGCCAGAATCCGCTGCGCCTCCACCCACGTAGCCGCGTACAACGGCTCAATCTGCGGCCATTCCGGCAGCAGCCGCTCCTGCTCCACTTCCCGGAGCACGTCCTGGAGAAATAGCAACTCCTCTGCCTCGGATTCGATCAACAGGACGCGGAGCGTCATGTTGCATTAGTGCAATAGAGCCGCGCACCTTCTCAGCCCGCGAGCCTGTATTCCTTCAATTTGCGGTACAAGGTGGTGCGGCCGATGCCAAGCAGATGCGCCGCCACGGCTCGATCGCCCTTGGTGTATTCAAGCGCGTTCACAATGGCACGCCGTTCCAATTCAACCAAAGGGATGATCGCCGGGAAGGAAGGAGCCTGAGCCGGTTCTGGGATTCCCGCCGGGTTGCCGGGAGCGGGCGCCTCCGTCAACGGCGTTCCGGATACCGCAGCCGCCGTCAAATACTGCGATTTTTTCTGGATCAGATGATTCTGCAGGGCCGAAGGCAGGTCCGCGACATGCAGCAGAGGTCCGGAGTTCACCGCCACCATATGCTGGATGCAGTTTTCCAGCTCCCGCACGTTACCTGGCCAATCGTAGGAGAGTAACACTTCCATCGCCTCGGCCGTGAGCGTGTGACTGCCTCCGGCGCGCGCCAGGAAATGATTGATCAGCGCCGGGATATCTTCTTTCCTCTCACGCAACGGCGCCAGCCGGATGTTGATCACATTCAGGCGGAAGTACAAGTCCCGCCGGAAGGCGCCTTTTTCCACTTCCTTGGCCAGGTCACGGTTGGTGGCCGCGATAATCCGGAAATCCGAGCGCCGCGTGGTCAAGGACCCCAGCGGCCGAAACTCCTTCTCTTGCAGGACCCGCAGCAGCTTGGCCTGGAGGTCCAGCGGCAATTCGCCAATCTCGTCGAAAAACGCCGTGCCGCCGTTGGCGGCCTCGATCAAGCCCAGCTTGGCTGTCGCCGCGCCGGTAAACGCTCCCTTTACGTGGCCGAACAGCTCGCTTTCCATGAGCGGGCCAACCATGGAGGAGCAGTCGATGGTCACAAACGGACCCTCGGGCGCGCGGCAATAGATTTCCCGCGCCACCACCTCCTTGCCCGTTCCCGTCTCGCCCAGCAGCAGAGCCGGCCAGCGGCAGTTCCCCAATTTCTCGATCATCCGCAAAACCTGCCGTGCGCGGGGGGATTGTCCTACCAGCACGTGCCGCATATCTTTTGAACCTGTCAGCATGGTTGATCCGCTTTTTTGTAGTGCGATTACTAAAGACAAACTCTACCGTTGAATTGGCGCTTTATCTAGGTCCCCCCTGGGATATTGGGGGTAGGTAATATAGGGGGCCTCGACCCCCGCAATTGCGGGTATAGCCGAGTTTTTAGAAAAATCTCCGCCCCGCTTGCCGATGCGTTTGTCATGGTGATTGGCACCTTCGGCCACCTGGGGATCAAGGGCTTGCGCGGGCGGTTGCGCCTGGCCCTGTTGGCGATACTGGTTGTTTCCGCTCGAGCTCAGGATCCGCCCGACGCCTCGCAACTGGCGCAGAACACGGCTCCGGCAGACTATGACTCCGCCAGCACGCCCACGGCTCCGGGTCAACCGGCCGACCCGCGGTTCCGTCTGCACGCCTACGCCGACCTGGATTTCTCGCATAACCAGGCGGCTGGCGAGCCGAATCATTTCAGCGTCGGCGAGATTGACCTGTTCGGCACTGCTGCGGTCGCGCCCGGGTTTACTGCGCTTACCGAGGTGGCCATCGACACTGACACCACCCCCACCTTGACCAGCGTTCCGGTCAACGTGGAGCGCCTATTGTTGCAGTACAGCCTGAACGAATACCTGAAAATCGAAGCCGGACAGTTCCGGACGGCGGTTGGCTATTACTCGACCGCATATCTGCGGGGCGCCTGGTTCCAGACAGCCATCAGCCGCCCGCGCTTATTTGCGTTCGAGGAGGACGGCGGCATTCTTCCGCTGCACACCGTTGGCGTCAGCGTGTCCGGCGAAATTCCATCGGGCTTTCTTGGCCTGCACTACGTGGTCGAGACCGGCAACACACGGACTTGGGGAACGCCCGTGGACTCGCCCACTCCCGCCAACATCACCGGTCATGATGCGGTCAATGTCTCCACATTCGCGCGGCCTCCGTCGGTTCCGGGTCTGGAGCTCGGAGTTTCCGATTACCACGACCTGTTCTCGCCCATCGTTGGCCTGACGGCCAACCGTTCCGGGGTCACCATGCACGCGGTGTACGTTGCGAACCGCTTCGAATTCCTCAATGAAGGCGTGGTGGCGCATATCCACTATGGTCCCGCCAGTGCGACGGGCACCTTCGCCGGCTTCTATTCGCAGCTCGCGTATCGCATCGGGTCCAATTGGGGGCCGTATGCGCGAGTAGAAAGGCTCACCATCCACGCGGACCCGTTCTTCAGCGGCATTTCCTATATCGCCCCCTGGCGCAGCATGTACACGGCTGGAGTCCGCTACGACTGGAACGACCACGTCGCCGTAAAACTCGAGCTCGGCCACGAAGCGGACTGGGGCGCGCCGCACTACTACCAGGCAGCGTTGCAAGTCGCCTTCGCCTACTGAGGATCGCCATGCAGACGCCGTCCCAATTCCGGAAACTAGCGCTGGCGGGATTTTTCGCCGCGGCCCGGTTGGCCGCCGGGCAAGGCTTTTCGGTGGTGGCGCATCCCTCCAATCCGGTGAGCAACCTGAGCGTCTCCGCGTTGCGCGCCATGTTCAGCGGAACGGTCACGCACTGGCCTAACCACAGCAAGATCGTGCTGGCGCAGCGCAGCGCCGGGAGCCCCGCCAACCGGTTTCTCATGGACCGGTTTCTGAACATCAGTTGGCAGGACTACAAGCGCAGCCTGGAGGGGCTGGAGTTCATGGGACAGGAGCCGGCGATCATACGGGTGCTCAATTCCGACACCGCCGCCTGCAAGTTCGTGTTCAACGTTCCGTCGGCGGTTGCGTTGATCGAAAGCTCTTCCGCAGGCGCGGCAGACTGCCGTGAGCTCCGTGTTCTTAAAATCGACGGGCTGTCGCCCGGCCAAGGAGGTTACCGGCTCCGATGAAACGCTGGCTCCCTCTCTTGCTCTACCTAGCGCTGGCCGTTGACGGGCTGGTGGGCACTGCCACAGGCTTTGTCGAGCTCCAACGCGCCGTTACCCGGTCCAGGGACCTGTACCGGCTGGACACGGTGGGCTCGCAAATCGAAAGCGATCTCGAATTCCAGACTCAGGAGAGCCGGAGGGCGTTCCTCTACGCCCTGGGAGTCACCGATCCCAACCAGCAGCTTCCCTTTGTCGACGCGGCTCGGGAAGCGGACCGCGAAGTGCGCGATACTATCGGGCGTTTTCGCGCCCTGCAGGCCCCCGCCGACATCGACCGCTCAATTGAGGATTTCGAAATGTCCTGGCAGAAGTACGGTCAGGCTCGGGACGCGGTGATCGCCGGCATTCTGATTGGCGATGCACGCCACGCGCTGGCGCTGGATCAGCGTGAGGGGAATCAGGCTTTCGCTGCGGCGCTTCAGGATCTGGCAGCGCTGAAGCACGCTTTGCAGGCTCATGCCAGAACGCAATCCGCGCAAGTCGACCGAACCTTGCAGATCTGCATTGCCGGCCTGGCGCTGTTCGTGCTTGCCACATCCGGAATCGTCCTGGCGCTGCTGCGCGTCAACCGGGCCCGCGCCGCGGCGCTGCGGAGGCTGGCCGCGACCAATCATTCGCTGGAGCGCGCCCAGGAAATGGATCGCCGCCGTGTGGCGATTCTGGAGATGGTGGGCACGCACGCGCCTCTGGCGGACACTTTGCGCGCCATCGCGGAACTGCCGTCGCAGTGCCATGCCGGGGCCGGTGCATCCATCTGGAGCGCGGCAGGCGACAAGATCCTATACCAGGCCAGCTCCGGCCTGCCGGAGCACGTGACCAATGTGCTACGCTCCCAGGCATTCGAACGCATCGATGGATCTCTGAGTCTGAGTGACGATGCGCGGAAGGAAATCGCCGGTTTGGCGTATCGCGCCAGCCTGGCCGATGTGATTCTCCCTCTGAGAAATGTCGCCGGAGACGCCATCGGCCTGCTGCTGATTTTCGCTCCGCAGGGCGTGGAGGTGAACTCGCAGTGCGTCGCCGCTCAGATGACCCAATTGGCCACGCTGGCCATCGAAAACACAATGCTATATGAGCGTCTCGCCTTCCAGGCCCAGCATGACGTATTGACCGGACTGCCTAACCGCCTGCTGTTCCACGATCGCGTGCAGCAGGCCATTCTGCGGGCGCAGCGTAATCGCCGGAAGGTCGCCGTGCTGTGGTTCGACCTTGACCGCTTCAAACAAATCAACGATACATTGGGGCACCGCATCGGCGATGAGCTGTTGAGCGAATGCGCCCAGCGT
Source organism: Bryobacteraceae bacterium (assembly GCA_030041495.1). GTDB lineage: Bacteria > Acidobacteriota > Terriglobia > Bryobacterales > Bryobacteraceae > Palsa-187. The sequence goes on along the minus strand of JASHNT010000078.1, from coordinate 92,114 downwards.
CTGAAAGGCTCCTTGCGCGAAAGCGACACCGCCGCGCGCATCGGCGGCGACGAATTCGTAGTGCTGGTGGGGGATTTGGAGGCTGCCGACGATGCCCGGATCATCGCCTCCAAAATCAGCAAGAACCTTCGCATGGCCATGAGCGTGTCCGGCCACGAGCTCAAAGTCACCGCCAGCGCCGGCGTCAGCATCTACCCGGAACACGGCTCCGACCCCGCGTCCCTGATGCGCTGTGCGGACTTGGCGATGTATCAGGCCAAGCGCCTGGGCCGGGATACCTTCCAGGTGTTCGACAAGGAATTGGGGGAGTCGTTGGGCCGCCGCCTGGAGATCGAAACGGAGCTGAAGAAGGCGATCGACAACGGCGAGCTGAGCGTCAAGTATCAGCCGCTCATGGGCCGGCGCAACGAGTTGGACGGCTTCGAAGCGCTGCTGCGCTGGAACAATCGCAAGCTGGGAAGCGTTTCGCCCGCCGAATTCATTCCCATCGCGGAAGAGTCCGGACTGATCCTCTCTATCGGCGAATGGGTCACCCGGACGGTCTGCGAGACCGGTGCAGCATGGCTACGGGCGGGCCTCGATGTGCCGCGCCTGGCCATCAACGCCAGCGGAGTCCAGTTTGCCGATCCGCAGTTCGCCAACAAAACTTATGCGATTCTCACCGAAACCGGCTTCCCCCCGAGCAAGCTGGAGCTGGAGGTGACGGAAACGGCGCTAGTCGGGAACCTGGAACCGGCCTTGCAACAGATTGCCCGGCTGCGTGAGTCGGGCGTGACGTTCGCCATCGACGACTTCGGCACCGGCTATTCCTCGCTCAACCGGCTGCGTACTTTGCCGGTGGATTCGGTGAAAGTGGACCGCTCCTTCATCAAGGATCTGGAACGGATGACCGGCGATTCGACGACGCTGGTTCGCGGCATCATCGGGCTGGCTCACAATCTACGGCTGACCGTGGTTGGCGAAGGCGTGGAGACGGAGCGGCAGCTAGAGATTCTTCGCTCCCTCGGCTGTGACACGATTCAGGGTTTCTACCTCCACCGCCCGTTATCCGAGGACGCAGCGGAATCCCTGATGCGGCAGCATATACACGGCGAGCCCGTGCCCGCCGCAGCGGCGGAAGCGCCACTGGTTGAGCCGAGCCTGGCGTAGATGCCAGTTTCCGCAGTCATCACGATGGAGCGGACACGCCGCCAGATCAGGTTTGGGCCGGCTCGATTGAGGCAATCTCGGGTTGATCCAGCACCGCTTCGGCCAGCGCCCGCTTCAGTGCCGGGACTCCTTCGCCGGTGACCGCCGAGATCTTGAAGAACGGAAGCTTGCGCCGCCGCGCGAGCTTGCGTAGCGATGCGATCCGCTCCGGATCCTGCGCCGCGTCGATCTTGGTGGCCGCGACGATCATCGGCTTCGCGGCCAAATCTTCAGAAAAACTGCGGAGCTCCTCCATCACGACTTCAAAATCGTGCACCGGGTCGCGGCCGCTCGCTTCCGATACGTCCACCAGGTGCGCCAGCACCCGCGTGCGCTCGATGTGCCGCAGGAACTGCACGCCCAGGCCGTGGCCCAGATGCGCGCCCTCGATCAATCCGGGAATGTCGGCGACCACAAAGCTGCGATCGCCGTCCGCGCTGACCACCCCCAGATTCGGCTCCAGCGTGGTGAATGGATAATCCGCGATCTTGGGCCGCGCGGCGGAGATGCTGGCGATCAGCGTCGACTTTCCGGCGTTGGGGAACCCGACCAGGCCGACATCGGCTAGCAGTTTCAGCTTCAAGTGCAGCCGCCGTTCCTCTCCGGGGAATCCGGCTTCATGCTCCGTGGGAGCCTGATGCGTGGAGGTAGCGAAGCGCGCGTTGCCACGGCCGCCGCGTCCGCCCTTGGCTGCGGTGAAACGATCGCCGGCTTGGGTGAAATCGTGCAGCATTTCCCCGGTCTCCGAGTCGTAGACCGTGGTGCCGACAGGCGTGGGCACCTCAATCGAGGCTCCGTCGCGGCCTTTTCTGTTGCTGCCTTCACCGTGACGGCCTCGTTCGGCCTTGTGCTCGGGATTGTAACGGAAGTGAAGAAGCGTGTTGTAATGCGGGTTGGCGACCAGGATCACGTCGCCGCCGCGTCCGCCGTCGCCGCCGCTGGGGCCTCCGCGCGGGACATATTTCTCGCGGCGGAAAGCCAAGCAACCGTTACCGCCGTTGCCGGCGCGAACGGTTATCGTGACATCATCAATAAACACCTATGAAAACCGCGGGAGCGACTACTCCGCGGCGCGGATAGACACAAACTTGCCCTGACGGCCGCGGTCGCGGAATTCGACGATTCCGGGTACCTTGGCGAACAGAGTGTCGTCCTTGCCCATGCCCACGTTTGTGCCCGGCTTGATGCGGCTGCCGCGTTGGCGCACGATGATCGACCCTCCGGAAACCAACTGTCCGCCGAAAACCTTCACGCCCAGCCGCTGCGCATTCGAGTCGCGGCCGTTTTTCGAGCTTCCTAAACCTTTTTTATGTGCCATGGCTGTTCCTTGTGCGCGTCGCTAGACGGTAATCTCGTTGATCTGCACGCGCGTGAAGTTCTGGCGATGCCCGATGGTGCGCCGGTACTGCTTCTTGCGCTTGAATTTGAAGACGATGGTTTTGTCGCCGCGCCCGTGCTCCACAATGGAGCCCCTGACGCGCGCCGATCCCGCCGCGCTTCCCGCCGTGACCGAATCGCCGTCCACCACGGCGAGCACGCGGTCGAACTCGACCTCCGCTCCGGGTTCACCCACCAGCGTTTCCACTTCAACCGCTTCGCCCGGCGTGACGCGATACTGTTTCCCGCCCGTTTCGATGACTGCGTACATAATGATCCTTTGGTCCGGCCTGATTTTGATCCAACACGTTTGATCCAACGTGGCTGGATTTACGCGCCCGTCACGCCTGCTGGCGCGACTGCACGCAGAACTATCAATTTACCACAAGATCGCGGCAGCCGCTAAACTACCTGGAAGGAGGAGTGGCATGAAGGCTGCTTTTCTGATCCCGATCCTATTCACCGGCCTGTCCCTGGCTCAGAATCCGCCGGCTCGTGGGCCGCAGATAAACCCCAATGCCGAGCCGGAAACCGTCCTCCTCTGGCCCAATGGAGCTCCCGGCGCGCTCGGCGCCGCGGATGAGGACAAGCCCACCCTCACCATCTTTCGAACCACGCTCCGCCTCAACTCGACGGCGGTCATCGTAGCGCCGGGAGGCGGTTATCGGAATCTGTCCATGAACAACGAGGGACGCCAGGTGGCGGCGTGGTTCAATGCCATGGGCGTGACGGCGTTCGTGCTGAAGTATCGCCTGGGCCCTCGCTATCATCACCCAATTGAGCTGAACGACGCCAAGCGCGCCATCCGACTGGTTCGTTCTCGTGCAGGGGAGTTGGGGATTTCGCCCGGCCGCATCGGCATGATGGGATTTTCAGCCGGCGGTCACCTCACCGCCACTGCCGGCACGCTCTACGACGACGGCGATCCTTCCGCGCCCGATCCTATCGACCGCGTCAACAGCCGTCCCGATTTTCTGATCCTGGCATACCCGGTCATTTCTTTCGACCCGGCGATCGCCCACGCCGCCTCCGTCCGCATGTTACTCGGCGATAATCCGAGCGAAGAACTGCGTAAGAAGCTTTCGCCAGAGCTGCACGTAACTTCCAAGACCCCACCGGCCTTTCTGTTCACCACCGACGCCGACACCACTGTGAATCCCGAAAACACGGTGCGATTCTATCTCGCCTTGCGCCAGGCCAAGGTGCCGGCGGAGATGCACATTTTTGAAAATGGCGGTCACGGGGGCGGGTTGTGGCTCTCCGATCCTGCGCTGAGTTTGTGGCCGGAGTTGCTGGCGAACTGGATGCGTGGAAGGGGATTGCTCGCAAAACCCTAGCTTATCCCAGGAGGGCCCAATTCTCGATCCAGCCACGCCAGGTAGCTCTCCGAACCTTCCACCACCGGCAGCGCCAGCAATTCGGGGACTTCGTAGGAGTGCATTCTCGTGATCTCCGCGCGCAGGGCGGGGAACAGATCACGCCGCGACTTGATTACCAGCAACCATTCCGCCGTGTCCTCGATCGCACCCTTCCAATGATAGAAACTGCGTGCCCCCGGCACGATGCTGACGCACGCCGCCACGCGCCGCTCCACCAGATGGCGAGCCATGCTCACGGCCTGCTCCTCGGATTCGCAGGCGCCAAGGACAACGATTTTATCGGTCATTTCTTGGCGCTTTTGGCGTTGGCGGGCTTGGATTCAGCCGGGAAAAAGTCGGCGGGCGGTCTAACGGAGGCGGGCCACTTCTCCGCGCGCTTCTTAATGTTCGGGATTTCCTTGGAGGTGGGCTCCAGCTCGATCAGCTTTTTGTACGCCGCCAGCGCTTCTTTGTAATCGTGCATCTTCTCGTACGCTTCCCCGAGTTTCTCGAAACCCTCGCTGTTGCCGGGATCGTACAGCGTCGCGTCCACGTAACGGTTCTTGGCGGCGTTGTAATTCTTTTTATCGAAATAGAAGTTTCCGGCAGTGATGCTCTGCGAGGCCTTCAGCGGGTTGAAGTCGTAAGTCCTGGGTTTGAAGGACTGATCTTCTTCGGGAGGCTCCTGCACCTGCTGCTGCGTATCTTGCGGCTTGGTATTTTCGGGCTTGGAATCCTGCGCCCGCATGAGCATCGGCAAGCTCAGAAGGAGCGCGGCGAGCGTCCGTGACACAATTAAATTATAGATCCGTCCTCAGAGCTTCGCGAGAAAGCGGCCGAGCTGCCGGCGCTGCCTGGCGTGTACCTCTACAAAGACGCTCACGGCACGGTGATCTACGTGGGCAAGGCCAAGAACCTGCGCAATCGCGTGCGCAGCTACTTCAACGAAGACCGTCTGGGAGACGTCAAAACCGGCACCCTGATCGGGGAGGCGCGCGATATCGAATTCATCCGCGTCGACAATGAGAAGGAAGCCCTGGCGCTAGAAAACAACCTGATCAAGCAGTGGAAGCCGCGCTACAACATCCTGCTGCGCGACGATAAAACTTACCCGTACATCAAGCTGACCGCGGAGAAATATCCGCGCGTGTACGTGACGCGGCGTTTGCGCAAGGATGGAGCCACTTACTTCGGTCCGTACTTCCCCGGCAACCTGGCGCACCGGCTGGTGCATTTCATCCATCGCCATTTTCTGGTGCCGTCCTGCAACGTGGATCTGACGCGGCGCCACACCCATCCGTGCCTGGAGTATCACATTCACCGCTGCCTGGGTCCGTGCGCCGAAGGACTCACCTCGGACGGCCGCTATCAGGAGGCCGTGCGCTCCGTCAGGCTGTTCCTGGAAGGCCGGCACAAGGACTTGGCGAAGGAGCTTCGCGACCGGATGGAAGCGGCCAGCGCGGCGCTGCGCTACGAAGAAGCTGCGTCCGTTCATGAGCTACTGCGCACCGTGGAAGAGATGGGCGAGAAGCAGAAGATGGCCGCGGCTGAGGGCAGCGACACCGACATCCTTGCGTTTTACGCCGAGCCTCCGCTGGTCGCCGCGAACCTGTTCCACCTGCGCCACGGCCACATCGTCGATCGCCGGGAATTTTTCTGGGAGGATCAGATGGAGTTCGCGCCGGAGGAGTTCGTCGCTTCGCTGTTGAAGCAGGTCTATCTGAACGATCCTTACGTGCCTTCCTTCATCCACGTGCCTGCCGAGTTCGAGGAACGCGAGGTGCTGGAGGAGATGCTCAGCGAGAAACGTGGGCGCAAGGTCGAAATCTACACGCCGCAGCGCGGACCCAAGAAGCATCTTCTGGACCTGGTCGAATCCAACGCCAAGCATAGCTTTGAGCAACGCTTCCGCGTGACGAAGCCGTCCTCGCAGGCGATTCAAGAAGCCTTGCGCGACTCGCTGGGGCTGGAGCACGCGCCTCGCCGCATCGAATGTTTCGATATCTCGCACATTCAGGGCACGGATAAAGTGGCCAGCATGGTGGTGTGGGAAGACGGCAAGATGAAGAAGTCGGACTACCGCAAATTCATCATCAAGACGGTGGAGGGCAATGACGATTTCGCATCCATGCGTGAAGTGATCACGCGGCGTTACTCGCGTTTGCAATCGGAAAATAAGGAGCGGCCGGGTCTGGTGCTGGTGGATGGAGGCTTAGGCCAGCTCCACGCGGCGGCTGCTGCGTTGGAGGAGTTGGGAATCACCGATCAACCGCTGGCTTCCATCGCCAAGCGTGAGGAATGGATCTACGTTTACGGGCAGGAGCAGGAGCCGATCGTGCTCGACCGTTTCTCTCCGGTGTTGCACTTGGTGCAAATGGTTCGCGACGAGGCGCACCGCTTTGCGGTAACGTTCCACAGGGCTCGGAGGTCGGCGAGCCGGCTGCCGAAGAAGAAGCCTAAGCGCGCCGCGCGGAAGGTGAAGGAGGAGACGCCCGCCTTGACCGTGCTGCGGTAATTGGACCCTGAAATAGGCGCTATAATCCGTCCAAAGTATGACAATTTCCGAGAGGGTCCAAGACTATATTAGAGGCACGTCTGAGCATGACAAGGAGCATTCCTGGACCCATTGCTATCGCTACTTCCAGCGAATGCATGCCGGAGCGACAAATTCGGATCTGGATCACGCGGCGCTCCATCTGGGCTACTACCTCGCTAGCTGGGACATGCATAGAGGGAAGGCTTTTTTGGGGCAATACACGTACACAATCCACCTCGAAGTCGTGAGGCTGCTCACCGAGCCTCGATTTAAACCGTTACGGAAAGACGAATTCGGGACGGATGCGGAGGACGCAAACCTCGTCCCGCTTGTTCGGGATGCGGCCGTTGCCATCCGAGAGGCATATCAGCCATATGCGCTGGAATTCAAGTCGCCGCCGGCCTCGGATACGCTTGTTACCAAGGTCCTCCTGGGCACGTTGGGCTGCTTTCCTGCGTGTGATCGGTACTTTATTAGCGGTTTCAGGCGCCACGGTTTTAAGTTCTCGGAGTTAAACAGCGAACTAATCACGACGGTTGTCAGATTCTGCGGGGAGAACGCCGGCGAACTCCGGAGGGCGCGGGACGATGTCAAAGGCGAGGTCGGAGTGCGCTATCCGCTCATGAAGATCGTTGACATGTGCTTCTGGAAAACTGGTGAGGTCGAGTCCGGACGCTCCGCGCCAGGCGCTTGAGGAGCCCCCTGCCGCACCGAAAAGAGTGCTTCAATAGGCCAAGAAGCCAATGCTCGATATCGTCAAAGATATTCACTCGCTAACGTCGTTTCGGCGCCGCTCCGGAGACTTCATGAAGCAACTGCACAAGAGCAAGCGTCCCGTGGTGCTGACGGTGAAGGGACGGGCCGTAGCGGTGGTGCAGGACGCGGAGGCCTATCAGCGGCTGCTGGACATCGCCGCGCGAGCCGACGCGATGGAGGGCATCCGTCAGGGGCTTGAAGAGGCGCGCGCAGGAAAGGGGAGGCCTGTCCGGGAGTTCTTTGCCGAATTCAAGGCGAAGCGTGGCATACCGGATTCGGATTCTGCCACGCGCAGAACGTGACTTGGCAGAAATTTACGCCGCCGTTGATGCGGAGAATTCGGAGCTGGCTTTCAAATGGTTTCGCGGCCTCGAAAAGGCCATTTTCAGCCTGGAAGAATATCCACGCCGCTGTCCGGCGACGCCTGAGAGCAAGCACTTCCGGCATTTACTGCAGCAAGCCACGTCTATCGCGTCATCTACCGGATCGTCGAACCGCGGAGGCTGGTTGAAATTCTCCACATTCGCCACGGTGCTCGCGACAGGCTCCCTCCGGGGGACCTGTGATTGGGCGGCTTAGAACAAATCCCCGATCTGCTTCGCCGCCGAGCGAGCTTCCAGGTGAATCAAGCCGGCATTGCCGCCTTGCGGGCTGAGCACCGCGAGCACCGCCTTGTTTCCCGCTGAATACACGAACAACGCACCTTCATCGGCGAGAATCGACACCTCGCCCAGCGCACCCACGGCCATGCTCTCGGTGATGCGGCGGCCGAGGCTGGATGCGGCGGCTGCCATCGCCGCAACCCGGTTCGGGTCCGCGCCGTTCGAAAGAGAATGTGCGATCGGCAATCCCTCGTTGGATGCCAGCAAAACCCCTTTTAGCTCCGGGATCGCCCCACGGAGCTCCTCGATTTGGGCCTTTAGAGCCTCTCCCTTCGCCATCTTTGCCTCCTTTGGACTGCCGTACCTTAGAAATCATCAGATCGGCCAATAGGAGAAGAACTTTAGCTCGGCGGCATTAGGAAGGGAGCCGGAGATGGCATAGGAATACACCATGGCCCGGCCGGTTCGCTTCATTATTCAGGCGATTCCGGCGCTCCGGGCTCGGTATGGTCCCGTAGACCCAGGCCGGCGTAAGGTCTTAGCCTTAACAATCCGTAAGGGCCCAGCCTGAAAAACAGGCCATAAGTGCTTTACCGCATGGAAACCTCTAAGAGTGCCCTTTAGCCTGAGGGGTAAAGGGACGATGTAGTAAGCATGCGGTGCTTATACTGCGGGAAGGAGCTCGCCCTATTCAAGCGGCTCAGGGGCGGCGAGTTCTGTTCCGACGCACACCGGCAGAGATACCAGGAAGAATACACCCAGCTTGCCCTGAACCGGCTCCTGCAAGCCAATGAGGCGAAGGAAAAAGAGAAAGAGGCCAAAGGCGAGCAGGAAGCAGAGATCGAATCGCCCGCGCTGAAGCGCCGCGAGAAAGCGGGCCGCGAGGAGAATCCGAGCCCCGCCCCTGCCTCGCCCCTACCCGCTTCGCCCAAGCCCGCCGCGAGTCCGTCGCCGGTGACGGCAGCAGCGCCACACACCGCTGTCCTCGAATCCGAGCCCTCTCCGGTTTCTGAGTCTTCGCACCGCGCCGAGTCCGGTTCGCCTCCCTCCAGCGAACCAGCTCCTCAAATCGGGGTCGCGCTGGAAGCAGTCGCGGTGGAAGCAGAGGAAGACGCCGCGGAAGCGGCTCCGGCTGCCCTCGCGGGATTCTTGATCGAAGTGCCATTGCCTCTTGAGGCTGGCACACCGGCGGCATCGGATTCGAGCGCAAATCTGACAGCCCCCCCTGCACCGGTCCTACCACGGCTGCGGGACCTCCAGCCGGATTTGGGCGCCACCCGCCTGGATTCCGCTGGGCGGATCACATTGTCGCTTTTCACCGTCGCCGACTTTCCAACCCCGCTACGGGAACGCGGGCTGGAGTTGCGAGAGTTCGTTCGTGGCGTCCCTCAAGTGGAGATTCAAGTGAAGCCTGCGGTTGAGTCTGGATTTGAACCGGTCCGTGAAGCGTTGGAGGTGAGTCTGGAGCCGCATCCGCCCAGTGGTTCACCCACGCTTTGGCTGGCGCCGGAAGTGGATCTTGCCCCGCATGCGGGCAGCGAAATCCTTCTAGGCGAGCTTGTGCGTCTGGATTTCGCGCTGACCGATTGGGCCGAACCCGGGACCGAAATTGCGCCCGCCGCCGAACCTTCCCTGGTCGAACCTTCCACGGCCAAACCTCCCGCAATGGCTTCGCGGGTCGAATCGGCGCCCATCGAGCCGGCGCGCCAGGAAGCCCCGCCTGCCGTGAGCTTGAAACCGGAACCCGTCCGCTTCGAACCCGTGCATATCAACCCGGTGTTCGTCGAGAGCATCGCGGGCACGGAGCATTTTCAGGAGCAAAGCGAAACCGCGCCAGTCGAGCGCGCGGAGCCCGAGGCCGCCGCCGCGGCGCCGCTCGCCCCCACCATCACTAAGCCCCTTCCCGTCACCCTGCATGGTCTGGGGCCGGCGCGCGGCAAGCCGGTTCAGGTGTTCACGTCGGCGGCCGTGCGCAACGGCGATTTGCAGATTCCGCGCGACACCGGATTGCCCTTGCGACCCGTCATGATCCTGGGGCCCGCGCTGAAGCCGCCTAGCGCGGAGCCCGCACCGGAAAAGGCAAGCCCCGCCAAGTCCACTCCGTTTTTGGAAAGACCCGAATTGCGGCCGGAGGCGAAGCCTCGCCGAGCCGACGTGCGCGTGCTTCCGTTGCAGGTCAAAGAACAGCCGAAGCCGGAGCCGCCCAAGCCCGCGGCGCCCGTGAAACCGGAATCCGCCAAGCCTGCCGAACCGGCTAAGCCTGCTGAGAGCAAACCTGCCGAAGCCCGGCCCTTCGATCATCCCAAGGCGGCTCAGCCTGCCAAGCCGGCGGAGCCGGCCAAGCCCACGACACCCTCGAAATCAGGCGAGTCACCGAAACCGGCCGGCATTCGAACCGCCGCGCAGGTTTCCGTTGCAGAGAAGGCGGCAGTGCCCGCCGCACCAGCGCCTATGGGCCAAGAGCTGGATCAGTTGGGGCTCCCCAAGCTTTCCTTCGGACAGAAGGAAACATTCTGGAGCCGCTTGCCAATCGCCGTACGGCTCGGCGGAATCGCGGCTGTGTTGGCGTTGGGGATTGGCGGGATCGTGCTTACCTCGCGCGGATCGGGATCGGCCAAGCCTGCCGTCGCCGTCTCCACTGAACCGGTGATGGAGGAGGAGCCCGCACTGGCCAATACCGCGGGCTGGGAGCAGGATTGGTTCGCCGACCGCCCCGGGGTGAAGCTGAACCGGCACGTTGACATTTTGCGAGGGTCTTTGACGCAGCGCGATTACCGTCTGGTGTTTGAAGGACAGATTGAACGCGGCTCGCTGGGATGGGTCTTCCGCGCCGCTGACAAGAGCTTTTACGTGGAAAAGATTCAAATGATCACCCCGGGGCGCGACCCCGTGGTGGCGTTGGTACGTTTCGCGGTGATTAACGGGCAGGAGCAGCCTAGAATGCAAGTGCCGCTGCCGATCCAGGCGCACCTGGACACGACCTACAAAGTCCGCATGGATATCATCGGCGATCGCTTCACCACATGGGTGCAAGACCAGAAGGCCGACCAGTGGAATGACAGCCAGCTCGCGGTAGGCGGAGTGGGTTTGTACTACGAGAACGGGGAAAGCGGCAAGCTCAGAGACACCTTGAACGTAATTCCGCTGAAGCGGAAATAGGAGATCGGAAACGATGGCGGATAGCAACGGACAAAACGTCTTTTTCATCGACGACGAGCTAGTTGAGAGGTTGATGCGCGGGGACGCGCCCGACAGCTCTTCCAAAGAGAAGCGGCCGGCCTCCTCCAGTTCGCTGGCGAAGGCCGTGAAGCTGGCCGCCTCGGGACGCCTGGACGACGCTGTCAAGGAACTGGAGGGCGCCGCGGCGCGCGGCGAGTCGCCCGCCGAGGTCTACTCCGGTCTTGGCCATCTGCGCTTCGAGCAACAGAAATGGGAAGAGGCGGAACGCTGTTATGCCAAGGTCCTTGAGGCGGATCCTAAGCAGGCGGCCGCACACTACAATCTGGGGCTGGTGCGGGAGCGGCAATCCAAGTTCGAAAGCGCTGCGCAGGCGTTCGAACAAGCCGTCGCCCTGGATGCTCAGCGCTGGCAGGCGCACACCGGCCGCGGAATGTGCCTGGTGCATCTCAGCAGGTCCGAAGAAGCATTGCCATGCTTCGACCATGCGCTGCAAGGCAACCCCAATCATGACCGGACACTATTCGGGAAGGCGGTAGCCCTGCATCAGCTCGGCCGGCTGGACGAAGCGGCGGAGATTTATCGCAAGTTACTGCCCGGTAACGCCAACTCGGCGGAACTGCTGGCGAACATGATCACGATCTCCGCGGCGCGCAAGGACGACGCCCGCACTAAGGAGCTGTCGGAGCGGCTGCTCAAAATCCGGCCCCAATCGCGCTTCGCACTGGAGGGGCTGGCGAGCGCGGCTTTGTCGCGTGGCGACTACAGCGCGGCGGTGCAATACTGCACCCAACTGGTCAAGGCCGCGCCTGATTCCTACGAAGGTTGGGTCAATCTGGGCGTCGCATATCAGAAGACCGGCCGCCTGGAGCAGGCCGGAAACGCCTATCGCGAGGCCACCCGCCTTCGCCCGGACGCCGTTGAGCCGAACGCGAACCTGGGCGCTGTGCTGCAGGAACGCGGCGATTTCGCCGGCGCGCGCAAGGCTCATGAAAAAGCCCTGGCCGGTGCTCCCGATTCCGCTGGTGTGCTGTGGAACCTGGCGTTGCTGGAGGAGCGCGAAGGCAACCTGGAGCAAGCCGAACAAAGCTTTGAGAAGCTGCTGGCCGTCAAGTCCGATTGGGACGACGCGGCGTTCCGCTTGGGTTTTCTGCAACTGCAGCGCGGAGAATACGCCGGTGCGGTGGACAGCTTCGAGACTTGCCTCAAGAAGCGCCGCGATTGGGTGGAGGCGATGATCAATCTGGGTCTGGCGTTCTGGAAGTTCGAGGATCTGGACGGCGCGCAGCAGACCTTCAACCGTGTGCTGGCCTTGCAGCCGCACAACGCCGACGCCTTACGGGCCTTAACGGCGATCGCCGTTGAGCGCAAAGACCCTAAGTCGGCCTGGGAATTGCAAAGAAAGTCGCTTGCTCTGGGTGTATCGTCCCCCGAACTGTCATTTAACCTGGGGCTGCTCTTGCAGGCAACCGGCGATGAAGCCGCGGCGGCCGAATGCTACCAATCGGCGGTTGTCGCCAAGCCCGATTTTCCACAGGCCCTGATCAACCTGGGCCACGCCCTGCACGCCACGGGCCGCGAAGAGGAAGCGCGGCAGGCGTGGAGCAAAGCCGCTGCCGCAGATCCCGAGCTGGCCCAGACGTATTTCAACTAACTGCCAGGATGGCGTTGCGGCCCTTATGCTGCGAGGCTACAGACTCACGCCAGTGATAGACTGGAACCAGGCATGAGTTCGCTGTCGCCACGCCTTCAAGTCCGGGTTCAGCAGAAGCAAACGCTGACGCCTGGACTGGTACAGATGGTAAGCCTGCTCCAGTTGAATCGCCTGGAGTTGAAGGACATGATTTCGGCGGAGATCGCCGAGAACCCGGTTCTGGAAGAAGCCGCCGAGGGCGGCGAGGAGCTGACGCCGGAGGAGTTGCAACCGCTCCTGGAAGCCGAAGCGGAGCGCACCGCCGAGCCTGCGGACCAGTCGATCCTGGAAGCCACGGTCAACCCGGCCGAAGCCGAGTCGGCTTTCGAGTCCGCCGATGCGGAGAGCCCCGAGCCTACCGCTGCCGCCAGCGCCACCACCGAGGCAGATGCCGAAGCGTCTCCCTCCCCTGCGACCGAAACCCCGGAAGCGCCTTCGGCTGCCGATCCGTTTGAAGAAATCGACCTGGGCGACTATTTCGACAACTATCTCGATCCCGGCTTCAAGAGCCCGGCATCGGAAAACATTGAGAAACCATCCTTCGAGACGTTCCTGTCGTCCCCGGTTACTCTCTCGGACCATCTGCGCTCCCAGCTTGCGCTGGTCGCGATGAGCGAGACCATCCGCGACGCCGCTGAGGAGATCATCGGCAATCTGGACGAGAACGGCTACCTTACCGCGACGTTAGCCGAAATCGCCGAAGCCGAGCACTGCGCCATGGGGGATGTGGAAGAGGCGATTCGCATTGTGCACTCCCTGGACCCGGCGGGCGTCGGCGCGCTGGATGTGCGGGAATGCCTGTTGCTCCAGCTCGAAAGCCGCAACGCCAAGGGCGGCGTGGCCTGGCAGATCGTCTCCGACCATCTCAAGCTGCTCGAAACGCGGCAATACAAGGAACTGGCCAAGGTTCTACGCCGTCCTTTGGAGCACATTCAGATCGCCTTGGAGGTGATCCGCCACCTTGACCCGCAACCCGGCCTGCGCTATTCCGGCCCCGGCGCCCGAGTGGTCGAGCCGGACGTTTACATATCTAAGGATAGCGACGGGTACCTGATTCAACTCAACGAGGAAGATGTCCCGACGCTGCGCCTCAACCCGCAATACCGGCGCATGCTGGATCGCACTCAGGAGCCCAATAAGGACGTCCGGAATTATGTCCGGGACCGCTACGCTTCCGCGATCCAGTTGATGAAGAACATCGAACAGAGGAAGCACACGATTCTTAAGGTGTGCCAGTCTATCGTGCGCCGCCAGATGGACTTTCTGGAACGCGGCCTGGACCAACTCAAGCCAATGATGATCAAGGAGATCGCGGAAGAAATTGGGGTTCACCCCTCGACCGTCAGCCGCGCTGTCTCCAATAAATACGCGCACACTCCCCAGGGCGTGTTCGAACTCCGGTACTTCTTCTCCGAAGCGGTGCAGGGACCGGGCGGAACGGCGACTCCGCTGCTCATCCTGAAGCGCCGCGTGAAGAAGATGATCGAAGAAGAGGATGCCTCCCACCCGCTTACCGACGAGCAGATTACCAGTCTGCTGCAAGCCGAAGGCATCGAGGTCACTCGCCGAACGGTGGCCAAGTATCGTGAGGATATGCGGATTCCATCGACCCATCAGCGCCGCGTCCGGGCTTAGGCGCGGAGGAAACCATGAAAATCACTTACACCGGAATCAAGCAGGACTTGTCTCCCAAGTTTCAAAGGAAACTGGACGCGAAGTTCGCGAAGTTGTCGAAGCTGCTGGAGAAACGGGGGGAGATCGAGGCTCACGTGGTCGTGACCGCGGTCCGGCACTTGTTCAAGGCCGAAATCACCGTATCGTTCTATGAGCATCAAATGGTCGGGCTCAGTTCGAATGCGGATTTGTTCACCGCACTGTACGAAGCTGTGGAACGCCTGGAGACGCAGGCTCTCAAGAATCGCGCCAAATGGAGGGAAAAACACCGCCGCAACGAAGAACCGGCCGCGCAGTCCGAGGCGTCGCGTAAATCCAGCCGCGGATCTTCCAAATCCGATAAGGATTCTCAAAAGGGCCCGGTGAACGTATTTCGCGTGAATCATCACAATGAGCGCAAGCCCATGACCATGGAAGAAGCGATGCTGGAAATGGACTCGCAACGCGACTACGTGGTGTATCGCGACGCGGACAGCGAAAACGTTACGGTCCTGGTGCGCCGCCGCGACGGCCACTACGATTTGATCGAGGGTTAAAAACCGCTAAAATACGGCGAAATGGCCGCACCGGTTCGAAACAAGCACGCCAAAACCCATCCCCACACCGAACTGGTTATTATTACGGGGTTGAGCGGGTCGGGCAAGGGGACCGCGCTCAAAGCTCTGGAAGACCTTGGCTATTACTCGGTGGACAATCTGCCCATTGACTTGATTCCGAAATTTGCGGAGCTGGTCGAAGGAGTTCCTAAAGTCCGCCGCGCCGCCATCGTGGTGGACATTCGGGAAGGATCGTCACTTGAGCGCTTCCCCGCGCTTTACAAGCGCATCAGCGCGAAAATCCCCACGCGGCTATTGTTCCTGGAAGCCGACGACGCGACGCTGATCCGCCGGTTCAGCGAGACTCGGCGTCCGCATCCCTTGGGCGCGAACCAAAGCGTTGCGGATAGCGTGCGGCGCGAGCGCGAGCGTCTGGCTCCCATCCGCCGCCTGGCGGATCCCATCATCAACACCAGCAAGTTCAACGTGCATGAGTTGCGAGACACCATCCACAGCGCGTTCCGCGGCAAACATCGTGAGCCGGAGATCCTGATCCAGGTCAACAGTTTTGGCTTTCGCCACGGAGTGCCTTCCGATAGCGACTTGGTGTTCGATGTGCGCTTCCTGCCGAATCCCAACTACATTCCGGCTTTCAAGGCGCTCAGCGGAAAAAATCCGGTGGTGGCGCGCTACATCCGCTCCTTTCCGCAGACCACCGAGTTCATCGACCGCATCTCGGAATTGCTCGTATATCTGCTGCCGCATTACATCGAGGAGGGCAAGTCGTACTTGACCATCTCCTTTGGCTGCACCGGAGGACGGCATCGCAGCGTGATGATCGCCAACGAAATTCGCAAGAGATTGGCTGCGGCGGGTTATCGCGTCAAAGAGACCCACCGGGACGTCGCAAAAACGTGACGGCTCCCATCGTCGTGGATCGCGACAGGTGCCGGGACTTCGCGCGTTCGTCCAAGCTCGAATGGCTGGAGACCAACGGAACCGGCGCGTTCGCCATGGGCACCGTCGCCGGGGTGAACACGCGGCGCTATCACGGCCTGCTGGTCGCCGCGCTGCCCGGACAGATCCGCCGCATGCTGCTGGCTCGCGTGGAAGAGGAGGCTGATATCGAGGGCCGTTCTTTTACCCTCGGCGCGTGCCAATACCCCGGCGTGGTGACTCCGCGCGGCTTCGAACTGCTGGAGGAATTCCAGCCCGAGCCCTGCGCCACGTGGCTTTATAATGCCGGCGGCGCTAGGATCGAGAAGCAGGTTTATCTGGCCGAGGGCCGGTCTGCGGCGATCATTCGCTATCGCGCCGATTCTGCCTTGACTCTGCGCGTTCGGCCGTTCCTCGCCAATCGCGACTATCATTCTTTGCAGCATGCCTGGGAACAATTTCAAACGCCGGTACGCTTTTACGGCGCCGTCCGGTTTATCGATGACCCGCACTGGTATTACAACGTCGAGTATTTGGAAGAACTTGAACGCGGCCTCGATTTTCGGGAAGATCTGTACACGCCGGGAGTCTACGTGCTGGATCTCGCGCCCGGTGCATGGACCGTGCTCTGCGCCTCTCTGGACGGAACGGCTTCCGCCGATGCGCCGGATCGCAAGCGCGACCCCTTCGTGATCCGCCATCCCGGCGGCAGCCCGGGGATTATCGCCGGTTATCCGTGGTTCACCGATTGGGGCCGCGACACCATGATCAGTCTGCCCGGGTTGCTGATGGCGCAGGGGGAAATGGATCTCGCGCGGGAGATCATCGAGAGCTGGCTCAAGTTGCGTAGACAGGGCCTGATTCCAAACCGCTTTCCTGACGACACCAGCCAGCCCGAATACAACACCGCCGACGCGACCTTGTGGATGTTTCAGGCAATGCGGCAGTGGCTCCAAGCCGGCGGTGATCGCGCGTTTCTCCAGGATGTCTTTCTTCCCGCGGCGCGCGAGATCGTAGATTGGCATCGCCGCGGCACCATGTACGGGATCGGCGTGGACCCACGCGATGGTCTGCTCCGCGCCGGCAGTCCAGAGACACAACTCACGTGGATGGATGCCCGCATCGGCGATCGCGTCGTAACGCCACGCCATGGCAAGCCGGTCGAAATCAACGCACTCTGGCACGCCGCTCTGTGCCTGATGGGCGAATGGGGCGACGAGGATTGCCGCGCCGAAGCGCTGCGGGTCCGCGAGAGTTTTCGCGAATCGTTCTGGAATCCGGAGCGCCATTGCCTCTACGATGTGCTTCAGGACGATGGTCCCGTCGTCAGGCTCCGGCCGAATCAGATTTTTGCAGTAAGCCTCGGAAACGATCTGCTGGAGGCCAATCAACCACAAGCCGTGGTGCGGATCGTGGAGCGAGAACTGCTGACGCCGGTCGGGCTGCGAACTTTGGAACGAAGCGACCGGGGCTATAAACCTCGCTATCAGGGCGGACCTGTGGAGCGGGACGAAGCGTACCATCAGGGAACCGTCTGGCCGTGGCTGCTGGGACCGTTCGTCGACGCGTATCTGATCGCGTTCGGAAGGACGCCGGAAACATTGGAGTACTGCCGTGGTCTCCTCAGGCAGTTAGACCAGGAAGTCGTACGCGGGCCTTTGCCGGGATCGATTGCCGAGATTTACGATGCCGAGGAGCCGCGCTTGGCTCACGGTTGCCCCGCGCAGGCTTGGAGCGTCGCCGAGGCTCAAAGGTTGCGGGCGCTTCTGCGATAACGGGTGCTATAAACAGAGGGTGGCCCCTCGCCCCGAATCGCGTCACGCGAAACCTCCTCACTTCCGCGAGCGCAACAAGCCGCATTACCGGCTGGCGCACTGGCCCATCTGGATCTTCGTCTTCTTCATCGCTCCCGGTCGGTTGACCTTCGACCTGTTCGAGCACGGCTTCGATTCGAGAATGGCGTTGTGGCTGGGTGCGGTATTGATCGGCACGGGCTTAGCTGGCTTGTTCGGAAAGCTCCCCGGGGTTGAGCCGGCGCCCTACATCCTCCGCTTCACCGAAGACAAACCGAATCCGCTCTACCGGCGCGTATGCTACACCATGGCCTGGAGCGATTTGATCACTTTCGCGGCTCTGAATCTGGCCGGCTTGATTTATGCGCTCATCGCGGGCATGTGGCGGCTGCGACAAATCTACGATGCGGCATATTTTCCCCTGGCCGCCGCAGTGATTTTTTCCGGAATGATGGGCTGGTTGCCGCGGGTCAAATCCTCAACCAAGGGCGAGGGAACGGAGCGGCGCTACTTCTACGGCAGCGTGTGGGCCGTGACCATCGCGCAGCCGGTGCTGGGGGTTCTGTGGAAGGCTCTCCCGCGTACAGCAACGGCGAACGCGGCCAAGCTGGCGGTATTCGCCGGGATACTGGCGGCGATCGGGCACCTGGCCCGGCGCGGAGTTCTGCCGCGAACCCGTCCCATCGCCCCCGGCGAGTGGGCGATCTCTGATTGATGCCTCTTGGACTGATGCCTCGCGACACTCTGCTCGATTTCTTCGCGGACTTGGCCGGGATCGAGGGCGAATTCCTGGTTTGGGACGACGGCTACCGCGCGCATTCCTACAACTACGGCGAAATCGGCCGTGGCGCTCGCGGGTTCGCGGCAAAACTGCGTGAGCACGCCATCGGCAAAGGAGCCAAGGTCGTCTTCTGGTCGGAGAACCGGCCGGAATGGGTCGCGGCGCTGTGGGGGTGCCTGCTCGAAGGCGTAATCGCGGTACCGATCGACTTCCGCAGCTCTCCGGATTTCGTGAAACGCGTCGCGGGCATTGTGGAGGCGCGCGCGGTCCTCACCGGGGATTCCGTCGACTCCGGCGCTTTGCGCGGCTTCGCGGCGCCCTGGCCTTTCGCATCCTTCTCCTGGACGGCTCCCGCCGCTCTTGGTTCGCCGTCAAGTGTGGAGATTAAAGCCGATGACATCGCCGAAATCGTCTTTACCTCCGGCGCGACGGCCGAGCCTAAAGGCGTCATCATCACCCATCGCAATCTGCTGGCGAACATCGTGCCGGTGGAGACCGAGGTCCGCAAATACCGCAAGTATGAGCGCCCGTTTCATCCGGTGCGCTTCCTGAATCTGCTCCCGCTGAGCCATCTGTTCGGGCAGACCCTGGCCACGTTCATTCCGCCCATGATCGGCGGCACGGTGGTATTTCAACACTCCTACCACCCCGAGGAGATCGTGCGGCAGATCCGCTCACGCCGCATTTCCGTGCTGGTTTGCGTGCCAAAAATTCTCGAGGTGTTGCGGGATTATATCCAGCGCGAGTTTCCAGAGACTCGGGATCTCCCCGAAAAAATGCATTGGATGCTGCGGTGGTGGCATTTTCGCCGAGTGCATCGCGCGTTTGGCTTCAAGTTCTGGGCTCTGATCACGGGCGCGGCTCCGCTCGATCCGGCAGTCGAAACATTTTTCCTGCGTCTTGGTTTTTTGGTAATCCAAGGCTACGGACTCACCGAAACCGCGCCCATCGTCACTCTCAACCATCCGTTCCACACCCGGCCCGGCACCGTGGGGACGCCGGTGGGTGGAGTCGAAGTGAAGCTCGCGCCCGACGGCGAGGTGCTGGTGCGCGGCGGAAACGTATCGCGCGGGTATTACGGGGAGAGCGCGAGCGAAGACTCAAAAGTAGGTGCGATGAGCGCCAGCGAAGAGTCAAAGTGGCTCGCCACCGGCGACATCGGTGAGATCGACTCCGAAGGCCGCTTGTCCATCCGTGGCCGCAAGAAAGAGATGATCGTGCTGGCCGACGGACGCAAGGTGTTTCCGGAGGATGTGGAGACGGTGCTGCGGACCATCGCCGGAGTCCGCGATTGCGCCGTGGTCGGTCCCGATCAAGTGCACGCGGTGCTGGTGCTGGAGCCGGGAGCCCATGCCGAACAGCTTGTCGCCCGCGCGAACGAGAAGCTCGAAGACCAGCAGAAGATTCGCGCAGTTTCTGTATGGCCTGCGGGCGAGGACCTTCCGCGCACCGCCGGAACCGGCAAGCTCCGGCGCTCAGCAATCGCTGGGCGATTGCGGGGAGAAAGAACTCCGGAGGCCCCGCAAGCCGGCGGCATAATCGGGCTGCTGCAGCGCTACGCGCCCGGCCGCACGATCACGCCGGAGACCACGCTCGACGAACTGGGGTTGAGCTCCCTCGATCGCGTGCAGCTCCTGATCGAACTGGAGCAGCAGAGCGACACGGGGGTCGACGAAGGCTCCTTCGCCGCGGCGCGAACGGTTGCGGATCTATCGAGGCCGACTGCGGCGGCAATCGAGGAAACCCCGCTTGAATATCCGGCGTGGAATCGCTCCTGGTGGGCTCGCGGAATCCGGCGCGTCGTGCAGGCGCTGGTCGCCCGGCCGCTCACTCGTTATTACGCGCGCATTGCCGTATCCGGCACGGCGAATCTAAGCGGCCTTAGGCCCCCGGTGATTTTTGCACCCAATCACCAGAGCTTCATGGACGTTCCCGCCGTGCTGTGCGCCTTGCCGCGCGAGTGGCGCCCGCGAGTCGCTCCGGCCATGGCCAAAGAATGGTTCGAGCCGCATTTTCATCCTGTGCGCTTCTCACTGTGGCGTCGCTTCACTAGCGGATTGCAATATTACTCGGCCGCGCTGCTGTATAACGCCTTCCCGATTCCGCAGCGCGAATTGGGCACGCGACGTACGATGCGTTACATGGGGTCGTTGATGGATAAGGGCTGGTGCGTGCTGATCTTCCCGGAAGGCGACCGCACGCATGCAGGCGAGCTTCTTCCCTTCCGTCCCGGAACCGCGATGCTGGCTTCGCAGACCCGCGTGCCCATCGTGCCGGTGCGGCTCGAAGGCCTGGAGAGAGTGTTCAACCGCGAAGCGCATTGGCCGTCACATGGGAAAATCAAGGTTAGTTTGGGAGCTCCGCTGACGATCGAGGGCGACGATTACACGGCTGAGACGAAGCGGATCGAAGACGCCGTTCGCGCCTTAGGGGCTTAATCGAGCTGTTCCGGCACCAGCTCGATATTCTTTTCGCCCGCGGCTTTCTTCTCAATGTATTTCTTGACCCAGGCCTCCCAGCTCTTGCCGGCGGCGGTGTCGCGGCCGGTGAAGGCGAGCCCGGCGATCTCCGAATATGCCACGGAAATCTTCGCTAAAGGGCCTCCGCCCTTGGTCGCCGGAATCACGCGAACGAACGAATCCTTGAGAGTCTTGCCGTGACGGCGATCGAAGAGGTAGCCTTCGACTTTGCTGCCGTCGGTCTTGGTGATGGTGACGTCGCCGCGATAATCGAACGCTTTTTCGAGTCCGGCGCGCAGAGTCTCCTCGGAAGCCGCGTCCCACACCATCCCTTGCAGATTCTCTTTCGCGAAGCCGGGGGCTACCTCAAGCTCATCCGGATTCGTAGAGGCCGGATTCATTGACGGACTTCTTCGCGCTCAATCTGGTCTTGCTTGATGTGGACCAGCTCCCACGGGTGCGGCACATGCTGCTCGAGCTGCTGAAGCGCCTCAGGGTCCGGATATTTCGAGAACAGCGTCGCGCGCACGGTGGCCTTGAATCCGTGCCAGGAGTTGAATGTGTCATGCACCGCGGAGGCTTCGTATCCGGAATGCACCATACAATTGGCGCACTTCGGATTGCCGGATTCGGTGCCGTACCGCTCCCATTCGGTCGATTCCATCAATTCCGCGAACGTGTCCGCGTAGCCGTCCTGCAGCAGGTAGCAGGGCTTCTGCCAGCCGAACAGGTTGAAGGTTGGCATGCCCCACGGAGTGCAGGTGTAATCGCGCTTGCCCATCAGGTATTCCAGGAACAGAGGCGAGAGATTGAACGCCCACTTGGGATTGCGATTCGAAAGGATCGCGTTAAACAGCCGCCGCGTGCGAGCCTTCCCCAGGAAATGCTGCTGGTCCGGAGCTTTGTCATAGGAGTAGCCGGGCGAGAGCATCATGCCCTCGACGCCCAGCTCCATCATTTCGTCGAAGAACGCGCGCACGCTTTTCGGGTCTGCTCCGTCAAAAAGCGTGGTGTTGGTGGTGACTCGGAACCCTCGCGCGACAGCTTCCTTGATTCCCACCGCGGCGATATCGTAGCCGCCCTCTTTGCACACCGAGAAATCGTGATGCTCCCGCTGTCCGTCCATGTGGACCGAGAACGTCAGGTACTTGCTCGGCTTGAACAGGCCGATCTTTTCCTTCAGCAGCAGCGCGTTGGTGCACAGGTAGATGTACTTGCCCCGCGCGATCAGCCCTTCCACAATCTCCGCGATCTGCGGGTGCATCAGAGGCTCGCCGCCGGGGATCGAGACCATGGGCGCTCCGCACTCGTCCACCGCGCGAAAGCATTCCTCCGGCGTCAGGTGCGCCTTAAGAATATGCGCCGGATACTGGATCTTGCCGCAGCCTGAGCAAGCCAGATTACAACGGAACAGCGGCTCGAGCATCAGCACGAGCGGATAGCGGCGGCGCCCCTGAAATCGTTGTTTCAAGACGTAGGTCGCCACCGTCCACATTTGTGAGACGGGAACGGGCATCTCCTACTTAGAGTAGCGCATATCGGCGGCTTGCCGGGCGTATTGTATCCTGGAATTTACCGCGGCAGAGCCCCGTTTGATCGCCCTTTCCAACATCAACAAGCAGTACGGCAAGCAACTTGTCTTCGTTGACGCCTCTTTCCAGCTCAACCCCGGCGAAAAGTGCGGCCTAGTCGGGCCCAACGGCTCGGGCAAGACCACTCTGTTCCGCATGGTGGTCGGGGAGGAATGGCCCGACGAAGGCGACGTCTCCGTTCCCAAGCGTCTCTCCATCGGCTACTTCCGCCAGGATGTCGAGGACATGAAGGGCCGCTCCGTGCTCGATGAAGCCATCGCCGGCAGCGGCCGCGCTGGGGAACTGCATCATCAGCTCGAAGATTTGAACCGAGCCATGGAAGATCCGGAGCGCGCCGCCGAACTCGACAGAATCCTGGAACGCTTCGGCGAAGTTCAGGAAGAGTACGAGCACCTTGGCGGCTACACTCTCGAAGCCCAGGCGCGCGAGGTGCTGCATGGGCTCGGGTTCCAGGACGACCAAATCGACGGCGACGTGGGCGCGCTTTCGGGCGGCTGGAAAATGCGCGTGGCGCTCGCGCGAGTTCTGCTCGGCCGTCCCGACGTGCTGCTGATGGATGAGCCGACCAACCACCTCGATATCGAATCCATCATCTGGCTGGAGCAGTTTCTCAAAACTTACCAGGGCGCGCTACTGATGACCTCGCATGACCGCGAGTTCATGAATCGCATTGTCACCAAGATCGCGGACATCGATGCCGGCGAAATTGTGGTCTACTCCGGCAACTACGATTTCTATGAGCACGAGCGGACCATCCGTGAAACCAATCAGCAAGCCGCGTTCGCGCGCCAGCAAGCTATGCTCGCCAAGGAACAGCGCTTCATCGACCGCTTCCGCACGCATGCCGCAAAAGCCGCGCAGGTGCAGAGCCGCATCAAGGCGCTGGACAAGATCGAAAAGATCGAGCTTCCGAAGAAGCGGCAGGTGGTCAAGTTCGAATTCCGCACTCCGCCGCGCTCCGGCGATCAAGTGGCCGTGCTCGAAGATCTGCATAAGAGCTACGGCCCGCGCGTAATTTATCAAGGCTTGAATCTGACCGTCCGGCGCGGGGAGCGGTGGGCCGTGATGGGCCGCAACGGCGCGGGCAAGACCACGCTTCTGAAAATGATCGCTGGCGCGATCCAGCCCGATCGAGGCGGAGTGCGCTTGGGCGCCAGTCTCAGCATGGGATATTTCGCGCAACAATCGCTCGAGGTGCTGGACGCGGACTTGACGATCATCGAGCAGCTCCAGCGCGATTTTCCGCAAGACGGTTTGGGCTCGCTGCGGACGCTAGCAGGCGCGTTCCAATTCTCTGGCGACGACGTTGACAAAAAGATCCGCTCGCTTTCGGGCGGCGAGAAGTCGCGTCTGGCGATGGCGCGCATGCTGTACAATCCTCCTAACTTTCTGGTGCTGGATGAGCCGACCAATCACCTCGATCTCGCCACCAAGGAGATGCTGGTGGACGCGCTCAAGGACTTCGAAGGCACCATGATCTTCGTCTCGCACGACCGCACTTTTCTCCGCGGTCTGAGCTCACGCGTGCTGGAGCTGGGAGGCGAAAGCGGCACGGATCGGAATCCGCGGGTTTATCCCGGGCCGTACACCGAATACGTGCAGGCGCTGGGACACGAAGCTCCCGGAATTTACTCCTGAGTCGACTTATTCTTGAATCAAATGACCTGGTTCACTTGGGCTCTGCTCTCTGCCGTGTTTGCTGCCGCTACCGCAATCCTCGCCAAAGTTGGCGTGGCAGGTGTCGATTCGAACGTTGCCACTGCTGTGCGGACTTCGGTGGTGGTGGTGTTCACGTGGCTGCTCGCCTACCTGTTCAGGGTCCCCAACAGCTTCAGCGCACTTAGCGGACGGACCTGGCTGTTTCTGACTCTTTCCGGAATCGCCACCGGCCTATCGTGGCTGTGTTACTTCCACGCGCTGCAAGCCGGTCCGGCCTCGCGCGTGGCGCCCATAGACAAATTGAGCGTCGCCTTAGTCATCGTGTTCGCTACGCTCTTTCTGGGCGAACGGCTCACCTGGGGCAAAGGCGTGGGCGGATTGCTGATCGTCGCCGGAGCAATCGTCATCGCTTTGGAATAAAATCCTGGCTGAGCCGGTGCGCGGCCCGTCGCGGCCATCCCTTGTTAAACAGCCCCGGACTCCCTTCCGTGCAGTAGCACTCCCGGCTCTCCTGCCGCATCGCAACCAGTAGGAGAACGTTATGTTTGAGCAAATGTTGCTTCCTACCGGGCATACCCATCAGGGCCGCAACACGGTATTGGTGTTTTTAGTGCAAGCGCTGGTGGTGTCATTCGTCGTGGTAATGATTCCACTCATCTTCACGGCGCAACTGCCGAAAATCGAGCTGGCCACTGAGTTGACCGCACCGCCCCTGCCTACGTCTCCTGCCTTGCCTCCTCCGCCGGCCGCTGCCTACAGGGCTCCCAAGACTCCTGCGACAGCCAAATTGATTGTCCCGCGGAGGTTTGTGCCGCCGGAACTGGTCGCACCCAAGACCATCCCGCAGTTGCCTGCGATGGATGCCAGCGCTCCGCCAGCGCTCACCACCAGCCCCGGAGGAGTCCTAGGAGGCGTGACGGGAGGAATTCCTGGAGGTCCTTTGGGAGGAACGCTCGGCGGACAAATCGGTTCGATAGCTCCCCCTGCGCCGATAGCGCCGCCTGCTAAAGCCGCATCGGCTCCGGCCAGCATTCGCGTCGGCGGACAAGTGCAAGCAGCTCGTTTGACTCACGAAGTGCAGCCGGTTTATCCCGCTATCGCCAGACAAGCCCGCATATCCGGAACGGTGCGTTTGTCGGCTATGATCGCGCCGAACGGAACGGTTGAGGATCTGCACGTGGTTAGCGGCAACCCGCTTCTGGTCGACGCGGCAGTGAACGCCGTCAAGCAGTGGATTTACAAGCCCACGTACCTCAACGGCAAAGCGGTGCAAGTGCTGACCGATGTTGACGTCAGGTTTACGCTCGGCTAACAGGCGCGCGCCCACACGAACGGGCAGAGCGGGAGGCGTAGGATAGGATTGTGAACGCCTTATGAACTCCACAATCTTATCGCGCTCCCTGCTTTTGGCTGCCGCCGGAACAATTTTAGGCTTGGCCATACATGCCGAAGAAGGCATGTGGACCTTCGACAACCCTCCGCTGAAGCAGCTCAAAGACAAGTACAACTTCACGCCTACGCAAGCCTGGCTGGATCACGTGCGTCTTTCGAGCGTGCGTCTGAATGACGGCGGCTCAGGCTCATTCGTCAGCCCGCGCGGCCTGCTGCTGACCAATCATCACGTCGCGCGTGGCCAGTTGCAAAAAAACTCGACCGCTGAGCACGACTACCTCAAAACCGGATTCTATGCCGCCACTCCGGATCAGGAGATGAAATCGCCGGATCTCGAAGTGAATGTTTTGGAATCCATGGAGAACGTCACGGATCGCGTGCAGGCGGCTCTCAAGAACGCCAAGACCGCGGAAGCGGAGTTCGCCGCGCGCAAGTCCGCGATCGCGGCCATCGAGCGCGAAAGCCAGCAAAAGACGGGACTGCGTTCCGATGTCGTCACTCTGTATGAGGGCGGGGAATATTGGTTGTATCGCTACAAGAAGTACACCGACGTGCGACTGGTGTTCGCGCCGGAGCAGCAGATCGCCTTCTTCGGCGGAGATCCCGATAATTTCACCTACCCCCGTTACGATCTCGACATGGCTCTGTTCCGCGTTTACGAAAACGGCAAGCCGATCGACAGCAAAGATTACCTGAAGTGGAATCCCAAGGGCGCAGAGGCCAACGACCTGGTGTTCGTAGCTGGACATCCCGGATCGACTGAACGCGACGATACGATGGCGCAGCTCACTCAGGAGCGCGATCTGGCCGAGCCCAATACTCTAAAGATCCTGAAAGATCGCATTCGCGTGCTGCAAGAGTTTTCCGCGCGCGGCGCGGAACAGGCGCGCGAAGCCGAATCGCGTATCTTTAGCCTGGCGAATTCGCGCAAGGCTTACGAGGGGCGGCTTCAAGGCCTGGAGGATCCCGCTGTGTTTTCCAAGAAGCAGAAAGAAGAGAGCGATTTCAAGGCCAAGGTGATGGCGAATGCGCAGTGGAAGACCGCCTACGGCAATGCTTGGAGCGAGATTGAAACGGCCGGGAAAAAATCGGCGTCGCGTTACAAAGAGGAGTATTACCACGGGCTCGATTCGTCCCTGGCTAGCACTGCCGTGACCATCGTCGAGTACGTCGCCGAGATCAAGAAGCCGGACGGTGAACGTTTGCCTGGCTTTCACGATTCGCAGCTCGATTCCTTGAAATTCCAACTCGCGTCCACCGCGCCGACTTACAAGGACATGGAGATCGCTCGAATGACCGGCGCGCTGAAGTTGGATCTCGCCGAAGCCGGGCCCAACGATCCGTTCGTCAAAACCGTGCTGAACGGTCAGACTCCGGAACAGGCCGCGACGGCTCTGGTCAATGGCACCAAACTTGAACAGGCTGCCGAGCGCAAGAAGTTGATCGATGGAGGCGAAGCTGCCCTGGCCGCATCCACCGATCCCATGATCGTGCTGGCTCGCAAGCTGGACCCGATGCGGCGCGAGCTGATCAAGTGGACCGAGCAAAATGTCGACAGCGTGGAGCAGAAGGCGGGTGAGCAGTTGGGGAAGGCTCGCTTCGCCGTGTACGGCAAGAGCACGTATCCGGATGCGACCTTCACTCTTCGGCTGAGCTACGGCCAGGTGAGAGGCTACCCCATGAACGGGACTGAGGCACCGCCCAAGACCACGATGTTCGGATTGTACGATCGCGCCAACAGTTTCAATTTCGAGGGCCCGTTCGATCTGCCGTCGCGCTATAAAGAAGAGCACGGCAACCTGGATCTTTCGACGCCGATGAACTTCGTGACTACAAATGACATCATCGGCGGCAACTCCGGCTCGCCCGTGATCAACCGCAACGCCGAAATCGTAGGGCTGATTTTCGACGGCAACATCGAATCCCTGGTGGGCGATTTCGTCTACGACGGCGATAAGAACCGTGCCGTCGCCGTGCACACGGCCGCGATGACCGAGGCTCTGACGAAGCTCTACGGCGCGCAGAGGCTGGTGGATGAGTTGCTGGGGAAGTGAAATCTAGCGGAAGCGCTCTTCGAGGTGCTTCAGCCGCGCGTCGAGGACTTCTTCGACACGCCGCAGTTCCGCACGCCACATCTCGTTTAGCGTAGTCTCCAGGCGATTGATACGGTCGTTCAGGACCATGAACATGAAGCCGTTGAACGCGATGCTCACAATCATTGGTACGCCGATCGCGAAATAGAGCTGCGTGTTGGTCACCAACGGTAGAGCGCCTCAGCTAAGTCATTTTCTCACACCAATTCCCGCAGCATCCGCAGCGCTACCTCTTTCCCGCGCTCGCCCACTTCGCCGATCGGGCCCACGCATCCGGGGCATCCCGAATCGCAAGCGCACGCGGCTAGAATCTTCAACGCCCCATCCAGCAACCGCGGCGTCAGACGAAATAGCGCCGAGCTTTGCCCGATGCCGCCGGGATAATTGTCGTACAGGTACAGATTCGGCTCGAAGGTTTTCCCCGCGATGTCTTCGGTAATCGAGATTCCCAGATCGCGCGGATCGCACATGACATGCAGCGCACCCACGGTGCGCAGTAAAGCGGCGAGTCCCACGAAACCGCCCTGCCTCTCCGCCGGCGTTAAGTCCGCGAACTTCGCCAAGAACTCCGCCGGGAAATGCAGCCAGAACGCCGTAGTGTGCATCTCCTGCTCCGGCATGGAGAGATTTCCCGCGCCCACGTTTTCCATGGAGTAGAACTTGATCTTCTTGAATCCCACAATCTGGCGGTTCAGGCGCACGTCGCCATGCGCGGCCTTCGCGCCGCCCGCCGGCGACGATTCGAATTCCTCCAGCTCCTTCACCTGCGTGTAGTCGATCGCATCGGTGAAATAGTCCGAGTCCACGCGCCGCACGTACGCCTTGCGGCCTTCGTAATCGAACCGCTCCACCTGATACTGCCTGGCTTCGTGCAGATAGATTGCCTTCTCGTGCAGAGTGGTGAGTGCCGCGGTAAACGCCACCTCCGCGATCACCTGATGATCGCCGGTGATATCCACCACCACGAAGTTATCGCTCGAAATCGAGCGCAGGCTCACCGCATCCGCCGGGTAACTGTCGGAGGTCCAGTGCCATTGGCCACTTGAATGATGCAGCAGTTTCAAATCCTCCAGAAACCGGCACAGGTCGGCGACTCCATGCTGGCCGAAGGCCTCATCTCCGCGAATCGGCAGCTCAAACGCGGCGCACTTCAAATGATTCAGCAGAATCTCGAGATTGTCGGGATTGATGCGCGCGTGCTCCGGCGGGCGCTCAAAGAAATATTCGGGATGCTCGATGATGTACTGGTCGAGCGGAGCGCTGGAAGCCACCAGCACCGCCAGAGCCGCGGTCTGCCTGCGCCCGGCCCGTCCGGCGCGCTGCCAGGTGGACGCGATCGTGCCCGGATACCCGGCCATCACCACCGCGTCCAATGAACCGATATCGATCCCCAGCTCCAATGCATTGGTCGCGACCACCGCACGCAGTTCGCCGTCGCGGAGCTTGCGCTCGATCTCGCGCCGCTCCTTGGGAAGATAGCCGCCGCGATAGCCGCGAACTTCTTCCTGCCGAGCTCCGGCTTGATGATCCTCCTTGAGATACGTCAGCAACACTTCGGTCGCCAGGCGGCTGTTGGCGAACACCAGAGTCTGCTGGCCGCGGTCGAGCAGCTCACGCGCGATGCGCCGCGTTTCATTCAGATAGCCCCGGCGGATGCCCAACGCGCGATTTACCACCGGAGGGTTGTAAAAAACTACGTATCTCTCGCCGGAGGGCGCGCCGTTATTGTCCACCAGCGCGAAGGGCAGACCGGTCAATGCTTCCGCCAGCTCCTGGGGATTCGCGATGGTCGCCGAGCAACAGATGAACTGCGGCGAGGAACCGTAAAATTCGCAGATGCGCTTCAGCCGCCGCAGCAGGTTCGCCAGATGGCTGCCGTAAACGCCGCGATAATAGTGCAGCTCATCGATCACGATATAGCGCAGGTTCTCGAACGCCCTGGCCCACTTGGTGTGGTGCGGCAGAATCCCGGAGTGCAGCATGTCAGGATTGGTCAGCACCACGTTGGCGCGTTCGCGAATCGCCCGGCGAGCGTCCTGCGGCGTGTCGCCATCGTAAGTGAAGGCGCGGATGCCGGAACCGCAGGCATCCAGCGCTGCCTGCAATTCATGAAGCTGATCTTCGGCTAGAGCCTTGGTCGGGAACAGGTACATCGCACGAGCTCCCGGCTCCGCAATCAGCCGGTTCAACACGGGCAGGTTGTAGCACAAAGTTTTACCGGAGGCCGTTGGCGTCACCACCACCACGTTGCGCCCGGCTTCGGCGTGCTCCACTGCGGCCGCTTGATGCGAGTACAAGCGCTCAATCCCCCGCGCGGCCAGAGCCTGCTTCAACGGATCGGCCAACGTGGCCGGGAACTCGGCGAAGTCGCCGGGGCGCGCGGCTTGATGCCGCAAAGCTCGGACCGGAGACTCCGGATCCGCTGCCCATTTCGCGAACTGCTCGATCGCGCCATCCAGGCCGCTTTGCCGAGCAAGTGTGCGCTCCCGCGCCGGCTCCGGGAAACTGAGCGTCAGGTTCATAGCTTCGCCCTTTCTTCGCTCAGTATACCGAAAGACGCGCTCAGTTCGGAGTCAAATTACGCCGGCTGCCGGACGAACTCGTAGCGCTCCAGCGTAGCTGCGAAAGCGGAGGCTTCCGGCTCCTCGCGAAGCACTTTGCCGACACAGCGCAGCCGCACTTCGCTGCGCGAGCCGGGAGCTTTCGGAAACGTGATCAAGTATTCGATCGGATCCCCTACGGGAAGCCGGCCGCTGGAGGTGAACAACACTCCGGAGGAACTCATATTCCTGGTTTCGCCTGAAGTCTTGACGCCGTTTCCCGAGCCCACAACCTGGACGGGGAGGCGCAAGCTAAAGCGCTGACTTCGTCGTTGTTCTGTCACGATAATCCTGAATTTATAGCCTAAAAGGACTAAGGTCAATAGGCCCACGCTAGATCGGACGGCCTATTGTACTTGGTACTCTGGCACTGAAGTCCTACTCGAACCTCCCCTTCGCAACCGGTGTGGGACAATGATGGCTTGCTGGACCGCATCACCGTGCACGGGGCACGGCAACACAACCTGAAGAACATCGACGTCGAGATTCCGCGCAACACCTTTACGGTGATCACGGGGTTGAGCGGCTCGGGCAAGTCCTCGCTTGCCTTCGACACGATTTACGCCGAAGGCCAGCGCCGCTACGTCGAAACGCTCTCGCCTTACGCGCGGCAGTTTCTGGATCAGATGGAGCGGCCGGAGGTCGATTCCATCGAAGGCTTGAGCCCGGCGATCTCGATCGAGCAGAAAACCACCAGCCGCAGCCCGCGCTCCACGGTCGGCACCATAACGGAGATCTACGACTACCTGCGCGTGCTGTTTGCCTCCATCGGCATCCCGCATTGCCCCAACTGCGGGCGCGAGATCTCGCGCCAGACCACCGACCAAATCGTGCAGCAAGTAATGGCTCTGAGCCCGCGGGAACGCGTCATGATCCTCTCGCCCATCGTACGCGGACGCAAGGGCGAGTACAAGAAAGAGCTGGAGAAACTGTCACGCCAGGGATTCCTGCGAGCCCGCATCGACGGCGTGCTGCGTCCTCTCGACGAAGAAATCACTCTCGACCGGCGCAAGAATCACACCATCGAAGTAGTGGTGGACCGGCTGTTGATCAAGCCGGAGATCGAAAAGCGCCTGGAAGCTTCGATCGTCACCGCGACTAAGCTCGCCGATGGATTGGTTACGGTCGCCGTGGTGAATGGCGAGGAACACTTGTATTCGCAAAAGCTCGCGTGCCCGGATTGCGGAGCCAGCGTGCCGCAACTGGAGCCGCGCTCCTTCTCGTTCAATAGCCCGTTCGGCGCTTGCGAGACCTGCAATGGGCTCGGCAGTAAATGGAGCTTCGATCCGTTGAAAGTCATCGTCGATCCGTCGCGGCCGCTGCTCGACGGCGGCATCGGGCCCGGCGGTAGCTCCAGCTATATGATGCACAACCTCGGATATCTGGCCGTGGCGCAGGGCATCGATCTGGAGAAACCTTTCAGCCAGCTTTCGAAGAAGGCGCAAGCGATCGTTCTGGGAGGCGCCGAGGGCCGGCCCGGCGTCCTGGGCATTCTGGAAAAAATGTACAAAGAGGAGATCCAGAGCGAGGCTTATCACGACTGGTTCATGCAGTATATGTCGCCGGCAAAGTGCCCGGCGTGCCACGGCCAGCGATTGAAGCCGGCCAGTCTCGCCGTGCGCGTCCAAGGCGTAACCATCGGCGACCTGACGGCGCTCTCGGTCGAAGCGGCTCTCAAGGCCGCGCGCACCTGGAAGCTTTCTCTACGCGAGCAACTGATCGGAGGCCGCGCTGTCGAAGAAATCCGCAACCGTCTGGAGTTCTTGTCCGCCGTCGGCCTGGAATATCTCAGCCTGGATCGCTCCGCCGTGACGCTTTCCGGCGGTGAGGCGCAGCGCATTCGCCTGGCTACGCAAATCGGGTCGAAACTGCGCGGCGTTTTATACGTGCTGGACGAACCCTCCATCGGTTTGCATGCCCGCGACAACGACCGCTTGCTGAATTCGCTCGCGAATTTGCGCGACCTCGGCAACACCGTGCTGGTCGTGGAGCACGACGCGGATACTATCGAGCGGGCGGACTACGTCATCGATCTCGGCCCAGGCGCGGGCCGTCTGGGCGGCGAACTGGTGGCGCAAGGTACTCCCACCGAGATCGAACGCGTTCCCGAATCGCTCACCGGGCGATATTTATCCGGCGCGAAGGAGATCCCGATCCCGGAAGCGCGTCGCGAGCCTTCGCGCGGCAGCATCCTCATCCGCGGAGCCTCGGCGCACAATCTCAAGAAAATCGACGTCGAATTTCCGCTGGGCATGCTGATCCTGGTGACCGGTGTTTCCGGCAGCGGCAAATCGACGCTGGTGAACGATATTCTGTACCGCGCGGCTTCGAAGGCCGTCTACGGCTCGCTGGCCGAGCCGGCCGAGCATGCCTCGATCAAAGGCCTCGACCTCATCGACAAGGTGATCGAAATCGATCAATCGCCCATCGGCCGCACTCCTCGATCCAATCCAGCGACTTACACGCAAACCTTCACGCCCATTCGCGATCTCTACGCCATGCTGCCGGAATCGCGCGAGCGGGGCTATAAGCCCGGCCGCTTCAGCTTCAACGTGCGCGGAGGCCGCTGCGAGGCTTGCCAGGGCGACGGTTTGAAGCGCATCGAGATGAATTTCCTTCCCGACGTCTACGTCACCTGCGACGTCTGCCGCGGCCGGCGCTACAATCACGAAACGCTGCAAGTGAAGTACCGCAATTATTCCATCGCGGATCTTCTGGAAGCGACCGTCGAAGAAGCCCTCGGTGTCCTCGAAAACATTCCGCAGATCAAGGTGAAGCTGGAGACCCTGGTGCGCGTGGGTTTGGGATATCTGCATTTGGGCCAATCCTCCACCACGCTTTCCGGAGGCGAGGCGCAGCGCATCAAGCTGGCTCGCGAGCTAAGCCGCCGCCAGACCGGAAAAACTCTCTACATCCTCGACGAGCCGACCACCGGCCTGCACTTCGATGACGTGGCCAAGCTGCTGGAGGTGCTGCGGAGCTTGGTGGAACTCGGCAATACTGTGGTGGTGATTGAGCATCATCTGGACGTGATCAAGACCGCGGATTGGATTATCGACCTCGGCCCGGAAGGCGGCGACCGCGGCGGCATGCTGGTGGCCTGCGGGACTCCCGAACAGCTCGTCGCCAATCCCAAGAGCTACACCGCCAAAGCTCTGTGCAAGGTGCTTAAGAAAGGGCGCGCCGCATGACCAGGTATAAGGAGCAGCCGCTCTCTTTCGAAGGCCTGAAGACCGTCCCCATTGAAGCTCGCGGCGGCAAGGTGCGCGTGGAGGATTTCGCCGCGACATACAATAAAGGCTCCGGACTGGCCGCCTGGATGGAATCCCTGCCGGGGATTCTCGCGGGCGATTCGTTCCGCGGCGTGGTGGAGGCGCTGAGACGGGCGCGCGATCAAAACCGAGCCATCCTGTGGGGCATGGGTGGGCACGTGATCAAGTGCGGGCTCGCCGATGTGCTGCTAGACCTGATGCGGCGCGGCTGGGTCACCGCGTTCGTGATGAACGGCGCGGCTTCCATTCACGATTTCGAGATCGCCATCGCCGGCCAAACCAGCGAAGATGTGGAGGCCGTCCTACCCGACGGACGCTTCGGCGCGGCGGAGGAAACCGGCCGCGAGATGAACCTGGCCATCGCAGAGGGCGCGCGCGAAGGCCTCGGCATGGGAGAAGCCCTGGGAAAGCGGCTGGAGACTCTGGCCAAGCCGCAATTCGCTCCGCACAGCATCGTTACCTCGGCTTATCAAGCTTCTGTTCCGGTGACGGTCCACGTCGCCGTGGGTACCGACACGCCGCACACCCACCCCGCTGCCGACGCCTCCGCCATCGGCGCGGCAACGCATCGCGATTTCCGCCTGCTCTGCTCCCTGGTGCGCGGCCTAGATGAAGGTGGAGTCTATTTGAATGTCGGCTCGGCTGTGGTGCTCCCGGAGGTGTTCCTGAAGGCTGTTTCGGTAGTTCGCAATCTGGGAAATCCTCTGGCCGCGTTCACCACCGTCAACTTCGATTTTCTCCAGCACTATCGGCCCAAGTTGAACGTGGTGGAGCGGCCACACGCCCGCTCCGGCGGCCGCGGCTTCGCGATCACCGGCCATCACGAGCTCATGATTCCTTTGCTCGCCGCCGTTCTCATTGAGCTCGATGCCTGAGCTGGAGACCGAGCAACCGGGATTCCCCTTCTGGTCCTTTGAGGACCTGTGCTTGCTGCTGGCGGCGATCCTACCGATCTGGATCACGGCTGTGCTGCTGGTCCGCATTTCCCGTGTTACCAGCAAAAGCGCCCAGACCCTCATTCTTCAGTCGGCCGTAATTGCCCTCTTGTTGGCGGTGCTGTACCTGTTGGTCTCCGCGCGTTACCGCAAGCCTTTCTGGCGATCGCTGGGCTGGGCTCGCCCGGTCCGCGGGGCCTGGTGGTGCGTGGCCTTCGGTCCTGTGTTAGCAGTGACTGTCGGAGCGCTGGGCGTGGTGCTGCGTGCGCCGGAGCTGCCCGACCCGGTCAAGGATCTGGTCACCGGCCGCGTCGCACTCGCCATCGTCATGTTGTTCGTGGTGGTGCTGGGGCCGATTTATGAGGAGCTTTTCTTCCGCGGGTTCCTGTATCCATTGCTCACCAAATCCTTCGGCGCTCTGGCGGGCATTCTGTTGAGCGCGCTCCCCTTCGCGCTGCTGCACGGCGCGCAATATCAATGGGCCTGGCAACAAGTTTCTCTGGTCGGTCTCGCCGGCGTGGCGTTTGGATATGTGCGCTACCGCACCGGTTCCACCGCTGCGTCGACCATCCTGCACGGATGCTTCAATCTGACCCAGTTTCTTGGATTCCTGGTCACTCTGCGTCACTTATAACTGAGAAAACCCGGCCAGACGCACTTGGCCCTCCTGAATCGCCGCGCGGACTTCCCTCGACTTCAGCGCCGCCAACTCCTGCTCCCGGCTTTCTTTTAAGCGTGTTCGGGCGGCTCTCAGGTCCTCGCCGCAGCGCCCGGGGTGGCACATGAACTCGGTCGACCCTTCCGGCAGCGATCGGATCAATTCCGCCAGCGTCGACGCATCATAGTTTCCCGTCAATTGAAAACCGGCAAAATGATCCGTAAAGCGGCAGCCGTGGCTTCGCAGCACACGCTCGGAATGCGCGCGGACCACGCCGAACGCTTTGTTGACGGCGCGCTTTTTCCAATCGATACCGCCCGGCTGGAGTGGAAAATCGAACGGCCGCCGCACCCACGGGATCTTGAACTCCTCGGCGATCCGCGCGACGGCATCGAGCACCGGAGGTAGTAGATGAGTGTGCTTGTGCGTATCCAGGTGCGTTGGCCTTAGTCCCGCGTCCACAATGCGCCCGACCTGCGCGGCGAGCTCCTCGTAAATCCGGATGCGCCGCAGAGCGATGGCCTGGATGAGTTGGGTGACGGTCGAAGGAAATGGCTGCTCGCCCACCAGCACCAGGTGGCACCCGATATCGAGCGCCGGATTTTCCTTGGCCAGGCGCACGGCGTCATCGAAAGCGGCGCCGCTGCCCATCAACGTAGTGGAGGTGAGGATGCCTTCGCGGTGAGCTTCCGCGATGCCCTGATTCACATCCCGCGTGAATCCGAAGTCGTCGGCGTTAACGGCCAGCGAGCGCACTGCGTCTAGAACAAGCTCAACTTGATGCGCAAAAATTTTTTCGGGTTGGCCCGGAAATCCTTGATTAAAGCGTGGCTCTCGCGTGTCAACCCGTCGAGGTCCTCGAACAGGGTCGGATCGTTGAGCAGCCGCGCCATGGTGCCGTCGCCGTTGTTCATCTTATCCAGCAGCGA
This sequence comes from Bryobacteraceae bacterium, assembly GCA_030041495.1. Taxonomy (GTDB): domain Bacteria; phylum Acidobacteriota; class Terriglobia; order Bryobacterales; family Bryobacteraceae; genus Palsa-187. The sequence continues at coordinate 56,118 of JASHNT010000078.1, read as the reverse complement.
ATCAACTTTGCCCATGGTGATTTTGATCTGGTCGCCAAATTCGTCGGTCTTGAGCAGCTTACCGGCCGTGCCCTTCCCGGCCTGAAGGTCCGCCAACAACATGTGAACGTCACCGAGAACCTGGCGGAAATCATCGTACATCGCTGGATTCTTCACTAATTGGCCCAGGGTCCCCTGGCCGCTGTTGACGTCGTCCACGATCTTGTTGATCCCGTCCAGGGACTTGTCGATGCTGCCCACGCCGTTGTGAACATCGTCGTAGAGCGCGCCGTTATCGTGAAGCAACTTGCCGAGCGAGTTGTCGCTGGAGCTGATGGTGTTGTGAAGATCGCTGGTGAGTTGCTTGAACTCGTCTTCAATCGCGATGAAGTTGTCGTAGGCCTTGCGATCTACCAGAAGCTGCCCGATGCTGCCCTTGCCGCTCTGAATGTCATTGGCGATCACGTTCAACTTGTCAACCACGCTTTGCAGCGTTCCCAGGGTCTGCGAGCTCTGGCGGAACAGGTCCGCCATCTCCGCGGTCTGCGAGCTTGCCAGTTCGGCGCCCGGCTTAACGGTCTGCGGGCTTTTGCCGCGCTTGATATTGATGTAATACGTGCCGAGCAGGTTGGCCGACGCCATCTCCGTCTGCGAATCCACTGGAATCAGCGAAAGGTACTTTGCGCCAATCTCCATGGTCACGCGCACCGTGCGGTTGGAGTCGTTCGATCCGCTGAGTTCGACCTTTGCGACCTTGCCCCCGATGTCGGTGCCGTTCAGGGTGACCGGAGCCCCTTCGGCGAGCGCGTTGGAATCGTTCATGTAGGTGTACAGGTGCGCTTTGGATTGAAAGAACCCCTGCGTGCCCGCCATCAGGAAGATCAGGAAGCCGACGATGATGAGCGCGGCAAACGCCAGCAATCCAACCTTGAGCTGCGCCCACGCGACTTTGGATTTATCAGCCATAGTTTAGGAACTCCCGTGACGCAGAAACTTGCGCACGTAAGGATCTTGGGCTGCCTGCAGCTCGGCTTCCGTGCCCTCAAACAGCAGCAGCCCGTTTTTCATCACGCAGAACTTCACGGTCGCCGCCTCGCTTTGGCCGCGCGAAGCCCGTTCCATCTTCCCACTGCTGGGATTGTAGCGAAAGTTGGCCATCAGATGCCCGTCGAGGTACCGGTGTGTGACCATCACCGTGGCCGTGTTGCGTATCTCGCGCTCCTTGAGCAGTAGCGCGATGATGGTATTGGCGGTGATGGGATCCAGTCCCGCCGTGGGCGAATCGTAGAGCAGCAAGGCCGGCCCGGTCACCACCGCGCGCGCGATTCCGACCCTCCGCCGCATGCCTCCCGAAAGCTCACTCGGGACCTTTTCCAGGGTCTGCCCCAGTTCGACAAAGTTCAGGGCTTCCTGGACGCGCTCTTCTACCGGCCTCTGCGTGCCGCCGTTGGCAGCCGCTTCCGCCAGCAGCACTCGTTGATTGAGCAAAGGATAGGCTACGTTTTCCGCGATGGTGAGCGAATCGAACAAGCCGCCTTCCTGAAACAGGATGCCCACCCGCGCGCGGACGTCGAATAGTTCCTGCTCTGTCATTCCCCCGATGTCTTGCCCAAACAAGTACACTTTGCCGGAGTCCGGTTTCAGTAATCCCAGGGCCACTTTGAGCAGCGTCGTCTTGCCGGCGCCGGCCTCGCCGAACAGGACCCGGGTCTCGCCGGCGCGGAGCTCGAAGTTGACGTGGTCCAGACCCGCTGTGTCGCCAAAAAACAAGCTCACGTCTTCCAGACGAAGCACCGCCGGTTTCGGACTCATGCGAAATACAGGAAAATGCGCCCGATCAGCGCGGTGAAGACAAAAATCCAAATGTCCGCCACAACCACCGCCGTGGTGGTCGCTTTACCGACGCCCTGCGTTCCGCCGGTGGTCCGCAGTCCGTAAAAGCATCCCACCATGGCGATGATGATGGCGAACACGAACGGCTTGATGAGGCCTTGCGCCAAATCGTTGTACTCCAGAATCTGCCACGCCGAGGTCCAGTATTGCGAAGTGGGAATATCCAACAAATAGCGCGCGATCAGGAACCCGCCGATCAACCCGATAAAATCGGCGATTACCGTCAGCAGCGGCAGCACGAACGCGGTGGCGATCAGCCGCGGCGTCACCAGCTTCTGGATCGGGTCGGTGCCCAGCGCGCGCATCGCGTCGATTTGCTCGGTCACGCGCATGGATCCGATTTCGCTCGCGATGCCGCTCGAGTTTCGTCCCGCCACCAGCAGCGCCGTCAACAGCGGGCCCAGCTCGCGCACCAGCGCCACGGAAACGATCTTGCCGACTTCGCCCTCCGCGCCGTAAGTCTGGAGCGCGCGCGCCATCTGCATCGCCATGATGACGCCGCTGACGAACCCGATCATCATCACGATGGGCAATGAGCCCACGCCGATCGCGTCCATTTGAAGGAACACGTCGTCGGAGTAGTGCGGGCTGCGAAAGACGTTGGTTGCGGCGCTGAAGCCGAGAAGAATGAAATCCTGAAACTTCTGAACCGGGAGTTTTAAGAAGTCAAGCAATCGAATCCCTCTCCGGCAGAGCTCTCCACGCCCTGGCGCGTGCCATGTTTCCGATTATGACGGATTGACTCGAGTCAAGCTGCCGCCGCCGTCCGGATCGGCAGTCCAAAACCGAGCAACACCGCCTCGACATCTTTTTTCATCAGGCGCGAAGCGTCGTAGTCCACGGTCAGCTTGTCGAGCGACGGCGCAACCCGCACCCGCGCCATTCCGTAGACGCCGTGTATGTTCGCGATGTTGTCCAGATCTTCGCCGGCCAGTGGCCGCTCTAAATCGTAGTGTAGAGTGACTTTGGTCATGCAGTTCTAAGGGTAGCAGCCCGCGCGTATCACGTGCCCGGCTGGTCAAACAGCTTCCAGCGCATCTGCCGCAACATACCCAGCCACACCGTGGCATCGTGCGCGTTGAGCTGCATGCGCCGAACCAATCTCCTCAGCTTGAGCTGCGTGGAAGCTTCCACCGGCGCGTGCACATAACCGCAGCGCGCCAACACCTCTTCGAGCAGCATGGTGATGCGCTCCAGGTCTTCGGCCCTCGCAAGCGGCTTCGACGGCGGTGGCGCCAGCGTCTGCGCCGGCTTGCGCGCCAGCTCATACAGGCACACGGCTACCGCTTGGCCCAGGTTCATGGAGCCATGTTCCTCGCGCGTAGGAATGCGCATCAGCCAATGGCAGTGGCTCATCGCGTCATTGGACAAGCCGAATTTCTCCGACCCGAACAATAACGCCACGGGCGCGGAGGCCAGACGCTTCACGATCAAGCGCCCGCCTTGCTCCACACGCCGCAAAGGATGCTCTAGCGCGCGCGGCCCCCGGGAAGTGGTGCCGACCACCAACGCGCAATCGGCGATTGCGTCGGCGACGCTCGCGTACTCCCGCGCTGCGGCCAGCACGTGCTGCGACTTGACCGCCGACTTCGCTTCGCGGAAAGCCACGCGGTACGGATTCACCAGCCGCATATCGGAGAATCCGAAATTGCTCATGGCCCGCGCTGCTGCGCCGATATTCAAGGGATTGCGCGGGTCCACCAGAACCACGCGCAGAGGCAGGACCACCCGCGGCGGATTCACTGCGCCTGTTCTAACCCGGAGCTGCGATGCACGGCGTCCAGCACGCCGTTAATGAAACTCACCGACTCATCGCTCGAAAACTGGCGCGCCAGTTCCAGCGCTTCGTCGATCACCACCGCCGCGGGCGTTCCCACGCCGGTCATTTCGTAAACGGCCATGCGCAGAATGTTGCGATCCACGGCCGGCATTCGCTCCAATCGCCAATTCTCGGACTTCTCCCGAATACGCCGGTCGATCTCCTCAGCCTGCTCCGCCGCGCCGCGCACCAGCGTTTCCATGAATTGGTCCGGTTCTGTGATGCTGGCGGGTTCGTCTTCGCTCCCCAAAGTCGCGTAGTAGGAGGAGATCGCTTCATTGATCGGCTGCTTGCGCTGGTCCCACAGAAACAGGACCTGCAGAGCGCGCTGGCGGGAGCGGTGGCGGGCGGGCATGCTACTTTTTCTTCGCCTTGGCGACGGGCTTTCCGAAGCGCGCCATCGCGACCGCCGTCATGGCCGCATCGTAGCCTTTGTTGCCGTGTGCCCCTCCCGCACGAGCCTCCGCCTCGGCCGAAGTATTGGTCGTCAGCACGCCGAAAGCGACCGGTGTTGCCGTGTCCAGCATCACCCGCTGCAAACCCTGCGCGGCCGCGCCTGCGACGTAATCGAAATGCGGAGTCTCGCCGCGGATCACTGCTCCTAGCGCGATGATCGCGTCAAAGCCTTTGGCCAGCGCCTGCGCCGCCAGCGGCAATTCAAACGCGCCGGGTACCCAGAATACCCGGCTGCTTTTCGCTCCAGCCTCGGTCAAGGCCTGCTGCGCGCCAGCCAGCAGCTTTTCCGTGATGCCGGAGTTGAACCGCGCCACCACGATGGCGAAGCGCAATCCACGGGCATCGCTGTTCCAGTGTGGGGATTCGCGGGACATCGTGTGATAATCGAGATACCGGCTTCGGCTTCATCATACCGAACTTTGCTCGTACAGCATGGATCCCCAAAGAATCCGAAATTTCAGCATTATCGCCCACATCGATCACGGCAAGTCCACGCTGGCGGACCGTCTGCTGGAGGTCACCGGCGCGCTTTCGCAGCGCGAGATGCAGGCGCAGGTGCTGGACTCGATGGATCTGGAGCGCGAGCGCGGCATCACCATCAAGGCTCACGCGGTGCGCCTGAATTACCGCGCCAAGGACGGCCTCGATTATCAGCTCAACCTGATCGACACGCCCGGTCACGTCGATTTCAGCTACGAAGTTTCCCGCAGTCTGCAGGCCTGCGAGGGCGCGCTGCTGGTGGTGGACGCCTCCCAGGGCGTGGAAGCGCAGACGCTGGCGAATACCTACCTTGCTCTGCACCACAACCTCGAGATCATTCCGGTCATCAACAAAATCGATCTGCCTTCGGCTGAGCCGGACCGCATCCGCGAACAGATCGAGCATTTGATCGGCCTGGACGCGACCGACGCCCTGCTGGTCAGCGCCAAGAACGGCATCGGTATTGAAGACACGCTCGAAGCGGTGGTGCATCGCGTGCCGCCTCCCAAGGGCTCGCCCAACGCCCCGTTGCGCGCCCTGATCTTCGATTCCTGGTTCGACCCCTATCGCGGCGTCATCATCCTGACCCGCGTGGTCGAAGGCAGAATCCGCAAGGGGCAGAAGATTCTTCTGTGGGCCACCAACGGCGTCTATGAAGTGGAGGGGCTCGGCTATCAATCGCCCAAGCCCATCCCCTGCGACGAACTCGCTGCCGGCGAGGTCGGTTTCCTGTTCGCCAACATCAAAACCGTCTCCGACGCGCAAATCGGCGACACCATCATGGATCAGTCCGACCCGGCCGCCGAGCCTCTCCCCGGCTTCGAGCCTCTCAAGGCTATGGTCTTCGCCGGCCTGTATCCTGTTGAGTCGCACGAGCACGGGCTCCTGCGCGATGCGCTCGAAAAGCTGCGCCTTAACGACAGCGCCTTCAGCTATGAGCCCGAAAATTCGCTGGCGCTCGGCTTCGGCTTCCGCTGCGGTTTTCTCGGGCTGCTGCATCTGGAGATCGTGCAGGAGCGCCTGGAGCGCGAGTTCAAAATCGATCTGATCACCACTGCGCCCGGCGTGCGCTACAAGATCACGAAACTCGACGGCAGCGTGATCGAGGTCGACAACCCGGCGAAATTCCCGAATCCGGCCGAGATCAAGCAGATTGAGGAGCCGATCATCGACGCCACCGTCATCACGCGTGAGGAGTCCATCGGCGAAATCCTGAAGCTGCTTGAAGAGAAGCGCGGCATCCAGAAAAAATTCGAATACATCGGCACCGGCAGAGTGCTGCTGGAATACGAGCTGCCTTTGAACGAGATCGTGCTCGACTTTTACGACCGCTTGAAGTCCGCCTCCCGCGGCTACGCCTCGCTCGACTATCATTTGAGCGGCTATCGCATTTCGAAAATGGTCAAGATGGACGTGCTGGTGGCCGGCGAACCTGTTGACGCTCTATCGATGATCGTCCATCAGGATTTCGCCTATGAGCGCGGCAAGGCTCTGATCGACCGGTTGCGTAAATTGATCCCGCGCCAGATGTTCGAGGTCGCCCTGCAGGCGGCCATCGGCAACAAGATCATCGCGCGCGAAAACATCGCGGCCATGCGCAAGAACGTGCTGGCCAAGTGCTACGGCGGCGATATCACGCGCAAACGCAAGCTGCTCGAAAAGCAGAAGGAAGGCAAGCGCCGCATGAAGCGCGTGGGCAAAGTGGAGATCCCCCAGGAAGCGTTTCTCGCCGTGCTGAAGGTCGGCGGATCGAGCGAATCCGAGTAAGGCTCGCCGATGCGCGACTCGATCCTCAAAGCGCTCGTGCTGGGACGAGCCGCTTGCGTTGCGATCCGCAGGATTTTAACGACCGGTCGCAGTTTTTGCAGGCCCTGGTAAATGGAGAAGAATCCGCGAATCCGCTTTGTTCGCGTCAACGTAAACGATCCGTCGCGGAAGTACACTCAGTCCCCTTGGCGATCCACTGCGGTGAGCCGCAGTCCAACTGAGATGAATCGGCCCTGCCGGGCACTATCTGTATTCCGGCATGGGCAACAGATTCATCGGATTCTGCCTGGGGCTAGCGATTGGGAGTACGGCGCTGGCGCAGCCCGGTCCGGCTGACGCGGCCCCGGCTGATCAAGGCTATGCCGCGCTGCACGCTAAGGATTACGACCGCGCCATCGCCTATTTTGAGCAGGCACTTGCGTCGGCGCCCCGGAACACGGCGATTCGTAAGGATCTTGCTTATACATTGCTGAAGGTCGGCGAAACCGAAGCCGCGCGCGACCAGTTCGCGAAAGTGATGCGCCTCGAAGCCTCTCTGCCGCAAACTCCCGGCGACGACCGCGTCGCGCTCGAATACGCGTACCTGTGCTACGAAACGCAACAGGTGGCAGAGGCTCGCCGGACGTTCGAGCGCCTGAAGAATGCCGGAAACGCCGACGCGGCCCAGGCGTTCGAGAACGTCGACCGCCCCCTGCGCGAGGGCATCGCGCGCTGGCAAGCTGCACTCGCCGCCGATCCAGACAATTTCAGCGCGCACGAAGAGTTGGCCAAGCTGGCCACGCAGCGCGACGATGCCGCGCTCGCAGCCGAGCATTATGAACGGGCATGGAAGCTGCGCAGCGATCGGCGCGACCTGCTGCTGGAACTGGGGCGCGCCTGGACGGCGCTTCACCGTGACAAGGACGCGACTGCCGCCTGGATCGCGGCGTGGAGAGGCGGTTCGCCGCGCGTTTCGGAACAGGCCCGAGCCCTGTTGCCCGCGCGCTATCCCTATCTATCCGAGTTTCAGCGCGCTCTGGCGCTCGATCCCGGCAATCTCCAACTGCAGCGCGATGTCACCTATCAGGAGGGTTACCCCGTTCCGGCCTCTCCGCCCGCGGTCCTGCAGTCCCGCCCTAGCGAAGTGCCGCTCTCCGACGACGCGAAAACCCTTGGCCTCCGTAGCTTCGAAAAAGGTTACATGGCCGACGCGCTCAAGTATTTGGAGCTGGCTCATGAAGCCGACCCGTCCGACGACCAAGTCATGCTGAAGCTCGGCTGGACCTTCAACATGCTCAAGGATGATGAGACGGCTCTGCGTTGGTTTGACCTGGCCAGGCGTAGCTCCGATCCGTCGGTTGCCGCCGAGGCGTCGAAGGCGTATCGCAACCTTGCGCCGGACCTCGAGCTCTTTCGCACCACTTTCTGGATGTACCCGCTCTACTCCTCGCGCTGGCAGGATCTGTTCGGCTACGCGCAAGTCAAAACCGAGATGCGCTGGCGCGCGGTGCCCTTTATTCGCCCCTATCTTTCGCTGCGCTTCCTGGGCGACGTGCGCGGCGAAGTCAATGCCCAGTTCGGTCCGCAGTATCTCTCCGAGCGCAGCGCCATTCTGGCCGCGGGCCTCGATACCCATCCCTGGCACGGTCTGGTCGGCTGGTTCGAATCCGGCGAAGCTCTGGTGTACCTGGAGAGTCCAACCATTCGCCGCCGCTTCATGCCGGATTATCGCGGCGGCGTCTCCTACGCCAAGGGATTCGGCAACTTGTTGACGAAAGGCTCACACGGCCTCTTCGCGGAAGCCAATATTGACGGCATCTTCGTCAGCCGCTTCAACGACGATTCTCTGCTGTACCTGCAAAATCGCGCGGGTTACACGCTGCGCTCGGCCGAAACTGGCGGTTTTCACGCGCAATTTCTGTGGAACGCCAACATGACCGCCGACGCGCAGCGCCAATACTGGGCCAACTACGTCGAAACCGGCCCCGGCGCACGCTTCCGCTTCGACAACTCGCCGGTCACACTTTCGATCAGCCTGCTGCGCGGCGCGTATCTCTTCAACGAATACAACCCGCGCCGTCCCAACTACACCGAAGTTCGAGTAGGAGTCTGGTATGCGTTCACTCGCTAGCGTGCAGCTCCTGTTTGCGTGCGCCGTATTCGCCGGCCCGCTTGGCTACCAGGTTTCCAGCGACATCCCCGGCGCCTGGCCCGCGATTCTCTCCTCCATCGGACTCCTGCCCGGCGCGGACGGCGTTGTGGTCGCAGCCAGCGCCGATCCCGGCCTCTCGTCAAAGGTCGAGCACGGCACCATCCTCATCGTTGAAGGCGATTCGCCGGCCGCCTCGGCTTTCGGCTTCCACGCTGCCGAGAAACGTGTCAGCGTCCGCGCTGCCGAGGAGCTGCGTGCGCCCAAGCTCGACATTATTTGGGACCAGGACGAAGATCTCCCCGTCTTCGACCTTCCCCCCGGCGCGCAAGTCTTCATGCGGGAGCGCCACCAGGGCGCGCCGCTCATGGCGGGTTTCCGCCGCGGGCAAGGCGCGGTTCTGTGGATCGCCACGTCTCCCGGCGCCCACGGCTACGAACGCTACCCGTATTTGCCACAAGCCCTCGCCGATCTCGGCCTTGCCGCGCCCTTCCGTGCGCAAAATCTGTGGGCCTTCTTCGACTCCTCCTATCGGCTGAATGTCGATGTCGATTACCTCGCGCCGAAGTGGCGCGCCGCCGGCATCGCCGCCTTGCAAATCGCGGCCTGGCATTACTGGGAGCGCGATCCGCAATCGGACGAGTATCTGCGCCGCTTGATCGACGCCTGTCATCGCAACGGTATTCTGGTCTACGCCTGGTTTGAGCTGCCGCACGTCAGCGACAAGTTCTGGGACCAGCATCCCGAGTGGCGCGAACAAACTGCGCTCCTGCAAGACGCCCAGCTCGATTGGCGCAAGCTGATCAATCTCACCAATCGGGACGCTTTTCGCGCCGTTTCAGCCGGCGTGCGCGACCTGATGGACCGATTCGACTGGGATGGAATCGACTTGGCGGAGCTGTATTTCGAATCGCTCGAAGGCTATGACAATCCCGCGCGCTTCACACCCATGAACAATGACGTTCGCGCAGCCTTTCGTTCACTGGCTGGTTTCGATCCTCACGACTTGTTCGATCCCGCCTCGCCGCGCCGGCTCGCCTTCAACACCGCCGGACTCAAGGGCTTCCTCGATTTCCGCGCCGATCTCGTTGCGCGCCAGCAAGCCGAATGGATCGCGCAAGCCGAACAGCTTCGCGCCTCCAAGCCGTACCTCGACCTGGTGCTCACCCACGTCGATGACCGCTTCGATCCCAGCATGCGGGAGAAAATCGGCGCGGATGTCTCGCGCACTCTTCCGCTCTTAGGCGCGCACGATTTCACTTTCCTGATTGAAGACCCCGCCACCATCTGGAACCTCGGTCCGCAGCGCTATCCGGAAATCGCCGCGCGCTACAGGCCGCTAACGCCCCATCAGGACCGGCTTGCCATCGACATCAACGTAGTCGAGCGTTACCAGGACGTCTATCCAACAAAACAACAAACCGGCGTCGAATTGTTTGAGCTGGTCCACGCAGCCGCGCTCAGCTTCCCGCGCGTGGCGCTGTATTTCGAACACTCCATCCTGCAGCAGGATTGGGCGCTATTGGCTGCTTCGGCCTCCACTGTTGAACGCGTCGAAAGAACGGGCTCGAAAATGACCGTCCAGGCGGCCCGCGGCGCCGGCGTGGCCTGGCAGGGCCCCGTCCGGGTCAATGGCAAGTTGTGGCCCATTGCCGATCCCTTCACCGTCTGGCTGCCAGCGGGAACGCATTCGATCGAGCCTTCTCCGGACCTTCCGCCCCTGCGCATCGAATCTCTCAACGCCGAGCTCAAATCCGCCGCGGCGACCGCAACCAGCGTCGAATTCGCCTACCGCAGCGAAGCCCGTGCATTGGCCAAGCTCGATCGCATGCCGGCGCGAGTTGAAATCGACGGAGCCGCGATTCAGCCGCAATTCACCGGGCAGGTGTTGCTGCTGCCGCGCGGCCAGCACGTGGTCACGCTGATATGTCAAAGCTACCGTCAAAACGTCCCTAGGTAAATGAAGCGGGCTGCGAAAATCGCCGCCAGCAGGTAGACCATCCAGTCCTTGCGACGTAATTCGCCGTGGACCAGCTTCATGAGCGCGAACGCCGTGAACCCGAAAGAGAGTCCGGTGGCGATGCTGAACGTCAAAGGAATGGTCAGCATGGTCAGGAACGCCGGAATTGCCACTATCGGATTGTTCCAGTGAATCTCCGCCGCGTGCGACATCATCAGCGACCCCACCAGAATCAGCGCGGGCGCGGTTGCAGCCGTGGGCACAGCGCCCACCAACGGAGCTACGAACAGAGCCACGATGAACAACAACCCGGTGACGATCGCCGTCACGCCGGTTCGTCCTCCCGCCGCCACTCCAGCCGCGCTTTCGATGTAGCTGGTGACCGTCGAAGTGCCGGCGAGCGATCCGGCGATGGTTGCCAGCGCATCGCAGGTCAGGATGCGCGGCAAGCGCGGAATGCGGTTGGCTTGATCGAATAATCCAGCCTTCTTGCCCACGCCCACCAGAGTCCCCAGATTGTCGAACAGATCCACAAATAGAAACACGAACACAATTTCCGCGAGGCCGATGTGCAGCGCTCTCCGCACGTCCAGTTTGCCCGCCGTCGCGAAGATATCGGAGGCGCGATACGACGCCGGAGTCCACTTCACCAGCCCCATCATCACACCGGCCAGAGTCGTGCCGAGGATTCCCAGCAGCATCGCCGCGCGCAGGCCCCAAGCCATCAGCGCCGCGGTCAGCGCCAGCCCGAAAATCGCCAGCGCGGTGTTTTTGTCGCGCAAATTCCCGAGCGCCACAAGCGTGGATGAGTTTGCCACCACGATACCGGCGTTGCGCAGGCCGATCAAGGCAATAAAGAGTCCGATGCCTGCCGCCACGGCCGCGTACAACTCAATCGGGATCGCCTCCACGATCAGTTGCCGGATACCCGCAACGGTCAGAATCAGAAACGCGACCCCGGACAGGAACACCGCGCCCAGAGCCGTCTGCCACGGCACTCCCAGCCCCTTTACCACCGTGTAGGCGAAATACGCATTCAACCCCATTCCCGGCGCCAGAGCCACCGGGTAACGAGCCACCACGCCCATCAGAATGCTGCCGAAGGCGGCGCAGAAGCACGTGGCAGCCACCACTGCCCGAAACGGCAACCCGGCCTCGGCCAGTACCGACGGATTCACCAGAACGATGTACGCCATGGTGGCGAAAGTGGTGGCTCCGGCCAGGATTTCAGTGCGCCAGTTCGCGCCTAAACGCTTGAATTCAAAGTACTGCTCCAGTTTCTGGCGCATCGGCTTATTGTACGCGTTCCGCGGGAGAAACCGCCGCACACCTTAGTACCAATTTCGATAGTGCTCCCTAATATTTTCCGTAGTCCCCGCCGATGGAAACCTGAAGCCCGCTATTCCACGGGCTAGGAAGAAGCCTGCCCCAGTGGCGATTGACCTCAAATCCGCTCAAGAACGGATCACGGCTCCGCTGAATATCGCGGCTTGCGCCCCGAATTGGGATAGCGTCCTTGAGGATGCCGCGCAGGCGCCCACGCTCCTGATTGTCGACGAAATCGACCTCAATCGCCGGCTCCTGCGCGCGATGCTCAAGACTGCGCCGTACCACATCCTCGAAGCCAAGCGGCCGTCCGAAGCGCTCACCATTCTGGAGCGCGAAAAAGTCGACCTGGTGATCCTCGATCAAGTCATGCCGGAGATGACCGGCACCGAGTTCTGCGAGTTGATCAAGAAAGATCGCCGCACGCAACTGGTCCCCGTGCTGATCACCACCAGCGTGCAAGGCATGGACAACGAAGTGGCCGGTTACGAATCCGGCGCGGACGAGTTTCTGGTAAAGCCTCTGCGGCCCGCGCTGGTCCGAACCCGCATCCGCTCCATGCTGCGCAACAAGGCCTTGGTGGATTCGCTGGAAGAAGCCGAAGGCATCCTGTTCGCGCTGGCGCAATCGGTGGAGCATCGCGACCGTTACACCGGCATGCATTGCGAACGCCTGGCGGCCTACGGCATCGCTCTGGCGCAGGCTTTGGGCCTACCCCGCCGGGAGCAGTTGGCTCTGTACCGCGGCGGCTATCTGCACGATATCGGCAAAATCGTCATTCCAGATTCGATCCTGTTCAAGCGGGGCCTCCTGACGGAGCAGGAATGGCAGCTCATGCGCCAGCACACCATTCGCGGCGAAGAGATCTGCCGCCCCATGAAGACGTTGGCGCCGGTTCTACCTATCATCCGCAGCCATCACGAGCGGTGGGACGGTAGCGGCTACCCCGACGGCCTCCGTGGCGAATCGATCCCTTTGCTGGCGCGCATTCTGCAAGTCGCCGATATTTACGACGCTCTGACCACCGCCCGGCCCTACAAGCCCGCCTTCTCCCACCAGCACGCCATCGATATGATGCTGGAGGAAGCTCGGCGCGGCTGGCGCGACCCCGAACTGGTCCCTCTGTTTGCCGAGGTCACCCAGCACGGCGGCGACGCCGGCGAGGCTTTCTTCAATGGCAGCGAAGGCATGCAGGCCTCGCTGGCAGCCATGCGGCGGGAACTCTCCAAGTAGCTCCGTCCAGGGACCATCCTTCCGCCCGGTTGCGGCTCTGTAACAGAGGTATAATCGGGTTGAGCTCACAGGGGCGCTGGTGCACCTTTTTGAGTCACTTACCCGCCAGCGCATTCGTTGTGACCGACATAATTTGGCGAACAGATGGAAGATCTCAAGAGAAAACTCCAGGAGGAGATCGCTGCCCTAGAAAACGAGCTTCGCATTGAGCTCCCCAAGGAGATCCTTAAGGCTCGGGCTCACGGCGACCTAAGTGAAAACGCCGAATACCACGCGGCCAAGGAGCGGCAAGGCTGGGTAAGCGCCCGCTTGGGCCAGCTCACCAACCGCCTGCGCGAAATCTCGATGATCGATATGTCCAAGATCCCGCATGACCGGGTCGGCTTGGGCTCCTCCGTGACGGTGCTGGACGTGGCGAAGGATGAAAAGATCCGGTACAAACTGGTGACCAGCGAAGACGTGGACGTGGCCAAGGGCCTGATCTCCACCAGTTCTCCCATCGGGCGCGGCCTGCTCGGCAAACAGGTCGGCGATTCTGTCAAAATCAATATTCCTGGCGGCGTTCGCGAGATGGAAATCGTTGAGCTGATCACCATCCATCAGCAGAGTTAGGAGTGCACGTGACGTTTACCGGAGCAATCGGCAAGGCTTGCAAGACGGTGATCGTCCAGATCGTGCGCGGCTTGGCGCTTTCCCGGATCCATCCCAACGTTCTGACCTTCATCGGCCTGCTGATCAATGTCGGGGCGGCTTGGCTATTGGCGGTGGGCCAGTTCCGCTGGGCCGGCGCGGTGATTCTGGGCGCGGGATTGTTTGACATGGTCGATGGCCGCGTGGCCCGCGCCACCAATCGTGTGACCCGCTTCGGCGGATTCTTCGATTCCGTACTGGACCGCTACTCCGATCTCGGCCTGCTGGTGGGATTGCTGGTGTGGTACGGCTCCATCAACCGGTCGCCGTACGTGGTCTTGACCGCCGTGGCGATGATGGGCTCCGTGATGGTCAGCTACACTCGCGCGCGCGCCGAAACCGAAATCCCCACCTGCAAAGTCGGATTCATGGAACGGCCGGAGCGTGTGGTGCTGATGATCATCGGCGCTCTGTTCGATCGCATGCCGGAAGTGCTGTGGGTGATCGCCGTGCTGGCGAACCTCACCGTGGTGCACCGCATGATCTTCACCTGGCAGGAATCCAAGCGCCTGGAAGAAGCGCAACTGCGCCCGGCGGCCGCCCGCACCGCCGCCGCTACGCGCGGCACGGAGAAGCAGGATTAGTCCCCGAACGCCAGCAGCACGTTGCCGCCCACCCCGTCCTGCACCCCCGGATAACCCGCTCCGGCGAACACCATCCCGCCCGCAACGGTCGGCCCCGCGGAACCCATCGATCCGCCCTTCGCCGCTACGCCGTTCACGGTCTTAAAATCCCTTATCATGTCGAAGCTCCACACCACTTTGCCGTCCGCCGTGGACAAAACGCGCAGCACGCCGTCCCAGCCGCCTGAAACGATGTAGCCGGGAATCGATGAGATCGCGGCATCCTGCCCGGTCTTGCGCCCTTGGGCGGCCTTGAGATCGCTGAACCACTTCCGCTCGCCGTTTTCGAGCGCCAGGGAAACGATGCCTCCGCTGTTCACTCCGAAATACGCCGCCGTGTTGTCGGCCGTTCCGCCCCACACAATCTGTCCGGTAGCCGCCGGAGGCTTGCTGAACACCGCGCTCTTCCAAACCAGCGCGCCTTTGCGGTCGGGGTCGTGCGCCCACACGTACCCGCTCTTCTGCCCGGCGATCAGCAGGCTTTTTCCGCTGCGCAAGTTCACCAGAATTGGCGAGTCGCCGAAATCGTAATCCGGCCCCGCGTTCTTCGGACAGTTCTCCTTGTCCGTATCGCGAATGCAAGCCACCACCCAGGCGTCGTTGGGCGTGTCCTGCACCGACCATAAGACCTTGCCGTCGTCCAGGCTCAGCGCCATGATCGAATCCGTGGTCTTGGCCGCCGGATTGGTGTAGGCATCGCCCGTGCCGACGTACAATGCGCGGCGCTTGGGATCGATGGTCGGCGCGTTCCACACGCCCGCGCCGGAGGGTGCGTACAGTTGCGTCCCTTTGGGATTCTTGCCGGCTGGTTTCGGAGTTTCCGAAATCATATAGGTCTTCCAGATCTGGCGGCCGGTCTGCGCATCCAGAGCCAACACGCTGCCGCGGAAGGTGCAGCACTGGTAAGCAGGATCGGTTGCCGCAGCCTCTTCGAGCGATGCCACAGGCACGTACAGATGTCCCTCGAAGAGCTGCGTGCCGCCGGTGACGTGGGCCTGCGGATGCGAATCGACGGAGACTTTCCACACCTGCGCGCCGGTGGCCGCATCGAGCGCGTAGACGTTGGCCTTCTGATCGCCGAAGTAGGCCAGCGCTTGCCCCGCTTTGCTGGACGGCCCGACGCTGACCGCGGAGCGCACGCCTGCGTCTGCCTTGAACGACCAATAC
Organism: Bryobacteraceae bacterium; assembly: GCA_030041495.1. GTDB lineage: Bacteria > Acidobacteriota > Terriglobia > Bryobacterales > Bryobacteraceae > Palsa-187. Next base: position 40,597 of record JASHNT010000078.1, on the reverse strand, counting down.
ATGCATCCGGTGGCCGCGTCGATCGAATACACGTAGCCGGTATCGACCCCCACGAACACTCGCCCGGCGACCACGCTGGGCTGCCCGTACACGGACTTCGCGTCCGGGAATCCGAAAGCCCATTTGAGCTTGAGATTGGCAACGCGGGCCGCGTCCAGCCCCGCTCCCGCCGCTGTCTGCTGGCGCGCGTTCGAGATTCCCGCGCCCCATCCGTTCCACGCGGGTTTCGCGCCCAGGTCGCCCAGCGGCGGATTGCTGGAACAGCGGCCTTGGCCGTATCCGGTCGCCGCAGCCAACAGCACAGCCAGCACAGTGAGTCTCATATTGGTTTGACCTCCCCTTTCTTGAGCCACGCGCAATTTTATCGCGAAAACCGCGACCGCACCAAAATGCCCACCTTCTCCCAAGTGGGCACGCGTATCCGCTGCGCCAGCACGTCATAATCCGAGGCCACGATCCGTTCCAGCAATCGCGAATAAATCCCGATCAGCGCGCGCAGAGATGCCCGGCTCTCTTTGTGGATCATCCCCACCAGCGGCGCAGATTCCTCATAATAGCCACGCGCTCGTGCCGCCTCGAACTCCAGCAGTATTTTCAAGCCCGGGGATGGTTTCGAATCCGCCAATTCGGCCGGCGTCACCTGAAACCGTTGCAGGTCTTCCTCGGGAAGGTATACCCGCTGATTTTGCGCGTCCTCTCGGACGTCGCGCAGGACGTTAGTCAACTGAAACGCGACGCCGCATTTCTCGGCCAGTTCCAAAGCTTCCGGCGAATCGAATCCAAAAATATGCACGATGGTCAGTCCGACCACGCTGGCCACGTGATAGCAGTAATCATACAGCTCGGCGAACGTGCGAATGCGGCGCGGATCGAGATCGGAGCTCACTCCGTCGATCATCTCGAAGAAGTATTTGTGCGGAATCCGGTAGCGTGCAACGCTATCGATGAACGCGGGCCAAATTGCGTGCCCCGGAGCCTCCCCGCGCAACGCGGCTTCCAAATCCTCACGCCAGCGGGCGATCGATCCCGCGCGGTCAGCCACCCCTTCAGCGTCGCTCAAATCGTCGCAGTAGCGCATGAACGCATAAATGGCGCACATGGCTTTGCGCCGGGCTGCGTCCAGCAGCAGAAACGAGTAGTAGAAATTCTTGGCCTGCCGCCGCGCTACGTCTTCACAGAAGGCGTAAGACTCGCTGGTGGTCATGCAAGTGTCGTCATGCGGGTGTAGTTATGCGGCTCGCGCGATGCTTTGGCGCGAAAAAGCCCGGCGCGTCACGGCGCCCAGCAGCAGGCCCACACGTTCGATTTTGGAGATCGCGGGCCGGGCGCGCAACACGTTGTAATCCTGCTCTTCGATCTTCTCGAGCACCTTGAGCCCGCCGCGGCTGAACAGTTCCAGGTCGATCGCCAGCCTGCGGTCCACCATTCCCGCCAAAGGCAGTCCCTTGCGGAATAGGTCCCGCGCCACGGCGACCGCTTCCTTCATCGCTTCGCGAAAACGCGCGTCAAAACGCCGCTCCAGCAGTGCCTTCAGCGGATAGCCGTGGCGCTCCATCGCGTCCAGCGGCAGATACACGCGATCCTTCAATAAGTCCACGGTCACGTCCTGCCAGTGATTGGCGAGCTGCAATGCGGTGCACGTGGCATCCGACAGCGCCTGCCGCTCGGCATCTTGGTAGCCACACAAAGCCAGGACGAGCCTGCCCACCGGATTGGCAGAATAGCGGCAATAGTCGAACAACTCCTCGAAATTGTTGTAGCGCGTGATGGCCTGGTCACGCTCGAATGCCGTAATCAAATCATCGAAAAGCTCGCGCGGTAACTTGTACTGCGCCGAGGTATCTTTCAGCGCGACAAACACCGGATGCCTCGCCGCGCCTGATTCATACATTGCGCGCAGCTCCCCGCGCCACCATTTGAGCAGGCGCAAGCTCTCCTCGGTGTTGCCGATCTCATCGCCGAGATCGTCGGCCCAGCGGCAGAACGCGTACACGTTGTAGAAGTCCTGGTGTAATCGCTTGGGAAGCAGAAAACTCACTACGTGAAAGTTCTCGTAGTGATGTGTCGCCAGCCACCGCGTGTACTCGATCGCATCGGAAAGAGTCCAGACTCGCTGCATCGCCTCGGGCGAAGCCAGGAATTCGGTGGGCGCCAGATACACAGGGTGGTCCGGAGGCTTTAGGGGATGATCGCGGTCTTCAGGTGGCCGTTGTGACTCATCAGGTGCTGCATCACTTCCAGCAAATTGGAAAGCGGCTCCACGCGATTGACGAAGTCCCGCGCCGTGACGTAGCCGCTGCTTACCGCCTCCAGAGCCTTGCGCACCAGCGGCGGCGTGTGATGGAAACTGGCCTTGAGCGTCAGCTCCGAGTAATGCAGCAGCTCCGTATCCACGGCGACTTCCGAGCCGGCAGGACACCCGCCAAAAAAATTGACAACGCCGCCGCGCCGCAGCAGCCGGATCGCCAGTTGCCAGACTTCCGGCAGCCCGACCGCTTCAATCACCACGTCCGCGCCGCGTCCTCCCGTCAGCCCGCGAACCGACGCCACTGGATCGCGCGAGCCGTCATTAAGCACGGTCTCCGCCGCACCCAGCCGCATCGCCCGGTCCAGTTGTTGCTGGCGCCGGCCAACCGCGATCACCCGGGCTTTGTATACCGTCGTCGCCAGCCGCACGAACATCATGCCGATGGGCCCCAGTCCGATCACTGCGACGTTGTCGGCCGGCTGCACTCCTGTTTCTTCCAAGCCCCGCATCACGCACGACAAAGGCTCGACCAGCGCGGCATCCTGATAGCTTACGTGGTCCGGAATCCGGCACAGGTTTTTCTGGACGATTCTTTCCGGAATCCGGATGTATTCGGCGTAAGCCCCGTTATTGAACAGCAGGTCGTCGCAAAGGTTTTCCTGCCCGCGGCGGCAATGGAAACACTCCCCGCACGGCGCGGAATTGGCCGCAACCACCCGGTCGCCGGTCTTAAACCCGCGGACGTCCTCGCCCATCGCCACGATGTCGCCGGCCAACTCGTGCCCGAACAGCGCGGGCGGGTGAATCATCATCGCGTGGTAGCCACGGCGGAACACCTTGACGTCGGTCCCGCAGGTCAGGGCAGTCTTCACTCGCACCAGGACATCGCCCGGGGCCAGCTTCGGAATGTTCACCCGTTCAATGCGCAGCTGCTCTTTGCCATACAGCACCGCAGCCGTCATTTGATCTGTCACGCTTTTCCTCACCTCTGAGGCTGTACCACTATCTTCAATGATCCGTCGGCGGGATGCAATGCACGTTCAATCCCTTCATGGATTCGGCGAAGCGGATAGCGATGCGAAATCAACCGCTCCACCGGTAAGGCGCCGCTGAACACCAGCTCCGCCGATTCCCTCTGCAAATCCACCGACGCGCTGTAGGCGCCGCACAAAGTCCGCTCCTCCATGCAGATGGCCGCGCCCGACACTTCGATTCGCTCCTGGTGCGAAGTTTGCGCAAAAAGTAAGATCCGGGCCCCCGGCCGCGAACAGGCTACCGCCTGCTCCACGATTCCCGGCGCCGAGGCGGCTACAATCACGATGTCGGCTCCGCGGCCATCCGTCATCCGGAAGGCGGCCTTTTCGAGATTGCCTTTTCGCGGATCGAACGCCTCCTCAGCGCCAAATTTACAGGCGAGCTCCCGCCGCCCCGGCATCGTGTCGGTCGCAATAATCCGCGCTCCGCTCCGTGCCACGATCATCGTGAAGATCAAACCGATCGGCCCCTGGCCCAAAATTGCCACCACGTCCCCGTCTTGCGGATCGACCTGTTTCACGCCTTTCAGGATCGTATTCACTGGCTCGACGAAACACGCTTGATCGAAGGAAACCCCGTGCGGGATCTTCTCTACTCCGCGCTCCACGATCCAATCCATTGCGCGCACGTATTGCGCGAAACCGCCGCCGGCCGGCTCGTACCCGGCCGTCACGCCGACCTTCTTGTACACCGGACACTGGGCGTACAATTTACGCCGGCAATAAAAACAGCTCCCGCAAGGAATGTGATGGAACACGATCACGCGGTCGCCCGGCGAGTAGCGCGTAACCCCCGTTCCCACCTCCGCGACCACCCCTGCCGTCTCGTGCCCATAAATGCGCGGCGCGGGCAGCAGGTTATAGGCGATTTTTTTGAGATCCGTGTGGCAGATGCCGCAGGTTTCCACGCGAATCAGGATCTCGCCCGGCCCAATCTTCGGAACCGGAACGGAATCCACTTCCACAACGCTCGATCCTTTGTAGACCGCGGCATTCATAACCGCCGGCGTGGTCACCGCGATCTCCGCGGCAACAATAGGGGCGGAAGCCCCCTCAGAGTTGGCAGTCGGCAAGAAATTCTCCTAGTTTTTCGGCGGCGATGCGGCAATTCCGGTCCAGGCGCCGTAGCGCTGGAATCAGGGTCAAGGGCCGGCGCAGGGCCGCCAGCGCGATCTGGCCGCGCGAAAACTGCCCCGCGGCATTGCGATATTGGTTGAAATCGAGAGGCATGTCTTCGTTCGCGGTATCGGACACGACCTTGATGCAGCGGAAGGGCACGCCCCACTCGCGAGCCTTGGCCGCGGCCGCCGCCGATTCCATCTCCACGGCGATCGCTCCGGTGCGTTGGCGCAGCGCGCGCTTTTCCGCCGCGGTCACCGCCACGCGATCCGTGGACAAAATCTCGCCGCGCACAAAGCGCCGCGCGGATTCGACCTCGCCGCCGGCCACGACGATATCGCCGATCTCCAGCGCCGGGTCCAGTGCGCCGCAAAACCCGACGCTAACGATTCCATCCACCGCGCGCTTCTCGCGCAGCGCCTCCGACACCAGACGGGATCCAGGACCGCTGGCCAGCAGCAGCCATCCCGGCCGCCGCGCGATCCGAGCCAGCTCCCGCTGCTCGGATGCGACGATCAGCCAGGTAAGCGATTCCGTTTCGACCAGGCCTTTCACGCGCAATACCCGTTTCCCTGAAACCACTCCACCGCCCGGCCTAGCGCCTGGCGAACTGGTGTGGGTGTGTAGTCCAATTCCCGGGCCGCCTTTTCATGGCTGACCCACATCTTCTTTCGTGCCATCCGCACGCCATCCAGCGGAGCCCGCGGCTCCCGCCCGGTCACGTTGGCCCATCCGGTCGAGACCGCTCCCGCGGCGAGAGCCACGCCGTAAGGGATGCGCATTTTTGGCGCGGGACGGCCTGTAATTTGCTCCAATGCGCAGAAAATCCCTTGCAGGGTCAGATTTTCGGACCCCAGGATGTATCGCTCCCCTACTTTACCGCGGTCGCACGCCGTCAGGTGTCCCTGGGCCACGTCCCGCACGTCCACCAGGTTCAGCCCGGTGTCCATGAACGCCGGCATTTTCCCGCTGGCGAAGTCCAGCAGTACCTTGCCAGTCGGGGTGGGCTTGAAATCGTGATCGCCCACCGGCGCGGTCGGGTTCACAATCACCACCGGGAATCCCTGCGCCGCAAATTCCAAAGCCACACGCTCCGCAAGGAACTTAGATCGCTTGTAAGGTCCGGTCATTTCTTCCAGATTCACCGGTGTCTCCTCGCAACCCAATCCATCCTTCGGTACTCCGATGCAGCCCACGGTGCTGGTGTAGACCAACCGGTCGACACGGGCCTTTTGAGCCGCTTCCAAAAGGCTTCGGGTCCCGTCGACGTTAGTGCGGTACATTTCATCAGGCTGCCTGGTCCACAAACGGTAATCCGCGGCCACGTGATAGACGACGCTGCATCCGGCAACCGCGCGCTCCAGCGACGCACGGTCCCGCAAATCGCCGGTCACCGGCTGAGCCTCGGGCAATTCCCGAAGCCGCGCAGGGTCTCGCACCAGCACGCGTATCCATGCGCCCTGCTCGATCAGCTTTCGCGCCACGTGCCAGCCCACGAAACCGGTAGCGCCCGTGACCAGAATCGGTTTCACCGCGAGGACGAAACTCTCATGTGCGTGCAACTCCTTTGGCTTTTCGATAGGCGGCCAGCGCCAGCACGGGAAAGGAGTTTCGATACAGGTGATATTTCAGGTAGAACACGGCTGGGAATCCGGTCCCGGTGGAATAATCCTCATCCCAGCCACCGTCGGCGCGTTGATGCTCCACCAGCCATTCCACGCCTTTGGCGACGCTTTCGGAGTTGGTGTCGCCGCTGGCCAGCAAGCCCAGTACGGCCCACGCCGTCTGCGAAGGCGTGCTCGGCCCCGGAGTGAAGGTTTTGTTGTCGTAGCTGGCGCAGCTTTCCCCCCAGCCGCCATCGGCATTCTGGATCGAGCGCAGCCATTCGCCCGCGCGCAGGATGTAAGCTTCGCGATCGCCCTCGCCGGCCGCGCGCAACCCGCGCAGTGCCAGGAATGTGCCGTAGATATAGTCCACGCCCCAGCGCCCGTACCAGCTCCCGTCGATTTCCTGGGTGCGCTTGAGGAATTCGACGCCGCGCTGGACCGCCGGATGGTCGGCGTGCAGGCCACAGCCGATCAGCGCTTCCAGAACCCGTCCCGTAATATCCGGGCAGGCAGGGTCCAACATGGCGTTGTGATCCGCAAACGGCACCGAGCTCAAGAAATTCCAAGTGTTGTCGACGTCGAACGCCGCCCAGCCTCCATCGGCGCCCTGCATCGCCAACAGCCAATCCACGGCACGCCGGATACACGCTTCCTGCTTGGTGGAATTCGCGCCGTGAGCGCGGTTCAAGGCCAGCAACACCTGCGCCGTGTCGTCGATATCGGGATAAAATTCGTTGTCGAACTCGAAAGCCCAGCCGGAGGGCTCGGCGTGGGGACGCTTCACGGACCAATCGCCCTTGCGGCGGATCTCTTTTGCCAGCATCCAATCGGCGGCCCGCTCCAGCGCGGCCGGAGTGGCCTCGGCCGATTCGCCCAGCGCGTAAACCACGATCGCCGTATCCCACAACACCGAGAAGCAGGGCTGGAAGAAGAAACCGCGCTCATCATCCACCAGCAGATTCATGAATTGCGCCGTGGCTTCCACCCGTGCCGGATGATCTTCGGCATAGCCCAGCAGGTCCAGCATCATCACTGCGTACATCATGGACGGGTAAATTGCGCCCAGTCCACCGGAATAACGCGTGTGCTGCAGCACCCATTGTTCGGCGCGCCGGATCGCGCGCGTGCGAATGCCGCGTGGGCCGAACCGCTCCCACAGCTTCAGGACACGATCGGCCTGCAGAAAGAAATTGCGCCAGCTAAACAAGCCTTCGTGATTCTTGAAGCTCAGCGGAACGCCGGGAACGAACAGCTCCTCCAGCGTCATCCCTTTGGGCACCGGCCTCTGACCGCCGATCGCATTCAGCACCGATAGCGGGATCACGATTGCCCTGGTCCACGATGACATTTCGTAAATCAGGTTGCCCAGCAGCATCAACTCGGGTGGGATCGACGGCGCATGCCCCCTCGGAAATAGCCCGAACAGGCTGAGATTGATCTTGACGTAGCTATTGGCGGCGGCCAACCCGCCCAAAGCCAGAATCCGCTCCCTAGCCCGCGCCAGAGTGGGATCATCCGCCGGAAAACCGGCCAGCTTCAGAGCCGTATACGCCTTGATCGTCGCATTGAGCTCCGATGGGCCGTGAGCGTAGATATTGAACCCGCCATCGGGCAACTGCCGCTCAACAATGGAGCGAGCGGCTCTATCGATCAACGCTTTGCTGGGCGGACTCCACAAGCCGTTCTGGGGCGGATGAAGCCACAACTCCAGCAGCACGTAATCGGCTTCGAGCGTGCTGTCCGCAGTGAGATCGGCCCACCAGTAGCCTTCCTTCTTTTGCAGGGATAGAAGATAAGCGGCGCCGCGGCGCATCGTGTCGCGCGCCGCGTCGAGTAACGCTTCGCCGATCTGCAGGCTAGGGCTCATACACGCGCGCTGGTCTGGATCTGAACCGTTTTGAGTTGCGGCGCACGCGCCAGCTCAGTCGGGAGGTTGAAACGCACGTCTTCCTCCTTGATCTCCATTTCTTCCAGCTCGGAGTAGCCGCGTTGCTGAAGCGAATGAATCAATTGCTCCACCAGGTTCTCTGGAGCCGAAGCCCCCGCGGTCACCGCTACCGTCTCCACTCCCTTGAGCCAGGCCGGTTGCACTTCGCTCACATCGTCGATCAGGTAGGCCGGCACGCCGATCTTCTGGCATACCTCAACCAAGCGCCGGGAATTCGAACTGTTCTGGGAGCCCACCACGAGTAGCATTTGGCACAGCGGCACCACAGCTTTCACCGCCAACTGGCGGTTTTCCGTCGCGTAGCAGATGTCTTGCGCCGCGGGCCCCTGAATCTTCGGGTAACGCTCTTTTAGACGCCCCACGATGTCTCGGGTTTCATCCAAGCTCAACGTGGTCTGCGTGATGAAGGACACCCGCTCCGGATCCGCCACCTCCAGCCGGTCCACATCCTCGACCGTCGACACCAGGACGGTCGACTCAGGCGCCTCTCCCAAAGTCCCGATCACTTCATCGTGATCCTTGTGCCCGATCAACACGATGGTGTAGCCTTTGCGCGCGAACTTCACCGCTTCCAGGTGCACTTTGGTGACCAGAGGGCAGGTTGCGTCGATCACCTTCAAGCTGCGCGTCCGCGCGTCTTCGCGAACTGACGGCGCGACCCCGTGAGCGCTGAAGATGACCCGGGCGCCGGCCGGCACCTCATCCAGCTCCTCGATGAAAATCGCCCCGGCGCCGCGCAACTCATCCACAACGTGCCGGTTATGGACGATCTCCTTGCGCACGTAAATCGGCGCGCCGTACAGGTTCAGCGCGATCTTGACAACGTCGATTGCGCGCACCACTCCCGCGCAGAAGCCCCGTGGTCTCAACAGGATAATCTTCTTTGCCGTAGCCGCCATAGACTCCGCCATTATAGCAAAGCCGGTATGCAGAAAGGCCGGTCGTGGTTCTTTATAGCAACGCACCCAATCCCGCGATCAGGCAACCCCAGGCAAACCAATCCCCGTGGCGGGTATAGAACGTGGTCCCGGACGCGTACTGATACTGCATGTCCGCGGCGAGCTGACGGTAGGGGGGTAAACGGGCTGTAACCCGCCCCGCTGGGTCGACCATCGCCGTGATTCCGTCATTGGTGGCGAACAGCAGCCACCGCCGGTTCTCCGCCGCCCGCATCCGCGCCAGGTTAAGGTGTTGCTCCCGCGCCTCGCTGTGCCCGAAGTACCCGTCGTTGGAGAGATTAAACAACGCCTCCGCGCCATCGCCGGCGAACTGCCGTACCAGTTCCGGGAAAGCCGCTTCGTAGCAAATGAAAATCCCCAGCTTATGCCCGCCGTCTGGAAACACTACTACCCGGTTTCCAGGCACAAAATCGCTGGTCTCCTTGGTGATGCGGTTCACCCAGCCGAACGGCGGCGGCACGTACTCGCCGAAGGGAACCAGGTTGATCTGGTCATAGCGGTTCACAATGACTCCGTGCGGATTCACCAGAAATGCGGAATTGAGCGGCTCACCGCGCGGAGTCCGCGCCACGCCGTTGAACATGACCCAGGCTTCGGACGTCCGCGCAATGTTCGCGATGTAGGCCCGGTAGGACGGCGTCATGTCGAACGGAGCCGGCCACTCCGGCCACACGATCAGCGGAATCCCGGGCGCTCGCGACAACGCCTCCATTTGATCCGATAGTTCGTCCATCGAGGCCTGGGTGAAATCCGCTTCCGTGTCCACATTGGGCTGCACCACGCGCACTGGTTCGTTTCCGGGGGTGGGGCGGGGCAGAGCGGGAAACAGAGGCAGGATCAGCAACGCAGCCAGCCACGCCATTTGCATCCGCGGACGCCGCAGCACCACTAGGGCCACCGCGCACCCCAGCATTGCGAACACGAACGAGAGCCCATACACGCCCACCCACGGCGCAAGGCGCATCGCGACTGGCATGCCGATTCCCGCGTTGCCCAGGTCGAGCCACGCGAAGCCGAAATCGCCGTGCGTTCGCTCCAGGCCGGTCCACCACGCCGGGATCGCCGCCAGCGCCGACGGCTTGCGTATCAGCCACCCGGCAACCGTGGCGAACAACGCCATGTGCAGGCCCTTCAGAATCGCGAACAACAAGAAGCTCACCCAGCTCAGCGGCACCCCCAGCCCGCCATGGACCTGCAACACAAATTGGATCCAAAAGCAGACGCCGAACCAGAACACGAATCCCGAGGCCCAACCGTAGAACCAGCGGAGTTTCCAGGACGCCTCGCGCGCGCAAGCGATCAAGAGCGGAGCGAGCGCGAACGGCGCGAGCCAAGTCAAATCGAAGCGCGGGAAAACCAGAATCAGCAGAACGGCCGAGGCGAGCGATAACGCCAGATTCACTTAAATCGCCCGTTCGTGCACGAGGTCGGCCATATACGAACTGCGCACCAGCGGTCCGCTGAAGACCATCTTAAAAGCCAGCGATAATCCGAACTCGCGATACGCCTCAAAACGCTCCGGCGGCACAAATTCCGCCACGGGAAGGTTGCGGCGCGTGGGCTGCAAATATTGCCCCAGCGTGGCGATATCCACTTGCGCGTCGCGAAGGTCGCGCAGCAATTGCTCGACCTCCGGCGCGGTCTCGCCCAGCCCCAGCATCGCTCCGGATTTCGTCAGCATTTCCGGCCGGTAGCTTTTCGCGAACCGCAGCACTTCGAGCGACTGCCGGTAATTCGCCTGCGGCCGGACCCGGACGTACAGCCTTTGCACGGTCTCGACGTTGTGATTGAATACGTCCGGCGCGGCGTCCAGCACGCGAGCCACGGCGTTCTTCGAGCCCTGAAAATCCGGCGTCAGCACTTCTATTCGCGCGCCCGGCAGGGCGATCCGGACTTGCCGGATGGTTTCGGCGAAATGTCGCGACCCGCCGTCTTCCAGATCGTCCCGATTCACGCTGGTGATCACCACGTAGCGCAGACCCATCATCCGCGCCATGCGAGCCACGTTCGCCGGCTCCTCCGGATCCAGCGCGCCCGGATGCCGGCGCTTCGGCACCGAACAGAAGCCGCATCCGCGCGTGCACAGATTGCCCAGAATCATGAACGTCGCGCGCCCGCGCTCGAAGCATTCATGCAAGTTGGGGCAGCGCGCGGATTCGCACACCGTGTGCAGCCGCAGGCGCCGCAGCTCCGTTTTGAGCCGATGTACCTCTTCAAAATGGATCGTCGGTTTCCTGAGCCAGTCGGGCAAGCGTGGGTTAGCTGGCGCGACCTGGACCAGCCCGTCCATCGCTAAAACGTTTTCCTGATCGCCGCGTTTCCGGGGAAGCCTTTGGCCTGCAGATCGGCCTTGGTTTTGTTCAGCTCGCCCGAAGAAATCGGCCCCACCAGCACGCGATACAGGCCCGGCTTTTCCGGAACCTCGGCGTCCAGCGCCACGAAATTGCTCTTGCGCAAAACCTCCACCATTTTGTCGGCATCGGCTTTGTCGGTAGCGGATAGCTGCAGGTAGGTTGCGCCCACCGCGGGGTTGGCGGGCGCTGCCGCCTTCGCTTTCGCCTGCTCCGTCTTTTCCGCCTTCTCTGCGGCCTTTGGTTCGCGCTTCGGCGCCGGCTCGGATTTTGGCTGTTCTACCGCGGCAGTCTGAGCGGGCGGCGGAGCCGCCTCCGGCGCTTTCTCGGCCGGCGCAGGCGCGGGGGCAGACGAGGCGGGGGCCGAAGCGGCCGGAGTGGAGGCAGGCGGCGCTTCCGGAGCCGCTTGCTTGGGCACCGGTGAGTCCACCGTCAGAGGTTTCCCTTCCGGCTTCTCTGCTACCAGCGGCGCGGAATTCCGTCCCACGATGTAACCCATCACGAAAAACACCCCGAGCAGCACCACAACCACAAAGAACATGCTCAGGAGCTGCTTGTTCCCCAGAATCAGCTCAAATTCACCGTCTTCGTTTTTCGGCAAGTTATGCATCCTTGGCCGGCGGTTTTACGGCTTGCTCCAGCGCCCGGCCTAATGTCGAGAGTATATCGACGGGCAGCGGAAAGACAACTGTTGTGTTCTTTTCCGAGCCGATTTCCACCAGCGTTTGCAGGTACCGCAATTGAATCGCGATGGGCTGGCGCGCCATCATCTCCGCGGCAAGTTCCAGATTCTGCGCCGCCCCCACTTCGCCCTCGGCGTGAATGATCTTCGCTCGCCGCTCGCGCTCGGCTTCCGCTTGCCGGGCGATGGCGCGGATCATCTGATCCGGCAGGTCCACCTGCTTCACCTCGACCATCGAAACCTTCACTCCCCACGGACCTGTGTGTTGGTCCAGCGTGCCCTGCAGCTTCATGTTCAACTTCTCGCGCTGGCTCAGTAATTCGTCGAGTTCCACTTCGCCCAGAACGCTGCGCAGCGTGGTCTGGGCCAATTGCGAAGTCGCGTACAGAAAATTGGCGACTTCCAACACCGCTTTGATCGGCTCGACCACGCGGAAGTAAATCACGGCGTTCACCTTCACCGTAACGTTGTCGCGCGTGACCACGTCCTGCGAGGGCACTTCGAAGGCTTCCACGCGCAACGAAATCCGCACGATGCGGTCAATCGGCGCAAACACCAGAATCACACCCGGACCTTTTGGCTGCGGACGCACCCGGCCCAGGCGGAAGATCACCCCGCGCTCATACTCGGCCAGAATCTTGATGCTCGAGATCAAATAAATCACGATTACAACGATCGGAATGAGCGTCAGGTTCAGGTCCATGGAAATCCCCCTTGTCTACGATACCGCTTGAGCGCGCCGCTGGTTAATGTCCCGCGCACCGGCGAAACCGTCAGTGCGAGCGAAACAGCAACGCAGCAGCGGACATAACTGGTCTGCGGTGGAACCATTATAATGACTGCAGTTGCGGAGCAGACCATGAAGACCCGAGTTGTTGTATTGACGATCGCGCTGGCCAGCGCGTGCATTTCACAAACGCGCCAGGCTTATGAGCGCCCCGTGCGCCAGGCGGTCCGCGGTATTCATGGCGCGGTAGCCGCCGGTAGCGAATACGCTACTGAAGCCGGCATGCGCATGTACTATCGCGGAGGCAACGCCGTTGACGTGGGCGTCGCGGCGATGTTCGCGGCCTCCGTGACGGAGCTTTCGCACTTCGGCCTCGGCGGCGAGGCACCGATCCTGATCCGCACCAAGGACGGAAAGGTCCATGCCATCGCGGGCGTCGGCACCATGCCCAAGCTCGCCAGCGCGGATTTCTTCCGCAAACGCCCTCTGCAGGCCGGTGAAGTCGAGGTGCGCGGCAAGAACGGCGAGACCGGCTTGAAAGGCATCATTCCGGTCGCAGGCCTGATGCCGGCGCTGGTTCCCGGAATGATGGACGCCGGTTTGGTCGCCCTCCGCGATTATGGAACCAAGTCTTTCCAGGAGGCCATCGCCTCCGCGATTGAGGATGCCGACGGCTACGCCATCGATGAGATGCGGGCGCAGACCATCGCCGCCAGCCGCGATTTCTTCGAGCTGTGGCCGACCTCCAAGGCCCACTTCATGCCCAACGGCCGGGCTCCGCAGGTCGGCGAAATCTTCCGCCAGCCCGATACCGCACGCACGCTGCGCGCCATGGCCGAGGTCGAAAAGAAAGCGCTGGCCCACGGCGCGGCCCGCGAAGCCGCCATCGACGCCGTGCGCGACTATTTCTACCGCGGGGAGATCGCGCGCAAGATCGGCGCTTTCAGCAAAGCCAACGGCGGTCTGCTGCGTTATGAAGATATGGCCGCGTTCAAACTGCAACCCGAGGAGCCGGTCTCCACCACCTTCCACGGCTACACGGTATACAAGCCCGGCTTCTGGAGCCAGGGCCCCACGATGCTCGAAATTCTGAACATCATGGAAGGCTTCGACCACATGCAGTACAACTCCGCCGAATACATTCATCGATCCGTGGAAGCAATGAAGCTGGCCTACGCGGATCGCGACACTTATTACGGCGATCCCAAGTTCAACCACATCCCTGAGGATGTGCTTCTGTCGAAGACCTACGCGGCGGAGCGCCGCGCTGAGATTACCGAACGCGCCTCCATGGAGTTTCGCCCCGGAAAGATCAACGGCAAAATCGGGAAGCATCCCGCGGAAGCCGACAAAATTGCTCACGTCAAGATTGACGACATTCTAATCGCCAAGGACACCACTTGCGTGGATGCAATCGACTCCGACGGTGTGGTGTTTTCCGCGACTCCCTCCGGAGCCTGGCTGCCCAGCGTGATCGCCGGCGACACCGGCATTCCATTGACGGAGCGCGCGCAGCAGTTCGTGCTGGTGCCCGGAAACCCGAATGAGCTCGCCGGAGGCAAGCGCCCGCGCGTCACTCTGAGCCCCACCATCGTCACCCGCACCTCCGATGGCAAACCGGTGATGGCTGAGTCCACCCCCGGCGGCGACGATCAGGAGCAGGCGCTCACTCAAATCATGATGAACGTGCTCGAATTCGGGATGAACGCGCAGAACGCGGTGGAAGCCCCGCGCTTCCAGACCCGTCATCTCGTCTCCAGCTTCGACAATCACGCCTGGAGCATCGGCGACCTCATGCTCGATGAACGCATTCCCCAATCCGTCGGCCAGGAGCTTCTGCTGCGCGGCCATCACGTCAGCATCATGTCGCGCTACAACAACGGCGCCGCGCCGGTCGCCATTCGATTCCTGCCCACCGGGGTCATCGAAGCGGGCGCGGACCCGTTCTACAACCGCTCCGCGCACGCGTATTAGGTGACGTTACCCTTATTCGATCCGCATCCGGCCGGCGGCGGCTTCGACCGGCGCACTCTGGCGTCGCGTCTTCGGCAACTCGCAGGGGAACACATCTTCGTCGGGACCAGCTCCTGGAAATACGAGGGTTGGCTCGATCAAATCTACACGCGCGAACTCTATTCCACGCGCGGCCGCTTCTCGGAAAAAAAATTTCAAGCTGAGTGCCTCGCCGAATACGCGCAAACCTTTCCTGTCGTCTGCGGCGATTTTTCCTTCTATCAATTTCCTTCGCCCGAATACTGGCAGCGATTGTTCGCCTCTGCTCCGGGCCGCTTGCAGTTCGCGCTCAAAGTCCCCGAGGAAGTCACCGCCGAGGTTTTTCCCAAGCACGCCCGCTACGGCCCTCGCGCCGGATTGCGCAACGAATCGTATCTGAACACGGAGGCCTTGGACGCCCTCTTCCTCGAACCACTCCGCCCCTATCGCTCCCGCATCCCCGCGCTCGTCTTCGAATTTGGTGCCCGTTCGGCAAGCCCTGGCGAGTTTCTCTCCGTGCTCGATCCCTTCCTTGCCAGCTTGCCCCAGGATTTCCGCTACGCCGTGGAAGTGCGCAATCGCCAGTACCTCCAGCTGAGCTACTTCGATTGCCTCCAATCCAACTCCGTCGCGCACGTGCTGAACGCCTGGACCCGCATGCGGCCCCTTGACCAACAGTTGAACCTGCCGATCCCCGCCGATTTCACCGTGGTTCGGGCGCTCCTTCGCCAAGGGCGCAGCTACGAAGACGCGGTTGCGCGCTTCCGGCCTTACAACAAGATCGTGGAGGAAAATCCCGAGACTCGCGACGCTCTGCGCCAGTGGATCAGGCGGATGCGCGAAGAGCACCGCGCGTCCTACATCTTTGTCAACAATCGTCTGGAAGGGAACGCTCCGGAGACCATCCGCGCGGTCGTCAGCGAATGAAGCTGCCGATTGACGATCTTCTGCCGCGCGTCGTCGCCGCACTGGAACAATCTTCCAGCCTCGTCATCGAAGCTCCGCCCGGCGCGGGTAAGACCACCCGCGTTCCGCCTCAATTGCTACCGCACGTCAGCGGCGAGATCCTGGTGCTCGAACCGCGCCGTCTCGCTGCCCGCATGGCCGCGCGCCGCGTGGCGCACGAGCTTGGCGAGCAACTTGGCGCCACCGTCGGCTATCAAGTCCGTTTCGAAGACGTTGGCGGTTCGCGCACCCGCCTGCGATTCCTCACCGAAGGCGTGCTCACGCGCCGCCTGCTCTCCGATCCATCCCTCAAAGGCGTATCCGCCGTTATCCTTGACGAATTCCACGAACGCCATCTCGATGCCGATCTCGCGCTCGCGCTTCTCAAGCGCCTTCAGTCGTCCCGAAAAGGCCCGCTTAAGTTGATTGTCATGTCGGCAACCCTCGACGCCGCACCCATCGCGCGCTTCCTGGGAGACTGTCCAGTGCTCCGCTCGGAAGGCAAGCTGCATCAGCTCACCATCGAATACACTCCGCACTCCGCCCTGCCGCTCGAACAACAAATCGCGTCCGCGCTCGAGCGCCTCCTCGCGCGATCCTTCGCCGGAGACGTGCTCGTCTTCCTTCCCGGCGCGGCCGAGATCCGCAAGGCCTCGCGAGCTATCGGAAAAATCGCCGGCCGAGCCGGCTTGCTGGTGCTGCCTCTCCACGGCGATCTTTCGCCAGCCGAGCAGGACCGCGCCGTCGCCCCTTCCACGCAGCGCAAAGTGATTCTCTCCACCAACGCCGCCGAAAGCTCCGTCACCATTGAAGGCGTCACCGCGGTCATCGACAGTGGTCTCGCGCGAGTCGCCGCCGATTCGCCCTGGACCGGACTTCCTTCACTGCACGTCCAGCGCGTCAGCCAGGCCTCGGCGACCCAGCGAGCCGGCCGCGCGGGACGCACCGCACCCGGCCACGTGATCCGTCTCTACACCGCCGAGGATTTTCACCGCCGCCCGCCGGCCGATGCGCCCGAAATCCTGCGCCGGGAGCTTTCGCAATTGGTGCTGGAGCTGCGCGCGATGAATATCGAGAATCTCGAATGGCTCGACCCTCCGCCTCCGGTTTCGCTCGCGGCTGCCAACGCGCTGCTTGACCGGCTCCAGATCACCGTCGATATGGCGGATCTTCCGCTGCCTCCGCGCCTCGCCAAGCTGGTGATCGAAGCCTCACGCCGCGGCGTTCCCGGCCGGGGCTGCGCGGTTGCCGCGGTGCTCAGCGCCGGCGAGCGCGGCTCGTCGGAACTCCTCACACTCATCGAATCCGAATGGCAGCCCCAGACCCGCCGCGTCTTCGATCGATTGCGCCAATATTTTCCAGGTCGCGACCGTTCCCATCCGGAAGGTTCCAACGCCGACGCGCCGCTGCTTCAATCCGTGCTCGCCGCGTTCCCCGATCGCGTCGCGCGTCATACGCGCGAAGACACTCTGCTGCTCTCCTCCGGAGGCTCGGCGCGCTTCCCCAATTGCCGCCACGAATTCCTCATTGCTTTGGATGTCGAGGAGCGCAGGGATAAAGGCTCTCCTCTGGTCCGTCTTGCTGCTCCGTTAGAACCCGAGTGGCTGCTCGACCGCGTCATCGAACGCGTCTCCTATGATTGGAATCGCACCGCGGAGCGCGTCGAGCAGGTGACCGCCCTCCTCTACGATCAACTGGTTCTGGAAGAATCCCGCGCGCCGGCCCCGGCCAACGAAGCGACTGCGGCGCTGCTTGCGGCGAAGGCGGCTGAAATCGAGATAGGACGTTTCGCCGATCGTGATGAACTCGCGCAGCTCCAAGCCCGCGCCGCCTTCGCCGGCATCGCCATCGATGTGAACGCGACGCTTGCGGCTCTCTGCCGGGGCCGAACGTCCTTGGCCGAGCTGGCTTCCGCGCGGCTTCTCGATGCTCTTCGCCCGCAAAATCTCGACCGCCTCGCGCCTGAGCGCCTCACGCTTCCCGGAGGCCGGCAGGTCAAAGTCTACTATGAGCCCGGCAAGCCTCCGTGGATCGAATCGCGCCTTCAGGATTTTTTCGGGTGCAGCGAAACCCCGCGCATCGGGTCGACGCCGGTTGTCGTTCATCTGCTTGCGCCCAATCGCCGTCCGGTGCAGGTCACCGGCGATCTTGCGGGCTTCTGGCAGCGCCTCTACCCGCAGATCCGCCGCGAGCTTTCCCGCCGCTATCCCAAGCACAAGTGGCCCGAAAAACCAGGTCTATAATCAGAAATCGTGCCTTCCGATCTCCCGGTATCGTCCGTTGTCGCCCATCTTGCCGCGGCGCTGCTGGTAGGAGCTCTGATCGGCGCGCAGCGTGAGGCCGCCCGTTCGGAACGTCCCGGCCTGCGCGACTTTCTGCTGATTGCGCTGGGCGGCGGTGTGTGCGGCATTCTCGAGAATCCCTACCTGTCGGCGGCTGGGTTAGCTTCTACCGCGGCGCTGCTCGCCGTTTATCACTACGAAGAACGTGAAAAACGCGCCGGAATCACCACCGAGTTCGCGGGCGTCGCGACCTTCGTTCTGGCGCTGCTCGCCGCCTCCGCGCAGATTCGTTCTGGCGAGCCGATCGCTCTCGGAACCGCCATCCTGATCGCTGTGTTTCTGGAAGCCAAGCAGCGCCTCCAGCACCTGCTGCGCGAAACCATCACCGAGCCCGAGTTCAACGCCACGCTCGCCTTTGTCACCGTCGTCCTGGTGATTTATCCTCTGCTGCCGGAAGGAACCTACGGGCCGTATTCCTTCTTTTCCCCACGCCAGGTGTGGATGTTCGTCATTCTTATCTCCTCGATTTCTTACGTCGGCTACTTTCTTGAAAAATTCCTGGGCGAGGAGCGCGGCCTGGTTTACACCAGTATCCTCGGTGGCCTCGCTTCCACCACCGCCGTCACCCTGCATTTGGGCCGCTTGAGCAAGGAACGGCCGGAGGGACTGCTCGGATTGATGCGCGGATTCTTGATCGCCAACTCCGTCCAATTCCCACGCGCATTCTTGTTGATCGTGGTCGTGAACCCGGACTTGGCCGTCGCCTGCGCCTGGCCTCTCGGCTTCATGCTGATTGCGGCGATCCTCATGGCGTACGCCGCCGGATGGATGGCGAAGCGCGCAACCCACCCTCCGGCTGCGCCCGCGCGAGTGGAACACGAAAACCCGTTTCAGATTCGCCCCGCGCTGCAATTCGGAGCGCTTTTTACCTTGATCGTGTTCCTCACCAAGGCCGCGGCGGCGCGAGCCGGTACACAGGCCTTCATCGGAACCAGCCTGTTGGGCGGACTGGTCGACGTCGCGACCGTGATCGCCCCCGCATCCGACCTGGTGCAGGCGCAAACCCTGAGCATTCGCGCCGCCGAACTCGCCATTCTGCTTGCGCTCGCCTCGAACGCTGCGCTGAAGCTGGTGCTAGCGGCGATCAGCGGCACCCGAGCCTTCACCCTCCGTCTGTTCGGCGCGTTTCTGTTGTGGGCAGCCGTCGGCGGCGCGGCTTACGTGTTCACTCGATAGGCGGCTTGCGCCGGACGATCCCCAGCGCGTCTTCCAGCGCCGCAGCGGCTTGAAATAATCTCGCCTCGCCCCGCGGCGCGGCCACCAGTTGCAAGCCGACCGGCAAGCCCTCTTCAGAGAATCCGCACGGCATCGCCAAGGCCGGCCATCCCAGGACGTTGAACGGACGCACCAGCCGCGTGCTCCCCGCGCGAACATCTTGCTCGACGCCGCCAACCCGGATCACCGTATCGCCGATCTTCGGCGCCGTCGTCGGCGTCGCGGGCGTCAGCAAACAGTCAATTCCATTCCACAGCGCGGCCAGCTTGTTGGCGAGCTGGCGCCGCCTCCGCTGCGCCTCCAGATACTCGACCGCCGGGATCGCCAAGCCCCGCTCCAGCGCCGCCCGCACATCCTCTCCGAAATCCCTGGGCCGCGCCGCGAGCTGCTTTCGCCACAAGCTCGACGCCTCCGCCGAGAGAATCAGCCGGCCGAGCCTGTTCAGCTCCTCCATGCCGTCCATGCGCACTTCGCGCATTTCTGCTCCGAGCCCCGCCATGGTTTGCACGGCGTGCCGGACGCTCGCGCGCACTTCCGGCGCAATCTGGTCGAAGAAAAAGGCTTCGGGAACCCCGATACGCATTCTCTTCACGTCCACTCGATCCGGAATCTCAACTGCGCCCGCGCCGTCGCACATCGCGGCGAACGCCACCCCTGCATCGCGCACCGTTTTTGCAATCGGCCCCACGTGATCGAGCGTGATCCCCAGCGGCAGGCACCCTCGACGGCTGATGGCTCCATAGGTCGGCTTCAGCCCCACCACCCCACAAAAGGACGCCGGGACGCGGATCGAGCCTCCGGTATCGGTCCCGCTTGCGGCAAACACCATCCCAGCGGCGACAGCCGCCGCGGACCCTCCGCTCGATCCTCCCGGAATCCGCGTCAAATCCCACGGATTGCGCACCGCGCCGAAGTGAGGATTATTAGAAGTGATCCCATAACAAAGTTCGTGTAAATTGGTTTTGCCCAACATCACGGCTCCGGCGTCATGGAGCCGCGTCACGATTGCGGCATCGTAGTCCGGCACCCGCTCAGCCAGGATCTTCGATCCGCCTGTGGTACGCACGCCCCTGGTTGCGAAGCAATCCTTATGGGCGATGGGAATCCCGCACAGCACACCGGGAGCAGGATTTTCAGAAGCTTGCGTGACCGTGAGGAATGCATTCAGCTTGGGGTTCAGCCGGCGGATCCGCTCCAGCGCTTCCGCTGCCAATTCCCGCGGGCTGATAATATCGTCGGTAAGCGCCCGTCGCGCTGCCAGCAGGGTACCGTCGAGTAGGCTCAAACGTCCACTATACAATTTCGGTGGGCTTGAACCTCGCTCTCCAAAGTTGCAGGATAAGGGTATGCGCGTTCATCGAATGGTCTTGGTTGCGATGGCGGTGGCGGGCGCCGGATCCATTTGGGCCCCGCTGGCAAGAGCCGTGGATACCGGCGATCTCTCCGAGGATCGCATCAACGAAATCATTCAAAAGTTCACGGCGAAGGAGACGCAGTTCGCCAAAGCCCGGGAGATGTACACCTACAAGCAGACGGCGCGCGTAGAAACTCTGGATGACGGCGGCCATACCACTGGTAAATGGGAGATATCGGAGGACGTGGTCTTCGACTCCGACGGCAAACGCGCGGAGCGCGTGACCTATGCTCCGGTCTCGACTCTGACCGAAGTCAATCTTACGCCGGAAGACATGCAGGATCTGAATAACACCCAGCCCTTTGTGCTGACCGCCGAAGATCTGCCCAAGTACCTGGTCCGTTACTTAGGCCGCCAGGCCGTGGACGAAATCACCACTTACGTCTTCGCCGTTAAACCTAAAAAGATGGAGCCCGACCTGCGTTACTTCTCCGGCGAAATCTGGGTGGATGACCGCGACCTTCAAATTGTGAAAACCTACGGCCGCGCCGTCGGCACCGGCCGCAATACCCACGGCCAAGCCTTCCCCAAGTTCGAATCCTACCGCGAGCAGATCGACGGCAAATATTGGTTCCCCACCTACGTCACCGCCAATACAGTCCTGCACTTCAAGGACAGCGACGTCCGCTTGCGGGAAACCGTTCGCTACACCGACTACAAGCAGTTTAAGGCGCAGTCCACCATCACCTTCGGGGGCGCCGAAGACGACAAGAAGTAACCAAGCCGCTAAGAAAGGGCCGTAAGGCCCTCGGATAAACACCCTAAACTCGCCTACAGACGCCGCCGATAGAGAGGGTAGCTGGCCTATATGCCGGGAACCCCGTCCACTCACGAGGATATCGAAGACCTCAAAGGCACTTTCCTTGCTAGTTTGAATCACGAGATCCGGACGCCGCTCGCCGGAATCATCGGTATGACGGATCTCCTGCTCGAATCCAGCCTGGATGACGAGCAGCGCGAATACGTCAACGCCGCGCGCCTGTGTGCGGAAAATCTCTTCGAAATCCTCAACGCTACCCTCGAATACACGGCGCTCGAGGGCGGCCAGTTCACTCTCGACGACAGCGAATTCAGCGTTCGCGAAATGCTGGATGCCGCCATTGCGCACCATCTCGGCAAAGCCCAAGCCAAGAATCTTCCCGTTTTCCTCACGCTGGACCCAACCTTGCCGGAAACCATGCTGGGCGATGCTCCACGTGTGCGGGAACTGCTCGGCCATTTGATCGCCAACGCCATCAAGTTCACCCACAGCGGCAAGGTTGAAGTCCGCGTCCGCCCGGAGACCTTGCCCTCCCAGCAGCACTGGCTGGTGATCGACGTCGCTGACACCGGAATCGGCATTGCTCCGCCTATCCTGGGAAACATTTTTCAATCTTTCGAGCAGGGGCAGCGCGGCTTGGCGCGCAGCTATCCGGGGTTGGGATTGGGCCTGGCTCTCGCGCGCAAGCTGACCGAACTGATGGGCGGAGCCATCCGTGTGGAAAGCCAGGAGGGCGTGGGTTCCACGTTTACGGTTCGCCTTCCGTTGCGCCGCCCCAACGCCGATCGCGGCCGGCACGCGATCCCGGCCGACGCGGCGAGTCCCACTGTTCTAGCGGTCGACGACAATCCGGTGGGTCTCACGGTCCTGCGTCACGTCCTCAAGCGTAACGGCATCAAAGTGGATTGCGCTGCCAGCGGCCCCGAAGCCCTGGAAGCCGCTGGCCGCAGGCTCTACGACCTCGTGCTCATGGATCTGCAGATGCCGGGCATGAGCGGTCTGGACGCGGCCGTGGAGATCCGCAAAATCCCCGGCTATGCAGAAGTCCCCATTCTCGCCCTCACTGCCAATTTCTCCGATGAAGTTCGTGCGAAATGCCGCGCCCACGGCATGCAGGCTTACCTCTCCAAGCCCGTTGAGGCCGGTGAGCTGATGGCCGCGGTATCCCGCCACATCAAGCGTTAACTTCTTCCTTCCTGTCCGCGTCTGTTACCATGGACCGTCCGCGGCTTGACACGTACTTTCGAAATCCTCCATCGGTTGCTGGTGGCCGTGGTCGTGGCCGCTGCCTTGAATATTGTATTCCTCCTGGCCCACGGCAGCGCCTACGACTACCGCATCGGATTCCTGCACCTGGTGGCTCATGGAGCCTTCAAGCCGCTGCTGATCCTGACCGGAGCTTTCCTGCTCACGGTGCTTTGTGCGCGCGCTAAAGAAACGGAATCTGTTTCCGGTGCAGCCGCGCCGGCGACCCTCGCAGTCCTCACCATCCTGGCATTGACCTTTTCCCTCACGGTGAATCCCCTGGACGATGAGTGGAACTATCGCGGCTTGAGCTCGACCTATCCCACCCTTGGCGGCGTGGCGCACCTGTTCGCTTCCGCGCAGATAGGCGTATGGTACCGGCCTCTGGGCTTCGCGTCGTTATGGTTGGATCACTCCCTTTTTCACGATCACTTTTGGGCCTATCACCTCCAGAACATTCTGCTCCACATGGCCAACGCTCTGCTCATAGTGCTGCTCGCCCGGCGGCTCGGCCTCGCGCACGACGCTTCTCGCTGGGCCGGAGCGCTTTTCCTTGCCGCGGCCGTCACCTATGAGCCGGCGATGTGGCCTTCAGCGCGCTTCGATTTGTGGGCGCTTTTCTTCACCCTTTTGGCCCTGCTCGCCTCCGCGCGTTTTCTGACCGGTCACGCGCGAACGGCACTGGCCGCCGCACTCGTCTGTTACGTACTCGCCATATGCAGTAAAGAGAGCGGCTACGCCTTCCCGATCCTGCTGGCGATCATGGCCGCGGCTTCGCCTTTCGAACCCAGGCCGTTCGCAACCAGGCGCGCCGACCGCAGGCGTCGCCTGATCGAGCTTGGCTTTGGAGTCCTCATCGTCACCCTAGCCATGATCGCCATCCGCAAAGCCGTGCTTGGGGGAGCAGGCGGTTATGCCGGAACGTCGACCACGCCGTCGATCCATTTTTCCTTCAACCTTGCCACCCTCCGCGACGTGCTTATGCGCGCGATGCAGATGTCGACCCTGGCCGTTAATCTCAGCTATCCCTCCCCAAAGATTGTGCTGCTGGTGATTGGCTCGTTTGCCGCGCTGCTCGCCGTGGCCGCGCTCGCCGGAGCCGCCGCCGGATCGCGCCGCATTCTCGTCCTCTACGTTCTGGCCGCGACCGTCCCGGTCGCCCCGCTCATCAGTTGGCTCGACTTCCACGCACAACATGTGCGCTACCTCTACATGCCCGCCGCGTTCGTAGCTATGCTACTCGCCGCGGCGCTCTCGAATGCGCGGTATGCCACGCCACTGCTGTTCGTCTTCGGCGCGCTGAATCTGTCTTGCGGGTTTTATAACACGTGGGTGTACAAGGCGACGTACCAAAATTCAACCGAGCTTGCCCGCTCAATCGCCACGGATCAGTCCGGCCAGCCTTCACCCCTGCGGGTAACCGTTATCGGGATGCCGCTGGACTACGATGGAGTCCTCTTCAGCCGGCTCGAATTGCAATATCGCCTGGGGAAAATCCGTCCGGACGCCCAAGTTACTTTCGAAGATCGTGGCGCCTGTTCCAACGCCCAATGCTACGTCTGGCTGCCCGAGCAGCGTTCCCTCCGCCGCTTCGGAAGCTAGTTTGCGTCAGGATTCTTCGGCGTGTCTTCGATCCTGCCGCCCGGCTGGGCGTAGTCTTCGAACACCTTGATTACTTTCTGGGCCTTCAGCGTCACGAACGTCACTTTGCCGGGAGGAGCGCCGTAAATCCAATCCTCTATATCGTCGCCATCCACGTTTTCACGGCTCTTGCGCACGGGCTGTCCCGCGGCCAGCAAGACTTGATCGCGCGTCATGCCGACGATCACCTTCTTATCTTGGATCGCCGCCCTGATTTCCGGGGGCAGATTCTCGGTGTAGCTTTCGGTGGCGCTGCGTTGGTTGAAGTTCAGGATCGGCAGCAGGTCCTTCTTCACGCGCTCCGAAGTGATCCCTTCCAGTCCGTTGGCGTAATGCACGGAAATGAGAGTGCCGCCCGGAGCGGGCCCTCCGGTATCGATCGGTCCGCCCACCGGCCCTCCGCCGTTGACGTTGACCCGGTCGTACCAGTGGCCATTCCGGCCGTTATAGCCGTTGTTCAGCTCCAGAATGATGTACTCGCCTTGCACCGTGACCTTGGTCACCTGCACCATGTCGCCGGTGCGCGCTGCCGGACCCGACTGGGCGCCCAACTTCTGCCAAACATCCTTGTTCCAGTAACCGGTGTCCGCCTCGAACCCCAGCGGCGTTCTTGAGCGCGGAAAGTAGGTTTGTGCAATCGCGGACTCCGACCCGAGCCCGCGCAGCAGCTCCAGTTTCTGCGCCTCGGCCTGTTTCTTTGAATCTCCGGCGTAAAGCGCTAGCCCAGCCATCAGCAGGACGGCGATCGCGCGAGGCGCTTGTCCCAACTTCTGCTTCCTCACATTGCCTCCTTGCTGGCCTTCTACCGGGCATCCTTCTCCGGCTCGTTAGACGCCAATTGCCAGACCGCCCGGAACAGCGCGATGGCCGCGATTGTGGTCAGGAAGCTCCCTTCCGGCCCGTACGCCCCTCCGGTCAAGACTCCGCCCGCGTTTTCATGCAGCGCGTAGCCGGTCACTCTCATTGTAAACCCACTCAAATTCGCGCCGGCCAGCGGCAGAAGCACGTTCCATCCGAAATGCATCCCGATCGGCATCCACAAGGCTCCGCTGCGATAGCAAGCATATCCCAGCAGCACTCCCCACACCACCGTGTTGACCACTCCCAGCAGCGTCGAATTCTGATTGCCCATGTGTGCCAGCCCGAACACCATCCCCACCGGCAGAATCGTCGCAAACGCCCCCAGGCGCCGGACCAGTACGCGGAACGCGTACCCGTGGAACATCATTTCTTCGCCCGCCGCGCCGATCATCAGCAGAACCGAGCTGGCCACGGCCCCCACTGCCGTTTCCGCCGGAGCCCGTTCGAAGCTTGCCCACTGGAACAGCAGCATCGCCCCGACCACCGCCGCGGCCGCCCCTGCTCCGCAGGCCAGCCCGTTCAACAGTTCCCGAGCCGCGCTCCGGGTCCATCCCAGTCCGAAATCCGCGAACTGGGCGTTTTCGAAGATGCGCACCGGAATGGCGTTCGCCAGTACGCCCGCGGAGAAGGTAAACAGTACGCTTCGACGCAGCGCCCCTGCCACCGGAAATAATCCGGAGAGAAAGGCTCCCATCGCGCCGAAGATCACGAACACGGCGACGCGCAGCGCCACCTCGCCCCACTTCAGACCGGATTCCTCTGGCAGCGGCTCGATCACGATTTCACGCCTTCGGCCGGAATCGCCAGCCGCATTCGCAATAGCAACACGAACAGAACCGCGGCCAGCAGCGAAAAGACAGTTGCCTGAGCAACCACCGCCGGCAGCCAGCGGCCTTTGAAATAGAACAACGCCACTAGCGCCAGATACACCATCCGCAGGGCTATCCGCGCCGCCCCCGCCGTCAATCGAATCCTCATCCATCCCGCCAGCGCCGCCAGCGCGAGCGAAGCCGCCAGCCCCAATCCCACCGCGGACGCGATCAGTGCCAGGTCCGGCGGAAACACGTATCCATGCGCCGTCAGATATACCGTCGCCACGCCGCAGCCCACCATCGCGACGGCCAGCAGTTCCCCGAATAGCGCTGCCTTGACGATCCAGCCGAGCGCTTGCGCCATCGACGCTGGTGATTGCTCGAAGGCCTGCGCAGAGGCCGGTCCGGCGAAGACGATTCCCAGACATGCGTAGGCCGCCAACAATACCGGATCGAAGAACCCGATTCCCTTCCCCGCCGGCACCGCGACGCCGAACACCAGAATCACGCCAACGTAGGTCAAACCGTTGGCGATGGCTCGTGTGCTTCCCATTTGCGAACTCTGTCCCAACAATGGTACCAATCGTCAGTGGGTACGCCCTGAGAAAACACTTAAGGGTTACGTAGGGCAATTTTGCTTAAGGCGAAAGGGTCAATGAATCTGCCTGCCAAGCCGATCAGAGTTCATAGAAAACGTATGCTGGACAGGCGCATTGAACCTCGAATGTTGTGTGCGGACTTGGTCGACATCCAGTGGAGGGATCAGAACAACCGCAGCCGCCGGGGTGTGGCCAATCTGGAGGATATTTCGCTTTCCGGAGCGTGCTTGCAGGTGGAGCGCCCGCTTCCGCTCGGCTCCGCAATCCGTATCACCTACCCCAGTGGGGAGCTACTGGGCCGCGTTAAATACTGCGTGTTTCGCGAAATCGGCTACTTTTTGGGCATCGAATTCGACCCCGGGAACCGCTGGTCGCAGAGGGCGTACCGGCCCCAGCATTTACTCGATCCGCGCCGTTTGTTGAACCGGGTCACGAATCGCTTAAAGGAAAATCCGCCCGCGCCTGCCACGAATTGATGATGGAGCGGCGGCTATTCTACCCGCCGCGATAGCGCCCCGCTTGGCCGTGCTGCCCGTTTTTTGGCCAGCCGTTGTTCGGTGCGCTCCAGCCGTAGCAGTTCCCTCCGGCGCCGCACTTTGATCTCGGTCTCCACCTTGCGCCAGAACTTCCGGAAGTAATCGGCTGCCGAAACCAGCCCGAACAGCATCACGGCCCACATGCCGATCAAGCCCAGCTCGTCCAGCCCCGGCCAGCGCCTTCCGGCGATCACCAGCGAAATCGCCACCACTTGCGACACCATCTTGGTCTTGCCGAGTTCGCTGGCGCGGATGGTGTAGCCCGACGCCGCGGCAATCGACCGCAGCCCCGACACCGCAAATTCCCGCCCGATGATCACGATTACGATCCAGGCCGCGACGTTGCGCGTTTCCACCAGCGAAATCAGCGCCGCCGAGATTAGCAGCTTGTCGGCGATGGGATCGAGCAGAGTGCCCACCGTGGTCACCTGCTTCCAGCGGCGCGCCAGATAACCGTCCAGAAGATCGGTCGCCGCCGCGGCCAGAAAGATCGCCAGCGCGGAAAGATCGCGCGCGGCCGGAATCAACCCCTGCCAGCGCGCGCTGAGGTCGTCGGCCAACAGCGTCGCCACCAGCAGCGGAACAAAAAAGATCCGCAGCAAGGTTAATAGATTGGGAAGTTTCATCCCAGTGTCTTTATGATACTCCTGGAATTCTTCCGTGTTACGGCAAATTTTGAAAGCCTTCGGCGCAGCGATTCCGGAGCCTCCGCCTCCACCTCACAGTACCCGTTGCGGTACCGGGTAGCCATCACCCGTCCGTACTCGTGCAGCAGGTGCAGCGGCCCGCCTTCCGACAGCGGAAAGCGGAACACGCAGCGCGCCACTTGGTCGAGCGGCAGCGTCTCGTCGATCTTCTGAAGCAGAGCATCGACTCCCACGCCCATGCGCGCCGAAACCGCCACCGCGGCGGCCGGCTGATGATCGGGATCTTCCAAAATGCGCCGCGCCAGCGTGTTCACGTCCGCTTCTCCCGGAATCAGATCCATTTTGTTCAGCACCAGCACCTGCAGAGTCTGGTCCACGCCGATCTGCGCCAGTGTCTCGATGACATGCGCCGTATGCTCGGCCGCCTCGGGCGAACTCGCGTCCACCACGTGCAGCAACAGCTCTGCCTCCACCACTTCTTCCAGCGTCGCGCGAAAAGCCTCCACCAGCATCGTGGGCAGATTGCGGATGAAACCCACTGTGTCACTGAAGAGGACCCTCCGGTGCGACGGGAGCATCGCATGCCGCACCGTGGGATCGAGCGTTGCGAACATCCTCGCGTCCGCCATTACGGCCGCGCCGGTCAGCCGATTGAACAGCGTCGACTTTCCCGCATTCGTGTATCCCACCAGGGCCACCGTCGCCAGAGGAACGGCCTGCCTCTGACGCCTCTGCGTGGCTCGGCCTCCGCGCACCCGCTCCAGGTCCTTGCGGATGGCTTGAATGCGCTGGTGAATCCGCCGCCGGTCGGTCTCGAGCTTGGTTTCTCCAGGCCCCCTGGTTCCAATGCCGCCGCCCAGCCGCGACATCGCCGCGCCATGCCCGGTTAGCCTCGGCAGCAGATAGTTCAACTGAGCCAGCTCCACCTGAAGCTGGCCTTCTTTTGTGCGAGCCCGGCGCGCGAAGATGTCCAGAATAAGCTGGGTCCGGTCCAGCACCTTCACGTCCAGGATTTTTTCCAGGTTCCTCTGCTGCGTGGGCGTCAGCTCACGGTCGAAGATCACTACCGTGGCGTCGTGCAGATGGATCTTGGCCTTGAGCTCCTCGACCTTGCCGGAACCCACCAGCGTGGCCGCGTCCGCGCGAGGCCGCGTCTGCACCAGGCTCTCGGCAACTTCCGCACCCGCACTCACCGCCAGCGCGCCAAGTTCGGTGATCGATTCCGGGGCGCTGGTCGCCTGACCTCGCGAAGGCACGTGTGCCCGGCCGGTAATCTCCAGCCCCGCTAGAAGCGCGACTTCTTTCAACTCATCCCCGTTCCGCGCCGGGCTTAGCTGCCCGGGTCTACCGGCGCGCCAGGCGCGGCATGCGTGCCGGCTGCGGCCGCCGCCGGAGGCCCGGTGTGGAACGGCCTCGATACCACTACGGTCGAGATTGCGTGCTTGAAGATCAACTGCTCCTGGTTATTAGTCTCGAGAATGACGGAGTACTTATCGAAGCTCTTGATCCTTCCCGAAAGCTTCACTCCACTCATCAAGTAGATGGTAAGGAACGTCTTGTCTTTACGCGCGTTGTTTAAAAAAGCTTCTTGTATGTTTTGCGCTTGTTTCTCCAAGGGACTTTCCTTCCTTGAGAACGCCCCCCGGGGAGATGACAGCGATTCGCCCCGCCGGGCGTGATCAGTATCGCCTTTTCATCATACCCCGTTCGCGTCGTCCAAGCGCACAGCGCGGAGCGCGACCCTAAGCGGGTCAGTCAAAGCTCGCGTCCCGCTGCGTTGTGCGCGGTTCCGGCTGGCGAATTTGGACGAGTCCAGGGCGTTCCGGGGAGAGCAGCCGCCGGGGCAGCTTGCGGGTCCGGATCAGCCTCTCCACCACCGGCAAAGCGCTCCGCACCCAATTCCCGTTCACCAGCAGGCTCACCGCCGCTAGCGCGGGATGCGGAATCGGCGTCGAGCAGCGTGCGCACATATCCACTTCGGCCCCACGGCCTTTCGCGTGCAGCCGCCGCAGCCGCTGCATCTCATCAGAGTTGAAGATTTCCCCGAGCGGTTTCTCCCGCAAATCCCCCGCCGGAGGCCCATCCAGTCCGTAACTCTGGCAGCAAGGATACACGCGCCCGTCGTGTTTAACATACATCGCCCCGCGCCACAGGTAATGGCAGCGGCGCATCTTCCCCGCCACCTTGCGCGTTTCCGGCTGCACCAGATTCGTTTCGTCCTCCTTGACGCGCACTTGGTCGATTCCCGGCACCGACCCCCAAAAGCTGCGGAACGCATCCACTTCATGCGCATTACCCGGCATCCGCACCATCTGCGCCACGATCTGGATCTTGGCTCCGCGCTCGTGTTTCATCTTCGCGAAGCGCACGAAGTTATCGCGGACCTTCTCAAATCGAGCTCCCTTACGATAGCGCTCGAAGGTCTCCTTCGACGCTCCATCGAAGCTCAGCGTGATGTGTTTGAGCGGCGAATCGAGCAGTCTCGCCGCGGTCTTCTCATCCAGAAATGTTCCGTTGGTCGAAAGCAGCGTCGCCACGCCGTGCCGTTCGCAATATTCGATCCGGTCGAAAATCTTGCGGTCCATGAACGGTTCGCCCAGGCCGATCAGCATCATGTGCTCGGCCGCGCCTTGCGATTCGCTGACTAGCCGCTCGAAGATCTCGTCGCTCATGTCCTCTTTGGGCTGCTTATGCATCTCCCGCGGGCACATCGGGCAGTAGAGATTGCACTTGGCCGTGGTCTCGACGATGTACTCCACCGGCAGCGCCGGAACGCGCTCTCGCCCGGTTAGAAAGAACCACAGCAATTTCGCTCGATTCCACGCGCGCATGAGTCGATTAGTCCCATCTTCGCATGCACTACGCCGCATCGCCGCTCCTCGACGGAAGCAAACGCCATTTTGGCTCGAAGACGGAGGAAATAGGTTTAAACTAAGGAAAACCCATGGGCGTCGAATTTCCAGCCGCGGAGTGCCGCCGCATGCGCCAATGAACGTCGCGGTCACCGGAGCCTCCGGATTTATCGGCCGCCGCGCCACGGGATTTCTTTCATCCCGAGGCCACTTCGTCCGCGGGATTTCCCTCCGTTCCGCCCCAACTCGTGAACAATTCACCGGTTGCGACGCCGTTGTGCACCTTGCTGGCGAGCCCGTCGCGCAGCGCTGGACCGCCTCCGCGCGCCGCCGGATTCTCGAAAGCCGCGTCCAAGGCACCCGGGCGCTTATCAACGCGCTACGCGCGCACCCGCCGAATGTCCTGGTCAGTGCCTCCGGCATCGGCTACTACGGCGATCGCGGCGATCGCACCCTCACCGAACAATCCCCGCCCGCGAATGACTTCCTCGGCGAAGTCGCTTCGGTCTGGGAACGCGAGGCGCGCGAAGCGGAAAAGCTCGGCACACGCGTGATCTGCTTGCGCATCGGCACCGTCCTGGGCCGCGGCGGCGGAGCCTTGCAAAAGATGTTGCTCCCGTTCCGCCTCGGCGTCGGCGGCCGCCTCGGCCCCGGCACGCAGTGGATGTCGTGGATTCACCTCGAGGATCTCTGCGCTCTGATCGATTTCTCCCTTCCCGAGTCGACGCTTCGCGGAGTCCTCAACGCTGTCTCGCCCCACCCCGTCACCAACGCCGAGTTCACGCGAGCTCTCGCGCGCGCCCTCCATCGCCCCGCGATCTTCCCGGCGCCCGCATTCGCCTTGCGCCTGTTGTTCGGCCAGATGTCGGAGATCCTGCTCGGCAGCCAGCGTGCGATTCCGGAAGCGGCCGTTGCCGCCGGGTTCGAATTCCGCTATCCCGAAATCGGCGCCGCGCTGATCCAGATCCTCAGTTGAACCTCACGGTTTCTTCGCTGACGCCGCCTCGTTCGGCTCCCACAGCACTTCCGCCGCGCCGAGCACCTGATTCGCCCACCGGCTCCACACGAACAGCGCGTCACTCAATCGGTTCAAATACTGAACCGCGACCGCCGGGACCTCTTCGCGCCGCCCGAGGCTGACCAGGAGCCTCTCCGCGCGCCGGCAAATCGTCCGCGCCGCATGTAACTCCGCATTCAACCGGGTTCCCCCCGGCAGCACGAAACTGCGCAGCGGCTGAAGCTCCGCATTGCACGCGTCAATCTCGCGTTCAAGCTGCTCGACCTCCGCCGCGGTCACCCGAGCCTGCTTGGGATGCACGTCCTCCGGCTTGGTCGCCAGAATCGAGCCCAAATTGAACAGCTCATGCTGCACGCGCCGTAGAATCGGCGCGAGCCCATCTTTCAATCGCCCTTCTTTCGATTCCATGCACGACACGCGCGCCAGTCCCACGAACGCGTTCAACTCGTCCACTTCGCCGAACGCCTGGATGCGCGGATCGTCTTTCGGCACGCGCTGGCCTCCAGCCAGGCCGGTTTCGCCCGCGTCGCCCAGACGCGTGTAGATCCGATTCAGCGCGAGCCTTGGTTCCTCGAAAGTTTTGTCGTCGTTTGGATTACTGGCCACGTACTCATGGTAAACGCCGGACTGGTACCATGAGAAAATCCATCTTTCGTTACTTTCCTGGACCATCCTTCTTGTGGCCGCTCTGCTGGGCGGCGCGGCCAATGCGCTCGCCGGAGGAGGCACTTTCCTCGTCTTCCCGGCCCTGCTTTTCGCCGGAGTCGCTCCCATTCCCGCCAACGCCACCGCGACCTTCGTTCTCAACCCCGCCGGTTACTCTTCCACCTGGGTCTATCGCGACCGGCTCACGCACGGCTGGCGATTTCAAGGCGCGTTAATTATTGCGGCGCTGCTTGGCGCGGGTGTGGGCAGCGAGCTTCTCTTGCACACTTCCGAAGAAGGCTTCGAGCGCCTCGTTCCCTATCTCATGATGGGCGCAGCACTGATCTTCAGCTTCTCGAACAAAATCAAGCGGGCCGCGCAAAGGCACTCGGCCGATCGCACCAATCTGTTCGCGCTCGCCTTCGGCCAATTCTTCATCGCGATTTACGGCGGCTATTTTGGAGCTGGCATGGGCGTGCTGATTCTCGTGCTCTACACCGTTGCTGCGAAGATGGACGTGCATCAGGCCAGCGGCCTGCGCATCCTCTGCGGATCGCTGACCAACACCATCGCGACCATCATCTTCATCCTCCGCGGCATCGTCGTCTGGACTGCCGCGCTTCCCATGACCCTGATCTGCATCGGCGGCGGATACTTCGGCGCCATGCTGGTCAAGCGCCTTGACCCCGATCGCGCCCGCGTTGCAATCTTGATCTACGCTTGGACCGTCACGCTGTGGTTGCTGGGCCGATCCTTTTATCGTTGAACACGACCTGACCCGCCTTCGCGCAGCAGCGCGTTCACCTCGTCCACGCTGACGCGACAGAAATCGCCCGGCACGGAATGCTTCAGGCAACTCAGTGCCGTCGCAAATTCCAGTGCTTCTTGCGAACTGCGTAGTTTCATCAGCCCGTAGATCAACCCGCCGGAAAAACTGTCGCCTCCGCCCACCCGATCGACGATATGGGTGATATCGTATGTGCGGCTGACAAGGAATTCCTTCCGATCCCTCCAGCACGCCGACCATCCGTTATGCGACGCATTCTTCGATTCCCGCAAAGTAATCGCGATTCCGCGCAAGTTGGGATAAGCATCGAGGACGCGCCCGGTCAACCGCTGATATTGCGCGGGGTCGAGCTGTCCGGAGCGCACATCTAGGCCCGCCTCGATTCCCAGGGCCATCTGCACATCTTCTTCATTCGCGATGACGACGTCGGTCAGCTTCAGCAAATCCGGCATGACTTGCGCCGCAGTCTTGCCCCACTTCCACAGATTCGTGCGATAGTTCAGATCGCAAGATACCGTCGCACCGGCCGCGCGCGCGATACGCGCACTTTCCAGAGCCAGCGAAGCCGCCGATTCGCTCAGCGCCGGAGTAATGCCGGTAATGTGAAACCATCCCGCCCCGCGCAGCGCCGGGTCCCAATCGATCGCTCCTGGCTTCGCGATCGCAATCGCGCTGCCCTCGCGGTCATAGACCACTTTCGAGCCGCGCTGGCTGGCCCCAGCCTCCAGGAAGTAAATCCCCATCCGCCCTTTGCCGCGCACGATACTCGACGTGTCCACCCCAAAGCGCCGCAGCTCGCCGATCGCCGCGTCCGCAATCGGATTCTTCTCCGCCAGCACCGTCACGTAGGATGTCTCAACCCCGAGCCCGGACAGCGCCACAGCAACATTCGCTTCGCCGCCGCCGAAGGTCGCGACAAACTGCGGCGATTGCAGAAACCGTTCGAAGCCCGGCGGGGCGAGCCTCAGCATGATCTCGCCGAACGTCACCACCCTCATGCGTGGCGCGCCTCACGGATCACTTCAATGAACCGCCGGGCAAGCCTGGTGATCGATTCATAATCTCCGGTCTTCGCGCCCGCGATCAAATTTCCTCCCACGCCCAGCGCCACCGCTCCCGCCTTGATCCACGCGCGCGCGTTATCCAGGCTCACCCCTCCGGTCGGCATTAGCGAAGCCTGCGGCAGCGGAGCCCGTACCGCCTTGATGAAATCCGGACCCAGAGTCTCGCCGGGAAATACTTTGATGATGTCCGCGCCGCACTCCATCGCCTCGATCGCGTCACGCACGTTGTCCGCGCCCGGCATGTACGGCACCTGATACCGGTTCGCCAGCCGCGCCGTTTCCACATTCACCGCAGGACTCACCAAGAATTGCGCCCCGGAAAGAATCGCGATGCGAGCGGTCTCCGGATCCAGCACCGTTCCCGCTCCGATCGTGATCTGTTCCGGCTTGTAGCGCTTTACCAGGTCGGAAATCACCACTTCCGCGCTGGGCACCGTAAAGGTAATCTCCAGCGCCGCCACGCCGCCTTCCGCGCAAGCATCGCCGATCCGCGCGGCCTGCTCCGGCGAATCCGTGCGCACAATCGCCACCAGACCCGATTCCACCACACGATTTAGAACTTTGAGTTTCAGCATGGTTTACGCCCTTGCCAGTGCTGCTCCGGATGATCCCGGTTTGTCGAAGACTCGCGAGACCATCACCCCCGCCGCGATTACCACCACGCATCCCACCACGTTGTACCAAAGATACGCGATGTTGGTGAAGAAGTGCGCCGCGAAGATCACTACCTCTCCCACGATCACCCCCCAAAACGCCCCATTCGGTCCGACTCTCTTAAAAAAGAACGCGAGCACAAAAACGCCCAGAAGCCCTCCATAGAAAAGCGACCCTATGATGTTCACCGCCTCCACCAGCGCTCCGAAATTGCTCCCGAACTGCGCGAAGCCCACCGCGTACATCCCCCAGAACAGCGTGGCCCATCGCGACGCCGTCAGGTAATGCCGGTCTGAGGCGTCTTTCTTGATGTGCCTCTGATACAGATCGATCACCGTCACTGCGGCGAGCGAATTGATTTCGCCGGAAGTCGATGACATCGCCGCCGTAAAAATCACCGCGATGATCAGTCCCACCGCTCCCACCGGCAAATACTGCGTGACGAAAGATAAAAAAATGAAGTTGGTATCGTTGAAATCCTTGCTCACTAATTGCTCGCCGGCCGAATGGGCGGCATTCAGTTCGGCCTGCGCGCTCTCGAATCTGCGCCGGCTCTGTTCCTTGCCTTCGGCCGATCCTGCGCGATCCGCTACTAGATAATCCTCGGCTGCCTGCTTGCGTTGATCGAACGCCTCATCGTACCGCCGCTGAACTGCCGGGTAGCGCGCATCGCTCTGCACATTTTTCAATTCCACCGGATGGAACAGCAGCGGAGGCTTGTCGAAAATGAAAAGCACGAACACCATCGCGCCGATGAACAGGATGAAGAATTGCATCGGCAGCTTCGCCATCGCGTTGAAGATCAGGCTCAGCCGGCTCTGCGCGATGGATTTTCCGGTGAGATAGCGCTGCACCTGGCTCTGGTCGCATCCGAAATACGCCAGCGCCAGAAACATCCCGCCGATCACGCCGCTCCACAGGTTGTACCGGTCGTCCCAATCGAAGCGCAGATCGATGGCGTTCAGCCGTTTCGACATTCCGGCCAGCGTCAGCGCATCCGACCAGGAAACGCTTTTCGGCATCAGGTGCACCGCCATGAACAGAGCCAGCACCAGTGCGCAAGAAATCAGCAGCATCTGCTGCACGTCCGCCCACGTGACGGCCTTATTGCCTCCGAACGCCGTATAGGTGACGATTAGCAATCCCATCAGCACCGTGGTGCCGCGGTCCGGCCAGCCCAGAATCACGCTCAGCACCAGCGCCGGCGCGTACAAGGACAATCCCGCTGCCAGCCCGCGCTGGATCAGAAAAATGGCGCTCACCAGAGCGCGCGTCTTCATGTCGAAGCGCTGCTCCAGGTATTCGTAGGCGGTGTAGACTTTGGCGCGGTGGAAAATCGGCACTGCCGTCGCGCTCAGCACCACCATCGCCAAAGGCAGCCCCAGGTAAAGCTGGACGAAGCGCATTCCGTCCGTGTAGCTCTGCCCGGTAGTGGAAATGAAGGTGACCGCGCTGGCCTGCGTGGCCATGATGGAGAGCCCCATCGCGTACCACGGCATCGACCGGTGCGCCAGCAGGAAGCCGTCGACCGTGTTGCTGCCGCGCCCGCGATACAACCCGTAGCCGACGATGAATGCCAGCCACGCGAACATCACCACCCAATCGAGCGGCCTCATCGCGAACCGGCACCAGCGTTGGGGTTGTCAGGCGGCAATCATAAAGGATATCGTTAATCCGATGCTCTTCGCCGCTCTGATCGACTACACCACCGACACCTCTAAAATCGCCGAGACCCGCCCCAAACACCGCGAATACTTGAAGGGCTTGCTCGATTCCGGCCACATCGCCGTTAGCGGCCCCTTCCTCGACGACCGCGGCGGCCTGCTGGTCTACGCCGCCGAAACCTTGGAGGAGACCGAATCGATGATCCGCAACGACCCGTTCGCCCAGGCCGGAGTCTTCGTCTCCTGGACCATCCGCCCGTGGAAAGTCGTGATGTCGAATCCGGAGTTATTTTAGAGCTGGCCCTCGCTCCGTCTCAAAGGGCGGAACCGTTCGCGCAAGCGGTCACCCACTCAATCTGCTCCGCAGTCATTGTTCGCCTGTTCGCCTCCAGATATTCGCGCGCCAGCGCGTTCGCGCGGGAATTCGGGTGCAAATGGTTTAGACCGCGAAGAGCCGCATCCGCGCAACCCTGCCCCGGCAGCGCCAGTACGTCTTCTAGCACATTGACGATTTCTTCCTCGATCGCAGCCTGCCTGAACTCGCCGCGATAGATCGCGTTATCCCACCACATAAAGAATGAGCTGCCGGCAAACCTTTCGACGGTTGCATAATAGTCGCGAAATGGACAGATCATTGAGCGCACGCAGTCCAGTCGCGGCTCCGTAGGAATGTCGGCCCGGAAGAGGTACCCGCCCAGGAAAAACGGATATCCGAGCAAGAACCCAAGACCCTGTTCGATCTGGTGCTCCGAAAACGTTCGGCCCACGGAGCCGAACCGTCGAAACATCGCAGTTACCTTTTCGAGGAACGCAACCGGGTCGATGACATCACCGAATTCTTCGCCTCGTAGCAAGTCCTCATCGTTTTTATGTAGGTGAATCGGGCGATCGAACCAAAAACGGTCAAACGCTTTATCGTCGAACCCGGACGGATCACGTCGGACGCTAGGTTGTCGGGGCGGCTCAACCCTACTGAACTCTAGACTGGTAAGAAGGGACTCGATTTGGCCGGCCGAAACACCGCCGCGAGCCGCCATATCGACCAGAAAGCGGACCTTGAGATCGTTGTAGCGGTATCGCAGAAGTCGCGTCAACCTGTTCAATGGATCGTCTGCTCCTCGATCTTCTCGCTTGTGAGGCTCGTCCGAAGACTCTAATGCCCTGGTGGCCTCTTGTATCGCCGACTCCGCTGAGCTGAACAAGGAACGAATTCGCTCGGCCAGGTTCGGTTCCTCCATCAGGGATGCTACGCGATCGGCATCTTCGAGGGCTTCGGCATCCGCAAAGCCCTCGGAAACCTGCAGCAGCGCATGGTCTCTATCTCCGTGACGCGCCTCCACCGCAAAACTTTCTGCCTCTAAGAGAAGAGCACGCCGTCCAGAAACCTCGGATACTTGCTTTGAGAGGGCTACCAGAACGCTGGAAGACGCGAACCCGTCCTGGATCGCTCGTGCCAACTCACGAACTGCGTCCTCACCCAGGACACGATAAATACCCGTCACCAACTCGCAGGTCTCACTCAGGTAGAGCCACGGCTCCCATTTCGCGATTTCCGCAATCGTCTCACGGAGGAAGTCTGGGCCGGACCTGTTTAAATGAGGATGCGCGCCTATCCATTTGCAGGTCTCAACCCGCATCCGGCCCGCGGCGCGAGGCTCGTCAATTTCTGAGAGAGCCTCCAGCGCCTCGTCTAAATCGTCAATTCTCAGCCATCCGGCGCAGATCATGCCCCAGGAGACACTGCGTTCTTCCTTGTAATCCTCGCTCTTAGGGAGACTGGCGGCGAAATCGCTGGCAAGTTGCAGCAGGTCCGCGGGAGAAAGCATACGCGCGACTAAGAGTACCCCGATTCCAGTTTTCGCCTGAGCGCACCGCCAAACCAAAACCGCCTCTTACGGCAAGGTCTTGATGGCCAATCCTAGTCCGTCTCCTCCGAGCTCGCCCGCGCGGCGCCGCCGTTCGGGTGCGGCCGCAAATCCGTCTCCACATCGCGAACCACATGGGCGCGCCGCTCGCAGCCCAAATCCCGCTCCAGCCTTCGCAGCGCCACGCCCACCACATCGCGATGATGCAGCCGCGAGCCGAGCTCGGTGCAGTCGCACAACTCCAGCCAGATCTTGTGCAGCAAGTCGACGTCCTCCGGCCACAGGCGCGGCGGATGCGGCCCCAGGTTCACGAACACCGAAGGCCGGTCCGGGCTGATGATTTCGAGCGAGAACGCGTGCCGAGGCTCCGCCAGATTCTGCCACGCCAGGCCGATCCTGCGAGCCAACTCGTCCGATTCCATCCGCGCGCTCACACCCGTCACCAGCCGCGAAGCCTGCAGATTATTCGCCGCGTGCACCATCGCGTCGAAGGGATTTACCGCCGGCACCACCAGCAGCTCCACCGGCTTGCCTTCTTTCTCCGCGACCTCCACCACGTGGCTGAACAGCTCGCGCTCGTAGTCGCTGAACAATTGCTCTTGCGAAAGATCGTATTCCGCCGCGCCGGTCGAAATCGCCCGCACCGTCATCACCACGATGTCATGCTTGCGCAGGTTGGTTTTTTCGAGCACGCGTTTCAAATGCTCCATGCGCCGGAAATCGCGCACGGCCACCACCACACAACCCGGCCGGGCATGCAGCGTCGTGCCGCTCACGTCTGTTTGGTGATCCAGGTTGAACTGCTCCAGCTCCTTTTGCGAGGTCCGGTGGCGCGTATTGATGTGTTCGGAAATTTCAAAGATGACGAAGAAGACGATGGTGAACGCCACGCCGTATTTGGTTGCAATCTGCTTGGAGAACAGATTGGCGATGGCCACCATCCCCAGCACCAGCGTGGTCAGAAGCAGCCCGATGGGCCACTCGTGTCCCGCTACGTGCAAATTGAATGGGAACTTGTATTCCTGATCGTGCCTCTGGAAGCGCAGCACCATCACTCCCAGGCTCTTGAAGAAGAAGCTCCACACCACGCCGAAGGCGTACGCTTCGGCCAGGATGGTCATGTCGCCGCGGCTGCCGATGATGGTGGCAATCTGCAAAATCGCGATGATGTTGATGATCCGGAAAGTCGTCCCGTACCGGCGGTGCGGTTTGCGGAACCACGGCACCAGAATCCCGTCCTCGGCCACGCGATTCAGTACGCCGTTGGCACCCACCATCGATGTATTCACCGCTCCGGCAAGAATCAATCCGCCCACGATCACCACAAAAAAGTGGAAGCTCAGCCGCAGCAGGTACGGGCCGGAGAGATTCATCGCCAACCCGCCGATCAGGTTGTCGAAATACTTGCTGCGCACGTCGTCCGGAATGATCATCGCTGCGAACACCGTCACTACGCCCGTGCAAATCACCGCGTACCAGCACACCAGGTTGGCGGTGATGCGCAAGTTCTTCAGCTTGGGATACGCGATCTCGCGGTAGACCTGCGCCAGGGTTTCGAATCCGCTCATCGACAGCAGCGAGTGCCCGAACGCCACTACCATGGCGATCATCGGAATTTGCAGCCAGAACGTTCCTCTGAACCAACCCTGCGCTTCCGGCGCGAAATTCAGATTCTTAGGCAGCGGAGCCGGCGGCAAAGTCCACCGATGGTTCAGGATGATGGTCAGCGGGCACCATATCAGCAGAATCACCACCATCACCGTGGTGATCTGCATGATACGTAGCGTCTTGCCGCTCGATTCATGCACGCCCTTGATGTTCTGCCACCAGAAGTAAATCGTCACCAGCACCGCGAATCCGGCCGCGAAGGTGTTCACTGGTGTGCGGTAGCTTTGGTGCAGCAGCTCCATTACTTCATTGATCAGCGCCGCGATATAGATTCCCGCGCTGACCACACTGATGGGGCCGGTCAATATGTAATCGAACACGAGCGAGGATACCGACGCCTTGGCCAGCACCGGACCCATGCTGTCCCGCACCACCACGTACACACCGCCGCGCACGAACATGCCGCAGCTTTCCATGTATACGCTGCGCACCGCGAAGCTGAACAGCATGACGCCCAGCACGAACCACGGAGCCGAGGGCCCCACCGCCTGTTCCGCCGCGCCGCCCGCATACCACGCCGATGACGCCAGGTCCGCCAGGACAATTGACGCGCCACGCCAAAAGCTAATGAAGCTCAGCGCGACCGTGGTGGCGACCACAACTTTAGGGGTCAGGGCAGAGGACGCCTGAGGCAACGTACCTTCCGATGAAGACATCTTTAGAATATCTTAAGCTTTTTTCGCGGCCCGCCGCCTT
>JASHNT010000077.1 GCA_030041495.1 Bryobacteraceae bacterium | reverse complement strand
TCGCCTTTGCCCAATATCTTCTGATCTGGTACGCCAACATTCCGGAGGAGACCCAGTTCTTTCGCTTGCGGGCGCACGGGGAATGGCTGTATATCAGCTTGGCTTTGCCGTTCCTGCGCTTCATCATCCCGTTCTTCGTGTTGCTGTGCCGGCCGGCCAAGCGCAGCCTGACGGTCATTGGCCTGGTGGCGGGATGGAGCATCGCGATGGAATATCTGGATCTGTACTGGATCGTGATGCCGGTGCATTATTTACAGGGTCCGCAGATTCACTGGCTGGATTTCGCCACTCTGGGAGCCACGGTGAGCATTTGCGGGCTCCAGTTCTGGAACCGCTTCCGGAAGCACAAGATGGTTCCGGTGGGCGACCTTCGGTTCCAGCAGAGTCTGAACTTTGAAAATGCCTAAATGCCATGACGGAGAGCGCGTGAGATTAGCATGAGCGACGATTACGAACATCCGCGAGCCAAACACGAAGCCAGCGAAGGCTTCGACCGCACCGATCCGGCCTCTGGCTCCATCTGGGGTTTCACCATCGGCAGCGTGATCATCCTGATCGTTGTGATTTTCGCCCTGCAGCAGTACTTCGTGAAAGTGTGGAATGACGCGGTGTACGAAAAAGTGCTCGCCGCGCCCAGCCAGGAGCTGCAGAATACACTCAATCAAAATAACTACGACCTGACGCATTATTCCTACGAGGACAAAGGCAAGGGAGTGGTGCGCATCCCGCTCGAGCGCGCCGAAGAGCTGGTTCTCCAGGACGCCGCGCAGGGCAAGACCTTTTATCCGGCCAAGGACACCAAACCCAAGACCGATGCGGAACTGGCCGCCGAGGCCAAGCAGGCTGCGGCGAAGAGCGCTCCGCCGGCTAACGCCAACAAGGAGTAGATGTTATGAGAAGCGGGCGAAAGTTCGGGTTCGGATTCGCGCTGGCCGCGGCGCTGGTGGTCAGCGCCGGCACGGCCTTTGCGGGTTTCGACACCATTCGTCCCGATGATCCCCAGGTGGGTAAAGGCGGCGAATTGCCTCCCGGAGTCAAGCCGAAGATTCTCGAAAAAGTCGGCATCGAGGAGCATCTGGGGCGCCAGATTAATCTCAATTATCAGTTCATCGACGAGACCGGCTATCCGGTGACGCTGAGCAGTTACTTCCACAAAGG
Source organism: Bryobacteraceae bacterium (assembly GCA_030041495.1). Classification (GTDB taxonomy): domain Bacteria; phylum Acidobacteriota; class Terriglobia; order Bryobacterales; family Bryobacteraceae; genus Palsa-187. The sequence continues at coordinate 38,401 of JASHNT010000077.1, read as the reverse complement.
CCGGCCGGTGCTTCTCGACTTGATCTATTACACCTGCCCGATGCTGTGCGATCTGATTTTGAACGGCCAGGTGGACGCCATGAAGCAATTGGCCTGGACCCCGGGCAACGAATACGAGATCGTCACCATCAGCATCAATCCGCAGGAGACTTTCGACCTGGCACGGCACAAGAAGCAAACTTATCTGGACACGTACGGCAAGTCCGCGCCGGGCTGGCACTTCCTGACGGATTATCAGGGCAACGTCAAGCGGCTGGCCGAGGAAGTCGGCTATCACTACGCCTACGATCCCAAGATCCAGCAGTTCGCGCACGCCTCCGCCATCATGCTGCTGACGCCGGAAGGCAAGATGGCGCGCTACCTGTACGGCATCCGCTACCCCTCGAAAGACCTGCGCTTCGCCATCACCGAAGCGTCCGAAGGGCGCAGCACGCCGGCCATCGACAGAATTATCTTGTGGTGCTATCACTACGATCCGACGACCAATTCCTACGTGCTGTTCGCGGAGCATCTGATGACGGCCGGCGGAGCGGCGACAGTGCTGGTGCTGGGTTTTGTGTTGTGGCGGCTATACCGGATGGAAAAGAAGCGGGCTTTGCAGTACCCCTCGCACCCGCGGGAAAGGACGGCGTAGCGCCGAGAGGAAGATTGAATGGAGTGGCTTCGTAATTTAATGCTGCCGGCCCAGGGGTCGGCTTACGCCGGCGAGATCGACACGGTCTACATGTCGCTGTTCTGGCTGAGCGTGGTGCTGTTCCTGGGCATCGCGATTCCAGCCGTCTACTTCGCTTGGCGCTACCGCTACCGCCCGGGGCGCGTGACGCCCCACGTCACGCACAACACCGTGCTCGAAATCGTCTGGAGCGTGTTACCCCTGCTGCTGTGCGTCGGCATCTTCTTCTGGGGCTTGAAGGGCTGGCTGGAATACGCCGTCGCGCCCGGCGACGCCATGGAGATCCAGATCACCGCGCGGAAATGGAATTGGGCCTTCGAATATCCCGACGGTTCGCGCGACGCCGGCACGCTGCACGTTGTTGTGAACAAGCCGGTGCGGCTGATCATGACCAGCGAGGACGTGATCCACGACTTCTTCGTGCCCGACATGCGCGTCAAGCACGACATCATTCCCGGCCGTTATACCGAAGAGTGGTTCACCCCCACGGTCATGGGCCAGCATCTGTTCACCTGTGCGGAGTATTGCGGCAAAGGCCACTCCGACATGCATGGAACATTGATCGTCGAAAGCCAGCAGGATTTCGACAACTACATCGCCACCGGCGGCACGGAGTGGGAAGCCTACAAAGGGCACATGGCCGATTGGGGCAAGATCCAATGGGAGCGCAAGGGCTGCAACAGTTGCCACTCCATCGACGGCAGCCGCAGCAAAGGCCCCAGTTGGAAGGGAATTTGGCACAAAATGGAAAAGATGCGGGACGGCCAGGTGGTCCTGGTCGATGAAGCTTATATCAAGGAGTCTGAAAATCAGCCCCAAGCCAAGATCGTGGAAGGCTTTGAACCGATTATGCCCACGTTCCAGGGCTTGATTAAACCGCACGATTTCGAGGGCATTGTGGCATTTATTCAATCGCTGGGGACGCAACAGGCGCAACAGGCGCCCCAGACGCAATAGGTAGGCTAGCGATTTAGAGGGCAAGGCAATGATCGAATATCAAGTTCAGACAATGGCGGCGAAGGTCGGTGACCTTCCGCGGCCGAAGAAGAACTACCTTAACGAAACCAAGGGATTCTGGAGCTGGGCCGGCACGCTGGACCATAAACGCATCGGCGTGATGTACCTGGTGGGAACGATGTTCGCGTTCCTGCTGGGAGGGTGCTTCGCTTTGCTGATCCGGCTGACGCTGTTGACGCCGACGCACAAGTTGTTCGGAAAAGTGCTGATCGACGCCGAAACTTACAATCGCGTGTTCACCATGCACGGCATCATCATGGTGTTCCTGTTCATCATTCCGTCGGTTCCGGCGGCGCTGGGAAATTTCGTCATGCCGCTGATGCTGGGAGCCAAGGATGTGGCCTTCCCGCGGCTGAACCTGGCCAGCTTCTATTTATGGGTCACCGGCGCATTGATGGCGATAACGGCCATGGTGCTGGGCGCGGTGGATACCGGCTGGACGTTCTACACGCCCTACTCCACCACCACCGACGGCCCGGTAACGCTGATGACCGGCGCAGCCTTCGTGCTGGGATTCTCCTCCATCTTCACCGGCCTGAATTTCATCGCCACAGTACACAAGTTACGCGCGCCCGGCATGGGTTGGTTCGACATGCCCCTGTTCGTTTGGGGCATTTACTCGACCGCGCTGATCCAGATTCTGGCGACTCCGGTTCTGGGAATCACCCTGGTGCTGCTGATGCTGGAGCGCAACTTCGGTATCGGCATCTTCGATCCGCGCATCGGCGGGGACCCGGTCCTGTTCCAGCACTTCTTCTGGTTCTACTCACACCCGGCGGTCTACATCATGATTCTGCCCGGCATGGCGATCATCAGCGAGCTGATCCCGACCTTCTCGCACAAAACGATTTTCGGTTACCGGGCCATCGCTTACTCCAGCGTGTCGCTGGCGCTGGTGAGCTTCATCGTGTGGGGCCATCACATGTTCGTCGCCGGCCAGTCGCAACTTGCCACGGTGGTTTTCTCGGCGCTGACCTTCCTGGTCGCGATTCCTTCCGGCGTCAAGGTCTTCAACTGGCTGGGGACCATGTATAAAGGCAATATCAGCCTGGACACGCCCATGCTGTACGCGATCGCGTTCCTGATTCTGTTCACCATCGGCGGTCTGACCGGAATCTTTTTGGGAACGCTCTCGACCGACGTGCACCTGACCGACACCTATTTCGTGGTGGCGCACTTCCATTTCGTGATGATGGGAGGCACGGTGACGGCCTTCCTGGGAGGGCTGCATTACTGGTGGCCCAAGATGACGGGGCGAATGTATGCGGAGAAATGGGGCCGCGTGGCGTGCGTGATGTACACCATCGGCTTCAACATGACCTTCCTCACGCAGTTTTTCCTGGGCGCCAAGGGCATGCCTCGCCGCTACTACAACTACCTGGATCAGTTCCAGCCGCTGCACGCCTTTTCGACCGTCGGAAGCTGGGTTCTGGGGTCGAGCTTGTTCCTGACCGCGGCCTACTTGCTGGCATCCTTGCGCAAGCCGGCCGACGCGCCCGATAATCCGTGGGGCGGGACTACTCTCGAGTGGCACTGTTCGTCGCCGCCGATCACACATAATTTCGAGGAGCAACCGGTGGTGGAGCGCGAGCCCTACGATTACCGGCCGGTGAAACACGCATGAGCACAACGCCAATCGATTTACCACACGGAGCACAGGGAGCGCATGACGCCGGGCACGGCCACGGCGACGTCGATCCGCATTTTCAGCACCATTTCACAACGATGGAGCAGCAGAACGATACCGCCAAGATCGGTATGTGGCTGTTCCTGGTCACGGAAATCCTGCTGTTCGGCGGATTGTTCGTCGGCTTTGGGCTGATGCAGGGGCGCTATCCCAGGGAATTCGTCGAAGCGCATACGCACCTGGTGCGCTGGCAAGGGTCGCTGAATACCATCGTCCTGCTGTTTTCCAGCTTCACCATGGTGATGGCGGTCGACTCAGCCAAGAAGAATAAACCGTCCAAGACGGTCTGGTATCTGGTCATTACCATCATCTGCGCGTTCGTCTTCCTATTTGTGAAGTATTTGGAATACTCGCACAAGTTCGAGGAAGGCTGGTACCCGGCCAAGTGGTATCGCGGCGTGGGCGACGCAATTCCGGGCAGTCACGGCTACGCGACGTTCTTCGCATTCTACTTCATGATGACCGGGCTGCACGGTATCCACATCGTGGTGGGCATCGGACTGCTGAGCTGGATTCTGATGCGCGCGCGGCGCGGCGAATTTTCCAGCGCCTATTACACGCCGGTTGACCTGGTGGGCCTGTACTGGCACATCGTCGACATGATCTGGATTTACCTGTTCCCGCTCTATTATTTGATCCAATGACCACGCATACCGAAACGCATTCTGCCGGAGGCCACGCCGGCAAGCATGAACACGGCGGCCCGACGACTTACGCGCTGACCCTGGTGGCGCTGTTGATTCTGACGGGCATCACGATCGGGGCTTCGTATATCGACCTGGGCTCCGGCAACGTAGTGGTGGCGTTGGCGATCGCCACGATAAAGGCCACGCTGGTGGCGCTGTTCTTCATGCACCTGCTCTGGGATAAGCCGGTGAACCGGATCATCGCTGTCGCCGGATTCCTGTTCCTGGGGATCTTCCTGATGTTCGACCTCATCGATCTGGACGCGCGCAACTATTATTTGCCGCAGAACGTGCATCGCACCGTGGTGCCGCTGGTGCCGGGTACGGCTCCCGCGCCGCTGACTGAGATTCTGCCGAACCCTGACGAGGGTCCGACCGGCGCGACGCCGGTGCCGGGCGCCGAGGCTCCCGCGGCGAGTACTGCTCCGGCCCCCGCTGCAGCGGCTCCGGCGAGCGAAAAGAAATAGCCCGGGCGCAGTTCAGGTTCGCAAAAGGCGCCGCGCGGTTCGAAGGTACCTTCGTCCATCCCCTTTGCCCCGTGATGGAAGAGGCGACGCTGATCCGCTCAACGCCCAGGCCCACCTGTAATGGCGCCGCGCACGGGGTGACTCGAGTACTCTCCGCATGGACGCGATCCGGAACCGATGAGCGTCCCGGACTCTTGCCTGGAGAATACACGCGGTGCCTCTGCGGCGCGGACTGGGCGAGACTCGAGGATACTGAAAGCAAAAGCCTTTTTGGCCGCGAATGGATGCGAATAGACGGCAGCAGCCGCTTTAGGGAGTCACCCAAACGGAGGCCGAGGCGCCGGGGTAATCGCCATCGATCGAGAGGGCGCTGCTGAAATCAACCAGGACAGTGTTGGCGGAATTTCCAGGTTGCTGCTGCGGTGTGATATTTATCTGCCAGATTCCTGCGACCATTCCAGGCGCGGGGCCGGCGTAGGCAGTTCCATTGATCGGATAGAGCGGAACCGGGAGCGGAGGCTGATAGACGGCGCCGTCGGGCACCGAGGGACTGGTATCGCCAAAGCCGGTGACATAAAAGATCACGGGCTGGCCGAGCTTAGCGGGATTGGTCTGGGAATTTAGGGTCCCGTCATCGTTGACAACCGCGAGAACGGTGGCGGCAAAGGCAACCGGCGTCACGCCGACAACCGGGCCCGAAAGCGTCGAGCCGTCGCGCTCAATTTGGATGCTGACATTGCTGAGAGGGCCGATTTCAAAGGGCGCCATGCATTCGATCAGGGAATCCCGCACGCTGAGCAGCGGCGCTGGGACGCCGTTAAACAGGACGCTGACGCCGCCAAGTTGGGTCGCGACGCGCCCGTTTGAATCGAGCTGCGCGCCGAGAGCCGAAGGCGGTCCGAGGCCGCGGCCGGCAATGTGGAGAAGCTCGCCCGGAGCGATCGTGAGGAATTGGGTGACTGTGTCGTAGGTGAACGGCAGAGGCGGATCGACGGAATCGATGACAGCGGATTGAGTGGAAGATGTGTTGAAGCTTTCGACAATCGCGGAGGTTGCGCCGGCGGTGCCGAAGACCGCCACTCCGACCTTGGGAGGGGTGGGAAGAGCGGAGCCGGCAACACACAGCGTCTGATCGGGTCCGAGCGCGAATTGGCCGGGAGCGAAGGAGGAGAAGAGCAACTGCGTGCCGTCGGAGCTGAATTCGGAAACGAAGCTCAGATGGTAGCCGAGGTCTTCGACGGGCGCGACGGTGGGGAAGAGAGCGGAGTCGTTGTATCCGCCAATCCAGACGTTGCCTTGCGAGTCGACGGCGATTTGCGAGCCTCGCGTGGAGGTGGTGCCGCAGGCTCCGCCGATTTCATCGAACCAGAGCGGAGTGGAGGAAGCGGTGGTGAACTTGGCGGCATACGCATAGGATGCCGGGCCGCTGTTGGCAACGCAGGAGGCGGAGGCTCGGAAGTTGGAGGTGACGGTGAGAGGGAAGGGGATGTCGTTGGAGAAGCCGGTGACGTAGATGTTGCCGGAGTAATCGACTGCGACGCTGTTGGCTGAAGAGGAGGCGCTGGCGAGGTAGGTCAGGTAGGTTAACTGATTGCCTTGGGGAGAGAGGACGGCGAGGAAGGAGTAACCGGTATCCAGCGGGCCGTTGATCGCGGGGTCGAAGAGGTTTGAAGCCGGCGGAGCCGTGGCCTGGATGGCGTTCGGAGTTGTGGGCAGGGAGGAGCAAGTGGCTCCGCCAGCCAGGTACGGAGCGCCGGTGGAATCGACCGCGATTCCGGACACGCCGCCGCAGATCTGCGGCAGGGGCTCGGAATAGATCAGATTGCCCTGCGCGCTGAATTTCAGAACGGTGGCGACGTTGGGGGTGTTGGGCGTGCCGTTGGCGCCGGCAAGGTAGAGGTTGCCGGAGAAATCGACGGCGATGGCCGAGGGAATAAATGTGGAGCTGAGGGATTGCGAGAGGAGCAGGTTACCCGATGGGTCGAACTTGAGAAGCGAGGTGGCGGCGAGCCAGGTGTCGCCTGCCGAATCCGACGCGATGAGATAGGACGGGATGAGATAGTAGGGGCTGGAAGGCTCCGGGAGGAATGTCGAGAAGAGCATCGATCCGCCGGGGCTCCACTTGGTAAGGAAGCTTTGGGATGAGGCAGGCCCGCCGATGAGGATCGAGCCGGGCAGGGCGAGCGCGGAACCGATGCCGGGGACGGATTGCCAGGTTGCGCCTCCGTTGAAACTGACGCTGCTGGAGCCTTGACCGCGCACGACCATGTTCTGGCCATCGATCGAAAGGCTGAGCGTGTAGTTTTGCACTTGGCCAGATGGCGAGAAAGTTGCGCCGCCGTCGGCGCTCTGGAACACTGCGCCGGATTCATTCACAGCCCAGAGGGTGTTCCCGTTGTTGGAGCTGACGGCGAGCCCGGTGACATAGGAAGTCCCGGTACTGGGATACGCGGCGAAGGCGCCCCCGGGAGCGGTCCAGGTGTTGCCACCGTCGCTGCTTTTGTAGAGGAGGCCGTCGGAGGCGACCGTATAGACGATGTTGGGATCGGAGGGCGCGAGAGCCATCGCGAACACGTTGTAAGTGTGCGGGCTCAGGTTGGCGGACCAGGTTGCGCCGCCATCGTTGCTGCGATACATGCCGCCGGCCATCGCGTAGAGGACCCCGGAAAGTTGGGAGGAAGCGCTGAGCCCCCCGTTGTGAATATAGAGAGGGTACTCGAAGGACCACGTAGCGCCGGCGTCGAAACTCATATAGATTCCAGGCAGCACATAAGGGCCGATCAGGTCGGGGAGCGAGGCGTAGACGGTGTTCGGATTGCCGGCGTCGACCGCCAGGGCTTGCGCGTCAACAAGCGAGTTGCTCTGCTGGCTCCAGGTTGTACCGCCGTCTGAGCTGCGGTAGATGCCGGTGCTGGAGCCGGCATAGATGATGGCTCCGTTGGCGGAGGCGGCGAGAGCGGTGATGTCGACGGCGCTGATGGAAGGATGGGTGATGCCGCTCGGCGTTGCCGAAGACAGCGGCGATTGCGAGAGGAATGCTTGATAGGCGTGGGCGGTGACTGGGAAATCGGGCGAATTGGTGGTGCCGACGACGGCAACGTTACCGTTGGAATCGACGGCCAGTCCGGTGGCGGCGTCGGAGCCGGCAGAGCCGCCAAAAAGCTTCGAGAAGACCGGAGACGGAGCGGAGTACTGCGCGAAGGCGGGCGCAGCCGCCAGCAATATCCAGCAAATGCGCATGAATGCGGCCAAGCAATCCGGAGTCCACGATAAACGCGCCCAACGTATTGTTTCCTGGTGTGGACCTGTGTCAAGACAGCACGCCGAGCGGCGCACACTGGCCTATCGGCAGTGTAGGAGCGCGAAAGCGTTGGCGTTAGCATGAGGAAAGTAAACTGAAAGGCGCACTAACATGACACGGATTTTTCAGTTGTGCTTGTGCTCGGTGGCGGCGGTTTCTTTCTGCTTCGCGGTGGAACCGGTGACGGCGGTCCACGGGACGGTGAGCAAGATCGACGCCGGCGCGAAGACCGTCGCGATCAAGACCAAGGATGGAACGGTCACTACTCTGCACTGGGCCGGGAAGACTACGGTTCATGGCACCGAAGCCGGGGCGAAGGGCACGTTCAAGGGGCTGAAGGAAGGCTCGGAGGTAGTGGCGCATTACACCGACAAGGGAGCCGACAAAACCGCGGTGGAAGTGGATAACGTCGGCAAGGACGGTTTGAAGGAAACCGAAGGGACCGTCACGGATATCGATCGTGGAAGCAAGACCCTAGCCGTGAAAACCGCGGACGGCTCGGTCCAGACATTTAAAATGGCCGATCATGCTTCCGAAGATGCGGGCAAGGACGTGGGGCACGCGACCGAGAAATCGGCCAAGGTGACCGTGTACTATACCGAGGATGCCGGGAAAAAAGTCGCGCACTTTTTCGAGACGCACTGAGGGCGGCAAATTAGAAGAAAAATGCGAATCGGATGATCTGCGCTGGCGGAGTGCTCTGCCCGGCTTAGCCTTGGTTCGATTCGTAATCGGCTGGCAACGGGGTGACAGACCCGGCTTTACGCTTTGCGGAGCTTGCGCCGGAGCAGGAGCATCGCGCCCAGGAGGCTGGCGCTGAGAACGACGGTGGATGGCGCGGGAACCGTTGACTCAAGCGTATAGCCGATCAGATCCAACGCGGTGAGCTCGACGCCAAGCCTGGGTCTGATCCAGGAAATGCTTCCCACTTCTGGACCCTCGCGACCGAAGCGTCCCAGTCGCCGAAATCGGCGCCATTGCACGCATGGTTGAAACCGGCAAGGTCCGTGGCGCCGCCGTCGATGGAAAAATAGGCGCTGCCCAGGGAGCCGCACGCGCCTGTAGAGTAGGTGCGAGTGCCGGCGCCGGAAAAGCGGAATAGGTTTTCCGGCTCCGGAGTGCCGCCCGTTACGGTCGTGCAGCTTCCTCCGTTCGCCGGATCTTGGCAATTAATCAGGCCCGAGCCGAGGCCTAGAACCTCGTCGACTCATGTTCCACCACCTCGTCGAACGAATGGCAACCGCTGGTGCAGGGGTCCGTGGCCGGCGTCCGTTATTTGCGTATCGATGGTGACGGTTCCGTCCGAAGCGGGCGAAGAACTGAGGCCGACCGCTCGTGCATTGGCGTTTTTCATGTTGATGTTACTGCTACCGGTGACCGGATTGGTAGATCCGCATGCGCCGACGCTGCCACCCGCGCCGTAAGCGGCCGCATCCGCCGCACTGGATGAAGTCGCCTCGATGCACAGGACTAATGAGAAATCTACCATCGGCTTGCATGGGTCGTACTGCACTGCCCGGTCCGGCCTTCGAAAAATTCTACGGCTATCAGGTTGGACTCCGCCTTTGCGATGATGGCTCATGAATGGAACCTCTGCATCCCGTTGAAGTGCGCGTGTTGGGCGCGCTGCTCGAAAAAGACCAGACCACGCCCGAGTATAACCCGCTGACGGTGAACGCGTTGGTTAACGCGTGCAACCAGAAATCCAGCCGTGAGCCGGTGGTGAACTATTCCGAAGAGACCGTTACGGAGGCGTTGGCGGCGCTGCAGCACAAAGGGCTGGTTGTGCGGATCAGCGGAGCGGGACATCGAGTGGAGAAGTACGGCCATCGCCTGGGAGAAAGACTGAACCTGGGGCGGCGCGAGCTCGCCTTGCTGTGCGTGCTGATGCTGCGCGGACCCCAGACGGTCGGCGAGCTGCGCGGACGAACGGAGCGGATGCACGAATTCGCCGATATGGACGAAGTCGAGCACGTGCTGAAGACGCTCGAAACTCACGAGCCCGATCCTCTGGTGGCGCCGATGGTTCGGGGACGATGGGTACACTTGTTGGGAGGGGAGCTTCCGCTCCCTTTGGCCGCACCGGAGGATGCTCCCGCAGTTCGGAACGCGCTCGAAGAGCGGGTTGACGCGCTGGAGCGCGAGGTCATGGAACTGAAACGTGAATTCGAGAGTTTCAAACAGCAATTCCAGTAACATCAGAAGTGATGAATTCACGTTCCCACCACCAGCGCGTGCACGTCCGCCGCGTGGATGAATGCGAGACCCTGGACCAACTGATCCGCCACGCGTTCCCGGCTTTCGGCGGAGCTTTTCTGCGCCGCATCTATACGATTCTCGATCGCGCAATCGGCCTGGGTTGCCCGCTGACGCTGGCTGTTTCCGGCCCAGTTACAGTTTCGGGACAGCATCAGGCGTGGCTGATTCCCCTGTTCGAAACCGGATGGGTCGCGTACCTGAGCACCACTGATGCTGTCTGCTACCACGACGGACATCGCAGCCTGAACGCTCATCGCGACCCGGTGTTCGAGGTGCCGATCTGGGGCGACGACGGCGCGCTGCGCGACGACCGGACCATCCGCGTCACGGACATGGCTTTCGATGAGGATGTTCTGCTGGACCAGGATAAATTCCTGGCGGCAGTGCTGACGCGTCCGGAGTTTCAACGCTCGATGACGGGCACGGAGCTGCGCTACCGGCTGGGCGAATTTTACGCGGAGCAGGAACGGGCCAACGGAGTCGCTCCCGGACTGCTGGCGACGTGCCGTACGATGGCGATTCCGATTCTAGTCGGCGCGCCGGCCGACGGCAGCGTGTTTTTGAATTCGATGAAGCTGTGGGCCATGCAGCGCGCCGGACTGCTTGACTCCGCCTACAAATTCGATCTCGACATGCATGCCGAGGTGTACGAGGCCTGCGCGTATCATCGCTGGGGGTTGTTTGAGAGTGAGGCTCGCGCGCTGGCAACGTTGATTCTCGGCGGAGGCGTGCCGAAGAATTACAATCTGCAGCCTGAGCCGGCGCTGGGACAGGTGCTGGGACTGCCGAACGTGCGGGGATATCATTTCGATGTGCAGATCGTGACTGCGCCGGTGACGGATGGATCGCTGTCTTCGTGCCCTCCCGGCGAAGCGGTGACGTGGGGCAAGGTCGATAAGGACAGCTACCAGCAGACCACGGAGAGCATGCAGGCGGATTATTCGATGCTGATGCCATTTATCGTCAAGGCGCTGCTGGAAAATCGCAAACGCTATGAAGCGGAGGCGGAGAAGATCGGGCGCGAGGTTCTGTTTGCGCGGGAGCCGGCGGCGAAGGGATATTTGCGGGATCGCGCCGGGTACCGGCTCTTTGAACATCGCGAGGAGTTGTGTGAGCGGCTCACGGCGGACGTGAAGGCGAACCGGGAGTGGCTGCTGGAATCGGTAGCGTATCCGCTGGCTCGAGTGCTGAAATAGGCGAAAAAGCCCGAGCGGAATTCATCTCCCGCGCGTCTTAAATAGAGCACGATGACGGCGATGTCGAGTTGGCTCTGCACTGTTTCCCTCGCGGGGTGGATGATATCGCCCGCTTTCGGCGGCTCCATCGAAGGGCGGATCACCAATAGCGTTACCGGCGAGCCAGTGGTCAACGCGACCGTCCATTTTATCGATTCACACAGCCATCCCTTCACGGCGGCCACGGATTCGAGCGGCGCGTATCGTCTGACGGACCTCGCCGATGGCGATTATCGCGGTGAGTTTTCCCAGAACGGATTCTCGGATCTGCGCACGGGCTCCTCGCTGGAAAGTTTGGCCACCGGGTCCGGCTACGCGCACGTTTCCGGCGACCTGCCCGCGCGGGTAGACGTGCAGTTGCAGCCGTGGGGATCAGTGCACGGACGCGTGGTGGATGAAGACGGCAATCCGGCGGCGGGCGTGACAGTGGAGATCGGCCGCAGCGTGGATAATAGCGCGCTGACGGATGCGAACGGAGCGTTCGCGTTCACCGAGGTGGCGCCGGGATCGTACACCGTGGTGGCGAAGCCGCTGGCCGCGCCAAGAATCCGCGACGGGGAGCGAGTCAGCGCCGTGCCGGTTTACTACCCATCGGCGACGGAGCTAGCCGGCGCGGTCCCCGTCCCCGTGCATTGGGGCACGGACGTCTCGGGCATCGAGATCCGCTTGAAGAGTGTAGCGGTGCATCGCATCTCGGGTGTGGTGCTGGATCCGGCGGGAAAGGCGGTATCGCATGCGCATGTGCGGCTGCTGGGGCAGGAGGGGCCGCGCCAGTTTGGACCGCCGGAGCTGATGGTGGGACCGCGCGATCCTGCTCCTCTGCGCGCGCCCGCGGGGATGACGCCGCAACAGGTGATTACTTTTCTGATGGCGTCGATTTCCAACCGCGGCTCCGTGGCCGCGCCGGGGCCGGAGCCGGAAGCGATGAAGACCGAGACCGGAGACGACGGAGCGTTCGCCTTCGATGCGGTTCAGGCCGGCGATTGGCGCGTAACCGCCGAGGTGAATGAGTTCGGTCCGAATCCGATGAGCGGCGTGGTCAGCGCTCCAGTTTCGGAGAAAGACTCCGGCGGTTTGCAGATCCGGCTGAGCGCGCCGTTCTATATCCAAGTGACTGCGGATTGGGGCGACGACGGGGTTCAAAAGGCTCACCCGGCGGCACCGATGGTGAGCCTGATCCTTCTGGAGGGTCAGCCTCGCGACTTTTTCGATCCCTCGGGGCCGCCGCCGGACGTTTTTCCCCTGCTGCCCGGCCGCTATCGCGTCACCGGCGCCGAGGCGCGAGCTCCTTATTACGTAGCTTCGGTCACGCTGGGAGGAGCCGAAGTGCTGGGGCAAGTGGTGGATCTGGAGCCGGGCGCAGGGCCGATTCATGTCGGCTTCAGACACGATGGCGGGTCGGTCAAAGGAACCGCGGAGAAGGGCGAAGGCGCGAGCGTGTTTTTAGTGAGCCGCGAAGCCGCGGATTTGGTTCGCGTGCGCCAGACCACGTGCGGCGCGGAGGGAGCTTTTTCGTTTTCGAACTTGCCTCCCGGCGATTACTCGGTGGCCGTATTCGACCGGGTGCCGCGTGATGAGCACGGAGGAAGTCCACTTCCTGCGGCGGATCTTCCAGCCTCGATTGGTCCGTGGGCCAGTAGCGTGCGCGTGGAGGCGGGCGCGGAGGCGACAGTGAGCGTGAGGGTGAATCCGTGGCCCTTCTAACCCACGTTGGGAGCTAGAGCGCGCCGCGTTGGGCGGTCGCGATGATCAGGGCGGCGAGGTTCCAGGCAACCAGAACCGCAAATAGCAGGTTCATCCGGCTGAGCAGGCGCTCCCGTCCGCGAACCCAACAAAACAAGCCCAGCGCGACGGCGGCCAGCTTAATCGCGATCAATCCGCCGAGTGGATGCGGGGCATAATGGACGGCCAAGCGGACTAAGGGATTTCCCTCCCTCACGCCGTTGATCATGAACGCGACAGTGGTCAGAAAATCCAACACTTGCAGGTAAGAATATTGAAGAAGTAGCTGATTCACTTGGGCCGTCCTCAGGCTTCCGCTACACTCACTCTAATCGAAACACCTGACGGAGTAAATGGGACCAATCCGCCACCATGTATGCCTATCCCATTGATAAACCTAGGAACTCATCGCATAGTACCATAGCTACTGGTATACGATACCCCAGGGGTATCGCCGGAGGCCGAATCTGCCGATTCTTACCCCGTGGCCGGTTCCTATCTGGGCGATCGCATCAGCGTCCTGCGGCAAACGCAGAACGCGGACGGCGGCTGGGGGTATTTCCCAAACAAGACGAGTTGGCTGGAACCGACGATTTACTGCGCGCTCGCGTTCCACGGTTATCCGGAATCCGACCGTGCGTGGACGCTGGTCAAGACCTGGCAGAACCCGGACGGCGGCTTCCGGCCCTCGGCTGACGTCGAAATCTCGCACGCGGCGACGGCGCTGTGCGTAAGCGCGGGTGTGGCGCGCGGAGAGACGGGTGAGGCAACGCGCAAGGGCGTCGGCTGGCTGCTGGGCACCTCGGGCAACGAATCGGAGATGTACCGGCGCGTGATTCTGCGGATCGGCAAGGCGTTCGGGATGGTTCAGGATCAGCGGGATTTTAGCAAGAAGGGATGGCCGTGGAAGCCGGACACGGCGTCGTGGGTGGAGCCGACCTCGCACGCGTTGATCGCATTAAGACAAGCCGCGTTGAAGCAACCGAAAATCGACAGCAGTGAATTGCGGGAGCGGGTGCGGCTGGGCGAAGGGATGTTGATGGATGTGCGCGCCAGCGATGGCGGATGGAATTACGGCAACCGGACCGCACGAGGGGAAGACTTGCGTTCGTATCCGGAGACCACCGGGATCGCACTGGTGGGCTTGCAAGGACGGCGGGATTTGGGGACATCGTTCGACCTGGCCAGGAAGATGTTAGGCGAGACGAGCTCGCCGCTGGCCCGGGCATGGTTGACGATCGCAATGCGGGTGAACGGCGTGGCCGCCGATGAACCGACGGGCGAACCATCGAACGACATTCTGATCACCGCGCTGGAGGCGTTGGCTTCACGCGATGGAAATTGCCGGCTGTTGCAGGTGCCCGCATGAAGATTTCGCGCAGAGACCTATTAGCCGGGAGCGGTGTTGCGGCGCTCGGCGGATACGCCGCGTGGGACGGAAGCCGGCGCAGGGCAGCGGCGCTGCCTCCGGCGCCCTCCACAGCCGCGGTGGCGGTGGTGAAAGCTTCGTCGTATTCGGCCGCTCTGACGCAGAGGATCCTGGAAGGAATCCGCGCCTGTGGGTTGAACGTGCGCGGCAAGCACGTGTTGCTCAAACCGAATCTGGTGGAGTTCGACCCGAGCACCTGCATCAATACCAACGTCGCGGTGATCGCTGCGGCATACGAGGCATTTTCCTCGCTCGGCGCGGCCAACGTGTTTATCGGCGAAGGGCCGGGGCATCGCCGGGACACGCACGCTTTGGCGGAGATGGCACAGTATCGCGGCGATCTGTCCAATTTCGACGCGCTGTTTGTGGACCTGAACCGCGACGACGTGAGTCCGGTGCAGGGCTTCGCGGACCGCGAGCGGATTTATCTGCCCAATTCGGCTCTGCGCGCGGATCTGATCGTTTCCTTGGCGAAGATGAAGACGCATCATTGGGCGGGCGCGACTCTGTCGATGAAGAATTTTTTCGGGCTAGTCCCCGGCGCTGTATATGGGTGGCCCAAGAATGAGCTGCACCAGGTGGGCATTCCGGAGTCAATCGTAGAACTGAACCGGATTTTCCACAAAAGCTTCGCGATTGTCGACGGTATCGTCGGCATGGAAGGAAACGGCCCGATTCAAGGGACTCCCAAGTCAGTGGGGGTGCTGGTGATGGGCAACGACTTGCCGGCTGTTGACGCGACCTGCTGCCGCATCATGGGGATCGATCCGTCCAAGATCGAATATCTGCAGATGGCGTCGGACAAGCTGGGCGTCACCGAGGAAGCGCGCATCGAGCAGCGCGGGGAGCCGATCGCCTCGGTGCGGACCAACTTCCAATTGATCAAGGAATTTCACGACCTGCGGCTCGCGTAGGGGATCGTCCCATCACTCCGTCGGCTTCTCTTCGATGTGGTCCAGCACCGCCGTGGGCACCGGGCGCTTTTGTTGCTCGAGCTTCAAGCCGAGTTGCTTGCTCAAAGCGTCCTGAAGCGAGATGGCGCCGGTGGGGTCGTTGGGGTTTGCGCCATCGCCGCCGCGGCCTCCGGCCACGACGATTCCTCCACCCGCGATAGCGTTGGAGAGCGCGCTGCCAGGGATCAACTGGGCGACGCTAAAACTAAGCGTGAAATCGTAGGAGTCGGTCAAGCCGGTTTCGTCGATCACGGGACCGCCTCCGGTGAAATACCCGCCCGCGCGCCGTGGAAGCTCCTCGGCAAATTCCGCCATGGTCATGTTCTGGCAAGTCAGCAGACGGCCGAGCACAGGACTGGCGGTTCGCGGGTCCTTGCCGTCCTTGCCCGGACCTTCCTTGCACAGAGTGCGCATCAGCGGGTCGGCCTTGGCGAGCTTGGGCTTGGGCGCGGTCATCACCCAGACGGTGCCGGGCCGCATTTCGGTGTGGATCTGCGCCTTGAAGCGATCCTGCAGCAGCGCGCGAACCGCGGGCCGCAGAGCGTCGATATCGATACCCTGATTCGGCGGGCTCGAGGGTGTCAGTTTGGCGATCAGATCGACCTTCGCGTTAGCCAGCCACTTAGGGGCATCGGCCAGCGCGTCCGCGCCGCCGTTAATGTCCCACCCGATTATGATCAGGGACTTGAGAGGGTACGCACGCAGGTCGAGTTGGCCGTTAAGCTGGAAGCCACGGCTGCCGGCGGAGGTCGCGCCGGGCGGGGTGAGGCGGATTTCCGCGACCTCGAATTCATCCTTGGGCGGCGGAGGCAGCTTGGCTGTCACCTCCGGCGGATTGTCCGCCGGCTTGCGATTCACGCTATCGACGAGGATCACCGGAATGGGCAGCGTGACGGCGTCCAATTTCAGCCCGAGCTGCTTGTCCATCGCGTCAAACAAACTGATGTATTCGCCCGACACGGTCGCCTGCACCACCCCGTTGGCGGTGCCGATGAGCGGAGCGTTGCCGTTGGTGGGAGGCTTTATCGTGTACTTGAAATCGAAGTCCCAGGAACCCTTGAGGCCGGTCTGATCGGCAATGGGATTGTTGCCGACGTAGCTCGGAGCCACGATCATGGTGTGCATTTGACCGGCGAACGCCGCCATGGTCATACTGTGGCAACTGTACAGGAAGGTGGTCACGCGGAGGGTGACGGGCCCGCCATTCTGAAGCGCATTTTGAATCGCAGCGGCCTCGGCAGGGCTGTTCTGCTGGATGGTCATCTTGCACTCAGGCTCGCCGGAGCCGCTGGCTTCCTTAAGCTTGTGCCCGTCTTTGCTCACCGACAAGGCGTATGTCGGCATTGAATGCGAATCTTTGTGGAGCATGAGCTTGAAGCGATCGGCGAGCAGAGCCTGCAGCATCATTCTTGCCGTTTCCTGCGAAGTTTTGGGCGGGACCTGAGCGAAGATGTCGAAGCGGTCCGACTCCAGCCAGCTCGGGCCGCCCAGGACTTTATCGGCATCGACGTCATAAGCGATACGAATCAGGTCCACCATGGTCGCGTTGGTGAACTCGTAGCGGCCGCTGTTTCGCAGAATTGCTCCGCGAGTGCCCTGGGTGGTGCGGTGCGGGCTGACGTGCACGTCTGCGAGTTCGAAAGTGGGCGTCTCAGTTTGGACAGCCCCAGCGTTAGCGGCGGCGGCTTGGCCGGGCGCCGGTTGCCCGAAAAACGGGCTGGAAAGGAGAACCAGGAGGCCGATCTGAGCGGAAGTTCGCAGCATCATCTCCACTCCTTTATGCCGGGCATAGACGCGGATTCGCGCCTTTCGTTAGTACGGATTTTACTGAAAATGCGGGCGCGGAAGGGGGAAGCCGGCTTGTTATCCTGAAAATATCATGCGCAAGCCAGTGATGGCCGGCAATTGGAAAATGTACAAGACCGCGGCTCAGACGGGCGCTGCGATTGGGGCGCTCGCGCCTTTGGTGGCCGGGGCGAGCCATGTCGATGTGGTGGTCTGTGCGCCGTTCGTGAATCTGCCGGCCGCGGTGGAGGCGGCTCGCGGGACTAATATTGAAATCGGAGGGCAGGACCTGTTCTGGCTGAAGGAAGGCGCTTATACCGGCGAAGTTTCCGCACCGATGCTGAAGGCGGTCGAGTGCCGCTGGGTCATCATCGGGCACAGCGAAAGGCGCCAGTACTTCGGCGAAACGGACGAAACGGCGGCGAAGAAAACCGTGGCCGCGCTGGATGCCGGGTTGAAACCGATTGTGTGCGTGGGCGAGAGACTGGAGCAGCGCGAAGCCGGCTCGACCGATGCCGTGCTGGCGATGCAGTTCGCGGGAGGACTGGCGGGATTGACCGCCGACCAGTTCGCCCAAGTGACCATCGCGTATGAGCCGGTGTGGGCCATCGGCACCGGCAAGACGGCGACGCCGGAGATTGCGGCGGAGGCGCACCGCTTTTTGCGGTCGCAGATTCGCGGGAAGTTTGGCGATGCAGCAGCGGAAGCCTGCCGCATCTTGTACGGTGGCAGCGTGAAACCCGAGAACATCCAGGCCCTGATGGCGCAACCGGAATTGGACGGGGCCCTGGTGGGCGGGGCGAGCCTGGACCCGCCTTCCTTCGCCAGCATCGTGAATTTCTGATGGTGCGTGGGTTTGCAGTTCTGGCGGCTTTTGGGGCTTATGCTTCGGCGCAGAGCGTGCTGGACCTGGCGCACAAGGCTCCGCCGGAACTGTTTGCCGACGCGGTGATCACGCTGGTTCAGCGCGGCCAAGCCCCGGCGAGCTCGCTCGAGGAAGCATTCCGGGCGGCCAAGCAAGCCAAGGAGCCGGTGAGGCTGGTCGCCGCGCCGGACGCGCCCGCCGGGAGGCCCCAGCTTCGCGAAGCCGCGTTACGCGCGGGTCTGGACACGCTTTCGCTCGAGACTCGCGTCGTGATGCTGGTGGCGCCCAAGGATACTGAGCAGGCTCGAAAACTGTTCCAGAGCATCGATCATCCTCAGTTGGACGCGCGGCCTTGCCAGGATCCGATGCTTGCCGACGATTCGGCGTACTTCGACACGGCAGCCAAGATCGGCGCGAACTTCATCGCGGTCGCCGGACCGGCAACTTCGCCGGCGGACTTGCCTGGGATTGCCAATTTGATCCTCGCCAATCAGGGCATGACGCGGGATGAGTTTCGCATGCAGATTGGTGCGCTGGGGTTGAAGATGGAGATGGCCGCACCGGATTACCGGGAGTTCGCGGTGATGTCGGATGAATTGCGGACTGCCTTGGACGGCCTGACCGCCCGAGCGCAAGGGCTGGTGGTGCCGATTGATCCGCTGGTCGAAGGCGCACGCAAGCTGGCGATCATGCAATCCAGTACGCCGCATTGCCATGGCGAGCTGCGCGGCGCGATCGGGTTCGTCAACTGGTTCAACCAGCAGTTCGGCAAGCAAGCCGATCCGATTGAAGCGGCGGAGACTCTTTCTCAAGGCGATTTGGGATCGCCGGTGGCGGCAGTTTATTTCGCCTCCTCAAGCGGGCAGGCGCTCGCCGGCCAATTCCAACAATTGCGCGCGGCGCGAGGCAAGCCGGAGTGGAGCGGAAAGCTTGCGGATTTTCTTGCGAAATTTGCAGAGTGGAAGCCGGAAGGCGCCCCCATCGACGTGTTTCATCAGAGAATGACCGTCCTCGACGGGCTGTATCAGACGATTCCCGAGGGCGAGGATCGCGACAAGCTGGCGGCGCGGGCCGTCGAGTTCTTGAAGAGCAGCGGAACGGAGCAACAGTATCCGGCGGAGTGGCTGTATCAAGTGCGGTCGTTCGCGGAGTCCGCTTTGAACGGCCGCGCCAAGCTGTTGGCCAAGTTCCGCGATTCGCAAGACGCCGGGCTGGAATTGTTCGCCGCGCTGAATCCTCTCCCATAGGCGCGCACAATCTCCGAAGCGGGTAAACTCCACTCAAGTCCTGAGCGCTTGGAATTGTGACACAATGGAGTGCTCCCGGTAATCTCGCCGGCATTCTCGCACATGTCCCAACCGAATTTTCCCAACCCGCCCGAGGCGTCCACTGCCGATGCGTCCATGCAAGAAGCGATGACGCAGGACACCTCGTTCGGCGACATCCTTTCCGAGTTTGAGCAGAGCCATCACGCCGACGGCGGCACCGTCGAAGGCACCGTGGTGTCGGTGACGCCCGACGGCGCTTTCGTCGATCTTGGCCGCAAGACGGACGGAGTGCTGCCTCCGGTGCCCGGAGTCGAGCTGAAACCTGGAATGAAGGTGCTGGTATCGATCCGGGGACGCGATGATGAGGGCAACTACCTGCTTTCGACCATCAAGGTGGAGATTCCGAAGGACTGGACGGCGCTCGAAAAGGCTTTCGCGGAGAAGCGAACCATCGCCGGCAAGGTGCTGCAAGTGGTGAAAGGCGGCCTGCGCGTCGATGTGGGCGTGCCGGCGTTCATGCCCGCTTCCCGCAGCGGCGCGCGCGAACAGGCGGAGATGGAGAAGCTGGTGGATCAGGAGATCGAGTGCCGCATCACCAAGCTCGACACCACCGAAGAGGACGTGGTGGTGGATCGCCGCGTGGTGCTGGAAGAGCGCGAACGTGAGGCGCGGCGCGAAGCTTTCGACAAGCTGCAGGAAGGCGCCGTGGTGGCGGGAACCGTGCGCACGCTGACGGATTTCGGCGCGTTCGTGGACTTGGGCGGAGTGGACGGGCTGCTGCACGTCACCGACATGGCGTACGCGCGAAACGTGAAGCCGTCGGACATCGTGAAGGCCGGCGACCATATCGACGTCAAGATTCTCAAGATCAATCGCGAGACGCGCAAGATCGCTCTGGGGCTGAAGCAGCTTGCGCCGGACCCGTGGTCGCTCGCCGCCGGAAAATATCCGCAGGGCGCGCGCGTTCAAGGCAAGGTTTCGCGCGTCACCGATTTCGGCGCGTTCGTCGAGCTGGAGCCGGGCGTCGAGGGCCTGATTCACGTGACCGAGATGTCGTGGTCGAAGAAGAACGTGAAGGCCGCGGACATCGTCGAACCAGGCGAGGTGGTGGAAGTGGTGGTGCTGGGAGTGAACCCGGCGGATAAGAGAATCGCGCTGGGTCTCAAGCAGGCGCTGGGCGATCCGTGGGAAGACGCGGTGAAGAAGTACCCGGTGGGCGCAACCGCGGAGGGTCCGGTAACCAGTCTGGCGAAATTCGGCGCGTTCGTGGATCTGGGCGGCGGCGTCGAGGGCATGATCCACATCGGCGACATCAGCCGCGAGAAACGTTTGAATCATCCCAATGAAGTTTTGAAAGTGGGCCAGGTGGTGAAAGCGCAGGTGCTGGAAGCCGACCGCGAACGGCGGCGCTTCAAGCTGGGGATCAAGCAACTGGAGCCGACCAGCATCGATGAGTATCTGGCGGAACGGAAGGTCGGCGAATCGGTCAGCGGGCGGATCGTGGATGTTTCCGGAGGCCGCGCGAGAGTGGAACTGGGCGAGGGCGTGACGGCTTCGGTCAAGCTCCCCGAACAGAAGCAGGAGTCGAATGCCGGCGCCGGAAGAGGCGATTTGTCGGCCCTCACGGCGATGCTCAGCGAGAAGTGGAAGTCGGGCGGCGCGGGATCGGGCGCGGCGGCGGAGCCTCCCAGAGCGGGGCAGATTCGCAGCTTCAAGATCGCGAAAATTGACGCCGCGGCGAAGAAGATCGAGCTGGAGTGGATTGCCTGAGGGAGCAGGTTTAGGGTTAAGCCCCCAGCAGTAAGCGCGCGGTGCGGGCCGGGTCTTCGGATTCCATCACGCAGCGCCGCAGGCCCTCACGGCCTTCCACGCGGATGGAGCCGGCCGCGCCGGTGACGCGGTAAGCGGACTTCGCGCCGCGCTCCCGAGCAAGGGAATCGAGCGGCCAATCCGAGTCCGCGACCATCGAAATGCGGTCATCGTCGCCGATAAGGATGGTCATCTCCGAAGGGTTTCCGCCGGCTTGGGATGCAGCGACCGCTCCTTCGAAGATTTGCTGCATGTGTTCGGCGAACAGACTCACGCTGTTACTTATCGCAGAGCAAGACCGGAATTTCAGTGGATTGTTGGGGCAGCGCGCAACCCGATAGAAAGATTCAATCCGTCCCATCAAAAGTTTCTAAAGCAAATGGCGATAGCCTGTTCCTATACTGGTGGAGCGGAATTGCTGAAGTAAGGCCGTTGGAACTCCCGCGGCGAAACAGCTCTATGAATGACGTAGTGATCGTTCCGCCTCCGGCCCCGGAGGCGGTTCACAGGATTTTGGCCGCGCGGGCCACGGACGTGGACCAGCGGGTGCTGGAGGCATTCGCCCAGACGCTGGAGCCGCGCATGAGTTCCGGGCTGGCGCTGCTGGCGGTCGGGGGATATGGGCGCAAGGAGCTGTTTCCCCAGGCCGACGTTGATCTGTTGCTGTTGACGGCGAACGATTCGTTGACGCCTCCGCGCGAAGCGCTGGCTGATTTTCTGCAGTTGCTGTGGGACGGCGGCCTGCGCCCCAGCCATTCGGTGCATAGCGTGGCCGAGTGCTCCACCGAGCACTCCGACAACGCGGAGCTGACCATCAGCCTGCTGGATCGCCGTCTCCTCGCCGGGGATCAGGCGGCGTTCGAAGCGTTGGCAGAGCGCTTTCAGGCTTTCCTGGCCAAGCGCGGCGGTGCGGTAGCGCAACAGCTCGCCGGTCTGGCGGACGGGCGGCGCGCGAAGTTTCAGAACACGATCTATCATCTGGAGCCGAACATAAAAGACGCTCCCGGCGGCTTGCGGGATCTCCAGACCACGCGTTGGCTGATGCAGATTGAGCCGCACGAGGGCATTCCACCGCTCGAAGGCGCGCTCACGTTTCTGGCCGGCGTGCGCATCCGCCTGCATGAGCTGACCGGGCGCGATCAGAACGTATTGACCTTCGAATCGCAGGATGCGCTGGCGGAGCAGCCGGCCGTGCTGATGCGCGAATATTATCGCCATGCGCGGGTGGTGGATCGCGCGGTGCGGCAGGCCATGGAGGTGGTCACGGAACGCCCGGGAACTCTGCTCGGCCGGTTCCACGAATGGCGCAGCCGCCTGTCGACCTCCGAGTTCACCGTCTCCCGGGAGCGGGTGCTGCTGCGCGCGCCGGCGCCGCCGGAGGATTTGACGCTCTACGAGTTTGTCGCGCGGCACCAACTGCGGCTTGCTTCCGGGACCATCGAAAAGATGCGCGGGATCGTGCCCAAGGCCAATTGGGCCGGTTGGAAACGCCTTTTGTCGTTGCCGCGCCCGGCGGCCGGGCTGCGCGCGATGCAGGAGTCTGGCGCTCTCGCTCTGGCATTGCCGGAGTGGGCCAACATCGAATGCCTGGTGGTGCGCGATTTCTATCATCGCTACACCGTGGATGAGCACACGCTGGTGGCGATCGGCGCGCTGGAGCAGGTCCCCGACGGGCGCTTCGCGGAGCTGATGGGCGAAATCGAAGATCCGGCGTTGGTGCGCTTCGCGCTGGTGTTGCACGACATCGGCAAAGGCTCCGGCCGGGATCATTCGCAGGCCGCGGTGGAAGTCGCGCACAAGGTGATGGACCGGCTGGGAGCTCCGGAAGCGGATCGCGCCACGGTGGAGTTCCTGATCGAGCGGCATCTGGACATGTCCAGCATCATGAGCTCGCGCGACTTGCACGACGGGGCGACGGCGCAGGCTCTGGCTCAGCGCATCGGTACCATCGAACGGCTGAAATTGCTGACCATGCTGACGTATGCCGACATTAGCGCGGTGAATCCGCAGGCCATGACGCCATGGCGCATGGAGCAGCTCTGGCGGGTGTACCTGTTGGCGCACCAGGAGTTGACCAAGGAGCTGGAGACGGAGCGGATTCATTCGCCCGCCGGAGTCTCGCCTGAACGCGCGCAGTTCCTGGAGGGACTGCCGACGCGTTATCTGCGGACTCATTCGCCCGCCGAGGTTGACGTGCACTATACTCTGGCGCGGCAACTGGAGTCGCGGGCGGTGGCGATCGAAATCGAGCATGAGCGTGGCGTGTACAAATTGACGCTGCTCACGCGGGACCGTCCGGCGCTGTTTGCGTCGGTGGCGGGCGCGATCGCCAGTTTCGGACTGAACATTGTGAAAGCGGAGGCGTTCACCAACGCGCAAGGAGTCGTGGTGGATACATTCACCTTTTCCGACCCGCATCGCACGCTGGATCTGAACCCGACCGAGGTCGACCGGCTGCGGGGAGTGGTGAGGAAAGTTCTGGAAGGTAAACACGAAGCCGAAAAATTGTTGCGCGGGCGGCCCAAGCCCCTGTTGCCGGCCAAGGCCCGGCTGAAACCGCGCGTCGCGGTAAAGAACGACGTATCGGAGGCCGCGACTCTGGTGGAGATCGTGGCCGAGGACCGGCCCGGTTTGCTGTACGACCTGGCGCGCGTCATCTCCGACACAGGCTGCAACATCGAAGTCGTGCTGATCGACACCGAGGCGCACAAGGCCTTGGACGTGTTCTATCTGACGCATCAGGGACACAAGCTGGAGCCTCCCGTCGAAGAGCAATTAAAGGCGGGACTGCTTGCGGCGTGCCTGGCGGCGCACTGACGAATCCCCTACGTGAACCCGCCCTCGACCTGAACAGCAGCCGCTGGTTAAGGCGTTCACCCTAGCTTGGCCGAGGAGTTCACGCCCCTGGCCTAGTCCCCCTTCCTGAAAGTGACGATAAGGAGTGGGGAGAGTCCTAAAGCGGGATGCAGTGTCTTTACTGCAAGAGAAAACTAGGGTTATTTGCATCTAAGAAGCGCCCCTTCTGTTCGGAGCAGCATGCGGTCGCCTACCAGGACGAACAGGCAGGTCTGGCGCTGCGCCGGGTCATGGATCCACTGTTCACCGCGCCGGCGGAGAAGGTGCCGCTGCAGCCTGGGCCGCGAAACCCGCCGACGGCGAAGCCCGAAGTCCATCACGAGAGCGCCCACGCGCGGCAGGGATCTCCCCAACTTCGGCCTGCGCAGCTTGCGCCGGCTCCGGAGGTAGTTGAGGCGCTCGCGCGGATGGATCTCACGCCGCACCATGCGTCCGCAGAGCCGGAAGCCCCGGCCTTTGAGCCGATCGACAATCCGCCTCCCCTGGCGCCGTCTCTCGAACAGGCGCAGCCCCTTCCTCATCCTCCTGAGATCCAGACAGAGCTCGAGCCCTTCGGTTTCGAAGCCGCGCCGGAACGGGCTCACCTACCCGAGCCTCTCGCTAGCCTCATTGACGATGAGAACCCGCCGGAAGCAGGCGAAGAATCCTCGACCGAGCCGGGGTCGATCGAAGCCTTCCCCCTAGAATCCTCCTCGACGCAATCAGTAGCAGAGCCCGCCTCTCACCGCTTACATCCAGCGGTGGAGCAGAGGAAGCCGGATTGGATTGAGCCTTACGAGGACCAGACAGGCGCGACGTTGTTCGAGGGCCAGGCTGCGCCGCTAGATTTTGAAACCCAGCTTGCCCGATCCCTTCCGCGCGAGCTCTCGCTCGATCCGGAGGCACTTCATCGGCAGGATCCGCTGGGTGCGGAGCAACCTAGTGACGAGGAAAGCGAACTGGTTGCGGAGCCGGACGAACCGGTTGCAGAGTCACTAGCGCAAGAAGCGCCTCCCGAGCGGGATCCAGCGCCGCTGGCAGGACCCGTGCCGAACGGCGCGGCGGGGCCGCGGTCTGCGAATGGACACGCCGGGCGTGCGCCACGGATGCAGTCCAGGCTCGACCCGCCGGAACCGGCCTTGCGTTACCCGTTCGCTGATTTTGCTCCCGCGGGAGCGCGGCCCGGCAGGCTCTGCCGGACATTAGAATTGCCATGGACGGCCGCGAGTGCGGGAGCGCCAGGTGCACTTGCAGGGGCCGACGAGATTGATCCGCCGCAGATTGCCCTACGCTGTCCGTTCGCCGACCTTGTTTCCGAGGCAACGCAGCCGGGCAGGTGCAGCCAGACGTCAGAACTGCTCTGGACAGGCACCAGTACGGGAGCGCTGGATCGAGTTGCGGGGGCGAGCGCGATTGACCCGTCGCGGATGGATCTACGCCATCCGTTCGCTGATCTCGCCGTTGCGCGACTGTGCCCTAACAAGTCCATCCAGATGTTAGGGTTACAGTGGAAAGTCTCGAGTGCGGGAATGCCGGATCCGGTGGGCGGGTGGAACGCGCTCGATCTGCCGCGGATGGATCTGCGCTATCCCACCGGCGAGCCAGACCGCGGCCGAGCGCGGCCTGACAAGTCCAGCCAGATGTTAGTGTTGCTTTGGACAGTCTCAAGCGCCAGAACGCTGGATTTCGCTACAGGGACGAACGGGATTGATCTGCCACAGACGGCCCTGCGCTATCCGTTCGCTAATCTCGCCCCTTTGGGAGGGCAGTCAGGCAAGCGCAGCCAGACGCTGGGATTGCCATGGACCGGCAATCCACTTGTGCCGGAAAGCGCAGTGCGACCACTTGAAGGCACGCCACTTGCCAGCATTATTGTGCCGGCGATGCTTCCGGCGCTGACAAAAGCGGGCGTCACGCCGATTCCTCTGCACTCTCCCCATCCCGGCACCGCCGGCCCTTGTGAGCTCCTCGGGACGTTCTCCGGAGGAGCGGAGGTTCACTGGAATATCGCGGGATTCGAGGGCGGCGAATCGAATTCTCCAGTTTTTACGGAGGCTGTGGGCCAGGTTGGGATTCCCGCACCTCCGATTGCCGCCGCAGTATGGTTGGCGCCTGGTGAGGCTTTCACGCAGGCGGAGGTTCACTGGAATGCCGCGGGACTTGAAAGCGGCAAAGCGAATTCCCCGGTCTTGGCGGAGCCGGTGGAGCAGGCCCGCATTCCCGCGGCTCCGATTGCCGGCGCAGTATGGTTGGCGCCCGGTGAGGCTTTCACGCGGGCGGAGTTTCACTGGAATGCCGGAAGACTTGAGGGCGGGGAAACGAGTTCTCCGGTGCTGGCGGAACTAGCGGCACAGGCTGCGATCCCCGCGCCTCTGATAGCCAGCGCGGCGCGGTTCGAGCCCGCCAAGGCTTTCGCGCGCGTGCCGCAGCCGCATCGAGCCGCGGCCCCCGCGATCCGCTGGAAGGTCCTTTCGGGCCTGCGCGAGGCTCCGGCTAAGGTTCACAACCCGCGGTTCTTCGTCGAGTCGAACCCGCGCCTCGCGACTGCGCAGCGGACTTCCGGCAAATGGAGCCTTCCAGAACACGCCGCCGTATGGTGTTCGCCGGGGGCGGAGATTCGCGGTTGGGACTGTGCGATGACGGTGCCTTCGTGGCCAGAGTCGCAGCGTTTCGATTCCCTTCACCGGGTACGGCCGGGCTCGAGCCTGACGCAGAATAAGACGTGGGTCGCGGCACAGCCCCAAGACGCGCCAGCCGCGAGGCAAGACGCGCGAGCGGTCGGCGAGCGGATTCGGCTTCCGCGCGCAGCGGCGATTGCCGTCGAGACGCATCTGTTCGCGATCCAGCTTGCGGCGTTCGCCTGGGACGAGCAAAGCGACCGGCGGCACCGCTACCGGCCCTCGAACTCCTTGGCCGATCCGGCCGGAGTCCAGAGACCGCGGGCGGCGTCCTTGATTGAAATCCCGGAGGCGAAGCTGCGCGAATCCAGCCCCAGCGATCTTCCAACGCCCATTCCGACCTTATCCTGGAGCGGCATCCGGCCTGGGCTTGAAGGACGGCAAGCCGGCTCGCCAGTCCTCTTGCATCCGGACGTGCGGGCCCCGAAATTGGCGGCCTAAGGCACTTAAGTATGCCTGAAGTTCCCGAGCTAAGCGATTAACCTGACTTAGACCTAAAGAAGGTGAAGAAGAAAACCGATAACACGTTCAGGTAAGCGCAGATGTCTCAAACCATACAACTCCCACTTAGAACTACCGGCTCCCCTTCGGAAAACCACGGAGGTTCGGCCAAAGCCGCGAATGGGTTAGCTCGTGCGGTGGTGGCTCACTTGAAGGGCGACGCGGCGGCGGCTCTCGACGCACTCCAGAGCGACGCTTCTGGAGAGGAAGAAACGCCGGAGACGCTGGCGGGGCGGGCGCACCTGCTGGTCGAGCTCGGGCGGCATGAGGAGGCGGCCGGCGAGTATGAGAAATTGCTGGCGCTACGTCCGCATTACGCCGAAGGGCATTACCAATGCGGGGCGTGCCTGTATCACGTGGGCCGGTTCGCCGACGCACTCCCGCACTTGAACAAGAGCGTGGAACAGGATCCGACGCGCGCCGACGCGCACCTGGTGAAGGGCATCTGCCTGTTGCATGTCAAGCGTCCGGACGAGGCGCTGGAGGCGTTCGGAAAATGCCTGGAAAAGTCGCCGGGACTGGAAGCGGCGCTGCTGGGCAAGGGTGTGGCTCTGCAACTGGGGTGGGAGTTCGACGAAGCCGTCGAAGTTTACGAGCAGGTCCTGCGGCGGAATCCCAACTGCGACGAAGCGGCGTCGAACCTGATCGCGCTCGGCATGCAACGCAAGGACTATACACTGGTGCGGAAGCACGCCCAGCAACTGCTGTCGCGCGACGCCTCGGCGCAGACCGCTTTGGAAGGCCTCAGCACGGCGGCCTTCGCGGAAGGAAACTACGAAGAGGCAGCCGGTCATTATTGCCGGCTGGTGGAACTGAACCCCCGCAACTACGACTATTGGTTCAACCTGGGCGTGACCTACCAGAAGATGGGCAAGCTGCTGGATTCGGCGGCGGCCTATCAGAACGCGGCGTTGCTACGGCCGGATGCCACGGCGGCCCACATCAATCTGGCTGCGGTGCATCACGAGATGGGCGATTTGCGCGGTTCGCAGGAAGCTCTGGAAGCGGCGCTGGCGGTCGCGCCGGAGCGCACGGACCTGCGCTATCAACGCGCGGTGGCGATCGAGGAGCAAGGATCAAGCGAAGAGGCCGAACGCCTGTACGCGGAGCTGGCCGAAAAGGACTGCCCGGAGTTCGAAAACGCGCAGTTCCGCTGTGGCTACCTCCGGCTGCAGCGCGGGGATTATCAGGGCGCGGTGGATTGCCTGCAGGCGTGTCTCAAGAAGCGTCCGGGATGGAGTGGAGCGGAGCTCAATCTGGCTCTGGCGTACTGGAAGCTGGGAAACTACGGGGCCTCGCAGAACGTACTGGTGGAGCTGCTGAAGCGCGAGCCGGGAAATGTGGAAGCCGCGCGCGGCATGGCGGCGAACGCCTTGGAACAGAACGACACGGCGGCCGCGCTGCGCTGGCATCTATGCTTGCAGGAGCTTGGCGAGCGTTCGCCGGAGGTGTTGCAGAACACGGGCATTCTTTACCAGCAGTCCGGCGACCAGGAAAGCGCCATCCGGACCTATCGCGAGGCCATCGCGGTCAAACCGGATTTCGCGGAAGCGCTGTTAAACCTGGGCCACGCGCTGGAGGCCTCGGGCGATCACGCCGGCGCTCGCGAGGCGTGGGTGAAGGCGCTGGAACTTAAGCCGGAGCTCGCGCAGGGGTACTTCCTCAGCGGAGTGTAAGGAACAAGCCGCTAATTAACGCAGATTTGCGTTAACCTGCGGCTATAAGGTTCTACGGGTTGGTGATGGCTCCGGTCATCCCCAGAGCCTCGCCATCTTCCTTCTTCGCGGAGACAAAACTGCCACCGTTGCCTTCCCGTGCGGGGTGAAAGGTGATGGTGATCTTATCTCCAGGCTTGAGCGTAGTGCGATTCCAGCCGCGCCGCGAGAGATAGTTGGGGCTCATTCCCTCGATTCCCCAGGTATCCACGCCGCCCTGGCCGTTCTTCACGTCCAGCCAAATCCAGGAATGGGGATTGGTGTAATCGAACTTCTTGACCGTTCCGCTGAGGGTCTTTTCGCTGGTCATGTCAAAGGCCGAATAGGAATGATGAGCCACGGCCAGAGAAGCCCCGCCCGCCAGCAAACCGGTGAGCAGAGCGAGCCGGCGGGCAGTCTTGGTCACGTACTTGATCATAATCACCTTTCTTGAAGACTATTTCGGAGAAGCCAGCGGATTGGATAGATTGAGACCAGCCTTGCCGTTAGCGTCGACATAGTTGCGATTGTTTTCCTCGCAGATGTATTCGGCGATGGTCCAGTTGCGATGGCGCTTCAGCGTGCGCATGCCCATGTTGTATGGCATGGTGAACGCTTCGGGATCCTCCACCGCGGTCTGGATGGTCATGGTGTCGGGGTCGGTCAAATGGAACCGCTCCACGATTTTCATTTTGTCGCTGTGCGGGAAGTTGAGCCCGCGCGGAATGTCTTCAAAGCCCACCGTTTCGGCGACCAGCGTGTCTCCTTCCCAGTGGCCGATGGAGGTTCCGTAAAAGCTCGGGTCGGGATCTGAGGGAAGCGGGCGGCCGTCGGTGTAGATGTGGCGGACTTGAGAGTAGGCCTCGATGACGATGGTGACCTTGCCGGGAGTGAGCAGAAACTCCATCGGGTAGGGTTGATTCATGATCTCGGGCAGGCCGGGAGGCAGGCAATTGGCGGTCTGGGCGTTGACCGGCGGCGGGGGCATGTTCTTGGCCTTCTCCGCATATTCCGGAGTCAGGGACGGACCAGCCGGGGCAGCGCGCCCTCGGCCGCGAGCTGCGGCGCCTCGCGCTGTACCCCTGCCTACTCCCGCGCCGCGCCCGCCGCGTCCTCCTCCGCCTCCACCCAGGCCGACCTCCCATACGCCGTTAAAATCGGGGAGCTTGGCCATCGCCGCCCAATCCGCCGCCGTGGCGGATTGGGTGACGTAAGTCTGGGCCAGGGTGGTTACGCTGAAGGCGAACGCGGCCGCGACCAGTCCGCTGACGGTTCTAAGTGTGCTCATTGCGTGGAAACAGCCTACCGGTCACGATTATATAAAATCGAGCCGAGATGGGCACTCGCACGCGGGCTGGATGTGGGAAGCGCAGCGGCAAGCGGATTTTTTGTGTAAGTTATTACATGAGCGATGTCCGCTCCATTTGAAGGAGGAGCTTCATGGAACCTCCGGCGACCTTAGGAGCGCTTCTACTGCTTGCCTTGGCCTGCTCGGCGCAAAGTGCCGATCCCAAAGGGAACGCCGCGGCGGACGAGGTCATTCGCGTCAACGTGGATCTGCGCCAGGTGGATCTGACGGTCACCGACGCGAAGGGCAATCATGTCTCCGATCTTGAGCCCGGCGATTTCCAGTTGATCGAGGACCGCAAGCCGCAACAGATCACCAACTTTTCCTGGGTGGAAGTGATGCCGCCTCCTAGCGGTCTGAGAGCCGAGCTGCTGAAAGAGAAGCCTTCGCTGCTCGAACGCTACACCGGCGTGGCGCGGCTTCACAAAACTCCGGGCAACGATATTCTGACGGCTCCGGCGGCGAACCTGCGGAAGGAGGAGATCCGCCGCATGATCGCCATCGTGTCGGGCGACGCGACCGTTCCGGCGATGCAGCGCATCCGCAAGTTCATCGACGAGCAGGCCGGACCCGGCGATATGCTCTCAATCCGCTCCACGCGCCGCAAGCTGATTCCGAACGCGGACGGCAGATTGGTGCAGGTCCGCGATTCCATGGGAATCTTCCAGCAATTCACCAACGATAAGCGCCAACTGGACGCCGCCACTGAGCGCCTTCCGCAGGTGTGCATCGAGTATTTGTGCCTGAACGACGTACAGGGGAATCTTCTTGAGGCGATCAAGAGCCTTCAGGATCTCCCAGGGCGGAAGGCTCTCTTGTTTGTGGGGCGCTACAAGGGGCCTGTGGACGAGATCATCAGCCAGGCCAATCGCGCCGGGGTCGTCATCTATGTGCTCGACGATCTGGGTGTGGTGTATGAAGCTGAGACGCCGTCAGACGCTTTAGCGCCGGACTCCGAGCGCCTCATGGCGGAAGAGACCGGAGGGCGGCGGATGCTGAGCACGGCCGGCTTCGACCTAACCGCCGGCTTTAATGAAGTGATCGAGGACCTGAGCGGTTATTACCTGTTGGGTTATCGCCCGTCTAGCGACGAGTCCGTAGCGAAGTTGCCGGTGCGGCACAAGATCGAAGTGAAGGTGCTGCGCCCGGGTTTGACGGCTCGCTTTCGCAACGGACTCATGGGTACGCCGGATATGGCCACACCGGATGCAGCCGCGCCGGACCCGCTGGTCGAAAGGTACGCCGACGTATATCCTAAAGCAGCGGGGCAGCCTGCTGCGGCTAAGCCGCCAACGCCTCCCGGACGCCAGGAAATCCTGACCAAGTCGCTGTTCTCCGTCTACACTCAGGACGGCGTCCGGATCCATCTCGATCCGTTGTTTGCCGCGTCCGATCCCGGTAAGAAAAAGAAACGCAGCCCTTTCGTGCACACGATAGTCGAGATCGATGGCCGCGATCTAATGTTCGCCGACGCGGACGGCGGCAAGAAAGGGACGGTGCTGGACGTCGCTGTGGCGGTGTTCAATGAAGACGGCAGCCAGGCTGGCGCGGCCAACAAGGCGTTCACGATTCTCCTAACGAAGGAGCAAGCGGCAGAGCTTGCCAAAACCAGCTTGCAATACTCGCTGGACGTGCCGCTTCAGAGACCGGGACCGTACCAGGTCCGCGCGGCCGTGCGCGACCAGACTTCGGGCGCAATCGGCTCCGGATACGCGTTCCTCGACATTCCGGATTTCAATCGGTCGAGGATCGCGCTTTCGAGCCTGGTTCTAAGCCTTCCTCAAGGCACGCCGGCTGCGCCATTGGCCCGGCCAAGCTGGAACGAATTCGCGCCGGGCGCGACGGTCGAATATGCTTGCGAGGTTTTCGGCGCGAAGACGCCGGGAAAGCCGCCCATGCCGCCGAACGTAGAAACCGAAGTGAAGCTGTATCGCGGAGGCGGGCCGGTCGCTGAGATTCCGGCAGCTCCTGCGAAGGTTGAGAATGTCGGCGAGCAATCAATCTTGAACGGCAGCCTGCGTATTCCCGAGAATCTGGCGGCGGGGAACTACACGATGGAAGTGCTGGCGTACGACCGGCAGGAGCCGTCCAAAAAGAAACAAGCCGCCGAGCAATGGATCGATGTGACGGTGGTGAATCCGCTGAAGTAGCCCGCGGCAGCGGACAAAACTTCCGGGCGTGTTACCGTAAAGAAGTAGGAACCCCTTTCGAGCAGCCGCTACGCGGATCGCTCCCGTTAGTTCATGAACAGTATTCCTTCTGTAACAGACTTATACACTCGTGAAGGTTTGGCGCGCCTGGACGCGCGATTTCTGGCGCATCTGGAGGACGCCAGCCCGGACCTGCATCATCGACTGCTGGTGGCGCGCAAGGATCCGGCAGCGTTCGCGGATAAACCGGGCTCGGAGCTGATGATTGAAGCGGCTGCGCACCTGGAAGATTTTCTTGGGCACCTGTTCGGGATCGAGCGGGAATTGAGGGAATTGCAGGCTCGCGAGAATGAGCTTGCGCCGCTGTATTCGATCAAACGCAAGTTCGTCCAGCGCAAGGCGCTTACCGGGATCACGGCGGAACAAGCGGCTTCGATTGACGGCGCGGCGATCGCCGAGGAACTCGCCAAACGCATGGGCGAGCCCCTGACGGAGCTCACCTTCGCCAAACACGCCGCCTTGTGGCTCGAAGCCGAGAGCCAGTACGAGCTCGAAATCGGACTCGCGGCAAGATATGCCGCCTGGGCCACGCTCGCGCCGGAGGGCCGCGCAAAACATAAGCACGGGGTCCTGTTCAAGCAGCCGCACAAGCTGGACATGAACCGGCTGGTTCCGGTGGAAACTCTTTTGAATGGCGGGGCGGATAAGCTGCGCCTGCCGCCGGATGATTGGCGCCATCGCGAAGGCTTTGCGCTGACCGATCCGGGGATGGACGTTGCCGCGGCGCTCGACCAGGCGCACTATTGCATCAAGTGCCACAACCAGGAGAAGGATAGCTGCTCCATCGGGCTGCGCGAGAAGAGCGGCGAATTTCGCAAGAGTATTTTTGGGGTGACGCTCGCGGGGTGCCCGTTGTCGGAAAAAATATCGGAAATGAACGTGGTGCGGCAGTGCGGCAATCCGGTTGGCGCGCTGGCGATCGTGACGGTGGATAATCCGATGGCCGCGGCGACCGGGCATCGCATCTGCAACGACTGCATGAAGGCTTGCGTGTTCCAGAAGCAGGACCCGGTGGATATTCCGCAGATTGAAACGCGCACGCTCAAGGATGTTCTGGAATTGCCGTGGGGCTTCGAGATTTACAGCCTGCTGACGCGCTGGAATCCGCTGAATTTCGAGCGGCCGATCCCGCGCGAGGAGTCGGGCAAGAAGGTTCTGGTGGTCGGGCTGGGGCCGGCGGGATTCACGCTGGCGCATCACTTGATGAACGACGGGCACGCCGTGGTGGGCATCGATGGGCTGAAAATCGAACCGCTTGCAGCGGCTATCTCCGGCGTCGACGCGCTGGGGGTGCGGGGAGAATTCCGCTTGATTCGCGACGTCCACGAAATCTATGAGCCGCTGGAGGACCGGGTGATGGCCGGTTTCGGCGGCGTGGCCGAGTACGGAATCACGGTTCGCTGGAACAAGAATTTCTTGAAGATCGTGCGTTTGTTAGTCGAGCGGCGGCAAGAGTTTGCGATGTTCGGCGGAGTACGTTTCGGCGGAACTCTGTCGATCGACAAGGCGTTCGATTTGGGCTTCGACCACGTGGCTTTGTGCGCGGGCGCGGGCAAGCCGACCATCGTGCCCATGGCGAACGGACTGGCTCGCGGGGTGCGGCAAGCTTCGGATTTCCTGATGGCGCTGCAGTTGACCGGAGCGGCTAAGCGCGATTCTGTCGCGAACCTTCAAGTGCGCATGCCGATTGTGGTGATCGGCGGAGGCTTGACGGCGATCGATACGGCGACCGAGTCGCTCGCATATTACGCGGTGCAGGTGGAGAAATTCCTGGAGCGGTTTGAGACGCTGGCGGCTGAGCGCGGCGAGGCGGAAATTCGCGCCGGATGGAACGCCGAAGAAACGGAGACGGCGGCGGAGTTTCTGGCACATGGGCGCGCGCTTCGTGCCGAGCGCGAGGCGGCCGTGCGGGAAGGCCGCGACGCCGATCTTGGCGGACTGCTGACGAAGTGGGGCGGCGCGACCATAGCCTACAGAAGGCGGTTGATAGATGCGCCCAGCTACACGCTGAATCATGAAGAGGTCGCCAAGGCGCTGGAAGAAGGAGTGCAGTTCGCTGAAGAGCTAACGCCGGAAGCGGTGGAAACCGACGAATACGGCCACGCGGCGGCGCTGCGCTGCAAAAAGGCCTCTGGCGATCGGGTCACGCTGCCCGCGAAGTCGATTCTGGTGGCTGCCGGAACCCAGCCCAATACGGTGCTGGGCCGCGAAGAACCGGAGAAATTGAGGCTCGACGGCCGGTATTATGAGACGGTCGATGAAGAGGGTAACCCAGTCAAACCGGAGAAGCTGGCCAAGCCGAAGGACGTCCGCGTGCTGACATCGTTCACCGCGGACGGACGCGCGATCAGCTTCTTCGGCGACTTGCATCCTTCTTTCGCTGGGAACGTGGTGAAGGCGATGGCCAGCGCCAAACAGGGCTATCCGGTGATTTCGCGAATCCTGAGCAGACAGCCCGCGCGGCGGCCGGCCCCGGCCGCACTGGTGGAGCATCTGAACCGCGAACTGCGCGCGACGGTGCAGGAAGTGGTGCGGCTCACCCCGAATACCGTCGAGGTGATCGTCAAAGCTCCTCTGGCGGCGCGGTCGTTCGAGCCGGGGCAGTTCTACCGCTTGCAGAATTTCGAAACCTTCGCCCCGCGCGATAATGGAACGCGCCTGGCGATGGAGGGGCTCGCTCTGACCGGTGCTTGGGTGGATCGCGAAAAGGGACTGCTTTCGACCATCGTGCTGGAAATGGGCGGGTCGTCGGATTTGTGCGTATTGTTGAAGCCGGGCGAGCCGGTGATTCTGATGGGTCCGACGGGAACGCCGACCGAGACTCCGGCGCAGGAAACCGTGGTGCTGGCGGGCGGTGGATTGGGCAATGCGGTGCTGTTCTCCATCGGCCAGCGCTTGCGCGAGCTGGGCAGCCAGGTTTTGTATTTCGCCGGTTACAAAAAGATGGCGGACCGGTTTAAGGTCGAGGAGATCGAACGCGCTAGCGACGTAGTGGTGTGGTGTTGCGACGAGGGGCCGGGGTTCAAGCCGGACCGTCCGCAGGACCGCACGTTCGTGGGCAACATCGTGGACGCAATGGCGGCGTACGGACGCGGAGAACTCGGACCGGCGGAAATCCGGATGGACGCGGCTAGCCGGTTGATCGTGATCGGTTCAGATGGAATGATGCGCGCGGTGCAGAGGGCGCGGCACGGGGTGCTCAAGCCGTATCTAAACGCCGGGCATCACGGCATCGCAAGCATCAACTCGCCGATGCAGTGCATGATGAAGGAAATTTGCGCGCAGTGCCTGCAACTGCATCGTAATCCGGAGACCGGCGAGGAGACCGTGGTGTTCTCCTGCTTCAACCAGGATCAGGCTCTGGATCGCGTGGATTTCGATGTGCTGCGGTCGCGGCTGGCGTTGAACGGCGTGCAGGAAAAACTCACACGGCAGTGGATCGACCGGTCGCTCAAGCGGCTCGGGGTTCGCGTACAGCCGCTGGTGCAGGTCGACGCGGGCGGCTAAGGCGCCGGGCCGCGTAGTCACCCAAAACCTATGCCTGGAGGCATAGGAAATTCCAGCCTCGCGGCACAGCGAGTCGATGGCTCGCTCGCACCTGGTTCAGCTAGCCGAAAGGCGCTGGCGCTTCGGGTAACATCGGGGCATAGTAGAAGCATCATCATGTCTGAGGGAACCAGCGGTTTTTCGCTTCGATGAATCCTCATCCTCCCGCCTCACCCGACCCTGAGCAGGAAGGGTCGCAGGCCGCGCAGTCTGTACAGGCAGGATCGCGCGCGGTTCTGCCCTTGCCCCCGGAGGAGCCCCCGCGCCGCCGCGCGTGGATTTTTCTTCTGGTCCTGGTGATTGCCGCCGGCGCAGCCTACTTCTATTGGCGGCGAGGCGGAGGCTCGGTAGCCAGCGCCACCACCGACGCCAAGGTAGGCAAGAAAAACGGCGGCGGAGGCGCGGTGCCTGTTATTGGCGCCAAAGCCAGGCGCGGCAGCATCGGCGTCTATGACAGCAACCCGGGCAACGTGATTCCGATTTACACCGACACCATCAAGAGCCGCGTCGACGGAGAGCTGATGAAGGTGTATTACACCGAAGGACAGATGGTCCACAAGGGCGATCCACTGATCGATATCGATCCCCGGCCCTATCAAGCCGCGGTGGATCAGGCGGAAGGAAACCTGGCGCGGGACCAGGCCCTGCTTTCCAACGCCAAGATCGATCAGGCGCGCTATGAAACTTTGGTGCCGCAAAAGGCCGTGCCGGAACAGACGCTGGCCACGCAGGTCGCGCTGGTGCACCAGTACGAAGGCACGGTCAAGAACGATGAGGGCGTGCTGGACGCCGCCAAGGTGAATCTGGCGTATTGCCACATCACCGCGGATATCGATGGCCTGGTGGGGTTGCGGCTGGTGGACCCGGGCAACATCGTGCACGCCACCGACACCAACGGGTTGGTAGTGATTACGGAGATCGATCCGATCAGCGTGATCTTCACGCTGGCGGAGGACCAGCTCCAGCCGGTGCTGCAGAGGCAGCTCAAGGGCGAGACTCTGACGGTGGAGGCCTGGGACCGCGGCACGACCAAGAAGCTGGCGACGGGCAAGCTATCGACCATCGACAATGAGATCGATCAAACGACCGGGACGGTGCGTCTGCGCGCGATTTTCGAAAACCAGGGACGTGAACTTTTTCCGAGCCAACTGGTGGTGACCAAGCTGCTAGTGGAGGAGAAAACCGGAGTCGTGCTGGTGAACACCGCGGCGATCCAGATGAATCAGAATGCGACGTTTGTATGGCTGGTGCAGCCGGATTCGACCGTAATCACGCGCAACGTCACTGTCGGAACTATGGATGGGGATAATTCCGAGATCACTTCCGGCCTTCAGCCCGGCGATGTGGTGGTGCTGACGGGAGTGGATAAGCTCTCGGATGGCGCCCGCGTGAGCGTGCAGATTCCTGGGGAGCAGGCGGCGTCCGGGGAACAGGCTTCCGCGAAACAGACCTCCGGGAAGCAAGCCGGCCAGGCAGGAGGGGCCGGAGGCCAAGGGAAGTGAATCCGTCCCGCACCTTCATTCTGCGGCCCATTGCGACCTCGCTGCTGATGGTCGCGATTCTTCTGGCTGGAGCAGTAGGCTTCCGGCAACTGCCGGTATCGGCGCTGCCAGAAGTGGATTATCCGACCATCCAGGTGACGACGTTTTATCCGGGCGCGGCTCCGGACGTGATGGCGTCCTCCGTGACGGCTCCGCTGGAGCGCCAGTTCGGGCAGGTTCCCGGGCTGCAGCAGATGACCTCGGTGAGCTCCGACGG
This sequence comes from Bryobacteraceae bacterium, assembly GCA_030041495.1. GTDB lineage: Bacteria > Acidobacteriota > Terriglobia > Bryobacterales > Bryobacteraceae > Palsa-187. The sequence goes on along the minus strand of JASHNT010000077.1, from coordinate 675 downwards.
GAGTTCCATCATCACTCTGCAATTCAACCTGAGCCTGAACATCGACGTGGCGGAGCAGGAGGTGCAGGAATCGATTAACGCCGCCGGGACCTACCTGCCGCCGGACCTGCCGGTGCCGCCGCTCTATGCCAAGACCAATCCGGCAGACACGCCGGTGCTGACGCTGGCGCTGAGTTCGTCCACCATGGAGCTGTCGAAAGTGGAGGATCTCGCGGATACGCGCCTGGCGCCCAAGATCTCGCAATTGCCGGGAGTGGGATTGGTGAGCATCAGCGGCGGGCAAAAGCCGGCGGTACGCATTCAAGTCAATCCGACGCAACTGGCTTCCTTCGGGTTGAATCTGGAGGACGTCCGCAGCGCCATCACGGCGGGCAGCGTCAATCAAGCCAAGGGGAATTTTGACGGCGAGTATCAGGATTACCAGATTGGCGCCAACGATCAGTTACTTTCCAGCGCCGATTACTCCCACGTGATCGTCGCCTACCGCAACGGCGCGCCGGTCAAATTGACCGACGTTGCGATCATCAAGGACGACATCGAAAACGTGCGCCAGGCCGCGTGGATGAACCAGACTCCGGCGGTGATCGTCAACATTCAGCGCCAGCCCGGCGCCAACATCATTTCGGTGGTCGATTCCATCCACACTCTGCTGCCCCAATTGACGGCAACACTGCC
>JASHNT010000076.1 GCA_030041495.1 Bryobacteraceae bacterium | reverse complement strand
ACCGCGATCGTGATACCGCGGGCTTTCTCCTCGGGCGCGTTGTCGATCGAATCGAAACTCCGGAATTTATTCTTGGGGTTGTGCTTGGACAGCGTCTTGGTGATCGCCGCCGTCAGCGTCGTCTTGCCGTGATCGATGTGTCCGATCGTCCCCACGTTTACGTGCGGCTTACTGCGATCGAATTTTTCCTTCGCCATGTTTCCCCTCTCCTCAGAGTGAAGTCTTAAGAACCCTTTACGCTGCGCCCTTTTCGGTGATGCCCACTGAGATACTCTTGGGCACTTCCTCGTACTGCCCGAAGTGCATGGTGAACGCGCCCCGGCCTTGTGTGCGCGAACGCAACTCCGTCGCGTAGCCAAACATCTCCGACAGCGGCACCGACGCCTTGATAATATGCGTCGAACCCAAAATCTCGGTGCCCTCCAGGCGCCCCCGGCGCGAGATCAGATCGCCGTTGACCGTGCCCATGTATTCGTCCGGCACCACCACTTCCACCCGCATCACCGGCTCCAGAAGCACCGGCCTGGCCTTCCTGGCCGCCTCCTTGAAGCAGATGGAGGCGCAAATCTTGAACGCCATTTCCGATGAATCGACTTCGTGATACGCGCCGTCGAACACCGTGACCTTGATGTTGGAGATCGGGTAGCCGGCGAGAACGCCATGCTCCATCGCCTCCACCACGCCTTTTTCCACTGCGGGAATGAATTCCTTCGGAATCGAGCCGCCCGAAATATCGTTGACGAACTCGAACTCCTGCTCTTTGAAAGGCTCCACGCGCAGCTTGCAGCGTGCGTATTGGCCGGAGCCTCCGGTCTGCTTCTTGTGCGTGTAATCGTACTCGGCCGGCTGCCGGATGGTTTCGCGATACGCCACCTGCGGCTTGCCGACATTGGCGCCCACGTTGAACTCGCGCTGCATGCGGTCGACGATGATCTCCAGGTGCAGCTCGCCCATGCCGGCTAGGATGGTCTGCCCGGTGTCAGGGTCGGTGGAAACCTTGAGCGTCGGGTCTTCCTGCACCAGCTTGGCGATGGCCATGCCCAGCTTCTCCTGATCGGCCTTGGTCTTGGGCTCGATGGCAAGCTGGATCACCGGCGCGGGGAAGTCGATCGATTCCAGGATCACGGGGGCCTTTTCATCGCAAACCGTGTCGCCGGTGGAGACCGATTTCAAGCCCACCACGGCGCAAATATCGCCGGCCAGAACCTCGGTGATCTCTTCGCGCTTATTGGCGTGCATCTTCACCAGGCGTCCGATGCGCTCCCTCCGCGACTTAGCCACGTTGTACGCCGAATCGCCCGACGCCAGCCGGCCCGAATACACTCGAATGAAGGCGAGTTGGCCGACAAACGGGTCGGTCATGATCTTGAACACCAGCGCCGAGAACGGCTCATTGTCGTCGCACTTACGGACCACGGTCTTCGAAGTATCTTCGGCGTCGATGCCTTCGACCGGCGGAACTTCGATCGGCGAAGGCAGGTAATCCACCACGGCGTCCAGCAGATTTTGCACGCCCTTGTTCTTGAACGCCGTGCCGCAGACCACCGGAAAAATCTTTTGCGCGATGGTCGCCTTGCGGATTCCCGCGCGGATCTCCGCTTCGGTGATCGGCTGCCCTTCGACAAATTTTTCGAACAGATGGTCGTCCGATTCCGCGACCGCCTCGACCATCCGGTCGTGATATTCCTTGGCCTGGGCGGCCATCTCTGCGGGGATTTCGATCTCGTCGTATTTCGCGCCCAGAGTCTCGTCCAGCCAAACGCGGGCCTTCATCGATACGAGGTCCACGACGCCTGTAAACTGATCCTCTGCGCCGATCGGAAGCTGAATCGGCACCGGACGGGCCTTGAGCCGGTCTACGATGGTCTCAACCGAGCGGTAAAAATCCGCGCCCACGCGGTCCATTTTGTTAATGAAACAAATGCGGGGGACCCGGTACTTGTCGGCTTGTCTCCAGACCGTTTCCGACTGCGGCTGGACTCCAGCGACCGCATCGAACACCGCGACTGCTCCATCCAGCACGCGCAGGCTGCGCTCAACTTCCGCTGTAAAATCGACGTGACCAGGCGTGTCGATAATATTGATGGTGCAATCCTGCCACTGGCAAGTGGTGGCGGCCGAGGTAATGGTGATGCCGCGCTCCTGCTCCTGCTCCATCCAGTCCATCACCGCCGTGCCTTCGTGGACTTCGCCGATTTTGTAGGTCCGGCCCGTGTAATATAGGACGCGCTCCGTCGTAGTGGTCTTTCCGGCATCGATGTGCGCCATGATGCCGATGTTGCGCATCTTTTCTAAAGCGACGGTGCGGGCCATAACCTTTTAATTCCTAATTGCTTACCAGCGGTAATGCGCGAAGGCCCGATTCGCCTCCGCCATCCTGTGAACGTCATCCTTCTTCTTGATCGCGCCGCCGCGGAGATTGGCCGCGTCGGACAACTCATTCGCCAGCTTCTCCGACATGCCTTTCTCCGGCCGGCTGCGGGCGTTTTGCAGAATCCAGCGGATCGCGAGCGAAGTGCGCCGGTTGGCCGGCACCTCCACCGGAACCTGATAGTTGGCTCCGCCCACGCGCCGCGTCTTGACTTCCAGCAGCGGCTTGCAGTTCTCCACCGCTTTCTTGAACAGCTTCAAAGGGTCGTCGCCGGAACGCTCCTGGATCTTCTCCATGGCGCCGTAGAAAATCTGCTGCGAGACCGCCTTTTTGCCGTCCCACATCATGGAGTTGACGAATTTCTCGGCGAGCGTCGAGTTGTACACCGGATCCGCCAGGATCTCGCGTGTTTCCGGTCTGCGTCTGCGTGGCATGTCCTAAAACAGCGGCTACTTCGCCGCGCCTCCCTTGGGCCGCTTCGCCCCGTACTTCGAACGCGATTGCTGCCGCCCGGTGACACCGGCGGTATCCAGAGTTCCGCGCACCACGTGATAGCGCACGCCCGGCAGGTCCTTGACGCGGCCTCCACGGATCAGCACGATCGAGTGCTCCTGCAGGTTGTGCCCTACGCCTGGAATATACGTGGTCACCTCAATCCCGTTGGTGAGCCGCACGCGAGCCACCTTACGCAGCGCCGAATTCGGCTTCTTCGGCGTGGTGGTGTACACGCGCGTGCACACGCCTCGCCGCTGCGGGCAGGCCTGCAGCGCGGGACTGGCCGTCTTGTAGCGCGTGGGGCGCCGCCCCTTGCGCACCAGCTGATTGAACGTCGGCACGAGGTTGTATCTTTCTCCACGCACCCGCCCGCGCACCCTCAATCGGGCGCGCGCCTTTCGGCATGGCAGGCACTCAAATCTTTTGTTGGTCAACCCGTGGAACAGCGCGCACAGTGGCCCACCATCCCAAAATTGCGAGGGTATTAGACTTCGGACTAGCCCATACTCGGACGGCGATAAAATCCGTCAAAGCCTCGGGGCCGGCCCCCGGCCGGACTGCCCATCAAGACAGTGGTAGCGCAGGAGCAGAAGACGACTCGCGAAACCTTTACGAATATAGCGGACCAGGGCGGAGCTTGTCAAATCTACCTCAATGGTGGTACTGGGTCCATTTGAAAAACCTGGAATGAATAAAGCTTTGTGGGATAAAGCGGGAAGTTTGGGAACTTTGTTTCAGGATGCCATCGGCGGAGGATAGACAAGGCCAGCCGGTCGTTCTGGTTTCAGAGCGCGACTGATGTGTTCTCTGAAAACTTTCTTGGCCCCTTTACTTACCTTGTTCGGCTCCATGCGCTCGTTCTCACGATACAAGCGCGTTTCGCAGTGGGCGTAATTGTCCTCTTCGGGATCGTGCACCGTCCTAACGGTGTATTCAGTGGGTGCGCCGCCCGGATTTTCAGAGCTAACATGCTTTGGAGCATCACTAAGGACGAAGCGAAACACAGCGTGCTGTTCGTATTTTTCTCGCGGATACAAGACGTGCCATGGCTCGCTGAACTGACTTCTGTTGGAAGAAAGATCTGGGCACTGAATGTGGGCCGGATCGACAACGTTTTCCGGCTGAATCCTAGCCGGGTCAATCCTTACGTAAAAACACTCAGCGGGCGAGAACTCCGCCACAACCGGACGACCGCATCTATGCATCGCGGTTGGGCGGTCAGGCATTCGGATAGAGTTCGTTGCTAATTCGCAGAAGAGCCGAAACAATATTGCGCCTCGAATCAAGGGGCCAGCTACTAGCGGAGCTTTGGCGATCAGAAACCAAGGCCCAAACTTCTCCGTTGTTAAAGCATTCAACGTCGGCGTAGCGACCATCGTTCTTAAAGCACACAGCAATGCCGCCTTCTGCCGAAGCCGTGACATAGGCAGGCTCAACCTGGACAACCTCGGAGAGTTCCAATACTTCACGTGCTTTTTGGATTGCGGCTGGGTTTGGCGGTTCGCTTCCCTCGGCGGTCCAGTCTATGTCCATGGCCGTAATCCGAGCGAGAAGAAAGTCTGGCCCGGAAATTGAAAGCTGGTAGGGTTCCAATAAAGCCTTGAGAGACTTGAGCGTCAATTCTGGCCCGAAGCCGGACCCACTCATCGTGTACGCTTGAACGTGTTCCATGTGCTCACCCCTTGCGACTGAGGCGGACAAGGGACCACCGTGGAGTCCACCGTAGTAGCAAATCACTTCTTGTCCCCTTGGAGTTGGCTCTTAATAGACTCAATTTCGCCGATTCGCTCGCCGAGCCACGTATGTAGCGACCGGGCCATCTCGGCATTCATTGATACGGTAACCTCGACCTCGCGCACCGTCGCGTCGCGGCCTACTCGTTTTTCGGTCAGTTCCTTACCAAGCGCATGCCCATCCAGCTCAAAAACAAGTCGTTGAGGTATAGCTGGCCGTTCACTGAAGAACGCCATAACCACGTCTAAATGACCGTTGATGCCGCCCCACACACCATCGGCGTGGACCGCCCGAAAGAAATTGCTCTTGATGTAGTCGAAGTTGATAGTTGGCGGTAATTCGCTCATTTGATGCGATCAGGCCGCGATCAAACCTAGAGCCAAAACAAGCCAGCCTAGACTAACGTCAAACAATACTCAATTGTGAGCGTACCATGGGTTCCGGTGTCTCGCAAGAGGCTGAAGCACAAAGACAAATAAAAACTTGACAAATTGCCTATTTCAACCCCTTCCCTCCGAGCGCGTCGCCGAACGGCGAATAGGACCTATCGAGCATCTCGCTTTTCTTCAGCCGTGCCGCCTCGGCTTGCTCCTCTTCGGCTGCTTCAACCATCTTGACGATGTCGGACACTTCCATCGGGCTCGAAACAACGCCAGCCGCCATAGCCGGGGTCATTCTGATCGTGCCGTGGGTCTTGATGAAGTTGTAGTAGAAGAAGTGCAG
>JASHNT010000075.1 GCA_030041495.1 Bryobacteraceae bacterium | reverse complement strand
CCATTGCAACCCATCGGGCCGCCGCCTGTCTGATTATCCGCTTGCTCCGCTCCGGCTCACCTGCACATACCGGTACACATCCCGAATCTCACTGTTGAAGTAGCGGCCTTTGGATTCCGCCCCCAGCAGTTCCTCGTGAACCCTCGCCGACACGCCTAAATACTGATACACCGCCCCTGATTCGAACTCGATCTCCAGAATCCGGCTCGTGGCTTCGTAACCCACCGATTTCATCGTCGACGACTCCACCGCCTCGCGCAGCATCCCTCCATTGTCACAGGTCGCCCGGATTTCCCTAATTTGGACAACACTGACAGAAGTCACGCTCATTCAAGATAATCTTTTAGATCTCCAAAATATCGAACCCGGATCGCCCCGAGCAAGCAAATCTTAGTCGACAAGGGAAGCTCCCTTTTTTAGCGGAGATTCTGAGCGTATTTATTGTCGAAAAGCCATCCTTCTAGCGGATGATCCTTCAAATGAAATGAGCCACAAGATCGCACAGGCAGATGTGGATTTCGGCCAATCTGTTGAGAGATCGACCGTGCATACACGGACCCTTCGGCCGGACAAATAAAACGTAACTGAGACGGACGGTCCGGACTGCGGATAGAGCAGAACGCCCTCAACGTCGGCCGATTTCAATTCGGCGCTCCGTAAGTATGCGGTGATCTGGTACAAGTGTCCAGAGCGGACACGTTCCCGGTCATGAAATGAGACGAGCGTCTCTCGGTAGTACTTAGCGTCAGCAACCAGCGTATGGCCAGAGTGCCTGGAGCGCAACACTGCGTCGGCACGCATGACAGGAAGGTACTGGAGATCACTGCGGTCATCGGTATCCCAGGTCAACCTTTCCTGCATCGAGACATGGAGAGATGGCATCTCAATACGATAGAAATTGCCTATGAACTCTTCGAAAATTCGCTCCATGACGCGATCATCGTTGGAAATCGCATCGAATGTTGTCTGGTGGCCGTCGGCTTTAGGATCGGGCAAGAGGCCTAGCCAGATTAGCTCACAGACGTTTAGTAGGAAGTGATACCGGGCGTTCTTCCGGGCAAGCTGGAGCCGTCGAAAAACATCTAGTGTCAGAGGAACTATTTCGACAAGGTGCAAGAGGCGTTCGAGCCTCGCAGCTTCGACCCGCCGCGAATCGTCGACGTTTCGATCGTTTGCGAGCAGATGTAGAGTCGTACGCAACACTTGATTTTGCAAGACGTTGACGTCCAATTCGTCGCGCCGGCAAATCAGCGCTTGGCGGCGCACTGAACATCGCGTAACGCTTGCGTTGAAGTCAATCCGCCCTTGTGGTGCGACGGTCTCCTCCTCGGATTCCGTATAGTTGCGGTCGAGACCCCACCGCGCAAGCGGCTTCATCCGGCGGATAAGCACAAAGGCGAGTAAGCTGGACAGGTTCTCAGGGCCATGGCTTGTACCGACCCATTCTGTTTCTGGCTCAAGTATTCGCTCGCCGCAAGCGTAGCAGAGCAGGTAGTAAACGTTCCGAATCGGGATCTTCACGGAAGCTGTAAATGAGCGAGGAGTTCCTGCACGCGCTTGCGATTATCGAACCAATACTCTTCGAGCAAGGGTTCGATATGTGACCGGACAACCGCCAAGTACCAATTCTCGTCCAGATCTTCGCCAGGAATCGGACAGAAGAAGCTGTGGCCGATCACAAACCCTGGGCCAAGCTCCGCCTCGATCTGCTCGTTAAGCTGCTGGATTCGGCCGAGGACGGCGGAAAGGAGTTCGGGGCTCATGCCTCGGTCCAGGAGGAGACGTCGAAATCTTTCCGACCCAAACATGGGGCGCAGTGTGTGGAAGCTGAATCGCCGCCGCAACGCGTAATCGACGACGGCGATCGAGCGGTCAGCGGTATTCATGAGACCCAAGACGTATAGATTTGGTGCCACGAAGAACAAGGGCTCGTCGTGCTGCTTGCGGTAGGCTAGTTGCACACCCCATTTTTGGTCCCGCTTATCCCATTCGATGCACATGAGCAATTCCCCGAATATCTTGCTCAGCTTGCCGCGGTTGATCTCATCGATCACCAGCACGAACGGCGCGTCGTTCTTCTGGGCCGCTTCGTTGAAGAGCCAAAAAATTCCGTCTTCGAGTGCGAAGCCACCCTTGCCATCCGGCCGATAACCCCGTACGAAGTCCTCGTAAGAATATGACTCGTGGAATTGTACCCACTTGACGTGGCCCTTAGCGCCCGCGAGTGCCTCCGCGATGCGTCTTGCAATGAAGGTCTTCCCGACACCTGGCGGCCCTTGCAGTATAAGGTTCTTCTCACGTTTCAGTTTTCCGAGCAACACCGTCACTTCATCTGCGTCGATGAACAGGTCACCCGGATCGGCTGAGTCTATAAGACCGGGTGGCAACGCTGGCCCCGACTCAGCCGGCCGATCTCCATTGCCTGCTACCGGTGCCAGGTCAGTCGCTGGCGACCACTCAGCGCGGACCGGCGGATCGTAGAAACTAAATGGGCCACCGCGTGCCTTTTCGAGGCACTGGCGAATCGCGAAGAGAGTTTTGTCTCGCCGGACGCGCTCAGAATCGGCTAAGTCATCGATTGATGCGAGCGCCTCGGTGACCCCGGCAATCCCACGATAGTGTCGGATGATGAGGCGTTTATGCGTTTCCGATGAAATGGGTTCAAATTCATCGGGGAACAAAAGGTATACCCAGATGTGCCGGAATTGTCTACCCTTGCTCTCCGGCACTGTATCGAGCCAGTTCGCGAAAGCCCACCCATTGCCTCTGCTTGTACGTTCTTCGTTTGACATGGTTCGCCAAGCACAGAGCGCCGCGACAATCAAGGCGAGTTCGTTGGGTTTGTAATTGGAAAGCCCAGGATTGGCGGCTCCGATCCCAGTGTCAAGCGCATCGCCGAGCCAAGCATTTGCCATATCCAATGACTCGCCAGACCACTCCCAAACGAGCTTGATATGTTCCCGCTTTGTCTTACCCCTGGTGTCAAGCGGAAACAGATAAAGCAACCAAAGCATTTCAGCAGCCAACTTCTTAGTATCAGGACCAGCGGGCCTGATCTGCTGTTCAAGTTTTTCAAAGAAGTTGAGTTCGTTACCATCGATCGGGTTTTGAACGAACCGGGTCAAAAGGTCACGGGCATTCTCGTTGGTCCACAAACTTGCGTCGGAGAGGATGGATCGCTCATCGTCCCAACAACGGCGCCGCCACTCCGCGGCGTATTCGAGCGCGCGCGCCGGCGCGTTTCCCTGGACCCAATGACGTGCCATGGTGAATCGTCCATTCTACCTGGGTTTGAGCTTATCGTCTCGGCATAATTTTCAGCGACTTAGAAACGCTTAGGCCGAAGCCACGTTGTTCTTTACACGATCAAGCGCAGCTTCGATGGCCAACGCGTCGGACCTGTCTTGGCCGCCGCGACCGGCCGCCTTTGTGAGAACCGAAAGCGCTTGAGAAATCCGGTGGTCCGCAAAAGGCCCGGTGGTTTCGTCTAATGCGGGAGGCACGAACACGGCGTATGCTTGGGATCAGGACAACCGCGTGCAGAGCGTAACTGACAACGGCAACGGTGGCGTGACCAATTACTCGTATGACGCGACCAACGAGATCGCCTCCTTCGGTTATCCGAACAGCGCTGCTCATTCGTATTCCTACGACACCCGGGCGTCGGTGAATCATGGACTCGGTCTGTTATTCCGTATCGGCATCAGACATTCAGAACGTGATATGTTTGGTCTCGCCACCTGGGATACGCCGAGCGAATGAAATCAGCTCTCCAGCACAGAGTCGCACAGTTGGAGACGGCCGCACTTCGAGAGCGAGCGTCCCGTTCTGGACGAGTGACACTGCAGTCGTTCCGAGAACACCTCGAAAGGCGCATGCGACTCAAGCGGGAGGATCTCGAGACAGCATTTCAGGCTGTGGTGGTTGATCTAGACGATGACGCGCTCGATGCGCTTCTCGCCCAAGCCGAGACGTCACTTGCGCCGCAGGAAATGGAGCCCGAATGACGTGCCATTTTTGAAAGGCTCTCGACGCTCGCGCACTCGAAACGGAGTGAATGAAGCGAATTCGCCAACCAGGTCCTGAGAGAGTGCAGAGGGAAAATTCGCGGGAGCGAGTCGCGGCTAATCCTCTCGCTAGTGCACGGGCACCGAAAAGTAGTTTGCCGAGTTGGCTCGAAAATCTGGACGGGTCGATATCCATTCGCGATTTGTCCCTTGATGACCGCGCCAAAATTAAGTCGATCCTGCTGGATGCCGCACGCAGGTGTTGGACATCGCGAGACCTCACTTCGAATGAAGGATTTCAGGCGTTGTCCAGTCCCGATGCCATGCGACTCGCCTTCAATAGCATCGCCCAGTTGCTGTTTGAACAGGAACTGCTGACTTGGAGTCGACTTGACGAAATTTCGCTTTTGGTATGGGAGTCCGCAAGAGTGGGGGGATGGCTGACAATCACCCCAGAGTTGCGCGCCGAGTTCGGGAGGCAATTTGGACATGACGGCGTATGGTCTGACGAAGACGCCTTATTCCGTGCTGAGGCCGCGAAGTGGAAGGGTAAGTTGCTGACTTCCGAGCCACGGATCCTCCAGATCGGCGGACCAGACGACTGCTACTTCTTGATTGAGCCGTCTCCGGACGGCTATACATGGCGCCTTCACAATGACGGCTTGGCCGCCGTGAAGAAAATCCGGATCATCATAGCTGGCGTGCAGAGCTTCCATGCGGAGAAGCGAGCCTTCCGCGAACGGGAATCGTGCAACGCCCAAATACCTCAGATATTTGAGCTCAAACCAGGTCTTTCAAAGCCTGAGATGTTCGTAACGTTCGAAGATGGCAAATTGCGGCTGGGCCAACACTTACGCAGCGGAGTTCTCGTTTGGCCGGGTGGCTCGGACCGGTCAGCGCAGGTGTGGCTCGTCCACGTACAGGTTACTGGTCTCTCCCAAAAGTGGTCGTTCCGCATAGGTCTCCGATGGATGCCCGGCACAAAAATGATCGAGGTAAGTGATGGGAGTTCAGTTTCGTCTTTCGACGAATCTACAGTCCGACGTCGCGGCAGGGGCTCCCTTCTCGATCGATTGTCGCCGGAAGACCCAAACTACGAAATCGCCAAGCCCGCTGTCCTAGAGGCGTGGGCGGACTCTCATGGTTTCGTGGCTGAGACATACGCTGGGCGGGTTTTGTTCCGCCTCAGCTGGAAATGGAGAGAGCGTTCCGCCGTTAAGATAACGGAGAGAACGCATGAAGAAGCAACGCAAGCACTACACCGCAGAAGAGAAGGTCGCCATCCTGAGGCGCCATTTGTTGGAAGGAGCAGCGGTCTCGGCATTGTGTGACGAGCTGGGCCTGCAGCCCACGGTGTTCTACCGTTGGCAGAAGGAGCTGTTTGAGAACGGAGCCGCAGCCTTCCAGACCAACGGCCGCAGCCGCCATCAAGCTGAACAGGAGCGGATCGAGTTTCTGGAGAAGAAGATCCAGCGCAAGGACGAGGTCCTGGCCGAGCTGATGGGGGAGCACATCGCTTTAAAAAAAGAACTTGGGGAACTCTGAACGGGGTCTGGGTGCCGCACGACGTGCGGGACCAGATCGTGGATTTCGTCCGGCGCTGGTCCGAGGCCAGCGAGATTGGCGCCGGACGATTCATTGGATGGTTGGGCGTGACCGCAAGCAAGTTCTACGGTTGGCGGGAACGCTACGGCCGAGTCAACGAACACAACGGTTGGGTTCCCCGGGATTTTTGGTTGGAGGCGTGGGAGAAGCAAGCCATCGTGGATTTTCATCTGCGACATCCGCTGGAAGGCTACCGGCGGCTGACCTTCATGATGCTCGACGCTGACATTGTGGCGGTGAGTCCGTCCAGCGTGTGGCGGGTGCTTTCTCAGGCCGGGCTGCTGCGCAAGTGGAACGGGAAGCCGTCGAAGAAGGGGACTGGGTTCGAGCAACCCCCAGGACCGCATCAACATTGGCATATGGACGTTTCCTACATCAACCTCGCCGGCACGTTCTACTATCTGTGCAGCGTACTGGATGGCTACAGCCGCTCGATCGTGCACTGGGATCTGCGCGAATCCATGCGGGAGGCCGACCTGGAAATCATTCTCCAGGCGGCGCGCGAGAAGTATCCGCAAGCCAAGCCGCGCATCATCTCCGACAACGGGCCGCAGTTCATCGCCCGGGACTTCAAGGAGTTCATTCGGATAGCGGGCATGACCCACGTGAGAACGTCGCCGTATTATCCGCAATCGAATGGGAAAATCGAGCGCTGGCACCAATCGCTCAAAGCCGAATGTATCCGGCCGGGAACGCCTCTGACGCCGGAAGATGCGCGCCGCCTGATCCAAAATTACGTGGAGCACTACAACACGGTGCGGCTCCACAGCGCCGTCGGTTTCGTGACTCCGGCCGACATGCTGGCCGGGCGGCAGCAGCAGATCCTGGATGCGCGCGACCGCAAGCTGGAACAGGCGCGGCTCCAACGTCAACTCCGGCGGCAGGTGGCATAAAAATGACCCCTTCCTTTTTCAGTTTCAGGGCTACAATGACTGTGCCAGGTGAAACGGAAGCTGGCTCCGCAGGGATGCGACCATGCCGAGGGATAGCCTGGCGGGCTCATCGAGACGATGATCGGAGCGCGGAGGTTCCGCTTCCGCGCTCCCCCAAAAACACATCGGATCGGTAGACCCCAATGCCTTAAAAATCCCCGCCCGAAGGGCGGAATTTACACTAACGGAAAACGCTCGGATTCCATTTCACGCTGAACCGGAACACATGGAGCAGAGCGGCCGACGGCTTGTTCGGCTGCGCCGCCGGCGTAAAAGGCAGAAGAGGCGAGATCGCTGAGAACAATGGCGGCGCCGCGCCAAAAGCTTATAAAGGATAGGGCTACGGTCGTCGCGACGACAACCTTAGGAGCCACAGAACGGAGGGACTTCTCCTGAGTCAGCATTTGATAGGGAGAGTCCGCGGCAGACGGGGCGCACGGCCAGCCCCTTAATATGGACCCCGATTCTTCTGGAGTCGATCAAGAGAAAGATAGTCTAGAGACTATCTAACAGTTATACATATGGCTACCCTTTGAAGTCTCGCCGAGCAGACAATCGATTGCCGTCGCCTCGTCACGCTAAGTGACACATTTTCGGATGGTTTGTTTGATTGCCGAAGCATGCCGCATCGGCTTCGGTCCATTTGCCATCGGGCGTCCAGGCGGCCGCGGTGCACGCGGCTGGTGAAGGGGGATCGATCTGCTGGCCCGTTGAGCTTCCGTCAAACGGTAGCATCCGGCACGGCTGCCACGGACCGACCGGAGTATTTTGGCCCGTCATCTCCACCTCAAGCACTTGTTTTCCGTCGGGGGAGATCGAAGAAAAATGCGCCATGCCCAATGGTTTGGGCAAATAGATCTGCCGAGTGGACGTGCCGGACGACTGCAAACGGATCTAGCGAGCGGCGTGATGTCGCCGAGATTTCGTGTGCCTGAGAGACCGCCGCGAACGTTACCGTGGCAAGACGTGCGACGCATTCTTCAAGTCGTCCATCGATCCGAACCGCCGGGCAAACGCGATTTCGCAATGCTGTTGCTCCTGGCAACGTATGGCGTGGGCGCGGTGGAAAGTGCTGGGGTTGCGATTGGAAGACCTGGACTGGCGGGCTGGCGTTCTGAGGGCACGCCGGCCGAAAACGGACGTGCGCATGGAGCTACCGTTGTTGCCGGCCGTAGCCAGGGCATTGACCGCGTACTTGCGGTGGGAGCGTCCTGTCACCAAGGCCACCGATCGCCTGTTCCTGAGGAAGAGCATGCCTTACGCGCCGATCACCACCGGGGGGAGTCGCTTTGATTTTGTCGGGGTGTTAAAAAATGTATGGTCCGCCGCTCGGGGTCAAGCAAAAAAAGCGAGAAGGGTGGGAAGGAAGTCTGCAAAAATGTATACGGCCTACCGGTGGAGTCAAACTCCAGGCCACGATGAGGATTCGCGCGCGCCCGTCCTCACTTCTTCAACTCCGCCCGCCAGTTGAGCACGATAGTGATGGGAGTCGCCTCGCCTTGCTCATTCGGCACGGCGTCCAGCAAGAAGCGCTTGCCGTCCGCGGTCACATCCCACCCGATGTCGCGCGGAGCCTTGAACAGTAATTGCGGGACTCCAGTTTCGAAAGCTACGCCGTTGATCTTCACCTCCACCGCCATTTTCGATGTCCCATTGGGAGGCGCCTCAAAAAAGATCTCCTTCCCGTCCGCGCGCCATTTGGGTCCATCCCCGCCATCGTCCCGATCCGGCGAATCGGAGTAAACTCGAATCATGCCTGTCGTGACCTTCACCGATGAAGATTTACGCAATCCCTTCGAGTCTTCGATAACCCTTGTTCACAACGAAGACGGATCAGGCTGCAACGGCGAAGCGTGCGGCCACTACCACGAAGATGAAGACGGCACACCGCTCAAGCCTGCCGATCACGATCACGTCGTAGTGACCGGGAAAGATCCTGCCACCACGCCACGGTTTGGGTTTGTGCGACGTAGGCGACGATAGGAAGTGGAGATTAGGCGGTTTTCGTCAACTCCTCTTCAGCCCGGAACCAGTCTTCGTCAGGCGATCCGATTGGACAGCCCCGCTCTACCCACAGTTGGTACGCTCGTTCTTCGATTTCTTGAGCATCAGGAGCGTCCGACCACGAGTTGCTGCGGCCATTGCCCTCATGTGTGCGTTCTTCGGTTGCTGCGTTGGACATCTGGAGTTCTCCCGTTGAGTTTGACGCAAGTTGTGGGGCGTCCGATTCTGCCGAGTTGCCCCGGACGGCTCTTTTGTACAAACGGCAGCCCGGCCAAAAGATAGTCCAACGCCCGGTAACCATCGGGATTGAGATTTCGTTTTTTCAGTGTCACCCAAACGACGGCGGGCGCTCCCCCTTTCAACCCAAAAAAGCGCCCGCTCCCCCCGTCTGGCTTCCCTTGGGCGAGTTCGACCTGACCAGAAGATATCGAAACCCACCCGGCGCAAGCCAATCTAACCCTCACTGCGATGGCACCGACAGAAGGCTGTAGTGTGCGCCGTGAACTGCGGAAGCGATACGCAGAAGCGATGAAAACGCTCGCCCGAGCAACGGCGGCGATGAATGCTGCTTCGCCCGGTCACGAGTTCGATACGGCTTACAACGCAGTACGGCTGTCACGATTGGCTGGCGAGCATGCACGAGAGGCATACGAAGACCATCTCAAGGAACACGGTTGCGGCGGTAGACAATAATGGCAACAGATGCATTGAAGCGCTCTTGAACGTCGCCGAACGGTGAACCTTTGCAGTAGAATCGTGTTGATGATTCGTGTTGCGAAGGTACAGAGCGAGCCGGAAGCCTTCATGCTGGTGGAACTGACGTCTGACGCCGAAACAATCTTGCGGACAAGTGCGAGGATGTTGTCGGCGGTGGAAGTTTCGACGAAGCTACACAAGGCAGGCGTACCGGGCGACGAAATCAAAGCCTTGATCGAGAACGCACGGAAAAGCCCCATTGGCAGGTGGTAGCCGTTTCGGTTTCAACCTGAAGTAACCGGGCGTTGACAGACCCGGCCCGTTACCCTTTGGACTCTCGCTTACTTTGTCCGATGCACTTCTGATACAATTCTCCAACTATGGGTTCTCTTGGTCTTCCAGAACTTCTCGTGATTTTGGTGTTGTTTGGGGCGATCCCCGCTTTTTGGAAAATTCTAAACAGGGTCGGTAAGAGTCCTTTGTGGTCGCTGATTGCTATTTGGCCGCTCGTCGGAACCTTCGTGTTGCTGTATTACATTGCGTTTTCAAAATGGAAGAATGAAGAGCATCCAATCGAGGTGAAGAATCCGTGACACCAATGCCCATAGAGACGCCATCGAAGCCCATTGGCCCCGGAGGGCGGGTGACAACGCCTTGGTGACGACTTGATCCAGGAAGCCGCTGACGATGGAGTTCCTTCATTCCAACACCAAACTACAACGTGCTCTTTCGTGAGAACAGCGGCAGCTTTGAAGACGAATTTGCCTTTTCCTTGCTGATCCCCCGCTTGCCTCTCAGCACCTCCGAAGTGATCCCCGTGGACCCGAATATGCTCCACAGGTCCTTCGGCCTCAGGCCGCGCACGCAAAGCAATTCCCGTAGGACTTCATCGGGCTTCGAGCCCTTCAGGGCGAAATGCTGCTCCTCGAAATCCTCGACCAGCCGGACCGTTGCTCC
>JASHNT010000006.1 GCA_030041495.1 Bryobacteraceae bacterium | reverse complement strand
CACGGATCGCTGTCGATGATGGTCAAAAATGACGATGGCTCGACCACCGAGTGGGTGTTGACGCTCGGCTCCGCCACGGCACTGGCGCAAAGAGGCGTGGGCAAAATCGGACCGAATGCGCTGCACACCGGCGACGCCATCAAAGTGAAGTGCATTCCCGCCAAGGACGGCCATCCGATCGGGTTTCTCAAGTCGGTTACGTATGCTGACGGGCACACCATCGTTGTGTCGGGCGGCGGCCCCAACGATTAAGCAGCAACAACGGGACAGCAAGGGAGGACCATCATGACCAGTCGAAGAACCGTGTGGATGCGCGTCGCCATCGGGGCCGCGCTTGCCGCCAGTGCGGCATTTATGGCCAGTGCGCAGGGGCCTGCCGGAGACGGCCAAGCTCGTGGCGGAGGAGGCAAGGGCAAAGGCCGCGGGCGCGGCCGAGGTGCGCCGCTGTACACTCCCGCACCCGGTGCCAAGGACCTGAAATCTGTCCTTTTCAACTGGGCTTGGTATATGGGCATGCTCCGCAGCAGCGAGGAGCGTGACCTGATGATGACCCTCGAATACCAGGGCAAGGGCACCATGCAAGTGGACGGACAGCCCTGTAATGTATCGAAGTATCGAACCAGCATCACCTACCAGAACTCGGGTGAACGGATTCAGATCACCGGCACTCGGCCCAATGGCCAAAGTTGTTCCAGCATCGAAAACCTCAGTGGAGCGTATGCCTGGAACGACGACATTCCTGGAGCAGAGCTGGTCGCCGGTAAAGGCAAGGCGACGCCGATGCCCGCGACGGTAGAGGAACGGATGATTCGCCTGTGGGCAGGTCCGCAGGGCGCATTCAAGGCCGCGATGGCGGGGACCAGCGATCCACCGGAAATGGCGCCCCGGCCGCAAAGTGTACCTGCTGACGTTATGAAGGCCGGGAAAACCTCCGTCGCGTGGGAAGGCAATACGCCCGTCGTGACGTTCCCGATTCCGGGAGTTCCCACAGCGATCGCAACCGCGACGCTCAACGACAAGTTCATGGCCGAACGCGTCGTAGTGAAAAATGGCGCGAACACTTACGAGTTCGACTACAGCGATTATCGAGATTGGAACAATCCGCTCAATCCGGCTGAGGCGTTCTACGCCGGCAGGATGACGGAAAAGAAGAACGGCGCGGTTGAACGCGACATTACGACGACGGTGACGGAAACGGGACAAATGTATGTCGTGGTGCCGGTGCCGGCAAGCGTCAGGGCGGCGATCAAGCCAACCAATCAGCCGGACAATTGGACTCTGAATGCCAGCACACCGTTTGCTCCGGTCACGTTGGCTTCGGCAACCGGCGAAACGCCGCGCTTGGCCGACGGACATCCGGATATGACAGGGAACTGGCGTGGCACCCAGGGTCCAATTGGGGGTGGCGGGAACCGCCGATGTGGTCCAACGCAGGTGAAAGGTGGGGGAATCAATCCCGAGATCGGCTGCAAAGACCCCATGGACAACTTCTGGGTGGATTATGAAATGATCTCGCCCTCGCGGTTTGGCTTGACAGGCTCCGCGGACTTGAAGCCGAGTCATCCCACTTACAAACCCGAGTTTTGGGACAAGATCCAGGAATCGGACCAGTGGACCAACAAAGAAGATCCCATCATGACTTGCCAGCCGATGGGAATGCCGCGGGAGGGTACACCGGCGCGCATTATGCAGACGGCGAGCGACATCGTCTTCTTCTATACAACCAGCGATTACGGCGGTGGAAATATCGAATTCCGCGACATTCCGACCGACAACCGGCCGCGCCCCAACACGGTCGAAGCCTATTACATGGGGCTTTCGATCGGTAAATGGGAGGGCGACACGCTGGTGATCGATTCCACTAATTTCGTCGATACAACCTGGTTCGGACGTGGCGGCCTGTTCCATTCCGCCGAGATGCACATCACCGAGAAGCTGACGCGCAAGGGCGATGAAATTCTTTATCAGGAGACGATTGAGGACCCCGACCTGGTCGAGCCATGGGTGATGCCGGACAAGATTCTGCGGCTAGGCGCCGCCGCGCCGCAACTCATCCATGAGCGCGCGTACTGCGAGGTCTACGAACAGGGGAACATCTCCACCCAGCTTCGACACTAGGCGGCTGTAAGGAAGCCCTCGATTGAGTGTGGCCACGCTAAAGACTGGCGCACATATTCGTCTCCGCAGAGGAGGCGGTCGGCCCGTTGGTTCGTCGTCTCAGGACAGGTGCGCGCTTTCGCCTGAACAGCCAAGGTGGCTAGCAAACTATCCGCACTGAGCGCGAAGGCGCCACGCTTGCGAAGGCGCCCCATACCCAACATCGCTTTCTGGCCTGAGCAGTATCGGCAGCTAGGTCACGCGTGACACTTCGACAATTCCAGCGTATCGGCTGCGGAAAGCCCAAGCGGTGGCAATTGTCCGCCACGGGCCCGGCGGACGAGTCACTATAAGGCTTTTGCAGAGATTGAAGGCGGAGACATGGTCCGACGACTGCAAGCCAGCGCATTGGCCCGCTCCATACCTCGATGCGCCTATCCAGATTTCCAAAAAAGGGCGGCCCGTGTACACGTGCGGCAATCCTGTATCAACTGTATTGATATCGATTATCACGGCAAAACCTTTGACACCTTGAATTCTACCGAATATACTCCTCCATCACGTAGCGGGATTGAGGGGAGCCCGAGGAACCCGCCACACAACAAAAAGGAGCTGTCACGTGCCTACGACCTTTCATCGGGAGTGGTGTAGCATGTTGCGCGCGCTTTTGACGCTTGTGTTCTTAACGGCTGCTACGGTGTTTGGGCAGCAGAACGGTACGATCACTGGAACCGTTTCCGATCCCGCTGGCGCCGTCATTGCGACAGCTCAAATTGAAATCAAGAATACCGATACCGGGGTGATTTACCACGGCGGCACCTCCGCCACAGGAAATTATGTTCAGTCGGTACCGCCGGGCACCTACCAGATTTCGGTGACCGCCGCCGGATTCAAAAAGTTTGTTCAAGAGAACGTGCAGGTGATTTCCTTGGTGGATACGCGCAAAGACGTAATGCTGGAGGTCGGCGCTGCTACCGAATCGGTTACCGTTACTGAGTCGGCGCCGCTGCTCAAGACGGAGAGCGCGGAGGTGAGCCATCTCGTCACCGGCTCGGACATGGATAATCTTCCCGTGCTCACGACAAATGGCGGGGGCGTCGTCGGGGGCGCCGTAGCGGGCATGGGCAATATCCGGAATCCCTTGCAGTCCGTGTTGCTGCTTCCCGGCGTGACTTTCTCCAATGACGACGCGATGGTGGTGAACGGGATGCCGAGCAACAGCGAGGCCATCCGCATCGAAGGCCAGGATGCCACCGGAAACATCTGGAAAACCATCCAGCAGTACAGCCAGGGCGCCAGCGTCGACGCCATCCAGGAGGTGTCCGTACAGACCAGTAACTACGCTGCTGAATACGGTCAAGCCGGCGGGGGCGTTTTCAACTACACCATGAAGTCCGGCACGAATCAGGTCCACGGCACCGCCTACGACTATTTCGTGAACGAGTTTCTCAACGCTGGATTGCCGTTCACCGATGAGGGCGAGCAAGATCCAGCCAAGGCGGGCCAGCATATCCGCAACGCCGTGCGCCGCAACGATTATGGATTCACGCTGGGCGGACCGGTCGAGCTTGGCAAGGTGTACCACGGGAAGAACCGGACTTTCTTCTTCTGGAATTTCGAGCAGTTCCGGCAGAACAGTACAACTTCCAACAGTATTCAGACGGTGCCAACGGCTGCCTACGAGAGTGGTAATTTTGCCACGTCCGGTTGCTTTGCCTATGTCCAGGGTCCAGGCTGCGTGGCCACTGTGCCTATCGTTAATACGGTAACGGGCCAGAGTGCAGTAGATCCGCTGGGCCAGACGTTATCTTTTGGTGAGATTTTCGATCCCAATAGCAATCGCACCGTGAATGGATCGTTGGTCCGGACGCCGTTCCCGAACCAGCAGATTCCGTTGACCGAGATGGACAAAGTGGCGCTTGCGATTCAGTCTTTCTTCCCCGCGGCGAACCAACCCGGAATCGTCAACAACTACCTTGCTCCGGCGTACCAAAACTGGCTGCATACAACCAACTGGTCCTTCAAGATGGATCACTCCATCAGCTCGACGATTAAGCTCGGCTGGTACTTCTCGCGGCTGGAGCAGAATTCCCCCGATGCCAACGGGGTAACCGGGGCTTACAATGCGCCCGCCCCTGTCGCCACCCGGAACATTACTACCCGCGTCAATTACGACCAGACCCTCACGCCGACTCTCCTGCTGCACATCGGCATCGGCTACATTCAGCAGTATCAGCCGACTGACTATCCGAGCTTCAGTGAGAGCTCCATAGGCATGAACGGGTATTTCCAGACCAACCGTTTCCCCTCGATCGGCGGATTCTTCGACGGCGCTCCGACGACAAATGTCGCCTTCGGTCTGGATAACCTCATCTCCGGCGGATATGGCGGGCCGAGCCTGGGCGGAGTCGGTCCGGCGTTCATCGCCTTCCTCTGGGAGGAGAAATCGACGGCCAACTTCAATTTGACCTGGATCAAGGGCAATCACTCGGTCAAATACGGCGGTGAGCTGATTGTGGACGGATATCCCGAGCACAGCGGTTGGCGCGCCAATGGCGCCTTCGGCATTTCCAACGCTGAAACCGCCGATCCCTGGCAGAATAACCTGCCTCTTAACTTCGCAGAAGCCTCGGGGTTCAGTTACGCCAGCTTCCTGTTGGGCTTGCCGGACGATATTGAAATCAGTCCGAACACCCAGACCAAGACCGGCCAACACAGCATCGGGCTGTATATTCAGGATAGTTGGAAGGTTACGAGGAAACTAACGCTTGATTACGGCCTGCGGTGGGATTACCAGACCTATCTGGTGGAAGAACACGGCCGCATGCCGGTTGCCTCTTTCTCCACGCCGGATCCGACTGTAGGGGGCCTTGATGGCGCCGTCATCTACGGAGCCACGTGCAAGTGCCAGATCTCACACAATTACCCCTGGGCGTACGCACCGCGTCTCGGAGGGGCTTACCAGATCGACCCGAAGACTGTCCTGCGCGTCGGCGCCGGCCTTACGTATGGCGTGACTCAAACCCCGAGCGGCCTGCAATACAGCCTGGCTGATTACTACACCTTCAACGCCCTCGGTTATGGGATACCTCCGGCGACGGGCGCTTTCGAAAATAATCCATTCCCGAGCGTAACGTGGCCGAACTTCAATCCCGGTAAATTGCCGATATTGACGGACGGTCTGTTGCCGCCGTCCTCTCCGAACACAATCTTCAATTCGAGTGCCCGTCCGCCGCGGACCTGGCAGTGGAGCATCGGATTGCAGCGCCAACTACTAAATGACCTGGTTGTGGAAGCTTCTTACGTGGGCAATCGGGGAGTTTGGTGGTCCGCGGAAGGTCTCGATCCGTACCAATGCAATTGTCTGAATAACACGATCCTGGCGGCGCATGGGCTCAGCATGAGTAATCCGGCCGACTTGGCTTTGCTGACCGATCTGATTGGTTCTCCCCAGGCGGTGCAAGCCGGCTTTGGCCCGGCCTATCCCGGAATGCCCCTGACGGAAACCGTGGCCCAGCAACTTCGTCCGGTGCCGCAGTGGGCGAGTGGTGGTCCGAGCTCATTCCTGGGGCCTCCCATGGGCAAAACGTGGTATGACTCGCTGCAAACCAAGGCCACCAAGCGCTTCTCTCACGGCTTACAGGCGCAGGTGTCTTACGTTTGGTCCAAGGGTATGGACCTTGGTGCGGGCTCGGAAGCGCCCATCTTCCTTTCGTACAATCCGGTCATCGAAGACATCTACAATTTGTCGAGCGCCAAGCAGCTCAACCAGTTGGTTTATCCGGAGGCGGCGATCATTTCCGGTTATTACACAACCCCCGGGTTCATGTCGGACGCCAAACGCATCAAGCTGGTCAATCAGTTGATCCAGGGCTGGCAGCTCGGCTTCCTGCTGCGCTATCAGAACGGCGCTCTGATTGAATCCGCGTCATCCGCCAATCAGCTCGAGAACATATTGCTCCGGCAGGGTGGTTTCAACGGCGCTCCCGTCGACTTGGACGACCGGGTCGCCGGGGTGAATCCCCTGTTGGTAAATCCGAATTGCGGATGCTTCAATCCTCAGACTACTCTGGTTCTCAATCCCGCCGCCTGGACCGATCCGGGAGCAGGGCAGTGGGGAACCTCCGCTCCGTTCTACAACAGTTACCGTTGGCAGCGGCAGCCCGCCGAGTCGATGAGTTTCGCCCGCAACTTCAAGATTGGCCACGAGGGAAGGGTCACCTTCCAATTCCGAGCCGAATTCCAGAACATCTTCAACCGGCTGTTCCTCTCGCCTCCCGCCACGGGCGCTATCACCACAGCTCCCGGTACTGCCGGTGGCGCCTTCTCTAGTGGTGGCTACTACACTAGCGGCTATGGCTATATCGCTACCGCCGGCGGTGCTGGAGCCCAACCGCGGTCCGGCCAGCTTGTAGGCCGGTTCGTTTTTTAGCCCCCCATCCGATGGCGGCTGCAACTCGAGTGGCCGCCATCGGACTTGTCGTCCACCGGTGATATCCTCGACCCGGTTGCGCCGATCCTTTGCACTGCTGTTTGCAGTCTCTTCCTGCGCCGCCAGTGCGGACTTGGTCGGAAACCAGGCGTGCGCAGCATGCCATGACGCCATCTATCGCAGCTTCATGGCGACGCCGATGGCCCGCAGCAGCGGCCGTGCGGGAGCCGATGGGGTTAAGCAAAGCTTCGATCGCGCGGAATTTCGCGATTCCCAGGGGGCCTTCGACTATCGCGTAGAGCAGGAAGCGGGAGCATACTTCTTCGATTTCATCCAGCGGGATACCGAGCATCCGATTCAGGGCCGGCGTCAACTCGATTACTTCATCGGCAGCGGAGCCCACGCGCGCACCTTTCTCCTCAACTTCGGCGGCTTCTTGTACGAATCCCCCGTCACCTACTACAGCGATTCCGCTTCCTGGAACGCTTCGCCTGGAGACGCTGCCTTCGACTACCCGAATCTGACGCGGCCCGTTCTGCCGGGGTGCTTGGAGTGTCACGCAAGCGCGGTCCAGCGGATTCCAGACACGCAAAACGCCTACGCCTCGCCGCCGTTCCGCGAAGACGGCGTCGCCTGTGAGCGATGCCACGGACCGGGCAGCGATCATATCGCTTCCGGTGCGACCATGCTGAATCCCGCAAAGCTTGCGCCCCGCGAACGCGACAGCATCTGCGAGCAATGCCATCTCTCCGGCGAAATCCGCGTCCCCAAGGCAGGCAAGGACGATCAATCTTTTCATCCCGGGGAACGGCTTGAAAACGTTGTTTCAGTGTTCGTTCGCGCGGGCGCTGCGTCGCAACTGAGAGTGACCAGCCATGTCGAAAATCTAGCCGCCAGCGCTTGTAAAAGAGCCAGCGGCGATAAGCTGTGGTGCGGTACCTGTCACGATCCTCACTTCGTTCCCAGCAAAAATGAGAAGGCCGCTTACTACCGCTCCAAATGCTTGGGCTGCCACACAACCTCGGACTGCCGCGCTCCAAGTGCGTCGAGACAAGCAAACGATGACGATTGCACAGCCTGCCACATGCCACGTAATCCGCCCAGCGACATCGAGCACGTTGTCTTCACCGATCATTCCATCCCGCGGCGGCGCATTGCCGCCAGCGCCGCGCCTTCGCCGGATGCCGATCTGGTCCTATACGGCGGCGGCAAGGCCGGCGCGCGCGACTTGGGATTGGCCTACGCCATGGTGGGCCTGCGCGAAGACAATGCGGCGTATCTGGATCGCGCATTCCAACTGCTCAAAGACGCTGCCGCCCAAGGGCCCACCGGAGCCGACTCGCTCGCGCTCGCCTATTTGGCGCAGTTCTACCGCGACCGGAGGGACGATGCCCACGCACTTCCCTTGTATGAATCGTCATGGCGAATGGATCCGGCTCAGTCCGCCGTGGCCGCTGCAATTGGGGCGTACTGGATGCAGCTAAAGAATGTGGATCAGGCCGTCCTCTTCTGGAACCAAGCCCTGTCCATCAGCCCCGCCCTGCTGCTGGTAAGAGTCAATCTTGCCGAGGCTCTGCTTCGCGCCGGGCGCAGCCAGGAAGCTCAGGACGTCTTGCGCAAGGCCTTGGAATTCAACCCCGCATTTCAGCCTGCCAGAGATCTCTTGAACCGGATCTCGAAATGATTTATCGTCCCAGCCGTTGAAGCATTTCCAATGCGGCCGCTCGAACTTGCGGATCGGAGCCGTTAGCGGCGATCTTTAAATGCTCGAGCGCAGCCGTCGAATCTCCCCTTCGCCCCAGGGCCATCGCTAACTGAAACTGCGCTCGCCAGAGAGTGGGTTGCAACTGGACCGCAGTCTCCAATTCACGCACCGCTCCCGCAAGATCGCCGCGATCGAACAAGAGTTGCCCATAATCCATCCGCGCATCGGCCAGATCCGGCTTCAACCGGATGGTCTGCTCGAATTGATAGCGAGCCTCGTCGATTTTGCCGCGAGTCGCCAGCACGCGAGCGAAATTTAACCGCCACTCCGCAATGCCGGGCTGAATTCGAAGAGCCTCCCGGAACTGCACCTCCGCCTCATCCTGATCCCCGGTGCCCCACAGCACCGAGCCGAGATTGTTGCGCAGTTCCGGTAACTCAGGATCGAGGGACACAGCCTTTTCCAGCGCGGCCTTCGCTTCGGCGGCTTTGTTCTCCTGCCAGAGGACCCAGCCGAGCGTTCCCCAGGCCACCGGTTCGCCGGAATCGAGAGAAGTCGACCGCCGCAGCGCCGACTCAGCTTCCGGGAATTGTCTTGCCTCCATGAGTGCGTTGCCGAGCTGGGCCAGGCGGTACGCCGTCGGCTCCCGCCGCTCGGCTTCCTCGTAATACGGGATCGCCTGCGCGAAGTTTCCGTTGTCGCGGTAACCTTGCCCGAGTTCAGCGTAAAACCCGGCCTGCGCGGGGTGGTATTTTCCCAGCAGGCTTGCTAACTGAGGCAACCCTTGGGTTAGATTTTTCCTGTCGCGAACCTGCGCCACGGCGACATACAAAGCGTTCTCCGCCGTTTCGGGGAGCGGCGAAGGATAATACGGAACCACCTCGCCGCGATACATGTTTTCGGCTGTCTCCTCGATCTCGGGCTTCGGCGCCAGCAGATCGCCTTCCGGTTTTCGCCGCTGGATGTAGTGATCCGTCATGATCACGTGCACCACGTCGTCGGTCCTACGCTTGGGCATGTGGCAGCCGACGCAATCGGCCCCCGCGGCGTGCGGGCCCGCGGCTGCCGTGTTCTTTAGGGTTGCGGCGTGGCAGCCCTCGCAAATGCCATTGTAATGCGCCATCGCTTGAGGGCCGTGCGGGATATCGTGCGGATCATGGCAGGTAGTGCAGCGAAGCTTCCCTTGGCTCTTTAGAAAGCACTGCGATTCCCGAAGCCGGTAAGCTCCCATCGCAATCTCGAACCGGTCCGCGGGCATCCCGTCTTTGCGATCGAACTGCACCATGAAATCGCCCAGAGGCTCTCCCGGCCGGTACGAAAACGGCGACGTGTCAAAGCGCCGGATCGCGTGCGGTAGATCCAGACTGGTGCTCTCCAAATGGCACTGCATGCAGACCTCGATTTCCCGGTCCGGACTTAACGTTTTCGGATTCACAATGGCAGCGCGAATTTCCTGCGAAGTGGCGCCTGCCGACGCCAGTTCCACATGCCGCTGGCCCGGTCCGTGGCATCGCTGGCAATCGATCCCTTCCGGAATCGGCCCAGCAAACGTCACTTCCGCGCTGGCCGAATGCTCCAGAGCTTCCGGAATCTTCGGATAAGCGTTGTGGCAGAACATGCACTCGTAATGAACTGGACGGACGGATCCCGGAAAATCGGGCTGATCGTACCCCGGACTCATGTCCCAATAGCCGCCCTTCTCCGAATACCAGCTCAACGGCAGAACCTGGAGAGTGCTCTGGCTGGTCAAGTGAAGATAGGTGCGGGAATGATTTCCGGAGCCGACAACAAAATCAACTTTCTTTTCGTCGATATTCGTCTCTTTTCCATCGAAACCAATCTGCCAGCGGCGCTGATAATACTTGCCGCCACGGGCGAGCATCGCAAAGTAACTGTCGGAGGTCTTGTTGTAGAAGGGCTTTCCGAACTCGATCTTTTCTTCGGGCCGCACACGGGCGAACGACCGTCCCATGCCCGTCTTGCGGTAGGTAGCGGCAATTTCTCCGTGACAATCCGCACAAACAGCCGGGTCGAGGTAGGCGTTGGGGGCGTGCGAAAGACGGCGTTCCGGGCGCTTCAAATACACCCAGGTGCTCAGCAAGCCGCCCGCGATGATCACCGCAGCGATCGCTACATTCAGTCGCGAAAAGACCCTCAGAGTGACACCTCTATTCCATGGCACGACGTAACCGGCGCTTGTTATTGTAGCCCGAAGGCCTTCTAGATCCAATCACCGCGGGCTGGCGGCGGCCACGCTGCGCGGATTCGTGGCCTCAATCTTCGGCAGGCGAAGCTTGGGGGGCCGGTGGCGCGTACGGCAAAGGCGCGCGCGACCTACAAGGCCACGGACTCGCCTCTCCGCTTAGGCAGCTATCACGCTGACAGTCAATTCATTGTTCTGGGGCTGGAACAAGAATCTGGCTCGATTCGCGGTTCCGGGGATGAACCATCTCAACGGAGGAACAACCCACCTGGCCTAGCTGAGCGTCAAAGAGGCTACGAGCAAAAAACTACGAGTAAAAAACATTGACATACGATCCATAATCGTATTACAATCCCGCTGTGGCTAACATTCCCTCCGACGCCGAGTTCGGCATCCTGACAGTTCTCTGGAGATGCGGGCCGAGCACGGTGCGGGAAGTGCATCAAGCGCTGGCCAAAGGTACGGGCTACACCAGCACGCTAAAGCAGATGCAAGTCATGCATGAAAAGGGCCTGCTGCTGCGCAGCGAGCGCTATCGATCTCACCTCTACGAAGCCGGCATTACCAGAGCGGAAGCCCAAGCGCGGTTCGCCGGCGAGCTGATGCACCGCATATTCGAAGGATCAGCCCGGGATCTGGTTCTGGGCGCGCTGACGGCTCAGCGCGCCTCAGCCGAGGATTTGGAAGAGATCGGACGTATGTTCGATCGTTTTGAGAGAAAAAGGAAATCGCGATGATCGACGCGCTCCTCTCGCAGTTCTGGGTTCAACGGCTGGGTTGGACGTTGCTGCACTTCCTCTGGCAGGGTACGGTGATCGCTCTCGGGTACGCAATTCTTCGGAACCTGCTCGCACGTTCTCTTCTGTCCGCACAGGGCCGTTACGTGCTGGCATGTGGGGCGCTGCTGGCCATGGTGGTCGCGCCGCCGTTGACATTCCTAGTGATCCCTAGTGCGAGTTCAACGAGCTCGTGGACCATCTCTGCGGCCGAATCGCAACGGCTCCTGCCTGCCGTCGTCGCGCTCTGGATGCTGGGGTCTCTGACGTTCTCGATTCGCCTGCTGGGAGGCTGGCGCTTCACTGCCCGGATGCGATCCACCGCCCATCCCGCGCCCACCGAATGGCAGCAGACCTTACAAGGGATCGCCGCCCGAGCTGGCGTGAACCGGCCAATGCGTTTGCTGGTCTCGTCGCTGGTAGACGTCCCCACGGTGCTCGGATGGCTGCGTCCGGTCATCCTTTTGCCAGTAGAGTTCTTCACCGGACTGTCTTTCGAACACATTACAGCGCTGCTGGCCCACGAGCTGGCCCACATTCGCCGGCACGACTATTTCGTAAGTGTCCTCCAGAGCATTGCCGAGTCGGTGTTGTTCTACCATCCGGCCGTCTGGTGGGTATCGGAACAGGTTCGCCACGAACGTGAAATGTGCTGCGATGACCTGGCAGTGGCAACCATCGGCGATGTGCTCGCCTATGCGCGCGCGCTGGCGGTACTGGAGTCGAGGCAGCCCGCGCGACTGGCGCCGGCGCTGGCGGCCAACGGCGGCTCGCTGGTGAATCGCATTCGCCGGCTGATCGAGCCGGCGCACGCCATCTCGAACAGCCTCCCGGGGCCGGGAGCTGCGTGGGCCATGACGCTTCTCTGGCTGGCTGGGATTGGAGTGGCAGCCATTCAGAGCACGCCAACGCCGCCGCCTGTCGTCAACATCTTTCCCGTTCCCTTACCGGCGCCGAGCGCGCTCGTCGCGCTCGCCGGCAACGCTCGGACTACTTTGTTGTACGATCCGCTTCTTGCCGCGCAACCCATGCAAGCGCGGAGAACCGAAAATAGCAACGTTCGCTCGGACTCGGAAAAAGCGGGGACACCATGGCACGACGCACGGAAGCAGGACATCTTACGGGTCGCCACCCCCAACCAAACCGCCGCCCTTATTCCAATTAATGCCACCGAGGAACACGAGCAGAAACCACAATTGACCGCGGAAATCAAACCCGGAAAGACGGAGGCCGCCCTCATTGCGAAAACCGGGGACAATGTACCCGCGTTGGATGCGCTGGCAGCGGCGCAGCAGGTTCCAGTGCCGGCATCTCCCGAGGAGCTGCCGCCTGTGCCAACGTTCCGCAGCGCCACCAGGTTGGTGCAAGTGGATGTGGTTGCGCGCCGCAAGGGAGCTCCCGCGACCGGATTAACCGCGGACGACTTCGCTCTGCTGGATAACGGGAGGCCGCAAAAAATCGCCTCTTTTTCCGTCAGCTCGTCACAAACCCCCGCAGCCGCGCCCATGGTCCCCCTTCCCGCAGGTGCGGTGTCCAACCGGCTGGAAGGCAACGGCGAGGCTTTGGCGAACGCGACGGTGCTCCTCATCGATCGGACAAACACCGCGGAAGCCGACCAAGCTTTTGTGATTCAGCGCGTGGCGAAGTTTCTGCGGACCCGCCGGAATAAGGACCGCAGACCAGACCGCATTGGCATCTATACTTTCAACGGAGACAGCTCGCTCGAGGTAGTGCAGGAGATCACC
Organism: Bryobacteraceae bacterium; assembly: GCA_030041495.1. Classification (GTDB taxonomy): domain Bacteria; phylum Acidobacteriota; class Terriglobia; order Bryobacterales; family Bryobacteraceae; genus Palsa-187. Next base: position 40,176 of record JASHNT010000006.1, on the reverse strand, counting down.
GATGACGCCGCGCTACTCAGGAGGGCCGTGGAGAGCCTCCAACCCCGGAGCCCGGGCGACATACGTTGCGGCGGCATGGCGATGAAGGCACATGTGTGCTGGGATGCCAGGACGCTGGACACAAAACACATGTTGGAATCGATGGCCCGCCATCTGGCTAGCGTGCCCGGCAGAAAGAGCTTGATCTGGATTACTTCTTTCGGTGCATTGCCATTCGAATCCGGCTTTAACCAGGATGTGGAGGAGGCCGCCAGCGCGCTGAATGACGCCGACGTGGCTCTTTATCCAGTTGATGCGCGGGGGCTGGTGGGAGCTCTGTCCGGGATGACAGCCATATCCAACGCTGAGTCGCGGGAGGCAACATCGGCTGGCCCGCTGCCGCCCCTGGCGTTCGCGCGGCTCATGCAAAATACAGATGGATTTCCCGCCGGAACGAACTCCGTGTCTCAAGTGGCGGAGCTGACGGGAGGTCTGGCGCTGTATAACTCCAACGCGATCGAAGATTTGATTCGAAAGGCCCTGGACGATGCTGAATTGACCTACACACTGAGTTTCTATCCGGCCGAGGGGCAACAGGAGGGAGTCTGGCACAAACTGAAGGTGGAGGTAGCGAAGCCCGGTGTCCGGGTGCGTTACCGCCAGAGGTACTTCGCATCCCGCACGCTTGCGGGAGCTCCCGATCACCCAACCTTGCCGGAACTCTTGAACGACCCTCTGGACGCCACGCAGTTGCGGCTGGTGGCCGAGACAACGCCGGATCGGGCGCGGCCGGACTTTCGCAATGTGCGCTTGTCCGTCGATCTCCACGACGTTCATTTGGAGAACCAGAATGACGTTTGGGCTGGGGCTGTCGATGTTTCTTTCTTTAGGGAAGGTTCCCGCACCGGTCAGAGAATCACACGGAACGTTGAAATTCCCGATGGGCAGCTTGCTGCGGCTTTGAAAACCGGAATTGAGGTTGAGGATTCGATCGGAGTCGACGGCCAAACCGCCGAGCTTCGCATCGTCGCGCAGGACCGGAGTACCGGAGCAGCCGGATCGGTCCGAATTTCACTGAACAACAGATAGCAATACGGCGATTCTCGCCGAGCTAGCGTCTTGGTTCGGCCTCGGCGCTGAAGGTGTGTTTGTAAGAGGTGTGATTGTAGGCGAAACCTTGACCATTGGAGCTCAGCTCGATCCGGATGGAAAAATCCAGTTCATTACTTTCCGCCCGGAGTAGCGAATCTCAATAGGACAAAGCGATGACCATATCCACTTGCCGAATTCTACTCGTGCTGGCCACGCTCGGCTCGACCGCGCTTACCCGACTCGAGTCTCAGCAACCTGCGGCAGGGGCTTCGCGCGGTCCCCAACTCCCGCAGGAGTTGGAGCAGCCGCCCGTAATTCGCTCCACAGCACGCCTGGTACAAGTCGAGGTCACGGTCCGCGACAAGTACGGTCCCGTAAAGGGACTCAAAAAGGCAGATTTCACGCTCCTCGACCAGGGCCAGAAACAGGAAATCGCGCTCTTCAATATCAACAGCGAAGCTTCACACGCCGAAACTTCCGGCAATGGCGCCGCCAAACCTCTTCCCGAGGGCGCAGTCTCCAACCGCTCTGACCCCTCCGGTAATCCCATCGCTGGGGCCACGGTGTTATTGCTCGACCAACTCAATACCTTCTTCGAAAAGCAAGGCTACGCGCGCAGCGAGCTCCTGAAGTATGTGGAATCGGCCCCTCAGGACAACCGTGTCGCCATTTATCTTCTCGGGAGAGAGCTAAGCGTGTTGCGGGATTTTACCGATCCCGCCACCTCTATCCAAGGGGTGAAGAGATGGGCTCCCAACCAGCTCTTCGTCATGCTCAGAAACCCGGACGATATGTACGCGGACGACCGCGCGATCGACGATGGTGATAGTCCGGTGTACGTCGAAATCCGCCGGAACATCACGACCGACGCCATCGCCAAAATCGCCGGGCAATTGTCGCATATGAGGGGACGCAAGAACCTGGTGTGGATATCCGATAGGCCCGGTGTCGCCGGCGTCCAATTCCTGATGCAGGCGAACATCCATCTTTATCCCGTGCTCGCCCGGGCCGTCGGACCTTCGGGTGTCGCCGGATGGCTCAACGATAACCGTCAAGCCGGCGTCCGTGGCCCAACGGCGCCCATGGGCCCGGGCGTCGAATTGGACAAGGAGAAAGCCAACGCCGCTCTGGCAGCCGCGAATGGAGGCGTGGCGTTCTCGGATAGCCGCGACATCTCCCTCGCGGTAAAAACCGCCATTGAGGACAGCGATGACGGCTACGTCCTCGGCTTCTATCCGAAGGAAGAGGAGCTGGACAACAGGTTTCACGTCCTCACGGTGACCATCGCCAAAAACGTCGCTCGCGGCAGGACGCTCGAAATCCGCTATCGCCCCGGCTATCTCGCGGCTAAAGCCCACCCGCCCGCTCCGAAAACCGCGATTGCCGCTATCGAACCGGCGCATCCCGCACCACCAAAGCTAACGTTGGAGGAGTTGCTCAAAAATCCCCTGGACATCAGCCAAGTCGAAGTGTCTGCCGAGCCTGCCCCGGACCCGGCGCACCCCGGCTTCTTCCAAGTCAAAGTCAAGATCGATCCTCGGGATCTCGCGCTGCAGGATGAGAATTCCACGCGCTCCGGCCTGGTCGATGTTTCGTTCTATCTTTGGGAATCCGGAAAGTTGGTCACCAGAACACTCAAGGTCACCATCCCCGACGATCAATACGACGCATTCCTCGAGAACGGCATCCAAACGGTCGAGCTGATCGACACCGCCGGGGCCCCCGCGACTCTTCGGGTTGTCGTGCAGGATCAGGCCAGCGGAGCGGCCGGCTCCCTGACCGTTCCTATTGGTAGGAGGTAACCCCATGCGACCTGTACCCTGCTTCGCGGCAATCCTTTTGGTAAGCGGTTTATACGCCGAGAAGGACAAGCCGAACACCGGTGAGCAATCCGCGGTGATCAAGGCCGTGCGCGACTACGCGCTGAGTTACACGAAGAGTCTGCCCAACTACACCTGCACTTTGATCACACGCGGAGTTGCTGCCCCACCCAACGCGGGCAACAAGCGTACACCGAAGCTGACCAAGACCGAAGAGCAACTCAGTTTCGACAATGGCAAGGAACTTCGAAAGATCACGCGAATCAACGGCGAACCCGCGTCGGAACAAGACGCCGATCAATTACGGGAAAAAACCACCGGCGAGTTCGGCGCTCTTCTGGACGCTATCTTCGAACCGGCCACGGGAGCCGGTCTTGTCTGGGCTCACACCGCGACTCTCAACAAACGCAAGGTGGATGCGATCGCCTTCAAAGTCCCGCAGGCCCACGGCTACGGTCTCAACAGTTCGAAGGGCAGTATTCGAGTGCCCTTCGAGGGATTCATCTATGCCGACGCTCAAACTCACGCCGTGATCCGGATCCAGTTGAAGTGCGTGATGGTCCCGTCCGACTTCGAAATGCAGGAGTTCGACCTCACTCTCGACTACAAGGCCGCGCAAGTCGCCGGCCACGAAGCCATCCTCCCGTCACATTTCGTGCTGCATTACCGCGACTTCGGCGACGATAGCATCCACACCGACGATGGACAATATTCGAATTATCACGAGTTCAGCGCGGATTCGACGCTTCAGCTCGGGGACGATAGGCAGCAGGTGCGTAAGTGAGCTTGTCAAAGGTCTTCGTCGCGGCTGTTGTCCCTGCGCTCGCGCTCCTGCCGGCTGGCGAGGGGTTCGATCGAAAGGATACCGATGACTTGCAGCAGTGGGCGGAGATACGGGGCACGCCGCCCGTGATCCTATGCCACCGATGGTATGCTACTCGAATCCGGCAAACGCAGCGGAGATAAAGGATTACATTAGGGGTTGCCTGCAGATACGGAGTGAACCCAAATAAGCCGAAGGATCGAGAAGGCAATAAACCTAACATCGCTGAAGCTAACTCAAACTGCGTTGAAGGCGGAACCGATATACTGTCCAGATCATGCCGCTTTCCGTCGGAGACCGCCTTGGCCCCTACGAGATACTCGCACATCTGGGTGCGGGCGGGATGGGCGAAGTCTGGAAGGCGCGCGACACTCGACTCAATCGTATCGTCGCGATAAAAATCTCGGCTGAGCAATTTAACGAGCGATTTGAGCGTGAAGCGCATGCCGTGGCGGCGCTGAACCATCCCAACATCTGCCAGATTTTCGATATCGGCTCGAACTACATTGTGCTCGAATACGTCGAGGGCGAACCCATCGCCCCGCCGGACGGTCTTCGCAAGCTGTTGGATCTCGCGGTGCAGATGGCCGATGGAATGGCGGCTGCGCACACTGCGGGTTTCGTGCATCGCGATCTAAAGCCCGCCAATGTTCTGGTCACGACGGATGGCCGAGTCAAGATCCTGGACTTCGGGCTTGCTAAAAGCGTCGTCAGGCCAGCGCAGGCCGATGCGACCCAAGCTTTGACCATTACCACACCCGGCACCGTCGCGGGAACCGCGGCGTACATGAGCCCCGAGCAGGCCAGGGGCTCGCCCAACCTGGACGCGCGATCCGACGAGTTCGCCTTCGGAGTGATTCTCTATGAGCTCGCCACCGGCAAGAATCCTTTCCTCCGTGAGACTGGGCCGGAGACCCTGGTCGCCATCATCCGGGAAGATGCCGAGCCGCTTCCAGCATCCATTCCAGCGCCGTTGCGCTGGATCATCGAGCGATGCCTGGCCAAAGACGCCAAGGACCGTTATGAATCGAGCCGCGATCTGTACCTGGAGCTGCGCAGCTTGAGGGATCATCTTCGCGACGCGTCCTCTTCGCAGACCCTCCAGGCTGTTTCGGCACCCGAAGCGGTTGCCAAGCGACCCGGCGCCAAGCGCAACGCGTGGTGGATGGCCGTTGCCGGGATGGCGCTCACGGCTGCGATCGTGTTTCTTTTGATGCGGCGCGAACCGCAGAGCGCCGGCCCGTTGCGGTTCACTCCGTTCTCCTTCGAGGAGGGCGGGCAAGGCAGGCCGGTTTGGTCACCCGATGGGAAGGCGGTCGCTTTTGCCGCGGCGCAGAGCAAAGTTGCGCCGGATCAGATTTACATTCGCTATCTGGATTCGCCTGTTGCGACGCAGATCACTCATCTGAATGTGGTCGCCGCCCCACTCGCATGGACCCCGGCCGGGCGGATTGTGTTTTATTCGCCGCGTCCGCCGGCCGGGCTGTGGTCCGTCTCCGCGGTCGGTGGCGAACCCGAGCCGGTGCTTGCGATTGACGAAGCCGGCGACGCTGTTGGCTCCTCCGTTTCACCCGATGGTTTGGCCGTAGCCGTGCCACACAAGCCGGACGGGGGGGTGTTCGGCGTGTCGATCAGTTCGCCGCCCGGAGCTCCGCTGAAACTCTATCGGCCCGCGCCGTTCGCGGCGTCAACCATCGCCAACCAGCCTCGCTTGAAGTTTTCTCCGGACGGCAAACAGATCATGCTGATCCGCAACGCGGGGCAAGGAGAAGAGGCGTGGCTGATGCCATATCCGGCGAACGCCTCGCATCCGCCGCACCGGATTCTGGAAAAGCTTCCGGCGTTCGGAGGCACGCCTGAGTTTTCGTGGATGCCCGACAACCGTCACGTGGTGGTAGCAACCAGCGCTGAAGTAGGAGCGCCTTTCCAGCTCTTGATGGCGGATACAGTCTCCGGCGAACTTCATGAGCTGTCCGGAGGCACGACCGATCAAGAGTCGCCGGCCGTTTCACCGGATGGCAGCAAGCTGGTGTTCGCAGATGTCAGTACCAATTTCGATATCGTTTCGCTGGACCTGGCCAAGGTTACTGCCGCGCCGCTCATCGCTACGGAGCGCAGCGAACAAATGCCGGCGTGGGCTTTGAAGCAGCCTGTGCTGGCCTATGTCACGGACCGCAACGGACCGCTCGAAATCTGGGCCCGGCAACAGGGACAAAACGACCGGGCTGTGGTAACGGCTCGCGATTTTCCGCCGGATACCACACAGTGGTTCATGAACCCGATACCGTCTCCGGATGCGACCCGCATCATCTACACACGCATAGAACGAGCGGGCTGGGAGCGCTTATGGATGTCGGCCATGTCCGGCGGCTCGCCGGTCCGGGTGGTGAAAGACGACTCCGAGAGGGACTTCGCCGGATCGTGGTCGCCTGACGGGCTGTGGTTTGTTTTCCTCAGTCTGGATGGAGGAGTCTCCTCGCTCAAGAAGGTGAAGACCAACGGGCAAGCCGATCCCGAAACACTGGTTCCAAAGCTTTCTCAGGTTACTTCGTTGCCGGTGTGGTCACCCAAAGGCGACTGGATTCTTTATAGCGATGGCACGATTAAGCTGGCCGCTCCGGACGGCAAGACTTCGCCGCGCGATTTGGGGCCCGGATTCACCGATGCGATCTGCACCTTCTCCACCGATGGCGCGCTGCTTTATTGCGTCCGCCACCTCAAGCCGAGCGAGGGCGCGACGTGGCAGCTTTTTTCGGTGAATCTGGAAGGCAAGAACGAGCACCTCATTGGAACTCTCCCAGCGGACGGCGCCCCGAGCGGCGGTTTCACGCCGAGTCTGCGGTTGTCGCTGGCGCCAGACGGGAAGAGCGTCGCCTTCGCGACTTACAAGTATTCGGCGAACCTGTGGCTGATCGACGGGCTCGCGGGCGAGCGCCACGGTAACTAGTCCCCTCTCACCGACTACATCGCGGGGGTATAGGCGTGTTAGAGCGAGCGCTGATTGAGGTGCACAAGGAGTGGACGCCAGCCAACAACTCCTCGCTACTGGCGGCTGACGGAAGATACAGCCGGTGTTTTCGGCCGTGCGAGATACTGCATCCAGAAATCGATCTTGGCTGGGGAGCCCGCTAACGGAATCGCACCAGTGCCGTCACCGACCTGTATCGTGGTGTCGGGTTTCCCGCTGACCGCGGGCCAGTGCGGCAGGGCTTTTCCGCCGGAGTCGCGGCCATTGGGGTCTCCCATTGCCACGAAATTCACCCAAAAGGAAGACATCATATCGGCAACTCTGAGTCTCCTTTCACCGCCTTTGTGTGGCTCTTCGTAACAAACCGCGATACTATTTGCAAACGAAGTTCGCGGCGTCGTCGATCGATCCCGACCCCGTGTATTTGTCGACCTTCGGGTAAGCGCACAGCGGACGCGTGCGGTCGACCTTGCCTGCAGTGGAGTGCGAGGCGATCATGTCCTCCGGAGCCTTGCCATTCTTCACCCACTGATCGAGCGCCGCAAGCGTATCGAATGTGTTGGGTCCATCGCCGCCACCGCAATGGCCCATCACAGCAAGAGCTTGCCCTTGTGGGCCAGGAAAGGTTTGAGATCCGGGTTGACGGCGTCCGTCATTCCGTTGTCGGCTTGAATCGTTCTGTCGATGTCCTTATCGAAGTCGAACATTTTCCAATCCCAGTTCGGGTCCTTGAACACGACGTATTTGAACTGATCCATGCCGAGCGAGCTCGGTTGCCCCGACCCGATCAGCGCGCCCCACCCCGATTCGCTGCCCGGTTCAAAGGCTGCGGAAACCGCCTTCCCGGTGCGAACGTTGCGTGCGGGCTGGTACATCTTCTCGGCCGCAACCACCTGCGCGGAGGTCAGGCAATCGGCGGCGTCCGCTCCTTTGCACTCCAGCACCTTGGGGTCGAACTTGCATTTGCGAGGATCTTGAATCAAGCCGTCCTTCAGCCCGTCCAAAGCATCGCAAGCATCTAGTGCGGCCTTGTGAATCACGGGGAACATTGCCGTTGGGATGCGCGAGGCCGGGTCCTTGAGAACCGCATGCGCGATCGCCGACTGTTGCAGGGCCAGTCCCGTGCGCGGATTCGCTTGTGAGCCTGCGATGACGCCGTCGAAATCGTTTGGGAACTTCTGGATTTCTTTCATCGCCTGCCGCCCGCCGGTGGAACAGCCTTTCCAATACGAATACTTCGCCGCGGTTCCGTACATCGCCGCGACGATGAGCTTGGATTGGATGGCCATTTCATGCTCGGAGCGCCACGCGAAGTCGACGAACTTTTCCGGGTGCCCCAGAACAAAGCTGCCGCTGCCGCCGGTATGTCCGGTGTCCGTCGAGGACGTTGCGTAGCCGCGCGATACGCCGTCGGCCAGATCCGCGTAAGAGATCGTGCCTGCCCATCCGCCGTTGCCCACCGCGAGGTACTTGTTGTTCCAGCCCGAGACCGGCAGCCAGACTTCCACCTTGATGTCGGAATCGGAGGTAGGCGTCAGGGTTGCCTGCACGCGGCAGAACTCCGGGAGGCCTTTATAAGGGTTCGGCCCTCTGCCCCTGCCGGCGCGTCCGCCGGGCAAGCTGAATGCGCCGGCGGCGACCACCTGGGCTGAGGTGACGGCTGCATGATCGAGCTTCAGTGTCAAGATGCTCTCACAAGCGCCGGCGGCATAGGCGTCCGACGCGAGAATCACAGCGCAGAGGCGAATGAACATAAGCGCTCCTTTCAACGGGACCCTCGCCTGGTGTGTGCATTCAAGAAGGCAAAAATATCGGGCATACCGGTGCTGACCACGCTGCCATGAGTTCCACCTCGCATGCTCGGTTCCCCTTTCTCAGCACCCTACACTAACAGAGTTTTTCGACAACCACCGCACCATCCCCCAAATTGGTTATTGGTTGTGCGGTTTGATCCAGTGATAGGATTCCTTAGGAATTCTCAAAGATGCGGATCATGAAGCTCTTCCGGACACAAACGGCGATGGTTCTCTCGGGGCTGGCAGCGAGCCTGATCCTGTTCTATGCGCCCTTGCATTCGCAGCAACCAGCCGCCAAGAAAGGCGAGAAGGGCAAAGGCCGCGGCTTCGGCGGCTTCATTAAATCCACCGATCCGCGGGTTCAAAACCGAACGTATCATTTTGGCGATACGAACGAGGACTTGCCGTATTGCCTGTTCGTTTCTTCGAAGGTATCGAAGGATAAGAAGAACCCGCTGATCGTGTCTCTGCACGGGCTCGGAATCGGGCCGGGATATATGTGCCAGGGCAAGGCGATCGATTTGGCCGAAGAGGGTGGCTACATTTTGGTCGCGCCGATGGGATACAACGTTGGCGGATGGTACGGATCTCCGGTGATGAATCTAAGCGGCAGGGGTGCAAACGGAGGAGCGCCCGCTCCCGCGCCTCCGGCCAATCTCGCGGAGCTGAGCGAGAAGGACGTGTTTAATGTGCTGGCAATGATGCGCCAGGAGTTTAACGTGGACCCGAACCGCACCTACCTGATGGGGCACTCGATGGGCGCCGCAGGCACTTTATTCCTGGGCTCGAAGCACTCTTCCGAGTGGGCCGCAATCGCAGCCGTGGCCCCAGCCTCATTCCTGATGGACAATCACCGCACCGAGATCCTAAAGGGCATCACGGAGCCCTTGTTTGTCGCGCAGGGGGATGCGGATCAGCAGGTCCCGGTCACCCACACGCGGATGTGGGCGGACACGATGAAGGATCTCGGGCTGAACTACCAGTACAAGGAGTATCCGGGCGTGACGCACGGCAGCGTGATTGAACTGTCGATGCCGGATATCTACGCCTTCTTCCAAGCGCACCCCAAAGGCGCGAAATAGGGATCACGCCCCGCGAGCTGGGGCTATTTTCCGTCCACCGAAAATGCGAGTAGTACATTACCCGGCATTCCGCCGAACTCGTTGTAGCCTGAATCCACCAGCACGAGGCCGCCTGCGACCGCTGCGCCGCTGGCATCGATGGATCCGCCGCGCGCGGGTTTGCCGTTGACCGTTGGGAACTCGCGGACTGTGTTGAAGTCCCAGATCACTCTGCCATCGGTGGTCGAATAGGCTCGCATGTGGCCGTCGAGGGCGCCCGAGAACACCGCTCCCGGTATAGCGGTGACGGCGGCAGATTGCGCGGGCGAGCAGATGGCCTGGATGACTGGACACACCGCCGGCCTGGAGCTCCAGACGATCCCACCGGTCTTCAGGTCGATCGCATGCAGCCCGCCGCCTTTCTTCGGATCGGGGAAAACGCGGTGTCCGCCCGGAGCTGTGGGGTCCGCAACGCTGTGCACGACGACGTCCGAGATGGCGACATAAACGTGCTGAGTGTCCGCGGCCGAACCCCACTGGCTGCCGCCCAGCAGGCCGCCTGCACCGGCGCGGGTCTGCCACAAAATCTTGCCCTCCGCGTCGGGGTCGATCGCATGCACCATGCCGGACTTCTGCGCAATCACCAGCTCGCGCTTACCGCCTCCGAGTTCCACCAGAATGGGAGGCTGGCCGAAATCGGAGTCGGCCCCGTTGTTTTCGGGACAGTTGGTGGTTACCCGGCTGGAGCAACTGCTGTTGTAAGCGTCACGCTGCGCGAGCTGCCGCGACCACAGCAGCGCTCCCGTCTGGAGGTCGAAGGCGAGTACGGCATCGCTCGAATCCGTTACCGGATTGGAGTAGTTGTCTCCGGTGGCGACATACAGCGCACCCTTTTGTTCATCGATGGTGGGCGTAGACCAGATCGCGGCTCCGGAGGGTCCCTGTTGCTTGCCCTTACCGGTCGGCTTTGACGGCTCCGCGATGGTAAAGCGTTGCCAGATGGTGCGCCCCGTGGCGGCTTCGAGCGCGACAACGCTGCCCCGGAACGTACAACATACGGCATTGGGATCCGCCACCAGCGACTCTTCGAGGGAAGAGAATCCCTGGTAGATCACGCCCCTATAAAACTGCGGTGTCGCCGTGATCTGCGCGAGCAGATGCTCCACCGGCCGGGTCCTCCATAACAACTCGCCTGAGTCGGCGTTGAGGGCATACATCACCGCGCTGCGATCTCCGAAGAAGATCGCGGGAACGCCATTGGCGTCCCCGACCGCGACGCCCGACCGGATCCCCGCCGTGGCCTTAAAGGCCCAGTAGACGCAGCCGCTGTTCGCATCGATCGCGTACACGTCGCCCGCCAGCGTGCCGATAAAGACGCGATTGCCGGCTACCGCGGGCTGTCCGCGCGCCTCTGTCACCGGGCCCAGATTGAACGCCCATTTGAGCTTGAGCCTGGGCACGTCGGCCGCCGCAAGCCCCGCCGCCTTTGCGTCCTGATCGCGCGAGTTGGTGACGCTGGGACTCCATCCGGACCACGCGCTGTGGCCTGGCTCTAAGCCAGCGGTACCCGGGCAGCTTTTTTGGAACGCAGGCTTGGCATTTAAGTCGCCGGTAGGCGCGATGTAGACGAGAAGGGACAACACCTGCTGTGTGGACAAACCAGCGGTCTGGGATTTCATCACGCCGTTGGTCAAAGCGGCGTAGATCGCCGCGCCGGTCATTTGCTTGATTGCGCCAATGGAGGGAGCGCGTCCGGTGGGCGAATCGTGACACGAGGCACAGCGATCCTGGTACAGCGTCGAGCCGTCCTGTGCCTCCATAAGCCCGGCGACCGCGAGAATCAGCACAAAGACGTAGCGGGATCGCACGGTAAATTCCCAGCTTATCGCAAGCCGCCTAAACGCAGAAACGCCGGCGAGGGTCTCGCCGGCGTTTCAAGCTTACTTCCACGATCACAAGCCACCCGGCCGCGAGCGAACCCTGCGGCCAGGCGAGCCTGTATCAGGTTAGAACTGGAACCGGGCAATGAGCTGGCCGTTGCGCGGCTGAGCTCCAGCGCCGTTTAGAGTCGCGATGCTGCCCCAGCCGCTAGAGTTGTATGTATTTCCGTTGTACGTGGCCGTGCTGATCGGGGTAAGGGGATTGGTTACCGATGGCATGGACAGGAACAGGCGGTTGAATACGTTAAAGAATTCGGCTCGGAATTGAATCACGTACTTACCTTCCTTGCCTACCCTGAAATTGCGCGCCAAGCTCGCATTCTCGACCGGCTGCCGCTGCCAGCGGTAGTTGTTCATGTACGGCGCAGAAACGCCCCACTCTCCAGTGGTGGGCTCAGCCCAGGCGGCGGGATTCAAAATCTGTGTGGTCTGCGGGTTGAAGCATCCGCAGTTGGGATTATGCGTAAACAGAGGTTGTCCCGCCACATAACTATAGAAGTTAGTACAGGTACTGTTCGTAAACCCTCCGGCAACTTGGCCCAACTCGGTGCAGAGGTTATTATTCGCGGTGGGAGCTTCCAGCAGTGCGCCGCTCTGGTAGGTGGCGAGGCCGCCAAGCGACCAGTCGTGAACGATCTGCGACAGCACTTTCATCCCTTTTGCATCAGAGTGGAATGCCGGCGTGGTATAGGTGAAGGTGATAGTCGTCACCAAAGGCCGGACGTATTGGTTCAGCTGTTTGTTGTCGGCATAATTATAGATGTCCCCGGTCACCGCCTGGCTGGTCAGATAGTAAGTGCTATCGGAGGCCGACCCGATGACCATGGCGTGAGCCCAAGTGAAGTTGCCCGCGGCCTGAAGGCCGTGCGAGAGCCGCTTGGTCACCTTCACCTGCATCGAATCGTACCAATCCTTGCCCAGTGGCGGTCCAAGCCACGGTGGCACAGCTTGCCACTGCGGAGCAGGCCGCAGAGCCTGATACAGTTGCTCTGACGCCGGGAAGCCCGCGTAAACCGACGGGACGGTAGGTATACCGTTCACGTTGACTATCGCCAAGTTCGGGAAACGTTGTTGAACGGCAGCGCTACTGATCGGATCCAGTAGGAGCGCCTCATCGGAGGGGTTGCTGATGTTGAGTCCGTATTGCGACATCAGATATTGCGGCGTCATCCCGTTTGACGCGATCTGATCCATGTTGGGGGCCGGGAACCAGGCGCCTCGGTTACCCACGTAACTGACTTCCGCGACCAGGGTGTTGGTTATTTGGCGTTGGACCCCAATGCTGTAGGTGAGGATGCGCCCCGGACGATTGCTCGGGTCGAGGAAAACGAATGGCGACCCCGGAGCTCGAATTCCGTTGTTGGGGAACGGATACTTGAACTCATTCAGGTTGGGCCAGACGACCGCCTGGTTGCCGTAAGGGTTGCCCGCCGCGTAGGGGTTACCGCCCTGGAGGCCGTTTGCCGCCGGGTTCGAGCTGTTCTGCATCGGGCTGTTTCCATAACCGTTCGGGAAGATTTCATAGTAGTCCGCGGCGCTGTACAAAATGCCGTTGGGCGCTTCTTCCACGTCGTATTGAACGCCGATTCCGCCGCGAAGGACGGTCTTCGAATCGATCTGGTAGGCTCCTCCCAGGCGCGGGCCGAACGCGTAAGGATAGTTGTGCGAGAACTGGCAATTGCAACTCGCTCCGTAGAGTACCGCGCCGTTGTGGCCGACCACGGGATCGTAGGTGCTGAAGGACGCGTCCTGCATGCGCCCGTACTGTTCGCTCATAAACGTCTGGTAGTCCCAACGCAGGCCGTAATCCAGGGTCAGCTTCCTGCTCACTTTCCAGCTATCCTGGGCAAACAGACCCAACTCGTGATACCCGATCTTCGAATCGGTTGGCGCGTTCAGATTCAGGACATCCGGCAGGCCTGAAAGGAAGCTGGCGTAGCCGAAACCGGTCGGGTCTGCCAAGTTGAGCGTCTGAGTATTTTGCCACGGGTCGCTGGTTTCGGCGTTGCTAAACGTAAAGTTTCCGTTGGCACGCCACAAGCTGGGGACCGGGTAGCCTTCCTGTACATAATCGCCGCCGTATTTGAAGGTGTGGTTGCCGTGGACCCAGGTCAAGCTGGTCTGTGCCGTCGGCTTCTCTTCGTAGGCCGTCGCCGTGAAGGTCGCGCCAAATCCCGTGCTGAAGGTCCCTTCGTTGAAGAAACCGCCGCCTGCGCCAAAGAGACCGCTGATATCGGGCATGATGCTGTTGGCAGGGTAGCCGGTGAGACCGATGCTGGACTGGTTGAAAGGATAGCCAATGTGTGGCTCTGAAGTCTCAAAATAGCCGACGCCCACGTGAAAAAGCAGAGTCGGTGTTATGGTCTGGTCGTAGTTCGCGCGGGTGGTGTGGTTGTAGTTGTCGGTGTCAGCTCCACCCAAAGACAGGGGTAGGATCCCGCCATCCGTGTCCGGAGAGTACGTTTTCAACTGCGAATAGTATCCCGAAATTTTGATAGTTGGACTGATGGAATGGTCAAACTTAAAGGAAAGGTTGGTGGTGTGCTGGAAGCTGGTGTAAGAAGGGACGTTGTAGTTGTTAATGATGCCGGGTGCATTCGGCTGGGGGAGCAGGCTCTGAAGGGCCAGCGCAACCTTGTCCATCGAAGTGATTGGCATCGTGTTATTCGGGAACGGATTTCGAACCTCCTGCCCGTCGACTGTGTGGGTGGAGTAAGGATCGAAGATTTGACCGTAGATCAGCTTGGTTCCCTCCGGGTCGGTTGCCGAGCTGCCGGCGGCGATCGGGGCAACTGCGAACCAGGGAATACACGTGCCGCCAGTCGCGCCGACGGCCCCGCCAATATAAGAGAGGCACTCCGCGTTTTGGAAATTGCCCGATTCGTAAGCCGGCGTCGGGACAGTGTCCGTCGTGGTTGAATTCAGGTTGCCCTGGCGGAACTGTTCAAAGTTGAAAAAGAAAAACGACTTGTTCTTGCCGTTGTAGACCTTGGGGATAAAGATCGGTCCACCCAAAGTGAACCCGTAATCGTTGCGGCGGATACGGTTGCGGATCAGAGACTGGTTGTTGCCGCAATCTGCGCCGTTCTGGACGCAAGTACTAGTAAAGGGCGTCCCGGCGTCGAAGGCTTCGTTCACAAAATAGTCGTACGCGCTGCCATGGAGCTCATTGGTGCCGGACTTCATCGTGTAGTTAAAGTATCCGCCGGCAGCGTTCCCATATTCCGCGTTGAAGTTGCTGGTCTGAACCGAGACTTCCTGGATGGCGTCCACGCCACCCTGGCTGTTCTGCTGAGCAATCTTCCAAATGTTGCTGACCGAGTCCTGTCCTTCGATGCGGATGTTCTCGCTATTGGCTGGCGCACCGTTGATGACAATCGCGGTATCGTTCTGGAAGAACGTGCCCGGAAGCGTGATGATCTCCTGAAGGGGATTGCGGATGTTGCCCATGCCGGTGGACCCGCCGCTGCCGTTGGTGGTCAGGACAGGAAGCTGGTCAATGTCCGAAGTAGAGAGCTGGTGACTGACTTCGCCGCTTTCCGTCTTCATCAACGGCGCTTGTTCGGTCACCGTGACCGTTTCGCTTACTCCGCCGACCTGAAGCGTCACGTCCTGGCGAGTAGCCGTCGCGACGGCCACTTCAATATTGGAGCGGACATACTTCTTGAAGCCCGGCGCCTGGACTGTCAATTCGTAAATGCCGGTGGGCACCGAGATCACGTAGTTACCGGTGCTGGAGGTACCGCCGTGAAACACTTCGCCGGTCGCGGTGTTCTTGACATCGATGGACGCGTTCGCGGATGCCGCGCCTTGAGGGTCGGTAATGGTTCCCGTGATGGAACCTCTGTCGCCCTGACCGAAAGCGGCGACTGCGAATAAGAGCAGGCCTGCGATTGCGCAAACGCAGCGCATCGCGAACGTCGAGCGTGCAGACGCTCTCTCTTCTCTCATGATCATAAACTCCCCTTAGACCACAATCTGTCGCGCCTCTAACCTCAAACCCCGAGGCGCGTGGACTTCGTTACAAAATAAGAACTGGCTGGCAGGCTATCATAGCCGGAGCCGACCGTCAATTGTTCTTCGTTGATACTTGAACGCAAAGAAAATCATAGTGCCGGCGTCCCGCAGGGCTGTACAATGAAACGGGCCGTAAACGGGCCTAAAATGGACTGTCCGCCGGTCACCCGGAATCCCTTTGGAGGCTGTGGATGGAGGCAAAAATTCCGCGAACGGGTCTGCTGGTGGCCGCGCTGATGGGCGCATTGGTTGGCGCCGGAGTGTGGTGGCGTATGCACGCCCAGCGCACGGCTCCGCCGCAGACAGCGGGACGCTACGCCGATCCGGCGGTTTGCGCGGACTGCCACCCGGACATCGCAGCGACGTACGCGAAAACCGGGATGGGACGGGCCTTCCACCGCGTCCGGACCCAGGACATTAGCTGGCCGGCTTCCGGCAAGCCCTATCATCACGCGGCTTCCGACACGTTCTTTCAAATGGTCCAGCGCGACGGGGCGTGGTTTCAGCGGCGTTGGCAGATTGGATTCGACGGCAAAGAAACCAACGTGGACGAGAAGCGCGTGGACTATGTGCTCGGTTCCGGCAACCACGCCAGGACTTTTCTGCACTTGACTGAAAAAGGCACTTTGCAGGAATTGCCGCTCGGATGGTATGCCGAAAAGAGCGGTTACTGGGCGATGAACCCCGGTTACGACCGGGCCGATTACGCCGGTTCGGTGCGCCCGATCTACTACGAATGCATGGCTTGCCACAACGGATATCCGAGGATTCCGCAAGGCGAGCACAAGGACGTAAACCAAGCCATCTATTTACAGCCCTTGCCCGAGGGCATCGATTGCCAACGCTGCCACGGCCCCGGACAAAAGCACGTTGATCTGGCTTCCGCGGGCGCCGCCGTGGAAGCGGTTCGCGCCGCTATCGTCAATCCAGCCCGCTTGAATCAAGACCGCCAAATCGAGGTCTGCCTGCAGTGCCATCTCGAGACCTCCAATGAAAAGCTGCCTTACGCGGTCGTGCGTTTGGATCGCGCTCAGTTTTCCTACGTGCCGGGCCAGCCTCTGTCCGGCTACGAGCTGATCTTCAATCGGTCGCAGGGAAACCTTAATAATTTTGAAGTAGCCCAGGCCGGCTACAGGCTGCGCGAGTCGCAATGCTTCCTCAAAAGCGCCGGCAAGCTTCGCTGCACCAGCTGCCATAATCCGCACGACATTCCCCACGGGCCGCAGGCTATAACGCACTACAACCAGGTTTGCCTCGGTTGTCACCAAGCAGTTACAGCGTCCGCAACGGCGCCGCACACCGCGGATGCCAACTGCGTCAGTTGCCACATGCCGAAGCGGCGCACCGACGACGCGGTGCACGTCGTGATGACGGAGCATCTGATCTCCCGCCGTCCGCCTCCCGGAGATCTGCTGGCCGACAAATCCGAACGCCCCGAGACACAACCTTACCAGGGCGAGGTGGTGCCGTATTATCCCGCGAAGGTCGCCTCGACCCAGGACGACCAGCTTACCGTCGCAGTGGCGCAGGTCCGCGAGCAGAGTAATTTGAAAGTCGGCCTCCCGCAATTGGCGTCGCTAATCGAGAAATATCATCCGGAAAGCCCGTCATATTATGCGGAATTAGCGCAGGGTTACGGCGCCGCCGGCGATGCGGCCTCGGCCGTTAAATATTTCGAGGAGGCTTCCAAGCGCGATCCTGACTCCGCAAACCGACTGATCCAATGGGCAGATGCTCTGGGAGGGACCGGGCAGTGGCCGCTCGCGGAAGAAAAACTGCGTCGCGCAACCGAACTGGCGCCGGACGATCCGGCGGCGTGGGGAAAGCTGGGATGGGCGCTATGGCAGCAGAACAAGGCGGCGGAAGCTCAGGCTGCGCTCACCAAAGCGATCAGCCTCGGCCCCGAGGTGCCCGATTTGTACAACAATCTGGGACTGGTTCTGTGGGGCGTCGGCGACCGGGCTGCCGCGGAAAAACAATTCCGCGCCGCATTGCGCATCCAGCCCGGCGTTGCGGAATGGCGGTTGAATCTGGGCCGCGCGCTGGCTTCGCAAGGGCAGCTCGCCGAAGCGAGCTTTCAAATGGAGCAAAGCGTCCGATTTAAGCCCAGTTATGCGGAAGCCAGGTTGGACTACGCGCGGGTGCTTACGGATTTGAACCGCCCCGACGACGCCGAGAAGCAGGCTAAATTGGCTGTCGAAGCCGATCCCCGCTCCGGCGCTGGCCATGAGATTTACGGAGCGCTCCTGTATGGCAGAGGCGATCTTTCCGGCGCGAGCCGGGAATTGGCGGACGCCGTGCAGCTTCAACCCCAGGATTGGCGCGCGCAGTACGAACTGGGAATCGTGTTGGCGCGACAGGGAGACCGCGCGGGCGCAATCCAGCATCTAACGGCCGCCGCGCAGGGGCCCGATCCAAACGCCCGAGCGGCGGCCGAGCAAGCGTTGCACGGCCTTACTGGCAGATAGGGCGAGTTATTTCCCAGCCCGGTCTATTTGGCCACGGGGCGCGTTGGCTTCAGCGCATCGCAGGCTTCGCGATCACCCAAATTACATCCCTGGCGGAAACGCGCCTCGGCGAGCGGTTCATTCACCGGCGTTTCGATTCCCTGCCGGTGCATGATGCCAACATTGAAGCACCCCGGGCCGTAACCGCCATCGCAGGCTCTTTCGAGAATCTCTCTGGCCTTGGCGATGTCCTTGGGGACGCCTTCGCCGAAAAGATAACTTTCTCCGATCTGCCCGCAGCCGCGCGTAAACCCATCCGTACAGCTCTGCTGGAACAGCTCCGCCGAATGTTCCAGGTTGCGGGTGACTCCATCGCCGCCGTAATAGAGTGAGCCGAGCATGAAACAACTCTGCCCGTCTCCTTGGTTACAGAACTGCATCAATACCCCGTCTCCGTCGGTTCTTACCAGGTTCAGAAGACCAGCGCAAGCGTTCTCCAAGCCCAGATCGCAGGCACGCTTAAAAGTCCGGCCCGCATTCATCGGATCCCGAGGAAGCTTCTTGCCGTCGCTTATCAGCACTCCCAATTCGAAGCAACCGCCAGCCGAGTTGTGCTGGCACTGTACGTCCAGCGTCTGGGCCAGGATCCGGCAGGCCTGCCCATGCCCCGCATCGCAGGCCTTTTGCCAGAAAGCGGGGTCGCTACCCGGGTGTTTCCCGCCGAGAAACCCGGTGGCAAGCATGCATCCGAAAAGAACCACCCAGATCCCCATGAATCCGAAATTCGCCTGTTGTGAACTCCAGTCGGCCAGCGCCTTCACCGGCCGGAGTTTCGCCAAGCTCTGCCGCGCGAACCAGGCGCTGACGGCAATACTCAAGCGATCCAAAGCCCGGACCGTCAAATTGAGCAAGGGTACGCAGAGCAGCTTGTCGTAAAACGTCGGTTGCCCCAGGCTGTCCAGCCATCCGTAAACGAGAAATACTCCGGCGCCGTAGGCCGCGCCGAAAATCACCTTCCCGAAATTCTTGCGGGGAGACGTGGCCGGATCGGTCACCAGAAGATGCAGCCCCAGGAAGACGGCCGGATGGATGTTGAAGTCTATGAAACGGTACATTCCCGTGGAACCGAGGTAAAGGAAGTCGAGCGCAACCAGCATGGCCGCCGAGGACAAGGTGACCAGAGTCACCGAGAACAGGCCCTGCACCACCAGCCCGAGCAGGAAAATTTCGAGATAGATGTTGGGCGGATTATTGAAGGTACTCGAAATCTCCGCACCCCAGGTAATCGGCGTCGTGCGCGTCGCAAGCAAGACAAGAGACGTAAGGAAAAGAGCGAACGCGGAGGGATTGAAGATGTGGGCGGGACGGCCGTCGCGTTGCCATTTGATGAATTCCTTGCCGAACACGATAATCGCGATCATGACGAACTGCAGATAGAACCAGTCGTCGCGAAACCACAGGAACAGGTTCATGCTGAAGATGATCGGAATCGGACCGAAGCCGAGAATCCACTTGTCGCGCCGGAACCAGCAGACCAGCATGTCCAGGGCGTAGAGAAAGAACACCTGGGCGGCAATCAGCGGGATTTCGTGGTAAACCTCGCGCCAATACCAGCCCCAATAGGCGTACACGGACGAGTGCATGATCATCTGGACCCAATGCACCGGCCGTGGGAAGAATTCGTAGGTCAGCGTTCGCCCGGTCCGGGCCACGTTCCACCAGAGAGCGCCGAGGCCGGCCAGCAGCAAGGCCGCGGCTGCCAGGAACGAATCGTTCAGACTAGCGTTCGCGTTAACGCGCGGGAACAGCATGAAACCTGCGAAGATCAACGTAGAGAACGCGGGAAGCCAGAGCGGAGAGAGTCGCGGCTCAACGCTCAGAGTGGCTGTATTTTTGGGTGGTAACACGTCGACCCGGGTGGCGGCGTGTTTCGATCTAACCCCTGGCGAGGCTCCCCGGCCCCGCGTTGACAACCTCATGGGGCGCAAGTATATCGAAAAAAATCGCCGGTGGCTACGGTGTCAGGGTAGATTGTCAGGGTAGATTGTCGGTAGCACACGATATAGTTTTGCGAACGAGTACGTACGCCCTAGGGACGCTCCAACGCCGCATTGATTTCGGCCGCTCCGCCGGTTTGCAGAGCCGCGAGCTGGGCTTGGATTCTCTCAATATCGGGGGCCGCTGGATCCAGTTTGATATAGTCCGCGATGTGTTCCTTGGCAGCGGGAACGTCGCCCTTAGCTAACGCGATTCGACCCAATATATACTCTGCCCGGACCTGCTTGCGCGCCGGGTCTACGTTCTGCAGAGTCTTGATGCTCTCCTCGGCGCCGGCGAAATCCTTCTTCCCGAACCGCGTGATGGCCTGTTGCAGATAAATTTCCGGATAAAAGCGGCTGTCAATCGCCAGAAGAGAGGCTTCATTCATGGCCGCCAAATCCCAATCGCCAAGTTTGTTTGCAACCCGCGCCAGCCGCAGGTAGGGAGCGGGCGCCTTGCGATTGTCTTCAATCGCATGCTGCAACGCGTCCTTGGCGGCCATTAACATGTCCTGCCTCTCATACAGGGACCCCAGGTTGCTCCAACCATCGGCGAATTTGGGCGCCGCAGCCACGACGACCTTCAGTTGCCGCATGCCCTCGTTGACGTTGTCGGCATCCAAGGCCTTGGACGCCAGCTTATAGGCCTCCCGCGCTTTGCCCGGCACGTCGTCCGGGTTCACCAAGGAGACGTTGTTGGCCGCACCGCTGTCCTTTGGCGACAGCACGAGGTCCGGTATCTTCACCTTGTTAACTCCCGCGGTAAAGTCGGCGAGCTTCATATCGCCCAGGTTAAACCGGGTGGAGATGAAGCCCGTCATCGTCGCGCGCATGTAGCAATCGCGCTGAACGTCCGGGCTGAGCTTCACCGTCCAGGTGTAGTGGCCTTTTTTATCGGTGAAGGGGCCAGGGGCGTCCCCGTTGTAATCGGAGCAGACTCGTTCGATGCCCACGCCTTTAGGCGCTGGCGTTCCATCCGGCATCACCACATTCCCTTCCATGATGATGTTTTGGACGTTCTGCAGCGTCTCTTGTGCGTGCAATCGCGCCCAGCCTCCCATCGCGAGAAAGGCGACGGCACCCGTCAGGAAAATGTTCCGGAAAATGGATGTAGGGATCATGGCGAACCTCCGCTAAAGGGTTCTCTATAACGTGCAACGCTCCAGCAGCCTTACTATACCCCATCCAAACCAGTTGGGGCTGGCATGGCGCTAAGAAATTGGACGCTCGTTGCGAACCATCTAAGTACATCGTCCTTTTTGTCGCCTTAAAGATGGGCGATTGGCGGTTCCTAACGTGAGTATACTCATTCAGGACAAACTCAGATGCCAAAACTCGTTCTCGTATTCACAATCGCGCTGGCTGCTTTGGCGCCGGCCGCATCCGCGCAGGAATCCGGTCCTTATAAAGTGCTCAAGCGCGCGAAGGTGGGCGGAGAAGGCGGCTGGGATTACATCCATGCCGATTCCACCGGACGCCGCCTGTACATTCCGCGCAGCGCGTTCCCCCCACCCGGGCATCGAAACACGCCTTTCCATTTACAATCTCGACACGCTGGAATCAGTCAATCAAATAGCCAGGCATTGGCGGCCACGGCACGGTGGTCGATCCTAAATCGGGGCACGGATTCACCAGTAGCAAGCCCATCTCCATTTTCGATACCGAGACGATGAAACTGATCAAGACGATTGACGCGGGCAAGGCGGAGCCGGATGGCATTTACTTCGACCCCTTCGGCGAGCGCGTCTATGTCTTCAGCCACCCGACTAAAGACGCGACGGTTAGCGACGCGAAAGCAGGAAACGTGCTCGGCGCCATCGATCTGGGCGGGACTCCGGAAGAAGCTGTGCGCGACGGCAAAAGCATGCTCTACGGCATGATGCAGGACGTGCCGGGCAGCGTAACGGTGGTCGACCTGAAGGCGATGAAAGCGGTCGCGCATTACCCGCTCCCAGAGGCGGGACGGTGCAACGGGCTGGCTTTGGACGTCAGGAATCACGTGCTGTTCGCGGCCTGCGCGATGTCGGGAAATCCTCTGGCTCAGAAGCCGGCGCTGATTGTTCTGAGCGCCAAGGACGGCAAGATTCTCACGACTTTGCCTCTTGCGGGGTCTTCGGATGGCGCCGTGTTCGACCCCTCGACCATGGAGGCGTTCAGCACCGGCGGCAACGGCACGTTGACCGTGGTGAAGGAGAACAGCCCTACGGATTTCGAAGTCGAGCAGAATCTCGACACCATGAATGGTGCACGCACCATCGCGCTCGACAGCAAAACGAATCACATTTTCACCATGAGCCAGGAACGCCAGCCGGCGCCAGCCGCTCAAGCCCCTGAGGGTCCCGACGGCCGAGGGCGAGGCCGAGGACGCGGGTTCGCGCCGCCGGTGCCGGGCTCATTCACGATCGTGGAAATCGGCAAGTAAGCTAAGGCCAGCCCGCTCTTGCGACGAAGATCCGGCCGGCCGCAGGTGCTACTCCAACGCGAAAGACCCGCACCACGCCGCCCTCGGGCACTTGCGGAAACTCGCCCGGAAGCATTGGAAACAATCTTTGTTCTTGCCCGTGGGCGATTGCCGACAAAACCGGGGCTGAGTTCGTCAATAGAACGCGGGGAATTTCTATTTTGATTTGAGAGATTCCGGTCACGCGCCGCAGATGTCCGCTGCAACACGGCAAGGGCGAATTCTGCCTGCCATTGAATTTAATGAGAAAGCTGAGAGAAATTACAGTCCCGACGGTAGCGGGATTTTACGGGCAACCTGAAACGATTGCGGCGTCGCCGTAATCACCCAGTCGATCGCAGTTCTGGATCGTTTGCGTGTTGCGAACGGAAACGCGTGAAGGAGACGAGTCTCTCTCGCGCACGCGTGAATTGGATTGGCAACGATGTGTTTGCGGTTGTGCCATGGCCCAGTTCTTTCCCCGCACTGCAAATTCGATCGCTAGATTCTCGCTCCTGGGACTGGTTGGTGCGATCGCTTGCATCGCCGGCGGGAGCTACCTGATCGTTGAATCTCCGTACGAGACGCGGCAGGGGGTTCCGCGAGAGCAACCCATTCCTTTCAGCCACGAACATCACGCGGGCGACCTGGGCATTGACTGCCGCTATTGCCACACTACCGTCGAGGACTCGTCTTTCGCCAACATCCCCGCCACCAAGATCTGCATGAATTGTCATTCGCAGATGTGGGCGGTGGCTCCGGTGCTGGAACCTCTGCGCGAAAGCCTTCGCACCGGCAGGTCGATCGCCTGGACGCGGGTTCACGACCTTCCTGACTTCGTCTATTTCAACCACAGCATTCACGTGCACAACGGGATCGGGTGCTCCACCTGCCATGGCCGCGTAGACAAGATGCCCATCACCTGGCAGGCCGAGCCCCTGCGGATGCAGTGGTGCCTGGACTGCCACCGCAATCCCGCGCGCTACGTACGCCCGCGCGATCAGGTTTTCAACATGGCTTACCAGCCGCCCCGGAATCAGGACGTGGTTGGCGCCGAGTTGGTCAAGGAATATCACATTCAAAGCCTCACAAGCTGCTCGACGTGCCACCGATGAATCAGCCACCCACCTCCGACTTTGTTCCGCTCGAAACTCTCACCGGCTCCGCGCCAAGGAGCCGCTATTGGCGCGATCTGGATGAGTTGCGCGGGATTCCGCGCCCGGAGCCTCCGGAAGATACGGGCGAGTTTGTGGATCAAAACACCCGCCGCCGTTTTCTGCAACTCGCCGGGGCATCGCTAGGATTGGCGGGCTTGACCGGATGCACGCGGCAGCCGACCGAATTCATTTATCCCTACGTGGAGCCGCCCGAGAGCGCGATTCCAGGGAAGCCGATGTTCTTTGCCACGGCCGCGCCGATGAATGGAATCGCCGAAGGAGTGGTGGTGGAAAGCCATTTGGGGCGCCCCACAAAAGTGGAGGGGAACCCGCTTCATCCCGCCAGCCTCGGCTCAACGTCGGTTCACTCCCAATCTAGCGTGCTGGATTTGTACGACCCGGACCGCGCGCGCGAAATCACGCACCTGGGAGAAGCAGAGACCTGGGAAGACTTCGTGCAGACGTTGAACGCCACGCTGGCTCCGCTTCGGGAGAGCAAAGGGCGGGGCATCCGGTTGCTCACAGAGACCGTGATTTCGCCCACGTTGGGGTCGCAGGTTCAAGCCTTTCTACAGGCGTTGCCCGAGGCGAAGTGGCATCAGTACGATCCTTGCGGACCCCACTCGGCGCGAACAGCCACGCAAGCCGCCTTTGGGCGTCCGTTGAACACTTATTACCAATTGGAGCAGGCCGGCGTGGTGGTCGCCCTGGACTCCGACTTTCTCGCCTGCGGCCCCGGTTCGACGCGCTGCGCCCGCGATTTCATGGCGCGCCGGCGCCGTGGCGACCGCACCGACATGAACCGGCTGTATTCGATTGAAAGCGGCGTCACATCGACCGGCGGCAAGGCCGATCATCGCCTGCCGCTGCGCTACGCCAAGGTTGAAACCTTCGCGCGTGGGCTGGCGGCAGCGATCGGGGTTCAAGGCGCCGGGACTTCTCCCGCCGGGTTTCATGCGGACTGGATCTCGGCGATTGCCCGGGACTTGATGGCCTCGCGCGGCGCATCCGCGATTATTCCCGGGGATCATCAATCACCCGCGGTGCATGCGCTCGCCGCTGCGATGAACCTGGCGCTAGACAACACCGGAAAGACCGTTGTCTACACGGAGCCTCTCGAAATTCGCCCGGAGGATCAGGTCGAGTCACTCAAGAAGCTGGTTGATGACATGAACGCAGGCGCCGTGGAGGTGTTGCTGATCTTCGGCGGCAACCCCATCTACAACGCCCCCGTTGACCTGGCCTTCGCTGACGGCCTTCGCAAGGTCAAGACAGCGATCCACGTGGGTCTGCACCTCAACGAGACCTCGCAGCTCTGCCACTGGCATCTTCCGGAGCCGCACTTCCTGGAGGACTGGGGCGACGCGCGCTCCCTCGACGGCACTGCCGCCATCATCCAACCGCTGATCGACCCGCTCTACGATTCGCACTCGTTCTCGCAAGTGTTGGATGTGATCGTGCAATTCCCGGGGCGGTCCTCCTATACAATCGTCCGGGCGTATTGGATGGCGCAGCACAAAGGCGCGGATTTCGAGAGCTGGTGGCGCAAGTCCGTTCACGACGGCCTCATTCAGGATTCGGCGCTAGCTCCCGTCACGCCCGTGCTGGCGGCAAACTGGGCCCAGTCGCCGTTGCTGGCGCCAACGGAAGGCAACACCGACGACGAACTTGTGTTTCGCGCCGATCCCTATCTTTACGATGGCCGCTTCGCCAACAACACCTGGCTTCAGGAACTTCCGCGGCCCATCACCAAACTCACCTGGGACAACGCGGTCTTGGTCAGTCCCGCCACGGCGCAGCGCCTGCATCTGGAAAACCAGCACGTCGCGCAACTGGAATATCGCGGCCGCATTATCGAGGGTTCGGTATGGATCTCGCCCGGTCATCCTGATGGCTCCATCACCATCCATTTGGGCTACGGCCGAACGCGTTCCGGACGCGCGGGCAATGGAGCCGGATTCAATGCCTACCTGCTGCGAACCTCCGACGCGATGTGGTCGGGAACCGGCCTGGAAGTTCGCGCAACCGGGAAAAAATTTCCGCTGGCGTCGACCCAGATGCAGCAGTCTATGGAAGGCCGGAATCTGGTCATCTCCGCGCCGGTGGAGACTTACAAGCAAGACCCGGACTTCGTAAATCACATTCAGGAGCCGGTTCCGCGCAATCTTTCGCTCTACCCGCCGTGGAATTATACAGGCTACGCCTGGGGCATGTCGATCGACCTGACGGCTTGCGTCGGCTGCAATGCCTGTGTGGTCGCCTGTCAGGCGGAAAACAACATACCTGTGGTGGGCAAGGGGCAGGTGCTCGCGCGCCGCGCGATGCATTGGATACGCATCGACACTTACTACAAAGGCAGTCCGGAGCGCCCGGAGCTGTATTACGAGCCCGTCCCGTGCATGCAGTGCGAGGATGCGCCTTGCGAGCTGGTCTGCCCGGTGCAGGCCACCAACCACAGCACTGAAGGCCTCAACGACATGGTGTATAACCGCTGCGTCGGCACGCGCTATTGCTCCAACAACTGTCCCTACAAAGTGCGCCGCTTCAATTTCTTCCGCTTTCAGGATTGGACCACCGAATCCATCAAGATGCAGCGCAACCCGGACGTCAGCGTGCGCAGCCGTGGGGTGATGGAAAAATGCACCTACTGCGTGCAACGGATCCGAGAGACCGAAATCCGCGCCGACCTGGAGAATCGCGACGTTCGCGACGGCGAGATTCAAACCGCGTGCCAGCAGGCCTGTCCCACGCAGGCCATCGTTTTCGGCGATATCAAGAACTCCGGTAACCGCGTCGCCAAGCTGAAGGCTCTGAAGCTGGACTACCCGCTGCTGGCGGAGCTCAATACGCGGCCGCGGACGACTTATCTGGCGGAGCTGCGCAATCCCAACCCTGAACTCAAGGAGACAGCGTCGTGACCGTAGCGGAACGGCAGCTTGAATCCACACGGCAACCCGACCCTGACGTTTCTCTTCCCGTCATTGCGCCGCACCAGAGCTTCGCGGGCGTAACCGACCAAATTTCCTCCGCCGTCCTTACGACCAAGACGCCGATCCCCTGGTTTGTGGCCTTCGCCTTCGCGCTGTGCCTGGTCGGCGTGTTCGTGTGTGCGATCACTTGGATTTTCGCCAAGGGCGTGGGCGTTTTCGGAATCGAGATTCCGGTAGCTTGGGGATTCGCGATCACCAACTTTGTATGGTGGATCGGAATCGGACACGCAGGCACCCTGATTTCGGCCTTCCTGCTGTTATTGAACCAGAGCTGGCGCAGCTCCATTAACCGCTTCGCGGAAGCCATGACCATCTTCGCGGTGATGTGCGCAGGCATGTTCCCGCTGCTGCACCTGGGGCGGCCTTGGTTGTTCTATTGGCTGCTGCCCTATCCCAACACGATGACCATCCAGCCGCAGTTCCGAAGCCCCCTGGTTTGGGACGTATTCGCGGTGTCAACGTATTTCACCGTCTCGCTTCTGTTCTGGTACCTCGGCATGATTCCGGATCTGGGCACCCTACGGGACCGAGCCAAGAGCACCTTCGCCCGTTTCGTTTATGGAGTCCTTTCCTGGGGATGGCGTGGATCGAACGGGCACTGGCGCTTGCATGAAACTGCGTCGCTCCTGCTGGCCGGCCTGGCGACGCCGCTGGTGCTTTCCGTTCACACCGTGGTGAGCTTCGATTTCACCATCGCGATTCTTCCCGGCTGGCATTCTACAATTTTTCCACCGTACTTCGTCGCCGGCGCGATTTTTTCGGGCTTCGC
The DNA here is from genome assembly GCA_030041495.1 of Bryobacteraceae bacterium. Taxonomy (GTDB): domain Bacteria; phylum Acidobacteriota; class Terriglobia; order Bryobacterales; family Bryobacteraceae; genus Palsa-187. The sequence continues at coordinate 12,838 of JASHNT010000006.1, read as the reverse complement.
CATGGTTCTGGTTCTGGCGATTCCCATCCGCGCCGTCTACGGATTGCAGAATCTCCTCACCGAACGGCATCTGAACAACTGCGCGAAGCTGATGCTCGCCACCGGCTTGATCGTCGCTTACACCTATCTGATCGAGCCGTTCACCGCCTGGTACAGCGGCGATCAATTCGAGATGTACATGGTCCACAACCGTGCGGTCGGTCCTCACGCCTGGACTTACTGGGGCGTGATCTTCTGCAACGTGGTGGTTCCGCAACTGCTATGGTTCCGCAAAATGCGGATCACCCCCAAGCCTCTGTTCTGGATCTCGATTGCCATCCTGTACGGCATGTGGCTGGAGCGCTACATGATCATCATCACCGCTTTGCACCGCGATTTTGTGCCTTCCTCCTGGTCCAACTTCATCGCCACGCTGTGGGACAACTTGGCGCTGTATGGCTCGATCGGAATGTTTCTGTTCTTGTTCATGCTGTTCATTCGTTTCCTGCCCATGATTTCGATGTACGAGGTCCGGACGCTTCTGCCGTTCTCAGGTATCCACGGAGCTAGCCAAAAATGAGCGCCGCAGTCCAGTTGTACGGAGTGGTAGCCGAGTTCGAAGATCCGACGCCTTTGGTCGACGCCGCGCGCGCGGCCCGCGCGCAGGGCTACAACAAAGTGGAAGCGTATACGCCTTATCCGGTCGAAGCGCTGGCCGACATTCTCGAGTCGAAGAAATCGCTGCCGCTGATCGTGCTGATCGGAGGAATTCTTGGTTTCCTCACCGCGTGGAGCATGGAGTATTACATCGCGGTCATCGACTACCCGACCAACATTGGCGGGCGCCCCCTCAATAGCTGGCCTTCGTTCATCGTCATCATGTTCGAGCTGACGATTTTATTCGCATCGATTTTCGCGTTTTTCGGCATGCTCGCGCTGTGCGGCTTGCCCATGCCGCATCATCCGATGTTCAATCTGCGCCGCTTCGACCACGCCTCCGCCGATCATTTTTTCCTTTGTATCGAGGCGCGCGACCCGCTGTTTGAAACCGGCGCAGCCACAGAGCTGCTCAACCGGTTTGAGCCGCTTCAGGTATGGACGGTGGACGATGATTAGGCTGCTTCCCATACTGGCTGCCGCGATGTTCCTTGCGAGTTGCCGCCAGGACATGCACGATCAGCCGCGTTATAAGCCTCTCGCCGCCAGCACTTTCTTTGCGGACGGACGCTCCGCGCGGCCGATTCCCGCCCATACCGTCGCGGAAGACCAGCTCAACGGCGACGACACTGTGCACACCGGATGGAAGAACGGCGAATTTGACGACACGATTCCCGTTCCGGTGACGCTGTCTCTGCTCCAACGCGGACAGGATCGGTTCGACATTTTCTGTAGCCCGTGCCACGGCCGCCTGGGCGACGGGCACGGAATGGTGGCGGAGCGCGGATTTCATTTTCCCGCCGATCTGGCCGACGATCGCTCCCGCCGTCTTCCTCCCGGTTACATTTTTCAGGTGATTACCAACGGATACGGCGGAATGGGGGACTACGGCGATCAAATCCCCGACGTCAACGATCGCTGGGCCGTTGTCGCTTACCTGCGCGCGCTTCAATTGAGCCGCCACGCCACCATGGACGATGTTCCGACGGCCCAACGCGCGCAACTGGGAGCCGCTCAATGACGCCCTCATTTTCCATCACCGCTGAATTGGACTTCGACCTGCGCCGCTGGCAAAAGCTGGCGCTGGGCGTCGGCCTGATCTTGCTGCTGGTGTCGATCATTGGCGCGTTTTGGAATCCAAGCGAGTTTTTCCATTCCTATTTGTTCAGCTACCTGTTCTGGTTTGGACTGACCCTCGGCTCCATGGCCGTAGTGATGATTCAATACCTCACCGGCGGCGCTTGGGGCGTGATTTCGCGCCGGACGCTTGAATCGGCGATGCGAACTCTGCCTCTGCTGGTGGTGCTGTTCATCCCCATCGCCGCGGGCATGCCGCAGCTCTATGACTGGGCCCATCTGGACCGCGTCCGCAATGACGCCGTGCTACTCCACCGCTACAGCTACATGAACCCCACGATGTTCATCGCACGCGCGGTGCTGTATTTCATCGTGTGGCTGCTGTTCGCCTATTTTCTCGACCGCGGGTCGCGGCGCGAGGACCGCCAGGGCGACCAGACTTCCAAGATGGCCAGAATCAGCGCACCGGGCCTACTGGTGTACACGTTCACGGTCACGTTCGCCTCCATCGACTGGGCCGAATCCCTGCGCTCAGACTGGTTTTCGACCATTTGGGGATTCATCTTTGTGGTCGGGCAGGGCTTGACGGCCATCAGCTTCGCCATCGTGGCGATCGCTGCACTTTCCCGCCGGGAGCCGATGGCGGGCGCCGTGAAGACCGCGCATTTCCACGACCTCGGCAAGCTCTTGTTCATGTTCGTGATGCTGTGGGGCTATCTCGAATACTCGCAGTTGATCATCGTTTGGTCCGGCAATCTGACGCACGAAATCCCCTGGTTTCTGCCGACCTTCGGGACCTCCTGGGGCTGGGTTGGCGGGTTGGTCCTGATCCTGTTTCAATTTTTGATCCCGTTTCTGCTTTTGCTTTCGCGGCCGTTGAAGAGAAACCCCAAGGCGCTGTGTTGCGTGGTCGGTCTGTTGTTCGTGATGCGCTTCGTCGACCTGTTTTGGCTCGTCATGCCGCAGGCTTACACCTCCGGCTTCCGCATCAACTGGATGAACTTTACGCTCCCCCTGGCGTTAGGCGGGTTGTGGATGGCTGCGTTCCTGTGGCAATTAAAGCGGCGGCCTTTGCTGCCCTTGGGCGCGCCGAATCTGGAAAGGGCTTTGACCCATGGCGAACATAGAAGATAACGAGCAAGCCGTGGCGCACCCGGACATTCGGTTCGAGACCACGGATGTCAATTCTCATGGCGTGATTTGGGCCGGCGTGACTCTGATCGTGGCCGTGTGGATCATCGTCGCTCTGCTGCACTTCGTGTTCGCGTTCTTTGCCCACTATCGTGCGGAGGCGTCCACGCCCGCTTTGCCGCTCGCCTCCGAGCAGAATCGTCTGCCTCCGGAGCCGCGCCTGCAAGTATCACCCGACGCTGATATTCAAGCTCTCCGTGAACATGAAGATTCAATCCTGGACCACTACACCTGGGTGGATCGACAGAACGGCGTGGTTGGCATCCCGATTCAGCGCGCGATGGACCTCCTGGCCGCGCGCGGGATTCCCCCGCAAAAAGCTCCCGCGGATCTGAATCTAAGCGCACCCACTGCTGGGACGCGCCTGACGGGACTGGAAGGGAAAGTGCAGCCTGAGCCGTGATCAAAACCATACTATTTGGCGCAATCGTATTGCCTGTCGCCGCGTTGGCGCTCGATTCCGGCGCGATCGGGGTGCCCGCTCCGCTCGACGGCATCGGCATCGACCAGCATCTTGGCGCGCAGCTTCCTCTCGACACGCAATTTCGTGACGAGAGCGGGCAAACCGTACCTTTACGCGCTTACTTCGGCCACAAGCCGGTGCTGCTGGCGCTGGTGTATTACACCTGCCCGATGCTGTGCAACCAGATTCTGACCGGCATGGCCGCCGGATTGAGTCCGCTGTCCCTGCGGCCCGGACGCGATTTTGAGATCGTCGCCATCAGCATTAATCCCGCGGAAACGCCCGCTGACGCAACCGCGAAGCGCCAGTTTGCTTCACGCCGCTACTCGACCAAACTCGGGACCAACGGCTGGCACTTCCTGGTGGGAGATCAAGCCTCGATTCAGGCGGTCGCCGGCGTGGTGGGATTTCATTACCGCTACGATCCCGCCTCCAAGATGTTTTTCCACGCCAGCGGCATCATGGCGGTGACGCCGCAAGGCAAGCTGGCGCGCTATTTCTATGGTGTCGATTTCGAGCCAAAGGATCTGAAGCTGGGTTTGATCGAGGCGTCGCATGACGCCATCGGCTCGCTCGCCGACCAAGTCCTCCTGTTCTGTTACCACTATGATCCGAAGACCGGAAAATACAGCGCCGCGATTCTGAATCTTTTGAAGGGCGCGGGCATCTTCGCTCTGGCGCTGATGGCCGCGGGCCTGGGCTGGTTGTGGCGCCGCGATCTGCGGGCGCACCGGCCGGCGTTTAAGGAGGTTTCGCGTTTATGACCGCCTCCTCGGTCGCCGCCGAATACAACTGGCTCTTCTGGATCCTGGTGGTGGTCTGCGGCGTGGTTTCCACCGGGATCGCCTTCGTGGTGCTGTACTCCGCGTGGTATTTCCGCCGCAAGCGCGACAATGAGCTGCCGCCGCCGTCAATTTCCAACAGCGTCAAGATGGAAGCGGCCTGGACGCTGATTCCCCTATTTCTGTTCATGGGAATGTTCGCCTGGGGCGCGAAGCTGTATTTCGACATTGAGCGCCCTCCCGACGACGCAGAGCAAATTTACGTGGTGGCCAAACAGTGGATGTGGAAGACGCAGCGGCCGGACGGGATTCGCGAGATCAATGAGCTGCACGTGCCGGTGGGCCAATCCGTCAAGCTGCTGATGATTTCCCAGGACGTGGTTCACAGCTTTTACGTGCCGGCGTTCCGCATCAAGCAGGACGTTCTGCCTGGACGCTACACCAGCATCTGGTTCCGCGCTATCAAGCCCGGCAAGTACCACTTGTTCTGCGCCGAGTACTGCGGCACCAACCACTCTCAGATGATCGGCTGGATTTATGCGATGGAGCAGCCGCAGTATCAGGCGTGGTTGCAGCAGGGGGCTGCGGAAGGCTCGCTCGCGTCCGACGGCGAAAAACTATTTCATCAAGGCGGGTGCGCCAACTGCCACCACTTCGACGGTCACGGTCCCGGCCCCGATCTGCGCGGGCTGTACGGCACGACTGTAGAACTGGCGGACGGCACCACCACCGTCGCCGACGACGTGTACATCCGCCGCAAGCTGATGGATCCTCGCGCGACCACGGTGCGCGGTTTCGACAAAAACGTGATGCCCAATTTTTCCAAACTAGTCACCGAAGAGGACGCGATCCAACTGATCGCCTACATCCGTTCGCTTGGTCCCGCGCCCACCGCGCCTTCGAGCATCGGGACTGCGCCCGATTCCTACGGCAAGCAGCCCGGCATCGCCTATCCCGGCGCCGGGCCGATCGTAAATCATACTCCGGGGATGCAATAGCATGACAACTCCACAGGCTCCTCCCGCTGCGCCGTCGCACATCGACTATCTGTCCGAGCGGCAGGGCATTTGGCCCTGGCTGCTGACGACGGATCACAAGCGTATCGGCTTGCTCTACACCGCCTCCATCACCGGCTTCTTTTTCATCGGAGGATTCTTCGCGCTCTTGATGCGCCTGCACTTGCTCGAGCCCAAGGGCGCGTTGTTCGGACTGGAGACGTATAACAAGCTCTTCACCATGCACGGCATCATCATGGTGTGGTTTTTCCTGATCCCATCCATACCGGGCACTCTGGGCAATTTTCTGATCCCCATGATGATCGGCGCGAAGGATCTGGCCTTCCCCAAGCTCAACCTGGCCAGTTGGTACGTGTTCATGACCGGCGGAATCGTCACCCTGTATTCGATGCTGCGTGGAGGGGTCGATACCGGCTGGACCTTCTATGTGCCCTTCAGCACCACATACTCGACCGCGTATGTCGCCGGAGCCGCCATCGGCATCTTCATCGCCGGATTCTCCTCGATCATGACCGGCCTGAACTTCATCGTTACGATCCACCGCATGCGCGCTCCCGGCATGACCTGGTTCCGGATGCCGATCTTTCTGTGGTCGATGTACGCCACCAGTCTGGTGCTGGTCCTGGCGACTCCCGTGCTCGCCATCACTCTGTTGATGGTCATCTTTGAGAGGCTGTTCCGAGTCGGCATCTTCGATCCTTCCCTGGGCGGCGACCCGGTTCTGTTCCAGCACATGTTCTGGTTCTATTCGCATCCGGCCGTCTACATCATGATTCTTCCGGCCATGGCTGTGATCAGCGAAATTATTCCGACCTTTTCGCGTAAGCCGATTTTTGGCTACACCGCCGTCGCGTATTCAAGCCTCGGAATAGCCGTGGTCGGCTTCCTGGTGTGGGGCCACCACATGTTCGTCGCGGGCTTATCCGTGTATTCGGCGATGGCTTTCTCGTTCCTCAGTTACCTGGTCGCGATCCCGTCCGCCATCAAAGTGTTCAATTGGACCGCCACCATGGTCAAGGGCTCCGTGTCCTGGGACACGCCGATGCTCTACGCCATCGGTTTTCTGGGACTGTTTACCATCGGCGGAATGACCGGGCTGTTTCTGGCCGCGCTGGGAATCGACGTTCACGTCACCGACACGTACTTCGTCGTCGCGCATTTTCACTACATCATGGTGGGCGGAGCAGTGATGGGTTATTTGGGTGGGGTCCATTACTGGTGGCCCAAAATCTCCGGCAAGATGTATCCGGAAGGATTGGCACGGCTATCCGCGCTGATCGTATTTATCGGGTTCAATCTGACATTTTTCCCGCAATTCATCCTTGGTTATTTAGGAATGCCCAGGCGTTACGCCGCCTATCCGGACGAATTCCAGTTCCTGCACGTACTTTCAACCGCGGGAGCGACAATCCTGGGCGTGGGCTACATTCTGCCGCTGTGCTACCTCATCTGGTCCTGGAAATACGGCAAGCCGGCTGGCCGCAACCCCTGGAGGGCCACCGGACTGGAGTGGCAAACTTCTTCCCCGCCGCCGTCTCACAACTTCGAGGTTACTCCTGTCTGCACGCATCCGGCGTACGATTTCGAGGGCATGAAGGAGGAATTGGAACTTGCCTGATATGGTGTCCAACCTATCCGGGGGCGGCCATCTCCCATCCCGAGTGCGCGACCACTTCCGCACCGCGGAACAGCAGCGCGAAAGCGAGATGCTGGGCATGTGGATTTTCCTCGCTACCGAAGTCATGTTCTTCGGCGCGCTTTTCGTCGCCTTCACCGTGTACCGGACGGGGTATCCGCAGGCTTTCGGCGCGGGCAGCGCGGACATGAATATCGTTCTGGGATCGATCAATACGGCGATTCTGATCACCAGCAGCTTGACCATGGCTCTGGCCGTGCATGCGTCTGAGGTCGGCAACCAGCGCTGGCTGCAGGTTCTGCTGGTGCTCACGATGCTGCTCGGGTGCGTTTTTCTGGCTATCAAGGGCGTCGAATATTATCAGCATTACCTGGATCACAAAATGCCCGCCGTCTGGTTCGAGTACTCCGGCGCCGATGGGAGCAAGGTGCAGATGTTCTTTGTGTTCTATTTCTTCATGACCGGCCTTCACGCCTTGCACATGCTGGTGGGAATCGGCGTTCTGCTGGTGATTCTGGGCCGTTCGCTGGCCGGCTCCTTTTCGGCCGAGTATCACACGCCCGTGGCAGTGGCAGCGCTGTATTGGTCTTTCGTGGATATTATTTGGGTGTTTCTCTTCGCCATCTTCTATCTACAGGGCTTGCACGTAATGAGGTGACTTGAAATGGCTGAGCCGATCGTGCGGAAACGAACCTATTGGATCGTATACGTGGTCCTGCTGGCGCTGACTCTGTTGACGGTGCTGTTGGGCTACCTGCATATGGGAGAGTTCAACATGGTGGTCGCCATCGCCATCGCCACAATTCAGGCCTCTCTGATCGCCGGATTCTTCATGCACGCTCTTTATGAGGCGCCGCTGGTGCGGGTGGTGACCGTAGGAGGCGTGATCTGGTTCCTGATCATGATGACGTTGACTTTGACCGATTACCACACGCGGGGATGGCTGCCGTTCCCGGGCAAGTAAGGCCTTCGGCCAGCACCAATCACTTCGCGGACGCCAAGTGGTGCTTATATGTGTCGTGAAGGGATACCCGGCAGCCCGACCACGAAATCGATTTGACCCACGGCGTGGGAACCAGAATCGAATGCTGATCGAGCCAACTGCCAGTTCTTACACCCAGGTAACCGATGTGCCAGGATGAATCGTCCATCACGAAGGATTCGACGTGCCCTAGCTCTCTGTTCCCTTCTAAAACGCCATAACCGGCAATTGCCTCAGTACTCCGGAGGTGGGGATCATCGCCGGCTGCCGCGGGAAAGTCGTATTTCCCACGCACTGGCAAGTCGATTTCCATGTCGTGCCAGTACTTTGGCCATCCGTAAAAGTTTCGCACCGCCATCTCCTGCTGCCTGGAGACTGGTCTTCGCGCATCCAGGTCAGGACTTTCTCGAACCTGAACCCGCGTAAGTCGTACGTGAAAGTTCTTCTTTTCCCAGTCGAGTTCGTGAATCGCCTCGATGGGAATCACTACGTCGTGGCGCACCATCCAGGTCCGAACGTCGACGACTAAGTAGCGGATAGTCCAGGAGCGGTCATCGAAAAGGAAATCCAATACTCTTCCGATGGTGCCATCGGTTGCGATCACGCCAGCGCTATACAGATATTGCAAATTTCGAACCATACTCATGCAGCGTGCAATTCCGATGCCAAGCCCGCATGTGCCGCTGTTCCGGGAAGGTCATTTTCGCTCGATTTATGTTCGTGGTGCCGCGCGTCCCCTTTCTATTCGTAGCGAAGAGAATCCAGGGGATTAACCCGGCTCGTGCGCGCGGCCGGCAGCCAAACGGCTGAGAGGGCCGCCAACGCCAGCACTCTAGCATCAATGCGCGGAAGCGGGGCGAAGGTTGCGAAGATCTGTGCAATTTCCCCTCGGACGGGCGTGTTGGCGCCTCCCCACGCCCCATCCCGCTCAATCCCTCGCTATACTCTCTCTCGGATGGGCGCAGATTCATCGCGGGGCGCAGCGTGACTGGGAAGCCGTGCGATCAGCCGCCGTTTCAGGCACACGTCGAGCTGCTGCGGCTGTTTCTGGCGCATCGCGAGGATATCGTCGAGAGCGTAGAGGCCGTTCTGAACGCCCAGCGCAAGCCGATCCGGTACTTGCAGGACCGGTCGCTTTTGTCCCGCCATTTCGAAGATTGCTTCTTTGAAGGCGCTGCGGGCACTGCGAGTCAATCTCGTCTCAGAGACCAACTGGAACAAGCGCATTGGGCCTCGGGATTCCGGCCTCGTCAAGTTCAGGATCTGCATAACGACCTGATCCATCCAGGGGAGATGATGATTCGCGCCTTTTATTGCTGGCAGCAGACGCGGTGGCCGGGTCGCAACGGGCGCATGCACTACGCGCACACGCTTTTCAACTTGTATGTACTGCGGTGTCTCCAGTTTCTGAGCATGCGCCTGTGGGACGAAGGCGGCGGCAGCTCCGCCGGGCGGCTCGCGGAAATTCAGGGCTTACTCGATGAGCTCCGGAGAAGCTCACCGGCTGGTCAGCCCATGTTCGTGCGCGATGCGCGCTGGCTGATTCCCTTGGCGCAGAGCCTCATTACCGATGAGTTGGCGCCCTACTTCGAGGTCGCAAGGCAGGTCACAGAGACGCTTCCCAACGCCGACGCGCTCGAAATCCAGAAGGCCCATGTTCGAATGCTGGGCGGGCATCTGACCTCGCAGATTCGTTACTACTCGACCAAGGATGGCGTGCCGGGCTTGCCTATCGATGACCGTAGCGTCGTGCTTCGCACGCGCGCCTCTAATGCGCTCGATTTCGCGCTGCTGGTTCAAGGTCTCGTGACGCTGCTCAAAGCTTATGACTGCGCACTCGCGAGCGGCGATGAGCGAATGCGGCTCGACATGGCCGGAGCCATCTTCCAGGGAGTATCTGCCGATCCCGAGCTGTTTCTGAATCGCATCGACCTGCTGAGCGCTTACAGCATGATCGAGCACGTTTCCATCATCACGGACCAAGAGGGCCACGCGGTATATTCGGCCCAGGGACAGGGGCACGTGCGGCTGCTGAAAGAGTACCGTGCACTCATTGACCGATTGCGCCCATTCTTGCTGCGCGACGATTTCCCGCGGTTCAGGCCGGTTGACAGCGGCTGTTCTCCATTCGGAGTCATCTTTGGGTTGCCATCCCATCTGATCGAGCACATGGCTCTCAAAGCCTTGCAGCACGATGCCGAAACGCAATTCGGCTTGGAGGATGCTTTCGGGGACGTCTTGGACCATGAGGGCTTGAGCGCAGCCAAGCTCGCCTGGGTGGACGGCTGGCGGAGATTGCCTCACATCGACCGCGAAGTACAGCGGCTGTACGACTACCCGCAAGCGTTCGCCGAAGAGATTTACGGCCGCATCGAGCGCGAGCTCCAGCGGTGCGAAGGTTTGAGAAGCGGGCGCCTTTATATTGTGTCCGGGGATGGCCCGGAGACCGATCCAGAGGTTTGGGCGGTTCCTGAACTCCCCGGCCGCTACTTCGTTTCTTCGGACCGCCAGATCGTGGCGGGGCATAAGGCTGAGTCCTGTGACCGGGCGCAACTGCTCGCGGGACGGCGGGAAGCGCATTTTCTTGTCAGCTACGAAACGCCCGGCGGATGGCTTGCCCTCAAGAAGGACCTGCTTACAGAGGTCCTTGGTGCGGGCCGCGATGCCAGGGTTGCCGGACTGCCGGTCGAGGCGGCTCAGGTGTTGCGGCTGATGTGCGGCATCATGTGATGGAACGCTTCTCTGCCTGAATCTCGGCACATGCCGGTGGCATGGCATGCGATAAAACAGCGGGCCGCCAACTTGTTCGCGAGCCTCATCCGTTTTTCATACAGTTACCAAGAGAAGGGGAGTGGTTCCTCAAATGCCTCCTCTCAGGCGCAGATGGAAATCAGTCATCTACGAAAAGGAGACAACCAAAATGAGGTTCAATAAAACGTTTGTGACCGTAATGTTGGGAAGTGCACTCTCAGTTTTGCCGGCGTTTGCGCAAGAAGAGGCCCCGCAGAGTCAGGAAATCAGCGTTCTGGCTCTGGGCAGCTTCGTGAAGAATACAACCCAGAACGGTATCCAGCAGGACTCTACCAACAGCGCCGGCGTTCTCGCCAACTATCGTTTCTTTTTCAATCGCTACAACGGGGTTGAGGCGAACTACGCGTACACGAGTAATACGCAGAACTACGGCGCGGGCGGCAATATTGCGGGGATCGATAGCCGTTCGCACGAAGTGTCCGCGGCATACGTCTTGCGCCTTCCGCACAAGTGGATTTCACCCTTCGCGCTGGCTGGAGCGGGCGGACTGATCTTCGATCCTAAGAACTTCGCCGGAGCCAGCACGCAAGCTCGCGCGGCTTATGTGTACGGAGCCGGCGCGGACATCAACATGTCCAAGCATCTATTCATGCGCGCCGAGTATCGCGGTCTGGTTTACAACTCGCCAACCTATGGCGTTGCCGGATCGGCCGGCATGGACCGCGTCACTCATGACGCCGAGCCGACGGCCGGATTCGGGTGGCGTTTCTAAATACGGCAACTCTTGCTGAATTCGCCGCCGCTTGTCGGGCACGTCCTGGCAAGCGGCGGCTTTGTTTTTTGAGCCATCGTCGGCTGGCTGCCATTACCACGGCATCTGCCCATCGTAATTCCGGCAGATGTCCCTCCGCCGGCAGACGCCACGCTATCGCGAGTCTCTAATTCTGAGTGACTTAGCAGCGCTTTTGTCATGGCCCTCCAACTGCCTTCCTCCACGTCGAGGTCGCTAACGAAATGAACAACGACATCCGCTCCACAAACGCCTTGATGATACTGCTGGTCGCCTCGGTTTACACCACACAAGCGGCGGCCGCCGATCTTAAACCCGAGACGGTTCAGGCGTGGCAAGAATATATCGCGGCCGCCGAGGCTCGGAACCAGGAGCACCTCTTACCAGGAAGCCCGTTCCTCTCGATCGACGCCGAACCCGAACAAGCTGCGAAACTCCGCCAGGGCGAGGTCCTGGCTTCACCCGCGGCGCCGAATGTTCCAGTCAAGGTGCAGGGCGGACTCATTCACGATTGGGTTGGAGCGATCTTCATCCCCAACGCCTCAGTGCGCGACGTTTTTCGCGTGACGCGCGACTACGTCCACTACAATGCCGTCTACCATCCGAACGTTGTCACCGCGAAGCCGCTTGAGACAGACGACTGCGAGGACCGCTTCTCGATGGTCGTGATGAACAAATCGTTCTTCGCAAAGAGCGCTCTGGACAGCGACTATCAGACTCTGTTTACCCGCCTCGACGATCAGCATTGGTATAGCACCAGCGAGACGACTCGCGTTCAGGAAGTGGCCGATTACGGCGGACCCACCCAGCATACGCTGCCTGAAGGCCGCGGGACCGGCATCATCTGGCGGCTACACAGCATCGCGCGGTATGAGGAGCGCGACGGCGGAGTCTACATCGAACTGGAAGCGATCGCCCTCAGCCGGGATATTCCCGCGGCACTGCGTTGGTTCGTCGATCCGATCGTCCGCCGTGTGTCCCGATCTTCGCTTGTAACCTCGCTTCAGGAGACCGCGGATGCAGTGCGATCCGGCACAACAATGATCAGCCGGTCAAAGGATCGTCCACTTCCTTCAGTGGCGAATTCCGGGTCCGCCGTGAGCATTAACGCCACAACGATGCAGTCCTTCCGCTAAATGACACCAGGAGATAATGCGATGCACAGCATAATGGAATTTCTCCTTCACCATGGTTACGCGGCCTTGTTCGCGGCCGTGCTTGCCGAGCAACTCGGCTTTCCGTTACCTTCGACTCCGTTCCTGATCGCCGCCGGAGCGTTGGCGGGTTTCGGCCAACTCGGCTTGCTGAGGAGCCTGGGTGTGGCGATCCTAGCTTCGGTGATGAGCGACCTCGTCTGGTTTTATTTCGGAAGACGCGAAGGGGCTCTATTTGTGCGGTTGCTATCGTGGCTTCGCTTAAAGCCGGAAACCGGTGCGTCTAAGCAGAGGCACGGTAGTGCCCGGTCGATTCTGTTCGCCAAGTTCCTGCCCGGCTTGAACCTGATCACTTCGCCC
>JASHNT010000074.1 GCA_030041495.1 Bryobacteraceae bacterium | reverse complement strand
CCTGCACGGCTCGTCTTACGCGCGCATACACTTCCACCTTGTACACCCCCTGGTGTCCCACAAACACAACTCATCTGTAATGTTCTGGAACTGAAGTGTGGTGGTCTACTTTTCGACCGCCACAAAACCCCGCTCACGCGGCGCTTCGTGGTCTATTATTGCTCCGCCGTTTATACCGAAGGCTCGGATTCTCCCGGCAGCAGCGGTAACGTGCTTTTCCCCAGCTACACTCAAGCCATTGTTTCGGCCGAGGCGACACTTTTTACCTCAAGCCCGATTCCATCAAGCAGCCTGGTTGTCAACAACCTGTTCATCATGGAGACCGGAGGCGGAAGCTTTGCGAAACTGCTGGTGACTGCGAACAGCGGTGGCTCCATCACGCTCCAGTTCGATACGTTCACGGGCAGCGGTAGTCCCGGAGGCGGAAGCCCAGGCGGGGGCGGCGGCAACTCCCCCACGATCACCGCAGTTCTCGATGCAGGCAGCTACACCGCTAACATCGCGGAAGGAAGCATTTTCGTCGTCAAAGGAACAAACTTGAGTCCGAGCGGAGCCGGTACAAACGGAGTCGATAAAGCTTCCTATCCGCTACCCCCCTCGATCGACAACGTGTCGATCTCGTTCGCTCCCGCGGGCGGCGGCAACGCCATTAGCGCCTACATGGTCTACCTTTACAACGCCGGTGGCGTAAACCAGCTCGCCGCTCTATTGCCGTCCACCGTTCAGCCTGGTTCTTATCAGGTGACCGTTAACAACGGGAGCTCGGCCAGTGCGCCATTCTCCGCCCAGGTCGTCGCGAGCAAGCCCGGACTCGTCACGCAGGATTCCAGCGGCAGCGGATTGGCCGTCGTGCAGAACTACAACGCCGCGTCGCCTACGACTTACGACATCAACCGCTTCACTACCGGAACCGTGGATGGCAGCACCATTTCGCCAGCACATCCGAGCCAGATCGAGGTCGCCTGGCTCACCGGCATGGACCCGCTGCCGGCCGGCATGGCCGATAACACAGCTCCGAACGGTGGGAACGGATACGATTTTACGCAGCACGGCGTCACCGTCACGGCTAACGTGGGAGGAGTGACCATCCCTGCGGCTTACGGCGGACGCACCGGATGCTGCGCGGGCGAGGACGAAATCGTCTTCACCCTTCCTGCGAGCATTCCTACGAGTTGCATCGAGCCGTTTTACGTCACCGTGAACGGCGTCAACAGCCAAAGTACTTTCATCTCCATCGCCCCCGCCGGCTCTGACGCCTGTGTTCTACAAGGCTACACCGAGTCGCAACTACAGGCTATCGACGCGGGCGGCCTTGCGACTTACGGCGACTTCGGCGTACAGCAGGAGTTGAACTCGAGCCCTCAGCTCGGCAATTTCAGCTTTGCTTCCGTGGGCGGCGAGTTTTATGGATACACCGGGTTTCAACTCGCTGCCATCGCGAGCTTACAGAACAACTACACCGGCTTCTCTACGAACGGCTGCACGTTGATTCCCTTGCCCGGGCCCAACCCGGCCGCGGGAGGGGGGATAAACCCCACCTATCTCGATGCCGGGAACGTAACCGTGACTGGTCCCTCGGGAAGCGGGCTCAACAACACCTCGATCACGGAGAAAAAGAACATTTACAGCCTGATCTTCCAGGGCTCCGCGGCTACGATCAATGGACAGTTCCTGCCCGGCACCTACACGATCTCCGGCGCCGGTGGTAACGACGTTGGGCAGTTCAACTCTACCCTGGTTGTGCCCACGATCCTGAGCGTTAGCAACATGCCATCGGTGGTCACGCGCGCCGACGGTCTCCAGCTCAATTGGAGCGGCGGGAACTCGAGTGATATCGTCATCGCTTCTCTCAGCGCTACGAATCAGGTGAACGGCGTGGCGACCGGCGGCGAAATCGTCTGCATTACAACCGCCGGTACGGGAGGCATCAACATTTCTTCGTCCCTCCTGAACCAACTGCCCGCGGTTACTGCGGCTTCGTTGTCCAACGGCAACGGCGAGAGCGGAATCGACGTTAACTGGACTCCGGTCCAATCCGGATCGAACGGGACCTTCACCGCCCCGCTTACTGCGGGTGGTTCTGTCAATGGAAAGTGGGCGGCGGGCTCGTCTGTCGTCGCCAACATGCCGGTTCAGTAGACCGCCGTTTTGAACCGAGTGGGCGCGTCTGCGTTCGCAAACCGCGCCCACTAACGAAGGTAGTGTCCTAAAAATGCGTTGGCTCTTAGAGATCGTAGCGCACCGGTTTTTATCCCTCTGTCCTTGGGCCTCGATCTTGTTTTGTGTGTGGGGTTTCTTCTACGCTGCTCTTGAGATCAAAAACATAGTCGCCATCTTCATTGAAGCCGCCATCTTCATTGAAGCCAAGGACCGGTCCAGAACAATGGACCACAAATTGTTCTTGAAGATGTCCAAGTAGGAAACCGTGCCCCTGATATGAAAGCGGCCTTTGTCAATGTCGTTGTGAAGAACATCGGTATCCAAGCAGTTGGGGAACAGATGAAAGAATTCTTGGGAAACGAAGGAGCGGATTTCGGATGTCTGGACGGTGCCGAGACTCCCGACTATGGAGGAGTCTTGGGCGGCGGTATAGCCAAGCTCAAATTCGTAAGCTACCTGTTCGGCTCGACTGTGCCCCAAGTTCTGAACCGTAACCTCTGCTCTAAGATACGCGGCGTGCGTTCGGTTGGTTTGCGGCGTATTCTTCGGCCTTGTATATTTAAGTTCGGCACTACGAATGCTGATGCTTGCTTGCTGAGTAACCTCAAGAGTTCTCTGGGCGATTTCCGCAGAAGACTTAGCAGCCTCAACGGTTCTTTTGTTCTCGGCCAAAGCCCGATTCATGACGATCCATTGCAAGATCGCGGTGAGCAGCAGTCCACCAGTGAAGATGGCGACAAGCCAATCAGGAATCGCGGAATTTTTTGTTTGGTTTGTTTGGCGCTGCTGTTCCCCGCTGCCTACTATGGGGAAAGTTTGGTTAATGGTAACGGGCGACGATGGTTGGGATGGATTCTGATCTGGACCACCCTGTGTCTCTTTTGGTGCAGTCTGGCTCTTCTTTGCTTGAGCAATTACAGTTGGAGTTGGGGCTGGTGGCTTTGACTGCGCGAAGCACGCGCACACGAATACAACCGAAGCAGCAAATAGCCAGCGGTTCTTGACCACTGGAGGATTGTACTTCTTTTTTAAGTGAGCAATTCCAGCAGTTCCCACGGATGATCTGAGATGCCAGCCTCCATGGCCGGGGTTACCCGAAGCGTGCGGTGAATCCGGCAGAAGTTGTAATAGGCGAAGTGCAGGCATAGCGCGGCCCAGTGGTTCTCCCACTTCTTTGAGAACCCGTTGGTCAGTCGGGTTAAGCGTCGAATCTGCATCCGCATCGTGAGGTTTTGGCGCTCGATGTGACTTGTACAAATGCGCTTTGGATCGGGTTCGCCCATGACTGGGACTACCTCCGTAGCGACTACTTCGGCAGGGGAATAGCGACGTTCGCCTTCCGGCGTAGCGCGATAGATCTTGGACAGCGTGGCGAAGTCGGCTCGATCCGCGAGCGTGTTCGGGATTGAGGAAAGATACGGCCTAAAGCCATCCGTCGTGATTTGGAAACGGCCATGAGCAGTAGCGTGTCGCAAGCCTTCGATGAAGATATCCGTCGTCGCCTGATTTCGTTTTCCAAGAGCGAAGTTCAAAACGAGCTTCGTGTTGTTTTCCATCGCTACGAAGCAATAAGCATCGCCATAGTTGGGATCGTCATCTGAACGCATGGCCTTCTCTTTTTTGAAAATGAATCCCCACATCTCATCTGCGGACACATCCTGGACGGGAACGTTAACGATTAGACGGCCCAGGAGCTTTTCGCACTTCTCGCCAGCGGCAACCAACAGCTTCAACATTGTGTCGCGGTGTAGCCCGCTGATACGCTCCACGGAGCGCACGGAGCAACCCTCGATGAGAAGCTGAAGGACGTTCTCTACCGTGGCCAACGGGATAGTGGAACCAGGCAGGCGATCCGTCACCGGAGCGCTGTAGGTTTTTTTGCACTGCACGCAGCGAAAGCGCTGGCTACCGTTTCGGTTGGTTCCGAACCGCTGTCCTTCGGCTTTGCAAGTGGGACACTTCATACTTTGATAATACAGCAACCGGTTGCTTTTGTCAACGCAGTTGACAACCAAAATGCGTTTCCTGACGATAAAAAAGTGAGGCCGGAGTGGGACTTGAACCCATCGCTCGGGAGTTGCAGGCTCCCGTCCCAGGACCTTCCAGGATAAGCGCTCCGGCCATATGCGCGGAGCCGCATTTCTGCGGCTCCGCAAACCTTCCACGCACTTCGGCGCGGATTTTAGAGCTTGTGGTGGTCCACGAATTGGGTTAAGATACACGTAGGGCGTTTGTTTCATACACTGCGCTCGAACTGAGAAATCAAAGCTGAGGCCCGCGTCAACGGGCCTTTTGCTTTTTACCACTCCGGTTCTGTCAATCTGAAGTAGTTCTTGCCTCTCTCCTTCTTCTTCTCGAAGGTTTTAGAAGCATCTTTCAAGGTTATGTCCATCGCATTATAGGACGTGATTTTGCCGCGTTCGGCGAACGCGGCCACTAACTCACGCGTGGTTAACCAATGATTCTGCCTGTCTCGAAATATCAAAGCCGCAGCTTTTGCAATGGTCATGGACGCAAAGTCTGCCGTGCTGGCAACAGTGCTCTGAATGGGCCTAGTGTTTGATGTGGCAGTGTAATAATCGAGCGCGGCCTGAAGGCCTCGCTCTTGCGTTTGCAAGGTCGCTAGACGTGCTCCCATCTCCTGGACTCGCGCCTCAATTTCGGCCTTCTCCTTCCGAATTTTGTCTAGGTCCCCCTGTAGGGTCTCAGCGATCAGGGCCATAGCCAATCTTCGTACATGGATTGGCCCCTGTCAAGGGGTTGGGTTGGATGGATGGAGGGATGGAGGGCTATACTTAGTCTACTTTGCGCGGCCTGCCGCCACCGCGGGTTTTGCGCTTCGCGGCAATCTTGCGGAAGTAGTCACTCCCACGTTCGGCGGTCTTCAATCCACCGCGCTGGCCAAGTGCGACAGCGACTGACGGCGCGGCAATCAGATCATCAGCGAGCGCGAGTGCAGATGTGAGCAATTGCGCGGCGCGTTTTACGCGGCCTTGCGGTAGATCTATGGTGGTGAGGATTACGTGCGCTTCGTCGAGGATGTTGCGGAGCGCGTGGAGATCGCGTTCGCGGTCTGTTGCTGGCATGCTCCCAGTGTGCGCGGAGTCAGACCAAAATACAACCGGTTGCTGTTTCGGGGTCAACGCAGATTTAGGACACTACCCTAACGAAAAGCCGCCATAGCCGTCATGTTATTTTAGTAACGGCACCATTTTCAGAAACAGCACATGAAAACCTGCATTTTGTTGGCGGCATTCGCCGTCGTGAGCTACGCGCAACTTGTTCCCAAAGATCTTTCCGGCGTTGGCGGAGCGCCGGGCGCGGCGGGAGGCGAGATCAAGCCCGATACGGTCGTCGCCGTGATCGCCGGAGTCAGCGTCACGGCGGGTGACGTCGCCAAGATGATGAAGTACGCTCCCGGCAATCTGGTGAATATCTTCAAGCAGAATCCTCAGCAGGCCCTCAGCACCGCCTACCAGATGAAGTACCTCTCGGATCAGGCCGTGGAACAGCACCTGGACCAGCAGGACCCCACCAAGGAAACTCTCGATGCCGTTCTCACCTGGCAAAAGGAAAACATCCTTGCCAACGCCATGGTGAATCAGATCAACAATGGCTATCAAGTGACCACGGACCAGATCAACGAGTTCTACAAATCTCATCAATCGCGCTACGAAGAGGCGAAGATCAAGATTATTCTGATCGCCTTCAAGCCTGCGAAGCCCTCGGGGACTGAGTCCATCGGGCCGGATGAAAAGGATATCGACAAGCGCTTGGAAGCGGCCGCAAAGGACGTCGTCCAAAGCGCCAACGTCTTGAACGACCGCTCCGAAGAGCAGGCCAAGACGCTGGCCGATGACATCGTCAAGCAGCTTCGCGCCGGGGCCGACTTCGGCGCTTTGGTCGCGAAGTATTCCGACGACAAGGAATCGAAAGCTTCCGCCGGCGATTTCGGGATGTCCATCAAAGCCACCAGCAGCTTCGCTCCCGAAATCAAGAAAGTGGTCTTCGATTTGAAACAGGGCGAAGTCAGCGATCCGGTGCGTCAGGTGAACTCGTACTACATCATCCGCTTGGAAGACAAAACCGTCGAGCCGCTGGATGGTGAGCTGACGGCCTCCATCGTCAAGGAGCTTCGCGACACGCACATGAACGAAACCTTGAACGACCTGAACAAGCGCTTCACACCGCAGGTGCTGCGCCCGGACTTCTTCATTCAAGCTCAGAAGGCCGCCTCGGGCAATTAGTCGGATTGGGGACTTCCGCGCGGCTACCCACGCTTTCCGGAAAACCCATCCGAATTCGTATCCAGCGGTCGCTGGGCCCGCACTTGGCTTCGACCTTCATCCGCCGCCGTCTCATTCTCCTCGATGCCGAAGTGCTCGCTCGCCGAGGCGATTTCGAACGCATCCTGGTGCATGAACTGTTTCATTTCGTCTGGGTCCGGCTCTCCAACGCGGTACGGCGCGATTGGGAACGGACGCTCGCTCGCGAATTTGTCCGTGGCGGCCGGGGCGAACTGGGCCGGGGCGAACTGGGCCGGGGCGAACTGGGATGGAGCGCGCAGCGCCGCAAGCTGAAACTATCCGCCGCAGACGCGAAATCGCGCCCCCAACGTTGGCGGCTCTACGCCTGCGAAAGCTTTTGCGACACCGCCGCGTGGCGCTTTGCGGGATTGAAAGCGCATCCCGAATTCACCCTGCGCCCGGCGTTTCGCCGCGTCCGCCGCGCCTGGTTCGACCGGCACATCGGCGCGGGCCCCCTGCTGATATAATTTCAACTGGGATGACTCGCGCAAAAGCCTTGAAATCGCCATTGAAATCGACGCCGGCGGCTCTCGCGGCGCTGGGCTTGATCCTCGGGATGGCGTCCTGCGCCAAGAAGAAGCCGGTGCTCGATTTCGCCTTGAAAGATTCCGCCGGCAAGACGGTTCACCTGTCCGATTATCGCGGAAAAGTGGTATTGCTGAATTTCTGGGCCACCTGGTGCGCTCCCTGCAAAATCGAGATCCCCTGGTTCGTGGAGTTCCAGCAGAAGTACCAAAATCAGGATTTCGAAGTGCTCGGCGTCTCCATGGATGAAGACGGGTGGGATTCGGTCCGCCCCTATATGGCGGCGCACAAGCTCAACTATCCGGTCATGATCGGTGGCGACGCCATCGACCGAATGTTTGGCGGCGTCGACGACTTGCCGACTAGCTTCCTGGTGGACCGCAACGGCAGCGTCGTTAAGAAACACATCGGCCTCATCAGCAAGGACACCTGGGAGGACGAGATCACTACGCTGCTGAAAGGCCGCGTCCTGCGGGGGTCCATCCCGGCACCACCCTCCGTGCTTGCCTTCGCCGAACCGGGCCGCTAACGCCTGGTCCAGCTCGCGTCCACCGGCTTGGATGGATCGGCGGTGATCTCCAAGTCCGCGCAGTGGTGATAGAAATACCCGCCGTCTGTGTTCAGCCCGTGTTCCGCCATGAATTCGACGATCTGCAGCGTGCAATGCGCGCAACTGATGTTGGGGAGCTGGACGTCGGTTTCGAACGGCCCGGTTTGCCGCGTCGTGTGGGCGAACAGGCCGTCGGCCAGCACCGGCATCGTGGGCGGATTCTCGATCGCTGCCGATACCGACCACGGCCCTTTTTCCGTGTCGCGGGTGGTAGTCGCCGGATCCGGTGGAAGCTCCGCGCGCGAGTTCACGGCCAGCGCAATGCGATAGTGCCCGGGATGGAATACGGTTTCCTGCACCTTGATGTGCAGCTCGCTTCCGCCCGTCGCCTTATTGACGGCATTGGTCGGCATGCCCGGATTTCCCGTCACACCGCCGCACGGCCCCAGCTTTTGCGGATCGCCGAGGTTGTTCTCGACGATCCAGGACTGCGGCTCAAGCAATCGGAAATGCGCCCAAGCAAACGGCGCGGCTGCCAGAATCGCCGCCGGAATCAGCCAATATTTGATATGGCGCGGCGTGTCCGCTCCACGGCAATTGATGTAGCGTCTCATTCGTCTCCTCCTACTATCGAAGCCAGCACAGCGTTTCCCCTACGCCTCGCGCTATAATTTCTTCTGTTAGCGCTCGCGCCTCTGATTCAGCGGCCCCGTAAGCGAGCTTGAACAAGGGGGCCTCTGAAAGATCAAATTCTCGAAGCGGCCAAACGTCTTGGTCTGGCTTCACACGTTTCCGTTCGAACCGACGATTCCGGCGTGCTGGTCACCGTAAGCTTTCCGCCCCACGCCGTCACGCGCCGCATCTGCGCCTCCGCAGGCGCTGTCTCCGAACTCACGGTGCTGCTGATCGAAATGGCACGGCATGCCGGGTCGCTTGGCTTGCACAAACGAGACTCGCCGCGACGAACCCAAGGCGGCTTACGAGCCTAAAACTACTTGCCGACTTCGAGGATGGTGAACGAGCCAGGCACCATTGCGCGCCCGAACCCGCGCCCAAAGCCGCGTCCGCCCGGTCCACGTCCACGGCCCTCTCCGCCGCGTTCCGGCGCAGGAGCGGGAGCAGCTCCCGCAGGCGGGGCCGCCGGCGCCTCATACTCCGCGGCCATCACGTAGATCTTGTCGGTTTTGACGTCCAGCGTCATGGTCTTGGCGCCGGTCATGGTTTTGAGCGTCTCCTCCGAAGAGAAGCTGGTCGGACCATCTTCTTTGATCACCGTCAGAGTCCCATCGCCCGCCGAGGCGAACGCCTCCATGGTCTTGGGATTGAACGCCGCGCCGTCGGTGCCTTGGCCGATCGGTAACGTATCCAGAATCTTTCCGTCCTTCGCGCTCAGGATCACCATGCTTTGCGGATTGCGGCAAGCGGCGAACAGGATCTCGTTCTTGGCGTCCAGCGCGAGCCCGGCGCATTGCCCGCCTTTGCCCATCAGATCGTAATGATTCAGCACCATCATGGTCCTGGCGTCCACCACCGCGACGTTGCCTTTATCCTCGATATCCACGTAGATCTTGCCCTTGCCGTCGCTCTGGGCCTGCTCCGGAGCTCCGCCTAGATCGATGGTCCCCAGCACATTACCGTCCTTGGCGTCGATCACCGTGGCGTTGGGCGCGCGATGACTGAGGATGTAGACGCGATCGTTAAAGGAATCGTAGAGAATCCCGTCCGGCGCGCCCTGCACATCGATCTTCTTGATGGTCATCAGCGTCTTGGTGTCCCACATCGTCACCGGATTGCTGGTGGCGAATCCATGCCCGTCTTTCGGCGAAACCACCGCTCCTGCCGCGCTGGCATCGGGAATCTCGCCCACTGACTCCAGGGTTTCGAGGTTGTACACGGAGACGTGAGGCGGATTGCTGCGCCGCGGGATATAGAGCTTCTTGCCGTCGGCGTCGGCGTAGATGTAGTCGAACCCTCCTTCGCCACCGGCCTTTACGGTCTTCAGCACCTTATAAGGTCCGGCCGGTGAACCCTGCTGCGCGATCCCCGTCAACGCGAACAGGGCGACTCCAGCAGCCATCAAAACCGAAATCGATAGGAAGTGGAAACGTCGCATGGGCAGTTCTCCTCTCGGCAGCGGCCGGTCCTTCGAGGCGCGTCGGCTCCCGACTCCCGCTAGTATATACCTGGCAGGGGTTTACGGGCAGTTCCCTTCCGCGCCGCTACTCGATCGACCCACCCATAGATACTGGGTTCGCGGGAGCTGGATACTGAGTCCGCTGGAAGCCGGCGTGCGTCCATAAAGTGGAGGTGGATATGGGAGCCATAGCAAGATCGGCTTTCCAAAAGGCAACTGCGTTTTTCTGTGTTGGGCTGTTGGTCTCCTTTACCGCCGCTGTGGCGCAGACGCCGGTGACCTCAACGCCCGTGACGCCGCAACCACTGCCCACGCCCCAACCCGGTACTCTATTGACACCGGACCAACTCGACGATCTGGTCGCGCCGATCGCGCTGTACCCCGATCCTCTACTTAGCGAGGTCCTGGCAGCCAGTACCTATCCTCTGGAGGTGATCGAGGCGCAGCAGTGGTTGCAGAAGAACGGCAATCTGTCGGGTCAGCAATTGATGGACACCGCCAAGCAACAGAACTGGGATCCGAGCGTGGCGGCCCTGGTGGCTTTTCCGGACGCGTTGAGACTCTTGAATAACGACGTTCAATGGACGACCGACCTGGGTAACGCTTTTCTCGCCCAACAGGCCGATGTGATGAGCGCCGTGCAGACCATGCGCGCTCGCGCCCAGGCCAATGGGAAGCTGGCGACCACGCCTCAACAAACGGTGAGCACCGAAGCGCAGGAGGGCCAGAGCGCCATCGAAATTCAGCCCGCCAATCCGCAGCTGATGTATGTGCCTGAGTACTCGCCTGAATACGTCTGGGGTCTGCCGGTTTGGGATTACTACCCCGACCTGTGGTATCCGGATTTCGGATTCGGCTTCGGCTTTGGTTTCGGGCCGGGCATCTATCTGGGCGCGTTCTTCCCCGGCTGGATCGGCTGGGGCGGATGGGGCTGGGGTTGCGGATGGTTCGGCGGAGGCTTGTTTATAAATGCCGGGTTCTTCGGTAACTACGGCTTCCGAGGCTACGGCGGATTCGTCAGAGGCTTCGGCGGCCGCACAGCTTGGGCGCATGACCCGGCCCACCGCATGGGTGTCCCGTATTCCAGCCGGTCCGTGGCCGCGCGCTACAATTCGAACAATTACGCGGGAGCAGGACGGTACGCTGCGGCTCGGGGCGGACAATCGAACTCCGCCGCTGGCAGGGGATCCCAGGCTGGGGCCAACGGCCGCTCTGGAGCCTCCAACGGATGGCGTAGCGTGGGCAGCGGCAACCGCGCAGCATCGGCTGGAAACCGCGCAGCAGCGGCGGGCGACCGGGCTGCGGCGTCCAGCAACTGGCGCAGCGTCGGCAGCGGAAACCGGCAGTCTGCATCCAATTTCGGTGGAGCTTCGCGATCCTATCAGAGTCCGTCACGAAGCTACGGCGGCGCGGCGAATTCCTACGGCCGGTCCTATTCAGCTCCTCGCGCCCAAAACTTCTCTCCGCGGTCTTACAGCGCGCCGCGTTCCTATAGCGCTCCTCGATCGTTCTCTGCTCCGCGATCCTCCGGCGGCGGCGGCTTCTCAAGCGGACGCTCCTCCGGTGGCGGTGGCGGACATTCTTTTGGTGGTGGCGGAGGCGGTGGACGGCGCCGCTAGGCTACTGCGAAACCAAACGCAGTTTGACCGCGTGGCGAATCAGGTCGGCAGTCGTCTTGCACCCCAGAGTCTGCATCATGTCGTACTTGTGCGATTCGGCGGTGCGCGGCGAAATGTTCAGCGCGCTGGCGATTTCCTTCATGGTGCGCCCTTCGCCGATCAACTGCAGCACCTCGCGCTGGCGCGCCGTAAGCTGAGGCTCCGGACTCGCTGACGAGCCCGCTTCCATCAGCACCGAGAACACATCCTTGGCGATCAGTGACGTGACATAGGTCCGGCCCAGCAGCACCTCGTGAATCGCGCGTTCTAACTCCTCTACAGCGGAGCTCTTCAGCACATATCCGGATGCGCCCGCCTTCAGCGCCTCCGCCACTAAGGTCGGCTCCGAATGCATGGTCAGCGCGATGACCCGGGTCGAGCGGCGGATCTTCTTGATCTGCCGGATCGCCTCCAGCCCGTTCAAGCCGGGCATGGAGATGTCGGTCACCACCACGTCCGGTTTAAGCTCTGCAACCGTAGCCACCAACGCGCGGCCGTCGCGCACGCTTCCCACCAGGTCGAAACTCTCGCGGAGCAGGGATTCCAATCCCTGCGACACGATCGCGTGATCATCCGCGAGCAGGACCGTTGTTTTTGCCACCACCACCCTCACTCAAAACTTAGTTACCTTAAGGTATCACAGGCGCGCTTTGCGCTCCTCCATCTCCTCCAAAGTGCGTGGCCAATCTTCGCGTAGCAGCCGGCTCAAGGCGCGGTCGGCCAACAGCTTCCCACCTGTTTGGCAGGTCGCGCAATAGTTGGTCTCGTTATCCGGGTGCCGGATGCGCTGGATTTTCGATCCGCATACGGGGCACGGCTGGCCGTACCGCCCATGCACGGCCATGCCTTCGCGAAACGCCGTCACGTGCTCCGGGAATTTTCCGCCGGCTTCTTTCCGCAGAAGTTCGATCCAATCGTGTAGCGTGTCTTGAACGGCTTGACGCAGCGCCGCGATCTCCTCTGCGTTCAGCCGCGATGTCAGTTTCACCGGCGACATCCGCGCCCGATGCAGAATCTCGTCCGAATACGCATTGCCGATTCCGGAGAGCAGTCGCGGGTCGGTCAACGCCCGCTTGAGCGTGTGATTTTCTGAAGCGAGTGCGCGGGCGAACTCCTCGACCGGCGCGTTCATCATGTCGATTCCTCCCGGATCGAGCGCGCGCAACGCTTCCTCCCTGCGCACGATATGCAGCGCCGCCCGTTTGCGCGACCCGGCTTCGGTCAATGTAAGGCAGCCGGAATCGAACAAGAATGCCGCCAGCGTCCTGCGGCCGTCCGGCTTTTTCGGCTTCGCGCTCCAGTGCAGGCGTCCGGCGATCATCAGGTGTAGCACCAGCCAGATTTCGTTATCCAGGCCGATCGCAATGCGCTTGCCGATGCGGCGCAACTCCGTGACCACGTGCCCTTCGGCGTCGCTCAAAGGAATCTCCACCGTGCGCAACAACGATGGCCCGCCGATCAGCACTCGCCCCAGGGTCTTGTGGAGAATGCGCTGCTCCAAAGCTTCGATGTACACCGTGATATCCGGCAATTCCGGCATGCGCTATAAAGAATACATGACCGCCGCCGAGATTCGTACGCATCTTCATTACACTGGTTGGGCTTCGCGCAAAGTCCTGGACGCCGCCATGGCGCTTCCGCCGGAGCAGCAGGCCAAACCCATGGGCGTTTCCCACGAAAGTATTTTGGGCACTCTGGGCCATATTCATTTCGCCGATCGCATCTGGTACAAGCGCACGGTCGAGCCGGATTTGGAGATGCCCCCGATCGCCGGTCTCTCATCGGTCGAGGCGCTCAACGGTGATTGGCCGGGGCTGCTGGCCCGTTGGGAGTCGTGGGCCGAATCGCTTAACGACGCAGATACCGACCGCATGGTGCAGTTCAAGTCGACATCCGGAGTCGCCGGGCAGGCGCCGGTCAACCAAATCATCCTGCACTTGGTCAATCACGCGACCCTGCACCGCGGCCAAGTGGTCGGTATGCTGCGGCAGCTCGGCGTCAAACCTCCGACCACCGACATCATGGCCTACCTTCGCGAGCTTCGGGTTGCCAGCGCTTAGCCTTCGTTAATGCGGGAACGCAAGTCGAGGCGATTACAAGAACGGGCCGAAGCCAAACTCCACAAACATACACCGGCACACCAAGGTTTCAGAGGCAGCGCCTTTTTCTGGATAGCGCTCGGCCTGTGCACCATAAATCTGGCGGTTTACGCCGGGGTCACCCACCACGAGTTCATCGACCTGGACGATGCAGCGTATATCTACCAGAATCCGCACGTCATTTCGGGACTGAGTTGGGATTCGGTGCTATGGGCCTTCCGCTCGGCCTACGCTGCTAACTGGCACCCCCTGACCTGGATCTCGCACATGTTGGACGTCCAACTGTTGGGATTGATGAATCCCGGTGCTCATCACGCTGTCAGTCTGTTGCTGCACATGTTGAACACCTTGCTGTTGTTCGCCGCGCTGCGCCAGATGACCGGAGCGATGGGGCGCAGTGCGTTTGTCGCCGCGCTGTTCGCGGTGCATCCGCTGCACGTGGAATCCGTGGCCTGGGCGGCGGAGCGCAAGGACGTGCTCAGCACCTTCTTTTGGATGTCCACAATCTGGGGCTACATCTGGTACGTGCGGAAGCCCGGCAAGGCGCGGTACGGGGCTGTGGCAGCTTTGTTTACCTTAGGCCTCTTGTCGAAGCCCATGGTGGTAACCCTCCCGTTCACGCTCCTGCTGCTGGATTATTGGCCGTTGGGCCGAGTGGCGTCGGCGGGCGGGCTGCGGGCATCGGCGCGGAATCTGGTTGTGGAGAAGGTTCCGCTGCTCGCGCTCAGCGCGGCGTCCGCGGCGATCACGTTCGTTGCCCAAAAGAGCGGCGGCGCTGTGGCCACTGTCGAATCCGTGGGAATTGCGCAGCGGCTTGCGCATTCCATCGTTGCCTATGTGGTCTACCTCGGTATGACTCTGTGGCCCGCCGGCCTGGCGCCTTTCTACCACTACGTCCGCTCACTGCCCCTGTGGATGCCTGCGGTGAGCGCGGCTGTGTTAGTGGGCCTTAGCGTCCTGCTCCTCCGGGCCGCTCGAACGCGCCCCTATCTTGCTGTGGGCTGGCTGTGGTACCTGGGCACGCTGGTGCCGGTAATCGGGTTGGTCCAGGTGGGCGGCCAAGCGTGGGCTGACCGCTACATGTACGTACCTCTTACCGGATTGGCGATCATCGTTTCCTGGGGCGGCCTCGATGCGCTTCGGTCACCATGGCGCGGACACGCCGCGCAATTATCCCTTCCTAAGGTCGCGCCGGCGGCCGCGATGTGCGTGGTGGCGGCCCTGAGCTTCGTTGCGTGGCGGCAGGTTGGCTTCTGGCAAGACAGTTATTCGATTTGGTCACACGCTGTGGACGTCACGAAGGATAACGAAGTCGCTGAAGACGGCGTGGGAGTGGCCCTCTATCTTCAGGGCCGCCCCGCTCAAGCGATCCCTCACCTGTTGAATGCGCTGCGGATACAGCCCAACTACCCGGAGGCCCGCTTGGCTCTGGCGCGATGCGTCATGCGTGAGGGTAATGTGCGCGAGGCGATCGCCCAGGATCGGATTGCCATCCAACTAAGACCCGATTTCGCTGCCGCGGAAACCTCGGGCTTGCCCTCCTGCGCGCAGGCCAAAGCCGGGAAGCCATTCAGGAATTCAACCAGGCCTTGCGGCTCGATCCCAACAACTACGATGCTCGCGACGGCCTCAGCTACCTCGGGACCATGCGCAAGTGAATTTTCTAAGCCCCCAGAAGCTGCAGGCCCGCGTCGACGAAGATCACATTGCCCGTCACGCCGCGGCCCAGGTCACTCGCCAAAAATACCGCCGTATCGGCGACCTCCGCCGGATCGCAATTCCTGCGCAGCGGCGCGCGCAACGGAGCCTTTTCGAGCATGCTGCCCAGATCCTTCACCGCCCGCGCCGAGGCCGTCTTCACAGGACCCGCGGAAATTGCGTTGACCCGAATGTTCACGGGCCCCAAATCATTCGCCAGATAGCGCACCGCCGATTCCAGTGCCGCCTTGGCGACCCCCATGACGTTGTAATTCGGCACCACTCGCGTGGAGCCCAGATATGTCAGCGTCATCATGGAGCCGCCCGCCGTCATCAGCGGCGCGCAAGCCCTCGCCACGGCGACCAGCGAATACGCGCTCACATCCTGCGCCAATAGAAACCCCGCACGAGAAGTCTCCACAAACGGCCGGCTCAAATCCTCGCGATTGGCGAACGCGACGCTGTGCACCATCGCATCCAGTTTTCCGAAGCCTCGCGTTTCCTCCGGCAAACGCATCAGGTCCTCGTCCTTCGTCACGTCGCATTCGAAAACCTTCGCAGCGCCCAGCTCCGCGCCGAGCTCTTCCACCGGCTTTTTCAACCGCTCGCCTTGATACGTCAGCAGCACCGCCGCGCCCTCGCGCCGGAACGCCTGCGCGATCGCATAGGCCAGGCTCCATTTGTTCGCGACGCCTAGGATCAGCGCCGTCTTACTTTCTAGAAGTTGAGGCATGAAACCGCTATTCTAGAAAATTCAAGTTGGATCTATCCACTCCACTGATGTACCTGAAAGGCGTGGGCCCCGCGCGCGCCGCGATGCTGGAGGCCAAGGGCCTCAAGACCGTCGAGGATCTCCTCAGCTACGCTCCTTTCCGCTACGAAGACCGCAGCAACGTGAAAGCCGTGCGCCAGCTCGCGCCCGGCGAGATGGCGACGGTCCTCGCCGAAGTTCGTTCCGCCAAAGTCTCCGGTTTTCGCCGCCGCAATCTGGGCCTTTTCGAAGCCTCCTTCACCGACGCCTCCGGCGGAATCCTTTTGGGTAAATGGTTCCACGGCGCGTATCTCGCCGACGTTCTCACGCCGGGCCTGAAAGTATCGCTGTACGGCAAAGTCGAATGGGACTCCTACTCGGGCGGTCTAGTGATGATGCATCCCGAGTACGAAATCCTCTCCGGCGACGACGAAGGCGATGCGTCCATTCACACCGGCCGCGTCGTGCCCATCTACGAAGCCGCCGGCCGAGTCACCACCCGGCACCTGCGCAATCTCCTTTATCGCATCCTCGAATCCATCGAGCCGTCGTCCGACCCGCTGCCGCCGCACATCCTCGCGCAATTAAAACTGCCCGACCGCTGGGCCGCTATCAGCGCCCTCCATTTCCCTCCGCCCGATTCGGACCTCCGGCTGCTCAACTCCTTCCGCTCACCCGCGCAGTTCCGTCTCATCTTTGAAGAATTTTTTTGGCTGGAATGTGGCCTCGAACTGAAGCGCGCCAAGGCCCGCCTCTATCCCGGCATCGCTTTCGAACTCAACAGCCGCGTTCGCGAGCGCATCCTGCAAATGCTGCCGTTCAAGCCCACCGGAGCGCAGAAGCGCGTGCTCAAGGAAATCGCCGACGCCATGGCCGAACCCCACCCCATGTACCGCCTCCTGCAAGGCGACGTCGGCAGCGGCAAGACGCTGGTCGCCGCCGAAGCCGCGATTATCGCCATCGAAAACAGCTACCAGGTCGCCGTTCTTGCGCCAACCGAGATCCTCGCCACGCAGCACTATCTTTACTTCAAGAAGCTATTCCAGAAGCTGGACTACGTCGTCGTCCTGCTGACCGGCTCCAACACGGCTCGGGAAAAAACGCAGCTCCGCAAACTGGTCGCGCACGGCTTGGCGAAAGTTGTCGTCGGCACCCACGCTCTGCTCGAGCCCGACGTCGAATTCCACAAGCTTGGCCTGGCGATCATCGATGAGCAGCATCGCTTCGGCGTCGAGCAGCGCCAGAAACTGATGGAGAAGGGAACCCATCCCGACGTTCTCGTCATGACCGCGACCCCCATCCCTCGCACGCTCGCCCTCACCGTCTATGGCGATCTCGACGTGAGCATCATCGACGAGCTTCCGCCCGGCCGCAAGCCTATCGGCACCAAACACGTCGAGGAGTCCCGCATCGAGCAGGTCTACAGTTTCCTGCGCAAACAGATCGACGTTGGCCGCCAGGCTTACGTGGTTTATCCGGTGATCGAAGAATCCGAAACGCAAGCCATGAAGGCCGCCGCCAAGATGCACGATCATCTGTCGCGCATCGTCTTTCCGGACCTGAAAGTCGGCCTGCTGCACGGCAAGCTTTCGCCCGACGAAAAGGAAGCCGCGATGGACAAATTCCAGCGCGGCGAAACCCAGATTCTGGTCTCCACCACCGTGATCGAGGTCGGCGTGGACGTTCCCAACGCCACGGTGATGCTGATTGAACAGGCCGAGCGCTTCGGCCTCGCGCAGCTTCATCAGTTGCGCGGGCGCGTCGGCCGCGGCGCCGAACAGAGCTATTGCGTCCTGGTCACCGGGAAACTGAACCAGACCGCGAAGGAGCGTATCCGCACGCTGGTCGAATCGAACGATGGGTTCTACATCGCTGAGATGGACATGAAGCTGCGCGGGCCCGGCGAGTTTTTCGGCACCCGGCAATCCGGCATGCCGGTTCTCTCCATCGGCAACATCCTGCGCGACGCCGATATTTTGGAGCTTGCGCGTAACGAAGCCGCTGCCTTTGTCGCGCACGCTCCCGCGCACGAAGATCTGCGCCGCGCCGTCGCGTACCTGCGCGACCATTGGCAGCGCCGCTATGGGCTGGTTTTAGTGGGGTAATATGCGCGTCATTGGTGGCGAATTTCGCAGCCGTTCGCTCAAGAGCGTTCCTGGCCCGGACACGCGCCCCACGCCCGACCGCCTGCGCGAATCGTTGTTCAACATCCTGGCGCCGCGCATTAAAGGTGTTGTCTTCGCCGATCTCTACGCCGGTACCGGCGCGGTGGGCATTGAGGCTCTGAGCCGCGGCGCCTCCCGCGCGATCTTTGTCGAGCAGAGCCGTGAAGCCATCCGCGTGATTCGCGAAAACCTCGCCGCATTGCACCTCACGGCGCGCGCGCAGCTCAGTCAGAGCAGCGTCCGCGCGCTGCTCCCCAAGATCCAAGCCGGTATCGTTTTCCTCGATCCGCCGTATGCGCTCGAGGCCGAATACGCGCCGGTGCTGGAGCTGTTGGGCCAGCAACCGCCGCCGTTGGTGATCGTGCAGCACGACCCGCGGCTCAAACTGGAAGAAGTCTGCAGCTTGCTCCGCTGCACTCGCATCGTCAAGCAGGGCAGTAACTGTCTGAGCTTCTACGAGCCGGAACGCCTATGACATGTGGTGACTCGGCGAGCCAGGCCCGAAGAACAAGTACCACGCCGCCCAGACCACCACCGCACCGATAAAAATCACAAGCGTCATGACGATCCAGCGCCCGGAAACCGGCCGCATCACTGGCCCGGCACCGACTGCAGCGAATTGGAAGCGCCTTTTGTATTCGTCAGTACCGCGTTCACCGAAACCACGTCGGATGGATTGCCGGACACCGAGAACGGAACGGACAACATGAATTGACTTCCGTACTGGTTCGACGCCGAACTCTGATACCAGGTGCTGAACGCCGTGCTGAGCGTTACGTCGACTGGGGTCAGGATCGGTCCGGTCGAAGTGTAGAACTGGAATTGTCCGCTGACCATCTCGCGGGTCGTGGAGTAGCCGATGACGGTTGCCGTCAACCCTCCGCCCGTATTGGAGAACGTCACCGTCTCGATCACGGGAGCCGCGGGCGATATCGTAATGGTCTCGGTCGGAGCCGGACTCGGCGTAACATCCGTACCGCCGGCGTTGAGCGTCGCGGTCAAGGTGATCGTCCCGGCCACGGTTCCGGTCGCGAGCACGGGAGAGTTTGCGAAAACAGCGCTGGTGCCTCCCATCGGGATGTTGAACGACACAGCGGAAACCAAACCGCCGCCTGAAGTGACGAATCCGACTTCGGTCGGATTCCCGCCCACCGACGACGCGAAACTGACCGTCAACGTTCCCGTCAGCGCCACCGGATAAGAGGTGTTTAGCGTCAATGCTGGCGACGCCTGCGCCGCGGGCGCGCCGCCGATTGTCCCAATCGTCACCGGTGGCGCGGGCGGAAGCGCCACGTTAATCGTGATCGACCCCGTGGCGGTGTTCTTCTGCGAATCGGTAACGGTCAAAGTGACCGTCGCGTTCCCCGCCGCCGTGGGCGTGCCGCCGATCGTGCTGCCGGCCACGGATAACCCCGCCGGCAGGCCGCTTGCCGACCAGGTGTATGATGCCCCGGCTGTGAGCGTGCCTCCTGTCGCTGCCAGCGCCAGCGTAAACGCCGTGCCAACGGTCGCGGGGAAACTGCCGTTGGTGGTGATCGATAGCGCTGGACCGCTCGCATTGATGGTGACGCTGAGTTTGGCTGTCGCGGTCTGTCCCGCGGCATCGGTGACGGTGACCGAGAAAACGTTGGTCCCGGTAGCCGTTGGCGTGCCGCTGATCACGCCCGAGCTGGTATTCAGGCTGAGGCCGGGCGGCGTCGTGCCGGAAGTGACCGACCAGGTGTACGGCTGGGTTCCACCGCTTGCCGCGATGGTGCTCGAGTATGCCGCGCCCTGGGTTCCGTTGGGAAGCGAGAGCGTCGTGATCGACAGCGTCAATTCGACGGTGATCGTGAACGCCTTCGATACGGTCTGAGGCGGCGTGGAAGAATCCGTTACTTGAATCGTGAACGTGCTGGCACCGAGCGGGCCCGTCGGGGTGCCGTCGATAGTCCCCGGCTTCAACGGGTCCAGAATAAGACCCGTCGGGAACGCGCCCGAGGCGAGCCTCCAAGTATATGGTTGCGCCCCGCCGGTCGCCGTCAGCGTCTGCGAGTACGCTTGGTTGAGCAGTGCAGCCGGTAGCGAACTATTGGTGATGTTCAGGGTGCCCACGCTCACTGCGATGGACAGAGCCTTGGTCGCCGTGCGCCCGCCGTTATCGGTTACCTGCACGGTAAACGTATAAACTCCGCCGTTGCCGGTGGGTGTTCCGCTGACGATGCCCGCCGTGGAGAGCGATAGTCCGGGCGGGAGCGATCCCGATCCCGCTACGATCGTCCACGAAAAGGGCGCCGTTCCTCCGCCCGCCTGCAGCATCTGTGAGTAGGCCACTCCGATGCTGCCGTTGGGAAGCGAAGTGGTGGATACCGAAAGCGGATTCGCCACGAACAGACTCAGATTCACGACGATGCTTGAACCAGTCGCGTCGCTCAAAGAAACCGGGATGAAGAAACTCCCGGAAGTTGTCGGCGTGCCCGTGATGGTTCCTGTCGATCCGCCGATGCTGAGACCGTCATTACTCGCATTGACGAAGGCGAATTGATACGGCGTAATGCCTCCCGTGGCGCCGACCGTAGTCGTGTAGGGCGACCCCTGCACCCCCGGAGGCAGGTTCGGTTGCGGGATCGCCAGCGGTCCTGAGATCACATCCAGATTCGTGTTGAGAGTAGCGCTCAGGTAGTTGGTAAGGGTGGCCGTAAATTGGAGTGGATAGATTCCCACGGAGGTGGAGGTCCCGCTGAGCACACCGGTACCGGTGTTGAACGTAATGCCCGGCGGCAACGTGCCACTGAGGGTCCAAGTGACTCCCGACGGACTAACACTTAGCGTCTCCGAATACACCTTGCCAGCGGTCGCGAAGGGCAGGGAAGTGGTCTGGATGGTAATCTGGCCCTGGTAAACCGTAATTAGGAACCTCCCTGACGTCGTAATCTCCGTGCCGCTGATCTCGGCCACGATGAACGCCGTAT
This sequence comes from Bryobacteraceae bacterium, assembly GCA_030041495.1. GTDB lineage: Bacteria > Acidobacteriota > Terriglobia > Bryobacterales > Bryobacteraceae > Palsa-187. The sequence goes on along the minus strand of JASHNT010000074.1, from coordinate 20,520 downwards.
AGTTGCCGGCGCTAGAGGGCGTTCCCGAAATCACGCCACTGGAGCTCAAGGTAAGCCCCGGCGGCATTGCGCCATCCGACAGGAACCAGGTGATAGGTCCCGCAGGCGTGGACGATGCCGTGAGCGTGTCCGAGTAAGCCTGCCCCACAATTGCGTTAGGCAGAGGCGAGGTGTTGTTGATCTGAATGCTCGGCTGCACAATGGTCAGCGAGAAGTTCATGCTCACAGACTGGGGAGGCCCTGCGTTCGGCGCATACGCCACCACGGTGAAGGTGAAGGTGCCGGCCGCGGTGGGGGTCCCGCTAAGAGTGCCGTTTGCGCTCACCGTCAATCCGGCGGGCGGACTCGTGCAGCTCGGAGCCGTCTCAGCCGGGCACCAGGTGAGGCCGGTTGCCGTCGGCTGTGCCGTCGCCGTGAATGTGTAGTTGTAGCTGATGCCCACGTACCCTTGCGGCAAGGGCGACGTACTGGTGATCTGGACCTGGCCCAACAGCGCCGATGCCGCCGCCAGCAGCAGCAAGGATGGGACCAGCAATGGGCGGCGCGTCATCGCGTGCCTCCCGTGGAATTGCCTATCGCCGATGCCGTGCTCGCCTGCCCCTGCACTCCCGCCGCAAGCGGCACCTGGAACACGCCTCCGCTCCGCACGTCAAACACGCGGAACACCGAACCGGTCAGCCCGGTGATCCGGAACAGTGAGCCTCCCATTCCAAACACGCCCGCCGGGCCGCACCCACAGGAGACCGTGCTGGCCGCGCCCGTGGCCGCGTCGATGGTCACAATGTTCCCGTGGACCTCCGCCAGCAGCAGTTTGCTGTTGTCCGGCGTGACGCCCAATCCGGCTGGAGCTTCGCCGTCCGAAGTGTAAAGCGCGGACACGGCCGCGCTTCCGCCTACATCCGCGATGGACTCCACGCCGCTGGATGTGGCGACCGCCAGATCTTCACGCCCCGTCAAAAAAGTGAGCGCCAGGCCGCGCTCTCCGGACAGCAGGCTGCGCACCTCGCCATTCGGCCCGAAGGCCCACACGCCGCTGGGCCACGCTCCCGCGCCCCATGCGCCGTCGTCGCTCACCGCCAGCGCCGCCGGCAGATCGCCAGAGGATCCAGTCAAAAAGTTCGCGTTTACCGATCGCACCACCGGAGAGCCCGGCAATCCCGACACGATCTCCAACATGCGCTCTGACGCAAACCACAACACCGCGGCTGAGCCTGACGGGCTCAACACAATCTTGCTGGGGAATGCCGAAACGCCGGCGACCGGCGTCGTGCCTCCGGACGGCTGCGCGATCATGACCGTTCCCGAGCTCAGCGACGACACCAGCGCGAAATCCTGATGCGGCGAAACTGCGGCCTGAAGAAAGTCGCCGCCGAAATCCAGCGCGGGACCGACGAAGGCCGACGCCGCGATCCCCATCACTGGGTGAATCTGTCCGCCGTCGGGAAGATAACCCAGCACCGGCGCGCTCACCTGCGCCCATACGGCTCCAGCCAGCAGCGCCAGAAGCGCCGCCTGTCGAATCCATCTGTTTCTCATTACGGCGCTCCTACCGTGGGCGTTCCTGCGGTGATTGCCGTGGGAATTCCGGAGGAGCTGCCGCTGGACGATCCCCCGCGCGTCGCCACAATGGCGCCGGCCGCCGCGCCCGCCGCCAGCCCCACGATGATCAGCACCTTCGCGGTCGTGCTCAGCCCGCTGGTCGCCGCGCCCCCGCCTCCGCCGCCGGCTACGTTGGTCTGCGTGATGGTCGCTGTCGCGGTCTGGCCGTTGGCCGTAGCCGTGACGCGGATCTGCATCTGACCGGTCACCCGGTTAAAACGGATGCCGCGAGCCACCGCGCGGCCCTGCGCATCCGTGGTTACGGTTAGCGAGCGTGTGCCGTCCGCAAACGTTCCCCCCGGACCCTGGTTGGGGAGAAAGAATACCACCGCCGCGCCCGCCACCGGCTTGTGATTTTCATCCTCCACTTGAACGATCGGCTCGCGGTTCACCCGCTCTTTGACGTTGTTGATCGCGCCCTCGCCTTCCACGATCGTGATTTCGAGCATAGGCTGCTGATTCTGGGCCCACACCGGCGCGGTCCACAGGTTGATCAGCAGTAAGCTCACCGCCGAGGCGCAACTGCCCCCAGTTGGCTTCATCGCTCCTCCCCGAGAAAAAATTAACTGTACCATTATGCCCTGGGTTGATACAGAAAGGAAAAGAATTTGAATGGTACGATCAGAGGTTGTGGCAGCCGCAGGGGCGCGTAGCTCAGGTGGATAGAGCATCAGCCTTCTAAGCTGAGGGTCGCTGGTTCGAGTCCAGCCGCGCCTACCAGAACCATAACTGTGGCCAAAGCATGAAGCGCATCTTCCGAATCTCGGCCGCTTCCCTGGCCGCCGTCGCCGCCTTGGCCTTCCTCGCCGACTATTTCTCGCTGCGCTTCAATATCCCCCGCCGCGACGCCTTTTCGAGCGTCGATGTCCGCCACTTTTATGCGGTCAAGCTCAAGAACGGGCAGACCAATTACATATTTGACGAACCTCGCCCTGTGGAATGCGTCAATTCCCTGTTCCCCCACTACGGAGATAACCCCTGTTGGTACACAAACCGGCACACCACCGTCCGGGTCAATATTGACGACGGCCCGTTCGGCCCGTGGATCAATACGCCCTAGCTCCCGCGCTCCTAAGCGGTTGATCCTGTGGGATGATATTATCTTCGCAGCATGCCTGCTCAACACCCCGCCGAGTTCCTGCGCGCCCTGCTGGAGGCCTCCTCTGAGGGGATTATCGCGCTCGATGCCGGCGGCCGGGTCGCTCTGTGGAGCCCGGGTGCAGAGCGTCTGCTCGGATGGTCCGAAGCGGAAGTTCTCGGTCAGCCGGCGCCCGCCGGATTGGACATCTCCGTGCCGAGTGAGGGTGAGCCGGACGTACAGCTTGCGCGCAAGGATGGGACCACGCTCGATGCCGCGCTCCGCGTGGTTTCCTGGCGCGACGGCGCGGGAGTCGTCCGTGGAACCGTCGCCTTCGTCACGGACTTGAGCCAACGCCGCGCGATGGAGCAAGAGCTACAACAATCGCGCGACCAGTTTCAAATAGAGCGACGCTTCCGCCGGCTGCTGGAGGCCGCTCCGGACGCGATCATCGAGGTCGACCGGGCCGGGCGCATTCGCCTGGTGAACCGCGTTACCGAGCGGCTGTTCGAATATGACCGCGAGGAAATGCTGGGCCAGCCCGTCGAGCTTCTGATTGCCGAAGACCTGTGCGCCAAACACGTGCACCATCGCAATCAGTATTGGCGTCATCCCACAACCCGTCCCATGGGAAGCGGGCTGGCGCTCGAAGGCCGGCGCAAGAACGGTTCGCGCTTCCCGGTGGAGATCAGCTTGAGCCCCGTCGAATCCGGAGACACGTTCTACGTGACCGCCATCATCCGCGACGTCACCGAACGCAAGCGCGTGGAAGAACAGCTCCGCGTGGTGCAGGAAAAATACACCCGTGAGCTGACTGCGGCGAATCGCGAATTAGGGCTACGCAACGAAGAAATTGAGCGCGCCAACCGCCTTAAAAGCGAATTTCTGGCCAGTATGAGCCATGAGCTGCGCACACCGCTTCACACCATAATCGGATTTTCTGAGCTGCTCGAAGAGCAGCTCAAAGGTCCCTTGAACGACGATCAGAAACGCTTCATCGGCCACATCCACCGCGACTCCATGCACCTGCTGGAGCTGATTAACGAGATCCTCGACTTGAGCAAGATCGAGGCGGGAAGGCTGGAGCTGAAGCGCGAAACCTTCGATTCGCACACCGCCATCGAGCAAGCTGTGGCCACCATCCGGCCTCACGCCGAAGCCAAATCGATTCGCCTCGAAACCAATATCGTTGCGAATGTTACGATCGATGCGGACCCGCTGCGCTTTAAGCAAATCTTGCTCAATCTGCTCAGCAACGCGGTGAAGTTTACCCCCAAACAGCGGCACATCCACGTTGGGGCCGCGCTGCGCGACGGATTCCTGGAGGTCTCCGTGACCGATACCGGCATCGGCATCGCGAAGGAGGATCAGCGCGCCGTATTCGACAAGTTCCGCCAGGTCGGCCAAACCACCAAGGGGGTTCGCGAAGGCACGGGGCTCGGCCTCGCCATCACCAAGGAATTAGTGGAGCAGCACGGCGGCAGCATTTCGCTCGAAAGCGAGCCGGGAAAAGGGAGCCGCTTCACCTTTACTATTCCCGCGGTGCGGACCAAGGAAGAGCAGATTCAGGAAGCGTCGCGAAGTTGACCGGCTTTGGCGGCGAGTTCGCGCGGCCGCTCTGAGGCGGGACGCATAGGGACAACGTTCGCCGTCTTGCGCAGTCGAGCTGACCAGACAAATCCTAGGCTTTGCCGGATTTCTCGGGTATCGAACGGCAACGCCAATGCGTGAAACGCCCCAGCTTCCGCCAGATCAGGCCAATTGACGACTTCCGAGAAGCGATAACACGGAATCAATTGCGCTTGCGGCGCAATTGCACGAGCCGATTCCAGAGCTTGGAGCACGCTCAACCCCAGGCTCCGGGAATCGAAGAGAATTGCAACTACATTGCGATTCCGCCGCAATTCCTTTAGTCCGTTGAAATCCGTAGCGGTATCCACCGACCAGCCGAACTCACCGGCGAGATCCGCCAGCATCGACGCCTCGATGGGTAGACTACCAAGCAGTACTACGGTCGGGTTCGGCATGGCACCTTCACTGAGCACTCCACGTGCCATCGGTTCCGGTCGGGCTCCCCTTTATAGGACTCGACTGAGCTTCGGCTGTAAGACGCCACCGGGCGCCGGGAAGGTACACTGAAGCTTGATCGCATGAGCGCCATCCGTCACGACTGGTCCCTTCCCGAAATCGAATCCATCTATACAACTTCTTTGCCCGATCTGATCTTCCGGGCGCAGACCGTGCATCGCGAGCATCATCGAGCGGGCGAGGTCCAAGGTTGCATGCTGCTCAGCATCAAGACCGGCGGCTGCCCCGAGGATTGCGCCTACTGTCCGCAGTCGGCCCGTTACGACACCGGGGTTGGGCGGCAAGAATTACTGAGTGTGGAACAAACTCTTACCGCCGCCCGTGCGGCTCGCGAACAGGGCGCGACGCGTTTCTGCATGGGCGCGGCCTGGCGTGACGTCCCGCACGATTCCCGGTTCGCCCGCGTGTTGGAAATGGTGCGTGGCGTCCGAGCCCTGGGCATGGAAGCCTGCTGCACCCTCGGGATGCTCACCGAATCGCAAGCCGTAGACTTGGCCGCGGCCGGCCTCACTGCATACAATCACAACCTGGACACTTCGCCCGAATTCTACGGCGAAATCATTACTACCCGCACGTATCAGGATCGCCTGGATACTTTGGCTCGCGTGCGCCGCGCCGGAATCACGGTTTGCTGCGGCGGAATCATCGGCATGGGCGAGGATCGCTCCGTACGGTACGGCCTGCTGCGCGAGCTCTCCTCACTCGATCCGCATCCGGAAAGCGTCCCCGTCAATCTTCTGGTTCGCGTAGACGGCACGCCGCTGGGCGATGCGTCCGCAATCGATCCCCTGGAGATGGTCCGCACGATCGCCACCGCGCGCATCCTGATGCCACAGTCGATGGTCCGATTGAGTGCCGGCCGGTTGTCACTGTCTGACGAAGCGCAGACACTGTGCCTTTTGGCAGGGGCCAACTCCGTGTTCCTCGGCGACCGCTTACTCACGACTCCGAATCCGGAGGCCGATGCCGATCGCCGCCTTTTCGCCAAGCTGGGTTTGCGGCTGCGATCCGCCGAAATTCCCGCGGGGGCAGGGGATTGAGGGTGATGCAGTCCCTCGAACAGCGCATTCGAGCCGGGCTTGAGGATCTGGATCGCGCCGGGTTGCGCCGCCATCTGCGCACGCCTTCCGGGGTCGATCTTTCCTCCAACGACTATCTGGGCCTGGCGCATCATCCTTCGATCCAGCAGCGCATGGCGGAGGCGGTTTGCCGCGAGGGCGCCGGCAGCACCGGCTCGCGGCTATTACGCGGCCAGCGCGAATGTTTCTGTCAGATCGAGGAACGCTTCGCCCGCTTCAAGGGAGCCGAACGGGCGCTGTATTTTTCCAGCGGCTACCTCGCTAATCTCGCCGTGCTGACCGCATTCCCGCAATCCGGCGACGCGATCTTCTCCGACCGTCTCAATCACGCCAGCCTGATCGACGGCGTTCGCCTGTCTCGCGCTCGCCGCGTCATTTTCCCGCACAACGGCGTGGCGGCGCTTGGCGCGTTGCTGAATGAAGCCGCTGTGCCGGGACAAAAATTCGTCGTAGTCGAATCGTTATACAGCATGGAGGGCGACCGTGCGCCGCTGGCAGATTACGTGCGCCTGTGCCGCCAAACCGGTGCGGCGCTGATCGTCGACGAAGCACACGCCACGGGAATCTATGGCACGCGCGGATCGGGTTTGATCGAAGAAGCCGGCGCAGGAGACGGCGTGTTCCTTTCCATCAGCACCGCCGGCAAAGCTCTGGGCGTCGCCGGAGCTTTTGTCGCCGGACCCTCCTGGGCCATTGAATTCCTGATCCAGCGCGCGCGTCCGTTCGTTTTTTCCACAGCTCCTCCGCCGGCCGTCGCCGCTGCTCTGGACGCCGCTCTGGATGTGATCGATGCCGAACCCGAGCGCCGCGCCCGGCTGCGTTCGCTCGCCCAACATTTTCGCACTCGCCTCGGCCTGGCCGGCGATTCGCAGATCGTGCCGGTGGTTCTCGGCTCCAATGAACGCACCGTGGCCGCCGCGGAGAAACTCCAACAGGAAGGATTCGATGTGCGCGCCATCCGGCCTCCGACGGTGCCGGAAGGCTCGGCGCGCTTAAGAATTTCCGTAAACGTGAATCTGTCCGAAACAATTCTCGATCGTTTCAGCGAGCTCCTGTGCGCGGCGTCTTCGTAACCGGAACCGACACCAACGCCGGCAAAACCGTGGTCTCGGCCGCGCTGATGGTCCGCTTTCCCGGCATGCGCTACTGGAAGCCGATCCAAACCGGCTCGGACGATGACACGGCCGAAGTCTTGCGCCTTTCCGATTTGCCCAGCGCCGCGGCGTATCATCACGGCGTGCGCCTGCCCGATCCGGTTTCGCCGCATCTTGCCGCGAGTCGCGCGCGGACTCGTATTGATGTCGGATCTCATGCCGCGTCCATAAAAGAAATGGACGAAAAATGGATTATCGAGGGCGCGGGCGGTGCACTGGTTCCGGTGAATGAGTCGGACTTGATGGTTCATCTGATGGAACGGCTGGGCTTGCCGGTGTTGATCGCCGCCCGCAGCACGCTGGGCACGATCAATCACACGCTGCTGACCATCGAAGCTCTGCGCGCGCGGCGGCTGACCATCGCCGGAGTGGTCATGGTGGGCCAGCCGGATGCGGACAATCGCGCCGCGATTGAACAATACGGCTACGTCGAGGTGCTGGGTGAGATGCCGCGGTTCGACCCTCTCACGCCCGCTGCGCTGCGCGATTGGGCTCCCCTTTCGCTCGACCCCGGTGGCCGGCTGCAGGAATTTTTCCAATGAAAGCCGGGTTTGAATGAATCTGATCGATCGGGATCGGGCCACGCTCTGGCATCCTTACACCCAGATGCAGACCGCGCCCGCTCCGCTGCCTATTGCGCGGGGGCAAGGCGTGTACCTGTACACGGAAGACGGCCGCAAAATTCTGGACGGCATCTCTTCCTGGTGGGTCAACATCCACGGCCACTCGCATCCGAAGTTGAATGAGGCGCTCGCGCGGCAAGCCCGTGAGCTGGAACATGTGGTTTTCGCGGGCTGCACCCATCGCCCCGCGGTAGAACTCGCGGAGCGCCTGCTTGAAGTGTTGCCGCGCGGCATCGCGCGCGTATTTTATTCCGATAACGGATCGACCGCGGTGGAAGTCGCGCTCAAGATGGCCTGCCAATATTGGCGCAATCTCGGCCAGGACCGCCGGACGTTCATCACGTTGCATCACGCCTATCACGGCGACACGGTGGGCGCGATGTCCGCCAGCGAAGATTCCTTCTTCACTAAACCCTTCAACCCGATGCTATTTTCCGTCGTGCGAGTCGGGTCACCGTACTGCTACCGCTGCCCGGTCGGCCTCCAACGTTCCACGTGCCACGTCGATTGTCTTGGCGATCTCGAACATCGCCTCGCCAAACTCAACGGCCAAGCTGCCGCAGTGCTGGTCGAGCCGATGCTGCAAGCCGCCGGAGGCATGATCATTTGGCCTGCGGAATTCCTCGCGGGTGTCCGCCGGCTGTGCGATCGCTACGGAACGCTGATGATCGCCGATGAAGTGCTGACCGGCTTCGGCCGCACGGGGAAAATGTTCGCGTGCGAACACGCCGGCGTCTCGCCCGATATCATTTGCCTCTCAAAAGCTCTTACCGGCGGTTATATGCCGTTGGCCGCGACAGGCGCCACCGCGAAAATCTACGATGCATTCTTGAGCGAAGATCGCGCCAAGACTTTCTTTCACGGCCATTCTTACACCGCGAATCCGCTGGCCTGCGCCGTAGGGATTGCGAGCCTTGAATTATTCCGGGAAGAATCGACGCTTGACCGGGTCGCATCGCTCGAACGCACGCTACGCTGCGGCCTGGAGCCGCTGCGATCGCTCGACGGCGTAGGCGATGTCCGTGTAATCGGCGGCGTTGGCGTCGTTGAGATGCGCGCGGACGATCCGGGTTACTTGAACGAGTTCGGCCCCCGCTTGAGCCGCGCGTTACTGGATCGCGGCCTGCTGCTGCGCCCGCTCGGCGACGTGCTCTATTTCATGCCGCCCTACGCCATTACGCAAGCCGAAACCGAATGGGCGATCTCGCAGATCGGCGAAGTGCTCCAAGCCGGGGTGGTGTGATAAGATCCACGTTTTGCGATTTCGTTAAGGGAGCGTAAGGGTTCAGTGAAAGTTTACGAAACCAGCGATATCCGGAACGTGGCATTGGTGGGCCACGGCAACTCCGGTAAGACTTCTCTTGTGGCCGGATTCCTCTTCACGGCGGGCGCTACCAACCGCCTGACGCGGACCGAGGACGGCACCACGATTACCGATTTCGACGAGGACGAAATCGCCCGGAAGATCACGATTTCCTCCGCCGTCGCCGCGGTCGAGTGGAACAAGAAAAAGATCAACCTCATCGACACCCCGGGGTTCAACATCTTTATCAACGACACCAAGGCGTCGATGGTGGCGGCCGATGCCGCCGTGGTGGTGGTGGACGGCGTGGCCGGCGTCGAGGTCCAAACCGAAAAAGTCTGGACTTTCGCGCAGGAGTTCGAGCTTCCGCGAGCCATCGTCATCAACAAGCTCGACCGCGAGCGCTCCAGTTTTGAGCGCACATTGGAAAACGTCCAATCGGTTTTCGGCCGAACCGCGGTGCCGGTGCAACTTCCGCTCGGCGTGGAGCGCGACTTCAACGGCGTCGTCGACTTGGTGCGCATGAAGTCCTACACCTATACTCCCGACGGCGACGGCAAGGGTAAAGAAGCGCCCATCCCCGCCAACCTCGCCGACGCCGCGCAAGCCGCGCACGAGGCGCTGGTGGAAATGGTGGCTGAAGGCAACGATGCCTTGATGGAAGAGTTCTTCGAGAAGGGCACGCTTCCGGTGGAGCACATTTTGGAAGGCCTGCGCGACGCGGTCCGCGGGATGCGCATCTTCCCGGTGCTGTGCGCCTCCGGGCTCCACAACGTCGCGAGCGATTTGCTGCTCAATTTTTTCCTGGAGGATTTTCCCAACCCGGCGGAGCGCGGACCGTGGAAGGGCGCTGTCAACGGCGCCGGCGCGGAGCGGGAAGTGAAGGACTCCGTTCCGGTCTCCGCCTTCGTTTTCAAAACGGTGGCCGACCCTTTTGCGGGACGGGTTTCTTACTTTAAAGTTGTCTCCGGTATTGTCCGCAACGACGCGAATCTGGTCAATGCCCGGTCGGCCGCGGCGGAGCGCCTCTCACACATCGGCGCGCTGTTCGGCAAAACCATCCACCCGGTGACCGAACTGCATGCCGGCGATCTGGGCGGCGTGGCGAAGCTCAAGGACACTTTGACCGGCGACACGCTTGGCGAAAAGGCGTCGCTGATCGCTTACCCGCCGGTCAACTTGCCGGAGCCTTCCATTGCTTACGCCATCGCTGCCAAGACCCGCAATGACGAAGACCGCATGGGCCAGGCGGTGCACAAGATCCTGGAAGAGGATCAGGCGTTACGCTTTTATCGCGATCCGCAGACCAAGGAATTCCTGCTGGCCGGCTGCGGGCAACAGCACGTCGAAGTGATCGTGAGCCGGCTCAAGAAACGCTACGGCGTGGACGTGGAGCTGCACGCGCCGAAAATCCCGTATCGCGAAACCATCCGCGGCAAAGCCGACGTGCAGGGCCGGCATAAGAAGCAGACCGGCGGACACGGCCAGTTCGGCGACTGCTGGATCCGCATGGAGCCGCTGCCGCGCGGCGAGAAATTCGCCTTCGGCAACGAAGTGTTCGGCGGCGCGATTCCGAAAAACTTTATTCCCGCGATCGAGAAAGGCATTGTTGAGGCCGCGGAAAAGGGCTACCTGGCTGGATATCCGGTGGTCGACTTCAAAGTCGTGGTCTACGACGGTTCTTACCATGACGTCGATTCGTCGGAAATGTCATTCAAGCTTGCGGCTCGAAAAGCATTCAAGGCGGCCATGGAAGCCGCGAAACCGGCTCTGCTGGAACCCGTCATGAACGTGGAAGTGCAAGCGCCGGTGGAATTCGCCGGCGACCTGATGGGCGATATGAACGGCCGCCGCGGGCGCATCTCCGGCATGGACACCAAGGGCGGCACACAGATCATCCGCGCGCAAGCGCCGATGGCCGAGATGCTGAACTACCAGAACGATCTCACCTCCATGACGCAAGGGCGGGCATCGTTCAGCATGGAGTTCGACCACTACGATTTCGTGCCCGGCCTCCAGGCCGAAAAGATCATCGCCGCCGCCAAAGCGGCCAAAACCGGCGAAGAGGAAGAAGAAGAATAGCGAGCCTTGCGGTCCGCCGGCAGTCGAGTACACTAAAGCCTATGAAGACTGCTGTCGTGCTCATTGCCTTAGCGCTGCCGTTGGCTGCTCATCATTCCTTTAACGCCGAATATGACGAAACCAAACCGGTCAGCGTAACCGGTGTCGTGACCAAGGTCGAATGGCAGAATCCGCACGTCTGGTTTTACGTGGACGAAAAGACCGCCGACGGCTCCGTGTGCATTGGGCTTTTTCGGGAGGCGCTCCGGGGCAATTGATGCGGCGCGGCATCACGCGCGACGTGATCAAAGAGGGGATGACCGTGGTGGTGAAGGGCTCGCGCGCCAAGGACGGCTCCAATAACGCCTATGGCAACAGCGTGACTTTTCCGGATGGCCGCCAGGTGTTCACCGCCGGCGCGGAAGTCGGAGACCAAACCAAGAAGTAACATGCGCAAAACCTTTCGCGATTTCTCTTTCGCCAGCGCGGCCGTGTTAGCTGCAGCCGCAGTCGCGGCTTTGGTTACGCCCGCCGGGCTCGACGCGCAGGGTCCGAAGATTCCGCGCACGCCGGACGGCAAGCCCGATTTCAGCGGCACGTTCGAATGGCCCAAGGCCAATGGCGGACCGAGATGCAAGTGCTCGGCCACGATTTTCGATCCCGCCAAGATGTCTCCCCTCAAGCCGGGTGGCGAGCCGTTCTTCGAGCCGCGCACCGGCGACCCTGCGCATGATGAGCCTCGCGCGTTCTGCATGCCCGCTGGATTTCCTTCCGGCATGCTCTCCGCCAACGCGGTGCAGATGGTGCAGAACAAGAATTACCTGGTGATCGTGCATGAATTCCAGCGCATGACCCGCATTATTCCCATGGATGGCCGCGCGCACCGCGAGGGCCTGGAGCCGATGTTCTACGGCGACCCGGTGGGCCATTGGGAGGGCGATACTTTGGTGGTCGATACGACCAACTTCAAGCGCTGGTCGCTGGACGATTATTACTACACCGATCCCACGCAGTACCGCATGCACAGCGAAGCCCTGCACACCATCGAGCACATTCGCTGGAAGGACGCCTCGACGATCGATTATGAGCTCACCATCGACGATCCCAAAATCTTCACCGCGCCGTGGACCGAGGATTTCGAAATGAAGGCGCGGCCGGATTGGGACAAAATCGGCTTATTCGAATACGTGTGCGAAGAGAATAACCGCTGCCCCGGCGGGCAGTGCAAAGAGAAGTAGACGCGCTGGAAGGCATCGGCGCCCGCCGATTCTGCTACAGTCACTGTTAGGATGCCGGCCGGGATTCAGGAATCGCTCAAGCAGAGGGGCGTGCGTCTCACGCGGCAGCGCCGGTTACTGCTGGACCTCATCGACAGCAGCGGTCTTCACCTGGATGCCGAAAGCCTGTACCAGATGGCCAAGGAGCGCGACGCCAGGCTCAACCGCGTCACGGTCTACCGCACCTTGAAGCTGCTCAAGGAGGGCGGCTTGGTGGACGAGCTGGATCTGGCTCATTTCCAAGGCGACCAGCATTATTACGAGACGCGACTGAAGAAGGAGCATGCGCACATCATTTGCTTGCGCTGCGGGCGGGTGGAGGAATTCTTCGGCGAAGAGCTGCAGCAGCTTCGCGCGCAGGTCGGCTCGCAGTTCGGTTTCGAGATTCTGTTCGCGCGCACCGAAATCGGCGGCTATTGCCCGCACTGCCGGGCTCTGCGCGAGCAGGAAGAGGCGACGCCAGCCGCGAGTTGATCCAAGTCCCCGCATGGACTCCACCACAGGTCTTCCGCCCGCTGCTTTAATCGTGCTCAATCCCTCCGGCCAGCGCCAGCGCGTCACGTTGGAGCCGCTCCCGTTTTTCCTGGGCCGCAACGCCGACAACCAACTGGTGCTGCGCGACAACCGGGTCTCTCGCACGCATGCGCGCATCTTCGCCGAGAATGGCCGTTACGTGATCGAAGATCTCAACAGCCGCCATGGAACCTGGGTCAACGGAAACCAGATCGCGCGCCGCGTGCTGCGCAACTCCGACCGCATCGATTTCGGACTCCGGGAATCCTATCAGCTCACCTTCACGCTGGACCACGGAGGGATCAACCGCATCCTGGACCAGTTCGCCACCACTTCGCACGCCGGCAGCGAGGGCCCGAATCATCTGGGCAAGCTGCGTTCGCTGATGGAGGTCGCACGGGCGCTTCAGAACTCGCTGTCGACGCAGGAGGTGCTGACGGCGGTGGTGGATGCGGCGCTTTCGGTCACCGGCTGTGAGCGCGGATTCCTGCTGCTGCGCAAGGGCGAGGGATTGGATGTGGCCGTGGCTCGCGATGCGGAAGGCAAGCCGCTTCCGCCGGAGGATCTGCGCGTGCCCACTTCCGTGATCCAGCGCGCGTTGCGCTCGCGGAGGGACTTGTTGTCGATGAACTTCGACCCGCTGTCGGCGCAAGGGGTCACCTCGGAGATGAGCATCGCCGCGCTGGAGCTGCGCAGCGTGGTGTGCATCCCTCTGGTGCAGGTGCGCAGCGGGTCGTCCGAGGAAACGCGGGTCAGCACCGCGGCGGAAGCTACAATCGGATTATTGTATCTGGACTCGCGGGCGCTTCCTGCCGATCTATCCGCAGGGAACCGCGAATTGCTGCAAACCTTGGCCATGGAAGCCTCCACCATTTTGGAGAACGCGCGCCTGATGGAAGAAGAGCGCGGCAAACAGCGCATTGAGAACGAGTTGCAAGTCGCGCGCGAGATTCAGCAAGGCTTGTTGCCGGCGTCGCTACCGGCCGAAGGATGGTTCCGCGCGGCCGGCTCCAGCCAACCATCCACGCAGGTCGGTGGCGATTACTTCGACGTGCGGCAGGTGCGCCCGGACTTGTGGACCGCGGTGGTCGCGGATGTATCGGGGAAAGGCGTGAGCTCCGCGCTGCTTGCGGGCCTGTTGCAAGGCGTGTTCCTGATGGCGTCGGCAAAGCCGGACGATCTGGAGGGAATGCTCGCCGCGCTCAACTGGTTCTTGCTGGAGCGCACGCACGGCGAAAAATACGCGACCGTGTTCTACTGCACTTTGAGCTCAGCGGGCCTCCTGCGGTATGCCAATGCAGGCCATTGCGCGCCGTTTCTGGTGGGCTTGGACGGCCGCGTGCGCAAACTGCACACCTCGGGGATGCCGGTGGGAATGATCGAGGGCGTAGAGGTGCAGGCGGTGGAAGTGCAACTTGCGCCCGGTGACAAACTCGTCATTTATAGCGATGGCCTTACCGAAGCCCCAAATGCCGCCGGCGAGTTTTTCGGCGCCGAAGGCGTGCGCGCCTGCGCCCGCGACCACTTTCGCGATTCGGCTTCCGCGCTGCACGATGCCATGCTGGCCGCGCAGGACCGCTTCAGCGAAGGCGGCGCGGTCACCGACGACATCACGGTTCTGGTGCTGGAGTACGCTCCTCCGGCGTGAGCGTTACGGTCTTATACACCGCGGCCCACGGAGGGTTTGGGAGCCAGGGGGTTCCACTCGGCGGGGGCGCTGCGGTGTGCGACCGCGTGGTCGAGGAATGGACCCGCACCCAGCCGTTTGCGTTTCGACTGATCACGCCGGCGATCTTGGGCGCATCCGCGCCGCCGGGCAGTCAACTGGTGCACTTCGGCGAGCGCGAGTACGCGCGATTTTCCCGAGCCTTTGAGCGCGCCGCCACGAACGAGATCCTGCGGCATGACCCGTCGCGCGTGGTCGCGCTGGCCAACGACGTCTCCGAGGGTCCGGACTTTGCGGCACTGGGGGCGCGCGGCTATCGCGTGTACACGATCTATCACGTCGACGTGGTTGCTTACGTGGCCGCCATCTACTTGCGCGGATGGATTCGTCCGGAGACTACCGTGCGCTGGTACCCGCGGATGCGAGCTGTTTTGCCGGCGATGGCTCGCCTGGTGTGGGAAAAACAGGAGGCGAGCGTGCGGTACTCGCGCGGCCTGATCATGCCGTCGGAAGGAATGCGCGAGACCATGCTGCGCTGCTACCCGTGGTGCCCTCCGGAAAAGACGCACGTATTGCCGTGGGGTGCATGGCCGGGTGCTCGTGCGGGAGATGCGGACGGCTTACGCAAAGAATTCGGCGTGCCTGATGACGCGCATGTTCTGCTGACCCTCAGCAGGATTTCTCCGGAAAAAGGCCAGGACTTGTTGCTCCAGGCGTTGTTTGAATGGGAGCAGCGCGACGATTTCCCCCAGCGCCCGCTGTGGCTGTTCGTGTGCGGCGACGCGGCGTTCATGCAGGGGCAGTGGTTTCTGGAGCGCTTGAAGCACCTCGCGGCTCGCTTGCGCAAAACCCGGGTTGTCTTTCCCGGACACGTCACCGGAGAGCTCAAAGCCGCATTCTTCGCGCTGGCGGATGTTTTCGTTTTCCCGTCCCGTTTTGAGAGTTACGGACTGACGCTGCTGGAAGCGCTCGCGTCCGGTCTTCCGGCGGCGTGTCTGGATCATGTGGGCGCGCGCAGCGTGATGCGCGAGGAGTTTGGCGCGATTGTCAAGCCGGGCGAACTGCGGCCCGCGCTGGCGCGCTTGCTTGCGGATGAGGCAGAGCGGAAGAAAATGGGCGAAGCGGCCCGCCGATTCGCGGAGACGCAGCGGTTTTCGGACCGCGCCGCGGAGCTGGCGACAATCTTGATGGCGGGTTAGAGGGACTTCGGACTTTCGGCGATAGCCCGGTTGGCCATCTCGATCAGAGTGTTGCAGCAACCGCTCATCTGGATGGTCACGTCGCGGAGGGTCGCGCCGTGGAATTTCAGGCGGGGAGCCTGGCGATGATGGGGGCAGCGGAGGTTGCGGACTTTATCTTCCGTGCGCTGCTTGAACTCTTGAACCGCATCCACGGCTGCTCCAAGCACGAAACCATTTTAGCATAAGATTGTTGTATGGCCCGCGGACCTTTTTTCCCCGAAGATATCTCCGACTATTTACTCTCGGTCTCCTTGCGCGAACCTCCCGTGCTGCGCAGGCTGCGCGAGGAAACGGCAGCCCTTTCCAACAAGCAGCTCCAGATCCCGCCGGAGCACGGCCAGTTCATGGCGCTGCTGATTCAATTGACGGGCGCGCGCCGGACACTGGAAGTGGGCGTGTTCACCGGATACAGTTCGCTGGCGGTGGCGCTGGCGCTTCCGCCGGATGGCCGCATTGTCGCCTGCGACGTGAGCGAGGAGTTTACGGCCATGGCGCGGCGCTACTGGCGCGAGGCGGGCGTGGATCACATGATCGACCTGCGCATCCGCCCCGCGATGGAGACCCTGACGGAGCTGATGGTGCAGGGCCAGCGCGGGCGCTTCGACTTCGCCTTCATCGACGCGGACAAAACCAACTACGAGGGCTACTATGAATGCGCGCTGGAGCTGCTTCGGCCCGGCGGACTCATCATGGTCGACAATGTCCTGTGGTCCGGCCGCGTGCTGGATCCTTCGGATCAAACCCCGGACACGGTGGCGCTGCGCGCGTTCAATAAGAAACTGCTGGGCGATTCGCGCGTGACTCTGAGCGTGATCCCCTTGGGCGACGGCGTTACACTGGCGCTGAAGCGCTAGCGGCAATGACAAAATTCCGGTTCCGCTGGCCCGAGGACTATAGCAAGGACCTGCGTACGCTGCCCAAGCCGGTCCTGGCGAGGCTGACACTGGCAGCGTTTCTTATGGTGGGATCGGTGTTCATGAGCACCGACTTGATGAATGGGATCCGGTTTCCGTTATGGTGGAGCGTCGCCCAAGCATCCGTTATCGGGTTGGCTGCCGCCGCCACCC
This sequence comes from Bryobacteraceae bacterium, assembly GCA_030041495.1. Lineage (GTDB taxonomy): Bacteria > Acidobacteriota > Terriglobia > Bryobacterales > Bryobacteraceae > Palsa-187. Next base: position 3,771 of record JASHNT010000074.1, on the reverse strand, counting down.
TGGGGACCAGGCGGAACCGCCGTTGGGTTGTGGTTTTGTTCCTGATTGTCATGGCCGGTACCCTTATCGGGATCGGCGCGGTTCCCTCGAAGCTTCCTGTAAATCGCGCGCTATTTGCTCCGGAACTCGAGCCAATTCGGCGGCGCTTGGCGCTGGACGCTGCACTGATGATGGGATCAGCGGCGATGGGCTACGCGATTTTCCTGCGCACCGTTGGTGGAGAGGTCGCCCGTCACGTGCGCACGCGCGCTGAACTGGTTCTCGCCGAGATGGTTCAGCAATCCCTCGCGCCTCCGCTGGCGATGCGCGCCGCGGGCTACGAGGTTCACGGCCGGTCCGCGCCCTGCAGCCAAATGGGCGGCGATCTTCTGGATGCCGTCGAGGAGCGGGATGGCCTGGCACTTTACGTTGCCGATGTCGCGGGTCACGGCATCCAGGCCGGAGTGTTCATGGGGATGGTCAAGAGCAGCGTGCGCACGGCGCTGATGCGGCCGGGGTCCTTGGCGGAGCTGCTGGGCGATCTGAATCAGGTCATTTGCCAGGTGAAGACCAGCCCCGCCACGTATGTGACCTTTGCGTGCCTGCGCTGCCGTGAAGGCGGACACGTCGAGTACTCGTTGGCCGGCAGCGGGCCGATCCTGCACTATCGCGCTCGAACCAAATCCTGTGAGCAGGCGGCAATGGAACAATTTCCGCTCGGCTTGTTCGCGAAGGCTGAGTTTGAAAGCGGCGGCCTGCAAATGGAGCCTGGCGATATTCTTGCGCTGATGACGGATGGGATTCCCGAGACCGTGAACGCCCAAGACGACCAATTCGGCCTGGATCGCATTGGCGGCATCCTGGTTCGGGAGGCGAATGCGCCGACCGAGAAGCTGGCGGAGTCGATCTTTGCCGCGGTGCGCCGCCACGGAGCGCAGACCGACGATGAAACCCTGGTGCTGATCCGCGCTTCGGCCTGATCCCTTTTCGCCGCGGTTCGCGCCTATACCGGTAGGCCGCCGATATCGCAGCTCGTGCGGCGGGCTCCGTTTTGCGGCTTAGACTAAAAGGTAGCAGTGGAATTCGTAGAGCAGCTCAAATCCTCCATCGACATCGTGAAAGTTGCGGGGGAATACGTGCGCCTGAAGCGCGTCGGAGCCACCGGGCGGTATCTGGGACTGTGTCCGTTCCACCAGGAGAAAACTCCGTCCTTCAACGTCAACCAGCCGCGCCAGATCTACAAGTGTTTCGGCTGTGGCGCGGGCGGCGACGTGCTGAAATTCGTGATGGAGATCGAGGGGCTGACGTTCCCCGAGGCTCTGAAGCAATTGGCGGAGCGTAACGGCATCCCCATGCCCAAGCGCGCGGAATTTTCCGACGCCGAGACTCGGCTGCGCGCGGCCCTCCACGACATGCACGCGCTCGCGACGCAGGCGTTTCAGGAGACTCTACGGTCGCCGCAAGGCTCGGAGGCGCGCGCGTATCTGGCCAAGCGCGGAGTGGCGCAGGAAATGATCGATACGTTTCAACTCGGTTTCTCGGACGCCTCCGGTCAAACACTGGTGCGGCGCTTCATGGACAAGGGTTTCACGCAGGAACAAATGGAAGCCTCGGGCCTGGTCCGGCGGCGGCAGGAGGGTTCCGGCTTCTACGATTATTTCCGCGGCCGGCTGATGTTCCCGATCCATGGTGAAACCGGCAAGGTGATCGCGTTCGGAGGGCGCGCGATGAACGATGAGCCGGGTCAGCCGAAATACATCAACTCATCAGAAACGCCCATCTATCGCAAATCATCCGTCCTGTATAATCTGCATCGCGCCCGCGACACAATGCGCAAGCACAATCGAGCGGTATTGGTGGAAGGATACATGGACGTGATCGGGGCTTACGCGGCGGGGGTCAAGGAAGCGGTGGCCAGTTGTGGAACCGCGTTGACGCCGCAGCAGGTGCGAACACTGCATCGGCTGGCGGCGGCGGTGGTGGTGAATTTCGATCCGGACGCGGCGGGCGCAAACGCCGCCGAGAAAGCGATCCAGCTTTTGCTGGACGAAGGCCTGCACGTGCGCGTGCTGACTCTGGAAGGCGGGCTGGACCCTGACGAGTTCGTGAAAGAGCACGGCGCGGAAACGTATCGGGCGCGAATTGATTCTGCCACAGGATATTTTTATTGGCTCGCCGACCGCGCCCGCGCCCGCTTTCCCAGGACCACCGAGGGCCGTATCGACGCTTTCAAGTTTTTGCAGCCGGTGGTACAGAACATCCATGACCGGATTGAGCGCGCGAAGTTCGCCGCCGATCTGGCGGCCTATCTGGGTGTGGAACAGAGCCTGGTGCTTGATCAGTTCAAGCGCGCGCCCGTCAACAAGAACCCAGGCGAGCGCCGCACGGCTGCCAAGTCCGCGATTCCGGCGATGGAGAAGATCCTGCTGGCGGCTCTGCTGGCGAGCGATGAGGCTCGCGCCGAGGTTCTGCCGCGGCTTAACCCCGCGATGACCGCGGAATTTTCGACGCGCGAGATCTTCGAGGCCCTGCGCCATGTCAATGGATCAGGGGGGGGATTGAGGGGGCCGGCGGCGTTTTCGGCTCTGGAAGCCCGCCTGGATGCGGCCTCGCAAGGTCTATTGCACGAGCTGATTGCGGCCGATGAAATGAGTGACGATGTGTCCGGATTGGAGCAGGCCCGCGCCTGCCTGCGTACGCTCGAAGCCGGCTTGAGAAAGCGCCAGGTGGATGAGCTGCGGGCACAGGTGAAATCGGCCGAGCGCGAGGGGAGGATGGAAGACGCTCTGCGAGCGCTCACGCGAATACACCAACTGGAGCAAGAAAGCAAGGCGGAGTGAGGAAAGGAAAGGATCGAACGGGCGAATGTGGCCCACCTTCAGTGTTGTAAACTGAAATGCAATTGGTTGAGCGCGCCACCGCGGAGCAACGGGGTCGGGCGGCGCGAAGCCGATGGGGTATTGTGGCGACGGAAGACAAATTCGGCCGGCTGAGACAGCTCATGGACAACGGCAAGGAAAAGGGCTACGTCTTGTACGACGAGGTCAACGACCTCCTTACCGAAGAGTACAGCGGCGGCCGGCAGTTGGATGATCTACTGACTGAACTCGACAGCGCCGGCGTCGAGATCCTCGAAGAGCCCAAGATCGAATTCGACAAAAAGATCGAGGAGGGCGAAGAGTTCTCCGACATCGAGCTGACCCAGGATTTCAGCGACAAGACCAACGATCCGGTTCGCATGTACCTGCGCGAGATGGGCACGGTTCCGCTGCTCACGCGCGAAGGCGAAATCGAGCTGGCCAAGCGAATGGAGCGCGGCCAAGGCGCCGTGCGCAAGGCGCTTTCGCGTTCCGCGCTGGTCATCCGCGATATCCTCTCCATGGGGGAAACTATCCGCACCGATCCCTCCATGGTCCGGGAACTGCTGGTAATGCCGGACCTGATGGTGACCGATGAAACCATCGCGGAACAAAGCGGAGGGCTGCTGGCCGCCATCGAAGAGATCGAAAAACACTACAAAAAGGCGCAGCAATTCCGGCAGAAACTGCAATCGGTTTCGCGCGGAATGAAACCCAAGATGCACCGCACGCTGCGCTGGAATATGGCGCGGACGATGGTATGCATCTCGCGCCTGATCCGCGGCATCCACTTCACTTCCGTGACGCGGCGCGCGCTGGCCGGGCGGCTGCGCGCCGAGGTGGAAGAGCTGCGGCCGGTGGAGAAAGAGATCGCCCGGCTCCAGCGGAAACTGGAATCGCCGGCCAACGGGGCGCACGGCGCGGCCGCGGCTGT
>JASHNT010000005.1 GCA_030041495.1 Bryobacteraceae bacterium | reverse complement strand
TTTCAGGCCCTTGAACACATGATTCTCGCCACGGGCCCAGATGGCAGCGCCAGCGTTCTTGTAGCTGGTAAAGTCTTTGACCACCGTTTCCAGCCTCGCGCTGTTGGTGTCGCTGGGATCCGCATAGGGGAGATGCGTGTTTCCGCCAAGGTTGAATTTACCCTGGGCATTGGGTCCGCGATCAAACATCAGCCCGTCGACGTCGGAGTGGGCGACGTTGCCGGAAAACTCCTTCAGTTGCATGCGGCGCGGCCAGGTCTTCGCACTGATCTCCGTGCCTTCAAACTTACCCGTTGGATGCTCCGGCAAAGCGATCCAGAAGCCTGTTGCCTCAGAACCCGCGGACACATTCCCGCGGTAAGTATTATCGGGATTCGTGATCCAGAAGGTGGACGCCGTATTGTCGGAAGGAATCAACTGATCGGTGGCATTTTGACCGGCCCCTGAGCCGTTCAGGGCGTTTGTCGGATTACACGGTCTGCTGGGATTGCACCGGGTCAGGATCCCCAGGTTTCCAATGTACTGGTTCCCGTGTTCCACGCCATCTTCGAGGAAGTAGCAGTGACCGACGTTGTTGTAGGCCACATTGTTCTCAACCCGCACATCGTTGGTGCCATGTACCGTCACACAGCGGCTGTAGGTGTCGTGAATCGCCGAGTTCTCAATGTATTGCCCCGCCGCATCGCCAACCAGATGCCAATGGATCGGATACCTCGCAAGGTTCTCGTGCTGACCCATTCGAAAGAACTCGACACCGGAGACTTTCATGGTTGACCCAGACATCGCCATCACATGCCCGCCACTGAACGATTTTTCCGCGTCGGCGGAAGCCTGGATCAGGATATTGCGCGTGAGCATGCCGACTTCACCACGCTCATCCACGCCGAAGGTGATTTGGCCGTAGTGCATGTACTCAAGTTTCTGGTCCAGCGTAATCACGTTTCCGGAGACGCTGGAGATGGTTCGCCGCTCTGCCTGGTGGGGATCGAAATCCGTTGAGGCGACTACAATCACGTCGCCTTTCTTCCAGTCACCGGCATTCAAGACTTCGATGGTGTTGCTACCAGCGGCGGCTGTTTTTGCCAGCTTGGTCCAGGAGTTTTTCTCAGGACCGTGCAGGCTCAGGGTTCCGCCCATCATCATGATCCCGCGGTCACCCATGGTTTCGATGTCTTCACCCGGGACGTTATTGGTCAGGGTAATGATCGCGTGGCGCGTGTGGGGTTTGGCCTCCGTACCAATCTCCAACTCCCCGTGCACCAGGATCCACTCGGTGGTCAGTTCAAGATCTTTATTATCCGCGAAGCTCAGTTTGCCGTTGATCGTCAAACTGCGCAGCTCCGGCGGACTGACATCGAGGACAACGTCCATGCCCTTCTCTATGGTGACAACAGCGTCTTTGCCCGGCACCTTCTTGTCAGGCCAGGTGGACGCATCCGACCAGCGCTTCGCCTTGGCGGTCGAAGAAGTTTTTTGCTGAGCCTTAACGATGCCGTCTCCGCCGAGGACGAAAAAGGCTGGAACCAGCAACGAGAGGAACAAGAGATTGTGTTTTCGCATCGTTAGACCTCGACCATCGGTGTAAACCACTGTCCGACAACAATATCAAGTTCCACGGAGGCCGGCAAGGACGGGAGCTGCACGTGCAATGTGGGTCACACACTCTGTCCGGATCGTCGGGTGCTCGAACAGCCAGCGCCTGAAACCGGATGCTGGAGCGCGCTAGTCACTCTCGGATTCCTGGCGACAAGTCCCCTGACAAGATCGTTTCGCGAACGAGAAGGTGCTGTTCCCGCCAGGAACGGCCTGCTGAAAGGACGCAGCCCCTCGTCCGGATGACGTGTATTCCGTCCGAAGCGAACAAACATCAGTAAACACCTAGCAACCATAGGGGGATCCATCGCTCGCAAACGGAGGCTTGAGTCCTGGGCTGACTTTGCTGCCCGATGCCGCGGCCCGCCCTCTATCGCTCGACGTCAACTTCTGGGCTTTCCAGTGTCGTCCGCTACCCAGCCGGAGTCGCCCGTAAACAGTAAGACGTCAGAAGGGTCAATCCCGTGGCCACCATTTCCCATCGGGCGTTTTTCGATCCGGTGCGCAGCAAGCGCTCTGTCTGATTCGCCCGACGCTTGCACTACCACAAGTTCTTGGCAGGTCACTCCTGGTGGAGCGCGATGATCGGGTCAATCCTGGTGGCTCGCAATGCTGGGATCAGGCTTGCAAGTACGGCAACCACAAATAGGAATACGGCTGCTCCCAAGATGCTTGCAGGGTCCGCCGGACTGACACGGTACAGAAGAGGCGCGATCATTGGGGTCGCCGCCAGGGTGATGGCGAGTCCGGCGGCGACCCCCAGTAAGGCCAGCAACAAGCCTCGTCTCAGGACCATCTGGAGCACGCCTTCACGGTCGGCCCCCAGCGCCATGCGAATGCCGATTTCCCGGGTCCGCTGGCTCACGGCGTGAGCCATAACGCCGTACAGGCCCACGGCGGCGAGCAAGATGGAGATAACGCCGAGCACACCGAGGAAGAACGAGGTGAGCCGCGGTCCGAACCAGGCGGCCGAGATGTAATCGGACAGCGGCATGGCCGTCAGGCCGGCCGAGTTCGGATCGATGGCGGACATTTCGTGGCGGAGTACGGAGACCAAACCGCGGGCATCGTCGCGGCCGGTCCGGGCGTAGACGGCCACACCGCCTTCGCCGCTCCCGTAGTGTACTTGGTCGAAGGACATATAGAAGTATGGTTGAGGTGCTTCCGACAGGCTCGAGTACTTACTATCCTTCACCATCCCGACAATCGTGAAGGGTTTTCCATAAACCGACACTCGGCGGCCCACGGGATCACGTCCGTCGAAAAAGCGCCGCGCGAAGGATTCGTTGACGATCATCACTCGAGGCGCGTCTGCGTTGTCCTCGGGCCTGAAATCGCGTCCGGAGAGAAGCGGTACCCGCAGCACGTCGAAGTAGCCGGGCGACACTGAGGCGTGGTGAACAGCCATGTTCTCGCCGGGCCTCGACGCGTAGCCTTCGACCATAACGTCGTTCCATTTCCCGAGCCCAAAGCCGAGCGGAATCGAGTCGGAATAGGCGGCGCCGGTCACACCCGGAGCGGCGAGCAGGCGCGCCCGCAGTTGCCGCGAGAACTGCTGCTCCTCAGTCGCTGTATAGTTGTTCGTCGCTAGAAAAAGACGGCCCACTATGACGTTGCGGTGATCGAAACCGGCCGGAGTGTTTTCCAATCCGGAGAGGCTCCGGAGAAACAAGCCGAGCGTCGCGAGGGCCGAGAACGCCAGTCCCACCTCGGCTGCCACCACCAGCCCGGAGATCCGTCGCGAGTTCCCGCTCTGGGTATCGCTTCTTCCTCCTTGCTTCAGTGCATCCACAACGCTGCGCCGCACGGATTGAAACGCGGGAGGCAGACCCGAGAGCAGGGCGGCAGCCAGGCATACCAAAGCGGCAAAAATGAACACGCGAGCGCTCGAGTGGGTGTTAAAGTACACCGGTATTCCCGTAGGCGGCACGAGGTACAACGGGAGGCCCTGAAACCACACCGCGAGAGGCAACCCTGCAAGCGTCGCCAAAGCGGCCAGCAGCAGGCTTTCGGAAACCAACTGCCGGCCCAACCGACCCGGACCCGCGCCCAGGGCGACCCGGATGCCGAACTCCCTCTGCCGAGATAGGGAACGAGCCAGCAGAAGATTGGTAACATTGGCGCACGCAATCAGCAGCACGAGTCCGCCGGCCGCTCCGAGGATTTCCAGCGGCGATGCCAAAATGCTTGACGCTCCATCCTGCGCCTTCCAGATCGGTACAATCCGTGCGCCGACTCCCTGGTTGGTCTTCGGAAAGGCGAGTGCAAGGCGAGCGGCCACGGTCGCCACTTCGGCGCTTGCCTCGGAGATCCTGACGCCGGGTTTCAGCCTGACGATGGCCTGGAAGTTCCGCGCACTGCGCTCGCGTTCGCCGGTCAGTGACACCGGTATCCAGCCGTCAAACGCGATTCCCGGAAAATCGCCGTGAAATTCCGGAGGCGCCACGCCGACGATGGTGACCTGGAGCCGGTTGATATGTACAGTGCGGCCGAGAATGGACGGGTCGCCCCGGAAATAATCCTGCCACAGCCGGTAGCTGATGACCGCCGTGAACGCCTTAGCCCGGTCGCCGTATTCGTCGCGAGTGAACGTGCGGCCCAGGATTGGCTTTACGCCCAGGACATCGAAGTAGTTTCCGGAGACGACTTCGAACCATGCGGAATAGGCATGCTCTCCGTCGCCGACCGAGACGGGAACATGTTGGTTCAGCAGCATTCCGGAGATGCTTTGGAGGCTGTCCTGGAAGTCGCGGCAGTCGGCGTAGGAAACGTGAGGATCCTGGACGCCGCTCGCACGAACGGCTTCTAGGACGGCGAGCCGTCCGTCGTCAGTGGCGCCGCGAAACGGGTGCAGGACCATCCCGTCGATCCAACCAAAGACGGTCGTGGTGGCGGCAATACCGAGCGCCAAAGTCAGGACCGCGACTGTTGTCAAGGCCGGAGTCCGGCGGAGGACACCCGCCGCGTATCGGAAGTCTTGAAGGATGGCCCACATGAAGCTTTTCGAGCGCACTTCAATTACCGACTCTGAATGCTTGATTCTATTCAACGGTGAAACCAAACTGACGTTCGGTTACGGGCTGAGGCGTCCGAATATGGGACACCCTGATCAGTCTCTCGCTGATCGCGGTGTGTATCGGCAACGAGAGGTTCCTGATGCACAACATCTCGAGCTGAAGCCAGGGCTAACCTGGGGTAGGAGACAATCGGGAAGACGGCCCCCTTTGGGTCGCCAATTCGGGCAGTTTCCCTCGGGCGGATGGCCACTCGGACGAAGTCTGGCCATGTCGGCGAGGACGTAGGACGAAATGCGACGGCTTGCTGCAGTCGGCGGCATCGCAGATTGAAAGCATTGTCCGCAGGGACTTGGCTGACAGGGAAGGGGCTTTCCCGAGAGCGCTCGGAATAGAAGAGCCCCCGGCCTGACCGGGGGCTCTTCCTTACACAACTGGGGCAACTTGCCTGTCGAGCCGCAGCAACAGCGGCGGCATCCCGGCTGACAGTGACGCTGGTTCCACCACCGGGGGCGCCGTTGCCGGGGTCACCGCTCGAGACCACCTTGACCCAGAGTTCACCCTTGTCCTTGAAGTACGAGGTGTCGCTGGACCCGCGCAGCGCATCCAGGCTGGTTTGCTGCGTACCCGAAGCTGCGGTGGTGAATCCCGGCAGATCAAAGATCACCCAGGAGCCTTTGTCCAATTCCGTCAGCGAGAGGGACACGTCCTTCCTTTCGGTGGTCACCTTGATTTCGGTGCCGGCTCGTGTACGCTGCCGTTCGTTACGGTGTAGTCCTTGCCATTGCGGCTGAGAACGATTGGCGCAGAGGAGTTCCACGGGCACCTCCACACCTGTCACCGCGTGCACCAGGATCACCAAATGCCGGGACCAGCACCGCCGCCCCGTCCCCTCAATGGCAAAAGTAGTCTCAAGTAGTCTCAATGGTAAAATTGGATCGGTCGTGAGGGAACGAATCGAGATCAATCCCGAGGTGATGCAGGGTAAGCCCGTGGTTCGCGGTACACGTGTGCCCGTCGAGCTGCTTCTCCGGAAGTTGTCGGAAGGCGCATCCTTTGAAGAGCTTCTCAACGCCTATCCCAGGCTAACGGCCGATGACATCCGCGCCTGTCTGGTATACGCGGCTGATGCCATCGCCCACGAGTCCGTCTTAGCCCCAAGTTCCCGATAGTTCCCCCGATGCGCTTTCTCGCGGACGAGAGCTGTGACTTCGCGGTTGTGCGAGCGCTCCGTGCGGATAGCCATGACGTTTTGGCTGTGAGCGAGATGCGGCGGCGATCCATTGATCGGGAAGGAACTCGCAAAGGCAGACGACAGGATTCTGCTGATTGAGGCAAAGACTTCGGCTGGCTTGTGTTCGTCGCCCACATGCAATCCCCTGGAGTAATCCTGATTCGTTTCCCCGCAGCCGTCCGACGCCAGTTGGACACAGCCGTTCGTCAGTTGATGGCATTTCATGCACTGGAACTGGCTGGCTCCTTCGTCGTCCTACGGCCAAACTCCATCCGAATCAGCCGGGGCCCCAGCGAACGCCAGCCAGCCTGACGGCTCGATGGGGCTTCACTTGGGTGCCCAGCTTGGGTACCGGGCCTTCCGGTCCTCAGACGCCGGAGTCGATTCCGGGAACCGATTGCGCAGCATTGCGGTACGGAACAAAAAAGCCCCCGGCCTCACTTTCGAAGGGAGACCCGGGGGCTCATGCTCAAACAGCAGGTTCAGCTTACCGGCCGACGTTTTACCGGCTGACCTGGAGGCTGGCTCCGCCGCTCGGGCCGCTGTTAGCGCCGCTGCCAAGGACGTCACCGCTGGAGACCAGCTTGACCCACAGCGAACCGTCGCCTTCGTAGTACGAGGTGGCACTCGCCGCCCGAAGTGCATCCAGGCTGCTCTCCTCGGTACCCGAGGCTGCCTTGGTGAATCCCGGCAGATCGAAGATCACCCACGAGCCCTTATCCAGTTCCGTCACGCTGAGGTTCAAGGACGGCCTTTCGGTGGTCACCTTGATCTCGCTACCCGCACGTACGTTGGTTGTGCCGGTGGCGGTAAGATCCTTGCCATTGCGGCTGAGAACGATGGGAGGCCCGGCTGGCGCAGGGGCGCCTAGGCGTCCCAATCGGGGGCCAACCACAACACCGCCTCTACCGCCAGCCCCGCCTCTACCGCCAGGACCGGCCGCCGCGGTAGCGCCGCCTCTGCCACCGCCAGGACCGCCCCTGCCGGCGCCACGGCCACCACCGCCCGCGCCACGGCCACCGCCGCCGGCGCCAACCGTCATGCGCCCGACGTCGCCCTTGCACACCGCGGCGTTCCAGGCGGGCTTGATCTCGCAGGAGTCGTCGATGGCGATTGCGTCATTTTGGTCGTTGATGAGAACGAAGGAGTTCGGGACACCGTCGACCGAGCCGTCCAGGTCGTGGAACACCGAGGTCTGATAGCTCCCATTGCCGTAATCGTCGTTGCTCCACTTAAACTCCATCGGCGGGAAATATACCGGCTTGGCGTTGATGAATTTCGCGCGCTGAATGGTGTTGTTGGAGCTCATTCCAAAGCTGGTATACAGCAGGTAAGAGATCGCTCCCGTCTTGCGGGTGGCGTTGTCCTGGTAATTCTCGAAGGTGTCATTGTCCAGTTCATGACGGTAGTCATAAAACTCGTAGGCGCGGATCGGGAAATCCGGGACTTCGGGCTCCGGCAAGCTGCGGCCGTAAGCGATTTCCGCCGGCGTCTTGGGATTGCCGATGTTCTCGGTTTCGCCCACGAACAGCGAGTCAACCACCCGTGAGGTAAAGGCAGAACGGCCGGCGTTGCCGGACGCATGCGTGTAGCCAATGGCGTTGTCGGCCAGCTTCAGGTTTTTGTACACGTGCATCTCACCGCGGCTCCACATGCCGCTATTGCGGTTCTTGTAGCTGGTGAAATCCTCGATGACCGACTCCACTTGAGGGCTGTTCGCGTCATTGGGATCGGCCAGGGAAATATGCCCGCCGGTGGCGAAATGGCCGTCGGCCCTGGGGCCGCGGTCGAACATGAAACCGTCGAAGTTCGAATGGGAGGTGTTGCCCTTGAACTCCCGCACCTTGGTCCGGCGCGGCCAGGTTGTCTTGCTGATCTCCGTGCCTTCGAACTTACCCGTCGGATGCTCCGGCAAGGCGAACCAGAAACCTGTCGCGTCGGACCCCGCGGCCACGTTATCCCGGTAAATATTGTCCGGATTGGTGATCCAGAAAGTCGACGCCGTGTTGTCGGAAGGGATCAGGATATCCTTGGCGTTCTGGGCGTCCGTATCGAAGTTCTTGCCGCCCTCCGCTCCGAACGGGCCGAGGTTTGTCCCGACGCACGGCGCGTCCGGATGACACTTGGTCAGGATCCCCAGGTTGTGCACGAACTGGTTGCCGTGCTCCACGGCGTCCTCCAGGAAGAAGCAGTGGCCAATGTTGTTGTAGGTCACGTTGTTTTCAATGTCCAGGTAATTGGTGCCATGCACGGTCACGCAGCGGCTATAGGTGTCGTGAATGGCGGAGTTTTTGATGTACTGCCCCTGCGCATCGCCGATCAGATGCCAATGGATCGGATAGCGCGCCAGATGCATGTTCTGGCCCATGCGATTGAGCTCGATGCCCTCGACATACATCTTGCTGCCGAGCATCGCCATAATGTGGCCGCCAAACAGCGTTTTGTCTGCGTCAGGCGAAGCCTGGATCAGGATATTGCGCGACAGCATGCCGACTTCACCGCGTTCATCCACGCCGTCGGTGATCTTGCCGAAGTGCATGTAGTCCAGTTTCTTGTCGAGCGTGATCGTATTGCCATGGACCGCGGCAATGGTGCGCCGCTCGGCCTGATGAGCATCGTAATCCGTGGACGCCAGGACAATCACGTCGCCTTTCTTCCAGTCACCGGCATTCAACACTTCGATGGTGTCGCTGTCTGCCTCGGCCGTCGCCGCCAGCTTGGTCCAGGAGTCCTTCTCCGGACCGTGCAGGTTCAGGATTCCGCCCATCATCATGATCCCGCGGTCGCTGCGGTCATTTCCGCCCAGTCCGCCAAAATCTTCGTCTTTGACGTTGTCAGTGAGGGTGATGGTCGCCTTGTGCATGTGGGGCTTGGCTTCCGTGCCAATCTCCAACTCGCCGTGGACCATGATCCACTCGGTGGTGAGTTCGAGATCTTTGTTGTCGGCGAAGCTCAGTTTGCCGTCGATCCTTAAACCGTGCAGCTCCGGCGGCGTGACATCGAGGACGACGTTCATATCCCT
>JASHNT010000004.1 GCA_030041495.1 Bryobacteraceae bacterium | reverse complement strand
CTGCGCCGAAGCCTGTTATGTTACGGTGGATTCGTTAGGGAGTACTCGATTGCTCACCGACCAGGGCGGTTCGCCGAAGCAGTGCTACGACTATCTTCCGTTCGGAGAGAACCTCAATCGGAGCAATCCTCTCTGCTACAGTATCCCCGACCCGATCCGGCAGCAGTTCACCTCCAAAGAAAGAGATGCCGAGAGTGGACTGGATTGGTTCGAGTCCCGCTACTACAGTTCGGCGCAGGGCCGCTTCACATCTCCCGACGAGTTCAAGGGTGGATTCCTGGATGCTTACAGCGGCAAGCCGGAGTTTCAACCTGGTCCTTTGCCGTACGCCGATATCAGCGATCCACAGACGCTCAACAAGTACGTTTACGTCCGCAATAATCCGCTCCGATTCACAGATCCTACGGGCCACTGCGCTGAAGATGCCTGCGTAGTTGAGGGAAGCCTTGCGGTGGCCGCTGCCAGCAGTGCCGTCCTTGAAGGCGGCGCATGGCTCGCTGGCGCAGTCGGCCTGACCACCATTGCGGTCACGCTGCAAAACAAAGCGGACGCCATCAATTCCGGTATAGGAGCACTAACTAGCGCGATCGGTGGACTCCTCTTTAACAAGGGCGAAACCGCAGACTCGGGTAAACCGAAGGACGTCTATATCGACCCAAACAAGTATCCAGAGGCAGCGGGTCATGCTGCTGATGCTCAGGCTGCTGGAAAACCTGATGTACTGACAGTTGATCGGTCAGGAGCGGCCGGGCGAAGAGCCGACGCAATGAAAGGAAATCCAGCCAAGCCCGGCACTGACCGAGACGAGTATCCTCCGGCAGTCACCAAGGAAGGTGGGTCCGGTTCAAGCGTGAGGGATATCGGCCGCAGCGACAATCGCGGTGCAGGAGGTAGTGTGGGACAGCAGATCAAGGATGTTCCTAACGGCGGCAAGATTCGAATCGTTCCTCAACCGAACCCAAATTCAAGTAACTGATATGACAAGGATCGACAAGCTCTTATCAATCAGTTCGGCACCGCTTGCGGGACCGCCCGGCGAATTCCCAAAGGTTCTTGAGCCGTACGTTTTGGGCCGGGAGGTGTACACCCTTTTGGAGCAGAAGAACGGGTTTTACGCTTTCGAATCCGCACTCCACGTCTTCCCGCTTAGCAACAAGGGTGAGGGACTGGAGCGCTGGAACGCAGAGGACCTCTGGCGTTATGAATACAAGGATTTGGTGAATGGATTGCTGTTCTTCGCAGAGGACGTGCTCCAAGATCAATTTTGCCTCTCGACAAAGGAGCAGGGCATTTATCGTTTTCTGGCCGAGACTGGACAGACGGAGTTTATGGCTGAATCCTTCGAGCAGTGGGCGGATATTCTTCTTGCGGATTTTCGGGGCCAAACGGGATGGCCGCTCCTGGAGGCTTGGCAAACGCAGCACGGAAAACTTTCGGAGGGCAAACGCCTGATGCCCAAGACACCTTTTTTCTTGGGTGGTAGTTATAGCATCGATAACTTATGGGCAGGCGATGCAGTGGATGGAATGAAGCTCAAGGGTGATCTGGCAACCCAAACTCGAAGCCTGCCTGACCAGTCAAGAGTGCGGATCAACGTCGGACCGAAGCCGAAAGAATCCCAGGATCATCTGTGACAGGCGCGCCACGTCGCTCGACTTCGAGCTTCACAGCGTAGGTACGCATCACATGAACACCGCTTGGATCGAGGCCGGCGGTGGCCGATACTGGCGGCATGTCGAAGACACAGGAATCGCGGCGGGAGTTCTGGCGGCGGCTGGTGGCGGAGCAGCAACAGAGCGGCCTGTCGGTGCGGGCGATCTGCCGGCAACGCGGGGCAAGCGAGCATAGCTTCTATCAATGGCGGAAGCGCTTGGCCGCGCAGCTTCCGATGAAGTTCGCGCTGGTGCAAGCCGATGGCGGCACGCCTCGCAAAGCGGAGCGGATTGAAGTGGTGTTGGTGACAGGAGATTGGCTGCGGATCGCGCCCGGCTTTGACGCCGCCACTTTGCGTGCCGTGCTGGGTGTACTGCGCGAGCCGCGATGATTTATCTTCCGGCCAGCGTGCGGGTGTACCTGGCGACCTCGCCGTGCGATATGCGGCGGAGCTTCGATGGGTTGCACGCGCTGGTCAATGCGGTGATGCAGCTGGATGCCTTCGCGGGGCATCTGTTCGTCTTCGCCAACCGCCGTCGTGACAGGGTCAAGATTTTGTATTGGGATCGCGACGGGTTCGCGGTATGGGCCAAGCGTCTGGAGGAAGGAACCTACGCGATGCCGTTCGGCGAAGAACAAGAACAGCAGCGTGAGATCACCGCACAGGAGTTGGGAGCATTGTTAAGCGGCATCGATCTGAGCCAGGCCAAGCGCCGGAAGCGATATCAGCGCAAGAGCGCGGAAGCCCTATAAAGATTGGGCTTGGAATGCATTTTGTGCTTGGCCTAAAGCGGCCCTCGCTTTATAATTTCGATAGTGCCGGTGGATCGCAACAGCTTGCCGAAAGATCCGGAGATCTTACAGCAGATGCTGGTGGATCTGACTGCGCAGTTGGATAAAACACAGCGCCTGCTGCGCCAGTTGCTCAGCGCCAAGAGTGGCGTCCACAGCGAGCAGTTGAGCGCGGATCAGTTGCGGTTGTTCACACCAGACTTGGGACAGGAACGCGGCGCTTCCGCCGGAACGCAAAAGGACGAAGATGATTCGCCGCCTGGTCCGCCGGCCTCCAGCGGCAGCGAGGGCAAGCCGGAGAGCCGGCCGCGGGGACGCCGCCCCCTATCCTCGGAGTTAAAGCGCGAGCGGGTCGAGCACGATCTAGCCGAAGCAGAAAAACACTGCGCCTCCTGCAACCAGGATCTGCGGCCCATCGGGGAAGAAACCAGCGAGCGCTACGAGTACGTTCCAGCGCAGTTGCGGGTGATCGAGGATGTGTGCAAGAAGTACGCCTGCGCCTGCACGGTGAAAACGGCGTCAAAACCGGCGCAGCCCATCGCCAAGAGTTCGGCGGGGGCTTCTTTGCTGGCGCAAGTGATCGTGTCCAAAGTGGCCGATCATTTGCCGGTACACCGGCAAGCGAAAATGTTCCGGCGCTTTGGCGTGGAGATCGCCGATCAGACCATGTGCGGGTGGATGCGGCAGGCGGCGGAACTGCTCGATCCGTTATATGCGCGGTTGAAGCGGTTCGTGCTGCGATCCAAAGTGGTCGGCACTGACGATACGCCGGTGAAGGTGCTGGACCGGGCCTTGAAGCGAACCACGCGGAAAGGCCGGTTCTGGCCATACGTGGGAGATCGCCAGCACCGGGCAGCAGTGTTTGACTACACTCCGACGCGAGAACGCGCCGGGCCCGAACGCTTTTTGAAGGACTATCGCGGATACTTGCAGGCCGACGCGTATGTGGCTTACGACAGCTTTTTCACCCAGCCGGAGCGCGGCTTGGTGGAGGTTGCGTGTTGGGCGCACACGCGGCGCCACTTTTACAACGCATTGGATACCGACACGGCGCGCATGGGAACGGCGCTCGCGCACATTGCGCTCTTATATAAGATCGAGAAGCATGCGCGGCGGAAGGGCATCGCAGGTGAGGAGTTGCGCC
>JASHNT010000073.1 GCA_030041495.1 Bryobacteraceae bacterium | reverse complement strand
GTGCTGAACGGAGTGGGCGGCAACGCCGGGCCGGTGTTGAACGGAGTGCGCTCGCGGCATGACCGGGCCTGGATTCTGGGCCACTTCTCCGACCCCGATAAATTTACGCCCGGCTCGGGCATGCCTCCGTTCGACGACCTGGGCGACGCCAACCTCAACGCCCTCACCGATTACGTGATGGCGATCCCGAAGTAGGCGCCTTTTTCAAGTAATGTTGCCGAAGTGATCGTAGCCCCTGGGATCGAGTGGCTTTCCGTCCAAGCTCAAGGCCCCTGGCCGACCCTTTATGATCCTGCCAATGCAAGCGGTCCCTCGCGGCCCTTTCGCGCCTTTGGGCAGACTGAACAAGAGCTCGTAATCGTCGCCGCCGTGCAGCGCTCGCCCAAGTGTCGAGCCGCGCGCAATCGGCACACGGTCTAGCTCCGCCGCAACTCCCGAAGCCACACACACACGATAAAGATCGAGAGCTAACCCATCGCTCACGTCGATGCAAGCGTGGGCGCGTCCAATCAGCTCACGGCCCAGATCCAGGCGAGGCTGAATCCTTCGATCCCACGGTTTCCCGAGCCGCCCAGAGACCCATAGCGAGTCTCCCACTCTCGCACCATCGCGCCGCAAAGCCTTCCCTTGCGCCACAGCCCCGCACACCATCACGTCGCAATGAATTCTTTCCGCATGAGCCAGATCGCCGCCCGCAAGCACGGTGCCGGTCTTCCGCGCGAGCCTCATCAATCCGCGGAAGAACGCCAGGACCCATCGATCCGTCTCACGCTTCGAAACTGCAAGCGACACGAGGCAAAAGCGAGGGATGCCTCCCATAGCTGCGATATCGCTCAGGCTGCGGGCAAAAGCCCGTTCTCCCACGCTCGACGCGGCGAGATTGGAGTTGAAATGAACTCCTTCAGCAAACTGATCCGTCGTGAACAGGAGATCTTCGCCGGGCTTGGGACGAAAGATCGCACCATCATCGCCGATTCCCAAAACCACTCCGCGGGCCGAGGGCGTTTTCGCCAGGCGCGCAATGGCTTCAACGAGGCGTAGCTCATTCATGCGGGATCATTCATTGAAGACCAGCCCGGAGGGCAGCTCTTCACCGAAGATTCTGCCCATCGCCGCGAGGTCCTCGCGCGGCGCGGCGTCCAGGTTCAGATTCGGAAACGTACGCCGCACCAAGTCGAGCGCAGAAGGAGGAAGATCCCGCGTCGAGTCCCCAGTGCGCCGGGCCATGGCGGCGATGGCATCCTCCGCCTTCGGATTCTTGAGGAGTTTGTCCATCCAGCGAGCGGCCGTATTCGCGGGCAGAACCTGGTTGATCGGCCCGTAGAATAGTTGCCGCGCGCCGAGCCGAGCCAGGCACCACAAGCCCGTGTCGACGAAATCGTTCTTGACGATGCGTGCCAGCAACTCGTCTCCCAACTGCGTCCGCGTTTGCGCCGGCAGCAATTCCAGGCTGGCAGCGGCGCGCCACATCTCGCGCAACAAACTGGAATTGACGCGCGGAGGTTTGCCCGATTTCGGCAGCAACACCGGCGACAATCTCTGGAACACGTCGGTTTGCTGGTTCTTGTTCAAACCGCCCGCGACGCGTCCCCAGAAGATCCACCACTCAATCTCGTTCTGCACGTGATTGGCGAATTGCAAGCCGGCCGCATAAATCCGCCGGGCTTGCTCGATACGGAAATCATCGCCTGGAAATCCGAAACCCGGGCGCAGGCAAAAGCCGCACAAATTCAGCCAACGCAGCTCATGCGCCGCGCTGCGCTTACGGCCCTCGGCCAGCTCCAGCATTTTATCCGCGAGCTTGCGGATCGCCGACAGCGGCCACGAATTTCGCCCAAGTCCCAGAGCCTGCTCCAGCTTCGCCGGCAATTGTTCCGGCTCTAGCGCAGTCTCCGCGAACACAGCGGGAATCATCGTTGCCGCGGCGGTCAGTGCCTCTTCATTGATCACGGCCGCGGGTTTTTGCGAACCTTGCGTCGCCGCGGCCTTGCGCAATTGAAATTGCAAGCGCCAGCGATGATCGCTGATCTTAGAATCCGCCCAAATCTCCAGCGTCCCGACTTCGGTTAGCTTCGCGCCCAGCTTCACGGGCACCATGCGCTCGCCCGCTTTGCCGAAACGCAGAACCGCACTCAGCGGAGCGTGCAAGTGCAGATCCTCGGTATCGGCGAACTCCACGACGTCGCCCGCCTTGTCCTCCGTCCGCGTGAGCGAGCTGTACAAACGGAACGAAACCGGTTTGTTGGCCAGCAGTTGAAGATTGCCGGGGTCGAGTTCGATGGTGGATCCCTCCTCCGCGCCGCGCGGCGCCAGGCACAGCGTCCGCAGCTTGCCGGATTCACCGCCGCCGAGGCCTATGAAGTACGCGCGCGGCAATCCCCCACGCACCAGCAAACCAGCGCCGGTGGAGCGTACGTAGGAGTAATACGCCGCGCCCACCGCAACCGCCAAATCCAGGTCCCGATTTTCAAAAATCAGCGGACGCCGGCCATGCCAGTGCTCCATCACATCGGCCACGCGCTGACGCAGCACTTCCGGAATGAAGAAGCCGCCGTTGAAAAGAATCGCGTCCGGCTTGGCGTCGCCCGCGCCATGCAGAAACGCGGCCAGGTGACGCGTCACCGCCGGATCCGAAACGTACGGCAAGCCTATTTCGCGATACGGACTTTGCTCCTCTTCTTTGGGGACCTCGCTGAGCTCGCATTCCGGAAGAAATCCGTCCAGCGCAAGCTCCAGCACTTCTTCCCGCAGAATCTCGGTCTTGAGCGTTCCCCCCACCAACGATGAGCCACCGCCGAGGACCGTGATCTCCACGCTCTTCAAATCGCCTTGCGAAAGCAATTTCTCCTTCGCCGCAGCACACTGCCGCCGCAATCCGCTGCGCTGCCGCACCGACAGCGTTTTGCTCAGCTTTTCTTCCACCAGCCAAGCCAGCGTCAAATCCAGGTTGTCGCCGCCGAGCAGCAAATGCTTACCCACCGCGGTGCGCGTGAACTCCACGCGATCGCCCTCGCGCCCCACGCGAATCAGCGTGAAGTCGCTGGTGCCCCCGCCAACATCGCAGACCAGCACGATCTGCCCGTCGAACAGGCTCTTCTGAGAGCGTGCGAGATCGTTGGCGATCCACGAATAAAACGCCGCGGCCGGCTCCTCCAGCAGCGTCAGCTTCTCGATTCCCGCGTCGTGTGCCGCCGCTACGGTCAATTCGCGACCCTCTTCATCGAAGCTCGCGGGTACCGTCAAGACTACGCTGTGCTCGCCGATCGCGGATCCTTTTTCCTCGGTCCACGCATCCGTCAGGTAGCGAATGATGCGCGTTGAAACTTCCACGGGCGAAAGCACTCGCCCGGCTTCTTGAGCGTCCCAGGGAAGAATCTTCGCAGTGCGATCGACCTCCGGATTCGAAAGCCAACTCTTGGCCGAGTGCACGGACTTGGTCGGCACCAGAGCGCCTTGCTCCCGCGCGAACACGCCCACGTATTCCTGATCGCCCAGGTATAAGAAGGAAGGCAGCGTGCGCCGCGCTTCGATGCGCCCTTGCGCGACAAACTGCGGCGCCTCCAGCACTTGGATCTGCGGCGAATCCGCTTCCACCGCTTGTTGCGGATCGATGTAGGCGAGTGCCGAATTGGTGGTTCCGAGATCGATGCCGACGTTCATTCGACGACGCTCATTCGATCTCCAGCTCGGCTGCCGCCAGTAGCGTTCCCGGCCCCGCCTGCGGCAGGTCGACCTTCGCGGCTCTCCATCCCTTGTGCCGCAGCACGCCACCCGGAGCTTTCCCACTGGGTGGCACGTTGCCCACCAGCTTCACCAGCGATGGATCCATGCCTTCGATCTTGGTGAACGTTCCTTCCACGCCGTCGATCACCGGTTCCAACCGCAGGTAGCGGAGCAGCGATTCGCGGCCCTGCGTCTGGACGTCGCGGGCGGCCGCGCCGATCTGCTCGTCGGAGAACGCACTCAGGTCTTCCATCAGGAAATCCACCAGCCGCGCATCGCGCTGCAGCACGGCGAGAATCTGCACGGCTCCGTCGGCCGGTCCTGCAACCGGCTTCGCAGGAGTTGCGGGCGCTGGCGCGGTACGCACCGGCATCGCCCGGGCGTAGCCGAAAGCCTGCGCCACATCCGGCGGCAACTTGCCTCCAAACAGGATGGAGAAAAAACTACGGAATGCGAGAGAGATTCGGTTCAAAACTGTTCCTCGACTGATTTTTCGCGACGGAATCGTGCCGATTCGTCGAGCGCCAGACGCGCTTTCTCTATTCTACTCGTGGGGGCTTCCTTTTTACCCGCGGGAGCCCGGAAGTACCGTCGCCTGCCGCAGCTTGGTCAACTCCCGCCGCGCAATGTTGGCCCAGTGGCTGGCCGGGTCCAGCTTCAGATACGCAGTCCAATGGTGCACGGCCTTCATCGGCTGGCTGGAGCCTTGATACAGCAGCGCGAGATTGTAATGCGCGTCCGCATAGTGGGGCGAAATGCGCAGAGCTTCGTTGTAATGCTCCATCGCTCTCTTCCGGTCGCCGCGCTCATCGTACAGGTTGGCGAGGTCGAAGTGCGCCAGCGAATACTCCGGGTCTGCCTCCAGAGCCTGAAGATAATAGCGCTCGGCCTGTTTAAGCTCCCGCGCGTTGAAATAAATGGTGCCCAAATTCACCAGTGCGCCAGCCGATTGCGGATCCAACTCGAGCGATTTCTTATAAGCGTCGATAACCTCTTCCGGAGGTCCGCCGCCCTGCTCCAGCTCGAGGCCGCGTTGAAACCAGCGTTCCGCTTCCGCTTTCTTATCGCGCTCGGCTTGGCCATTGTCGCGCCCGCGAAATTCCAGCAGGCGATTCAGCTCAACGGGATCGAAGTCCAGCAGCAGTTGCCCGGATTCGGCTTCCATCGCGCGGCCCTCGACCTCTACGCGAATCTTCTTGCCGTCGGCGTAGAGCTTCAACTGTGTAAGCGGATCCTCTATGTGCCGCAGCTTCTCAGCCAGCGCCGCTAGCGCGCGGCGAATCTGCACCGGAGCCACGCGCGCCCCGCGCAGGCGCTCCAGCGTGCGCAGCGCCACCAGCTCGCGGAATCCGTAGGCTTCCGAAACCGGCACCAGCTTCTGCCGTTCCCAGCTCTTGAGCTGCCTTTCGGAAATATTTAAGAGCCGGCGAGTCTCTTCCCTTGAATACGCCTGTCTGGACGCCAATCCGGCCACGGATGAGATTCTAACAGCCCGCAAAGGGCGCGTGGGCATCCGTTGTGCCGGCGAGTTACCCGGAAGTCCGCTGATACAGCGAGATACCCGCTACTCCCGCCGCTCCGGCGGCCACGCATTGTTCCCAGTTTTCCCGCGTGATCCCGCCCAGCGCAAGCACCGGAATCTTCACAGCCGACGCCGCGCGCGCAAGCTCATCGAGCCCCAATGGCGCAAGGCCAAGCGGCTTCGAGAGCGGTGCGAACACCGGACCGAAGGTCACGTAATCTGCTTCTTCCTGCTCCGCGCGGCGAACTTCTTCGACGGAATGGCAGGAGACGCCGATCAGGAATCCAGGGGGAGCGATCTCGCGCCAGGCTTGCGGCGCAGGCGAGCCCGCGGGGAGATGCGCACCCGCGGCTCCCGCCGCCAGCGCGACGTCTACCCGGCTGTTCACCAGGATCTTCACGCCTCGCGGATTCGGCAGCGCCATTACGTTTTGCACGAGATCAAACAGCTCGCGCGCCGAAAGATCCTTCTCGCGAATTTGAATCCAATCCGGACCGGCGGCAAGATTCTTCGCAATGGCGTCAAGCAGAGCAACGCCCTCCGGAAGCGACTTCCGGTCCGCGATGTAGCACTCAAGGGTCTTGCCGCGAATCAGGGATTCACCTTGGTCGCGCGGCCATCGGTTTCTCCGCGCAACCACACATAGAGAAGAGCCTTGGGAGACGGCGATGGCCAGGGCATCGAGATCCGCAGCGTTTGTTTTCCCCCTTCACCGGCGGCTGGCCTCGGCAGCTCCGGCGCGGCCACGCCGGTGCTGCTGTCCCATCCGGTCTTCGCAATCGTATCGAGATCGAAGCCCTTCAGGACCCCGTAGTAGCCGTCGGGCGATTTGTCATCCGTCATCGCGAAGCTGTCGATGTGCGGCAGCCGCACCACTTTTCCGAGCGTGAACGGGTCCGATTTACCCAGGTCCTCGGTCTCCATCACCACCGTCAGCGTGCAACCGGATTGTCCAACGGCGCCTGGATCGAGCGACAGAAACCATCCGTCGCTTCCCGCATTCACCAATTGTCCACTTGCCTGCTTCTCGCCGACGTGCAGCTTTAAGCCCTGCACCACGCGCTCCGGCTCGGCGCACTGAAGCGTCAGTAAACCGGTGCTGGTCATCGGCTCGACTTTCAAAACGTAATCGACCCACGATCCCGCCGGAATTTCTCCGTCGCGCACGGTGACCGCCAAGCCGGCCGGAATGGAGGCCTTGGCGTCGAGAATGCGCGGACGTGCCGCAGCCACCTGCAGCACACGCGGGAAGCGGATCGCCGTGGACATTCCCTCCACCTTCGCCATCAGTGCGAGCTTGTCGCCGGGTTGCGCATCGGCGTGCAATTTCACCCTAACCTCGCGTTTGGAGCCGTCTTCGTTTGCCGGCTGCATCGCAACATCCGCCTTATCGGCGTCCAGGCTCTGGATCCGGTCCAGTCCGGAGCCAGCCAGCGTCACGTGTTCCTCGCGGTCACCGGTATTCACCCGGGCGCCGCTGGTGTCGATCCGCGGAGGTGTCGGCAACAAGCGCACCGGCACATCCGTGACCGCTCCGTCCACGCGAGCCAGCGCCAGCATGTACGGCCCGGGGCGCAGACCGTCCGTGTCCACTTCCACACGCAACTGATCGGAAGGCCCCGTACGCACCGGAGGCAAATCCGCGGGAATTTGCCGCGCGCTGGTGACCCTGTGCAGCCAGGCGTGATCCACGAACAGAAAATCCGCG
The DNA here is from genome assembly GCA_030041495.1 of Bryobacteraceae bacterium. Taxonomy (GTDB): domain Bacteria; phylum Acidobacteriota; class Terriglobia; order Bryobacterales; family Bryobacteraceae; genus Palsa-187. The sequence goes on along the minus strand of JASHNT010000073.1, from coordinate 40,550 downwards.
CCGGTCAGCTCAATCGGCACCGTACCGGTCGCGGCGATGAACTTGTCCTGAGTTTGCGGTGTCACGCTCGCCGTCTTGAAATCGTCCAAACGATGCAGACGCACCGCGTCAGCTACCTTGACGGTGCTCCAGTCCCACTTGCCCTGAATGTGGTATGTACCCGGAGCTTCCGGGAACTTGCGCAAATCCACGACCAGCGCGCGCTCATCGGGCGATACCCGCACAGCGATGTTGAGCGGTTTCTCAGAGCCGGCTTCCGGCACAAGCGTCCAATCGAAGATCCGCGAGACCGGCCGCCACTCCGAGATTTTCTCCACCTTGACAGAAATGGTCGCGCGCATGCCGATTGGCACATCGGTGTCCTTCGCCAGTTCGACCTTAGGCGCAGTCCCTCCTGCCATGCGGTATGCCCACAGATACGCGAGCTTGTTCTTACCCTTGATCTGCACCTTGGTGCACAGCGTCATGCCGTCGGATTCCGCGGAGATCGCGTACACGCTCCGGAATTCCGTGTCCGGAAGCAGCCAGGTCTTGACCAAGGGAAGCACGCCCCCGCCAGGGAACAGAGATCCGGCGTTTTCGAAGAACGCCTCTTCACCTTGACCCATCAAGGTGGTCGGACCGGCGCGGCGGCCGGCGCCCAGCGGATCGTAACTCGAATTGGCGGGATTCAGCGCCCGCACCAGCGAATATAAAGCCTGCTCGGCGGGAGTGCTGGGCTGCGCGGGATGGTCATCTTCCTGCCCTTCCTGCTCGATCTCCCGCGCATTTTCGAGTTGCGCCTCCAGGTCCGCGGTCTCATCGGCGTAATCCGCCAGAGTCTGGACCACGGCTTCGTCCTTGGTCACCAGATTCGTCAGCCGCTTTTCGTCGAGCCCCTGTGGCGCGAATACCAACAGCACGATGCGCGCCGCAAACGGCGTGATCCAATCGCCCGCGGCCGCCGCCAGCTTCGGTTCCATTACCGTGACGGAACCGTCCGGGTCCTGAGGAACCAGCACCAGCGTTAGCTTGGCATCCTTCTTCATATCCGCCGGAAGATCCAGAGGACGGTAAGTAATCCGCGATCCCACCGGAAGGTTGTTCAGTTGCCGGATGCGCAGCGCCGTCGGATTTCCTGAGGGTTGAACGGTCAACCGGAAGCTGGTGACCGGCGCGCTTCCCACGCAACCGCTAGGCGCGGCCAAAGCGCCCGATGAGCCAACGAGACACATAGCCAGGACCCGCCGAATCATATGTTCTAGTTTACGCTGCCCCAATCCAGCCCCGGCGAACCGGCTATCATGGGACTCTGGAGCCGGGCTGGCCTGCAAGCGAAGTTCTCATAGAGCCGGCGAAGCTCTCATAAACATGGAAGAGCGCGCCTTTTATCGCGAATCCCAAACCACCAAGCCGCACGTGCTGAACTGCCCGTTTTGCCACACTCAGGACACCTACGAGCTGCGCTGGGTGGTGCGCAAGAAGATCGAACGCGTGCCTGCGGGTGCCGATGAGCGCGACCGCGCCCGCTTCGCCAAATTTCTCAGCTACATGGTGCTGCTGGACGACAAAGCCATGTGTAAAAACATGCGCTGCCGCAAACGTTTCGACGTCTCTGGCATCAAGACCACCGCTTTTCTGTGATCTTGGGGGGAGTCGAGGCCGGTGGCACGAAATTCGTCTGCGCTGCCGGGACCGGACCCGAAGACCTGATCCGGGAATCGATTCCCACCACCACCCCTGCGGAGACTCTCGGCCGAGCCGTCCGGTTTTTTGAGCGGCACAAGGTCGCCATGCTCGGCATTGCCTCTTTCGGGCCCCTCGACCTCGATCCACAATCTCCCGCCTTCGGTTTCATCGCCGCTACTCCGAAACCCGGCTGGAATCACGTCGACCTTCGCGGCCATTTTCACCGTGCACTCGGAGTGCCCGTGAGCATCGACACCGACGTGAACGCCGCGGCTCTGGCCGAGCATCGCTGGGGCGCCGCGAAAGGTCTCGACAACCTGCTGTATCTCACCGTCGGTACCGGTATCGGCGGCGGAGCGCTTATTGCCGGCGAGCCCCTCCACGGCCTCGCCCATCCGGAAATGGGCCACATTCGAGTGCCCCACGATCGCACGGCCGATCCCTTTCCCGGATGCTGTCCCTACCATGCAGATTGCCTCGAAGGGCTCGCCTCCGGTCCGGCCATGGAGCGCCGCTGGGGCGTCAGAGCCGAGGCGCTTCCGCGCCATCATCCGGGGTGGGCATTGGAGTCTCGCTATCTAGCGCTGGGCTTGGCGAACCTGGTCTGCACTCTTTCTCCGCGCCGCATCGTCATGGGCGGCGGAGTCATGCACAATCTCGATATATTCCCCATGATTCGCCATGAGCTGAATGGCCTGCTGGGCGGCTACGCGACGGCTCCGGAGATCGTGCCCCCGGCGTTGGGTGACGATACCGGAGTCCTCGGAGCTCTGATTCTGGCTCAACGAATCTCAGCTTGATAGGGTCTGCCGGTGGACAAGAGGACAGCATGCGTCGAACGGGTCTAAATAACCCTACACTACCGGAGTGATCTCGATCCATCCCTCCGCCGGCACCCGCACCGGCTGCAGCCCTTCGCGAGCGATCGTCAGCCGGAAGCGTTTTCCGGCGAGCGGCGCCTCCAGTTCCACGATCTTGCCTGTGGCAGCCTTCACCTCCGCCGGCCCGCCGTCAAATTCGATCCCGAATTTGGCGTCTTTGACGCCATCGACGCGTACCCACAGATGCTTGTCGTCGCAGCCGTAGAAAATCTCGCGTACCGCAGGACCGCCCGAATCCATCGCGCCCGAACGGAGATCGGGCCGGTAGCGGCCCGCGCCCATCCACTCGAAGGCCGAGGTCACCTCGCCGTCCAGCGTCACGCTGAGCGCGTGCGTGGGCGGCTCATGGACCAGGCCATGCTGTTCGCGCAGGATCGGCTGCAGCAAATTGACCGGCGGTTCCTCACCCAGAGCGCGGTAGATGTTCGAAAGATGGTCGCGATACAGTTCATCGAATTCCTGCTGATTGTCGGAGCGATGTTCGGGTCCGTACCACCAGTTCCAATCGCTTCCTTCAGCGATCAACAGCTCTTCGAACGCCAGCTTGCGGGCCTCTTCCGACACGCCGCCTTTCGTCCGCTCGTAGAATTCGCGGGCTTCACGAAGCCTCTCCCAGGATTCATTATCTTCTTCCGCGCCGATCCACACATCGAAATTCGCGTTGATCCACGAGCCGGGAAAAATATGATCCAGCGGACGTGCCTCGAAACGCCCAAGGGCCTCGGAAACAGTGACGGCTTCCAGATCCGGATCGTCGGAAATGCGCCGGTACAGCTCGCGCAAAAACGGCCGGCCGTTGGCTTCATACCACTCCCAGGCATTTTCGCCGTCCAAGATAATCGGGACCAGCGCGTCGCGGCCCTTACTGTTTTCGCGAACCCGCCAGAGAAAATTCGCCGCGGCATCGGCCGGGTTCCAGCTCGCGTATTGGAACCCGATCAGATCGCTCAGAAAGTGATCGCGGAACAGAAGCCCGAGCTCGCGCCCATCCTTCCGCCAACGGTAGGCCTGAAATGTCACTTCGACTCCCGCATCCCGATTGAGGGTCCGCGCCAGGACGCCATTATCCGTCCCGGCCCAGCGGAATCCGCACTCGGCCGCGAGCGCCAGCGCTTCGTCGGAAACCGAACCTTCCGAAGGCCACAACCCCGCTGGTTCCACGCCCAGCTTCTGCCGAATGTACATCCTCGCCCTTTGCAACTGCTCGCGCGCGTCCTGCGAATACTGGAAACGTGTGGGCAGCTTCACACCTGGATGGGAAACCGCGGCGATCTCTGTATCGCACACCAGCGGCAGAATCGGGTGAAAGAAGGGCGTGGTCGAAATCTCGATTTGGCCGGTCGCGGCAAAGTGGCGATAAACGGGCAGCACATGAGCCAAAGCCTCGCGCTGTTTGCGAGCCATCAGCGCCTGATCCGCGATCGAATAATCCCGCCCCTTGCGCACCAGTTCCTTCAAGTCCGCGTCGCGCTGGCGCAAATCCTCATCGAACCAGACCAGTTGATTCAGTATCTGCAGGTCGCGTAAGTCCTGCGTGGAAAACTTCGCTTGGCGCCGCTCATATAGTTCGCGATAGCGCGCGTTGCCGTTGATGATCCGAGGCACGTTGGCCTGGAAGAAATATTTGCGCACGAAGGCGCGTTGCGCCCCGCTCAACTGCTCCGCCGGCAGGATCGCGCAATCGAAGAACGGATCCGATGCCACGCCCGTGGCGTATTCGTCGATCTGCAGCACCATCGACGGAACCAGGTTGAAGGTTTGGTGTAGGTCCGGAAACTCCGCCAGGATCTCCACCATCCCTGCGTAATCTTTCAGGGCGTGAAGTCTGGTCCACGGCAGCTTGTATTCGCCGGTCCACAAATCCTTGTAGAACGGCTGGTGCATGTGCCACAGAAAACACAGCGACGTCATGGACGGGAGAAGTAACTCCTCACTGGGGCCGGCGCGGCGGTGCCTTTGATAGCGGCCCAAAGAACGGCGTTCAATTCATCGTCATCGATCTGGTCGGCTTCGGCGAAATCCATTTTCCGGGACTTCTCCGCGGCCGCCGTCCCCGCCGGATTCCGGCTGGTCAGCGAAATGCGCGGAGTTTCGGCGGTATACGGCGCAGGATTGGGCGCGGCCGCGAATGGCGCCGTGAGCGGGTGCGCGGCGGCGTCGAATTGCGTCATCGGCCGCAAGCCCAGGATCAGCTCCATCGTACGTAGCACGGAAGTCTGGTTGTACATGGTGCTGTCGATAATTCCGCGCTGCGTATACGGCGAGACCGCCAGCAGAATCGAGCGGTGCGAATCCACGTGATCCGGCCCGTTCTGCGCGTCGTCCTCGATCGAGAAAATCGCCGTGTTCGGCCAAAACCGGCTCTTGGAAACTCCTTCCACGATCATCCCCAGCGCGTAATCGTTATCGGCGACCAAAGCCTGCGGCGTCAGTTTGCCCGGAGTAGCACCGTTGGTGTGGTCATTGCCGATCCTCACAATCATTAGTTGCGGCATCTGCCCGGTACTCTCGAACTGTTTCAGGTCTTCGAGAAATACTTTCGCCCTCTCTACATCCGGATAGTCCAGATCGAAGCTGCGATAACGCATGTTGACGATCCCGTTCAGTGACGGATCTCCCAGGCTCGCGATTTGGATTCCGTCTGCGTCCACCTGCTTCTTGTTCACAACGAACTCGCCGTAATCCCGCACCGTCAATCCGGCCGCAAGCGCATTGGTCCAGATGTATCCTGCCGGAGGCGAATTCGCCGGTTCACCGCCCTCAAACGCGTAATGCGGCGACCGTCCCGCGTATTGATTGGGCCACATCCTCTGCGTGAAATCCGGAGCGATCCCTGCCGTCGCCCAGTTGTGCCCGTCCGCGCTGACATCGGCGTTGCAATAAAAACTGTCGAACAGCACAAATTGGCGAGCCAGCTTGTAATGATTCGGCGCCACCGATTCATCGAATAGCGTCAAGGAAGGATCTCCGTTGCCCTTGCCGATCTTGCCGAACACCTGATCGTAAGTCCGGTTCTCTTTGATGATGTAGATCACGTGTTGGATCGGCGACGGTTTTCCCGGCTGCGAAACGATCACGCTATCGCCCACGCTGGCCGGATCCAATTGCTCATCGCGATACGGCGTCAGCTCCATCGCCGTCTTCGTGTATTCGTCCAGCGAATCGTCCGTCAGCGGATCGATCACCGACATCGTTCCGGTCTGTTTGTACGCCAGGTATTCCCTCCGCAACACCGGCGTGTCCGGATCGCGCGGGCCCACGTACCGGCTGGGGTAGCTCGCCACACCGCGCCCGTTCAAAATCAGCACCCGCCCGTCCGGAAGAATGCGCGTGGCGGTGGGATACCAGCCCGCCGGAATAAAACCCTCCACCCGTCCCCGAGCCTCCGATATATCGGCAACCGCAACAACATTCGCATCCGAACACGCAATCAGCAACTTCTGCTGATCCTGGCTCAGAGCCAGCCCGCTCGGGGTCATCCCGGCCGGCTGCCGGGGCGACATGGCCACGTTCAGAGTTTCCTCCAGCGTCATTTCGTCCGCGTCATTCACGCTCACGCCGAAGACCGAATTTGTATTCGCCGCGGTAACAAAGAACCGGTAGCGCCAACCCTTCTGCTCATCCCCGTCTTCATCGGTAACTTTGCGAGTGCTCAAGACCATGTCCGTGGTGTGCGGCCCCAGACGAATGCGCGTGGTCTCACCGCCAGTCCGGGTCTCATACATGTACACCGTGCCGTCGGCCCAGCTCGACACAAAATAATTCTTGCCGTCCGGCGCAAACAGAATCAGGTAGGGGCGCTTGCCAGTCTTGCGAACTCCGGTGGCGCGGCCACTGCGCGCGTCAAACGCCACCACGGAATCGTGATACAGATCCGCTGCCAGCAGCGAGGCTCCATCCGGGGAAACCGCCACATCGCCGATAAAATCCAGCTCGCCCGGCTTCGTTCCTGGCTTAACGTCCATCTCTCGCGTGGGCTTCAATTCGCCGTCGGAAGAAAACGAAAATTCATAGATACAGTACTTCGACCCTCCGCCCACATACACTCGCGACCCATCCGGAGAAAACGTCAGTCCCAACCACCCATCCGCCACCGGCACTTTCGCGATCTCGCGCATCCCGTCCACCGCAAACACGCTGATCGTCGGCGGCCGGTAGCCGCCGTTCAGCACCAGCAAAAATTTCCCATTGCGCGACAGCGCCGAGGACATCGGAAACGTATCCAGCGGAACTTGCGTGCCCACCGCCTTGATTCTCCATCCGGTCGAGAGCAAGAAACTCCCGTCCGCCAGCTTCCCCACGCGCTCCGGTCCCGACGGTTGCGAGCTGAGCACCGAAACGCATACCACCAACAGAGCCCAACGCCAATATCTCTTCATGAGGAAAACCTCTGCGCGATCGGCATTCTTCTTCCGATGCCAAACGCCTTCGTTGTCACCTTCAGCCCCGGAGCCGCCTGTTGCCGCTTGTACTCATTGCGGTCCACCTTGTTGACGATGTTCTGCACCAGCTTCAGATCCAGCCCCTCGCTCTCGGCGATTTCACCGGGTGTCCGCATCTGCTCGATGTAGCCTTCCAGAATCCGGTCCAGCACGGCGTATTCCGGCAGCGAATCCGTGTCCATTTGATTCGGCCGTAGCTCCGCCGAGGGTGGCTTGATGAAAGTATTCTCTGGAATCGCATCGTTCAATCGACGGTTGGCGATGCGCGAAAGCGAATACACCATGGTCTTGGGAACGTCGCTGATCACCGCCAATCCGCCGCACATATCCCCGTACAGCGTGCAGTAGCCGACGGCCAGTTCGCTCTTGTTCCCGGTGGTCAGCACGATGGCTCCGGTCTTGTTCGATAGGGCCATCAGCGTCGCGCCCCGCAGCCGCGCTTGCAGATTCTCCTCCGTCACGCCGAAGTTCACGCCGTGAAAATGCGGCGCCAGCTCCTCTAAAAACCGCTCGTACACTCCGCTGATCGATACCACCTCGAACCGAATCTCGAGCCTTCCGGCCAGCTCGCGCGCGTCCGTCAAGCTGTGTTCGGAGGAGTACGGCCCCGGCATCCCAACGCCGGTCACGTTCTCCTTGCCCACCGCTTCCACGGCGATCGCCGCCGTCAGTGCCGAGTCGATCCCGCCGCTCAGTCCGATCAGCACCCGCGAGAATCCGCACTTGCGAATGTAATCCCGCGTGCCGGTCACCAAAGCCTCGTACACAGCTTCGCATTCTTCCGTGAAATTTTCGTTGCAATCGCCGTTTCCCGCGTCCAGGTCCGCGACCACCAAATCTTCACCGAAAGACCGCGCCGCGGCGATCATGGTCCCGTCTCCGCTCATCGCGAAGCTGGAGCCGTCGAACACCAGTTGATCGTTGCCGCCCACCTGGTTCACGTACACCACCGGCTTGCGGTAGCGGCGTGCGGCCGAACGGTAGATGCTGCGCCGCACCTCGCGCTTGCCCATCTGATAAGGCGAAGCGTTGATGCAGATCATCGCTTCCGCGCCCGCGCCAAACAGCTCCTCCACCGGATCTCGCGTGTACAGGCGCTGCTTCCAGAACTGCCGGTCGTTCCAGGCGTCCTCGCAGATGGTCAGCGCGACTCTGCGGCCGGCCAGAGTGCACAAATCCTCGCGCTCCGCGGGCCGGAAATATCGGGCTTCGTCGAAGACGTCGTAAGTCGGCAACAGCATCTTGCTTTGCCGGAACACGATCTCGCCGCGGTGAATCACTGCCGCGCTGTTCAGCGCGCGCTTGCCCGTTTCCGCGCGTGACCGCGCCACGAACCCCACGATCAAGCTCAAATCCAGTTCCGCGGTTTCCCGCGCCAATTTTTCCAGGTCCATCTCACTGCGTGTGAGAAAACTTGGTTTTTCCACCAGGTCGCGGGGCGGATAGCCGGTGAGGGCGAGCTCCGGAAACACCACCACGTCCGCGCCTCGGCGTGCCGCCTCCCGCGCATCGCGCAGGATGACGCGGATGTTCTCCGCAAAGTCGCCCACCGTGGGATTGATCTGCGCCAGGGCCACGCGCATAAACCTTCATTCTACCGTGGGGCTTTTCGCATCGATGCCGAACGGCCGCCTCTGGTAAAATGGACGTTCACCCCATGCGATTCGGCGTCGTCGTTTTCCCTGGCAGCAATTGCGACCACGACGCGTGGTACGCGGTCTCCCACAACCTGGCTCAGCCGTGCGAATTCATCTGGCACGATTCCACTTCGCTGGGCGACGCCGACGCCATCATTCTGCCCGGCGGCTTCTCCTACGGCGACTATCTCCGCTGCGGCGCAATCGCCAAGTTCTCGCCGGTCATGGCCGCGGTGAAGAAATTTGCCGCCGATGGAGGTCTCGTGCTCGGCATCTGCAACGGATTTCAGATCCTGGTGGAAAGCGGTCTGCTTCCCGGCGCTCTGCTGCGCAACCGCGGGCTGAAGTTCGTCTGCCGGCAGGTTTCCTTGCGCGTCGAAACCATCAATTCGCCGTTTACTGCGTCCGCAACGCGCGGCCAGATTTTGCGCGTGCCGGTGGCGCATGGGGAAGGCTGCTACTTCGCTGACGACCGCACTCTCGATCAACTCGAAGCGGAGGATCGCGTGGTTCTGCGCTACCTGGACAACCCTAACGGCTCCGCGCGCCATATCGCGGGCATCCTCAGCCCGCATCGCAACGTCATGGGCCTGATGCCGCATCCCGAGCGAGCCTCCGATCCGCTGCTCGGCTCCGCGGACGGCCGCGTCATTTTCGAATCGATGGTCGCGTCTCTGGTCCGCGCCGCGGCGTAGCATCGGCTACTGGCGCGCTTCGAAGCTGCGCAGGAAAGCCAGGTTCCGGCTCACCCAGTCCGCATTGCTCGAATTATACCGCGGCGTTGCGTATTCCAGCCATCGATTGTGATCCGTGTTGATCACGGCCGGCCGGCCGTGTGCCTCTGCTTGGTGCAGCATACGGTCCACTTCGCCGGGGCTCAGGATTCGGGAGCGAAACATTTCGTCCGCGATCCGTTGTTGCTCGGACGTCGGCCGCTTAATCAGGAGTTTCATGCGCCCGGCTACCATGGCAAGCCGGGCGTCATCCGGTATTTGCGGATCCATGCTCGCCACCATGATGCCCTGCCCGCCGAAATACCAAAAGCTGACGTAGGGGAACACGGATCGCGCCGTCGCGATCTCCGATTCCACCTCCCGCGGGCTGATGTGATGGAGCTGGATCCACTGTTGCAGCGCGCCCTGCGGGCGCAGCCGGCTCTTCGCCAGTTGGTAGAATTCGCGCGAATAGACGTTGGTCGCGCCCGCGAACCACACGCTGGTGATTTCCACCGTAATCAGATCGTAAGTGACGCCCGGATTGGTCTGCAGCAGGTTGCGCCCATCCTCCAGGTGCAGCGTTACGTTGGGGAAATCCAGCGCGCCCTCGGTCAGACGCGCATAGATCTGGCGCGACGCCTTCACGATTCCCGGCGCGAACTCCGCTACATCCACGCGCCGGTATCCCATGCGCGCTAGCGCCAGCGCGCTGTGCCCTGTGCCCAATCCGATCAACAACGCCCGGCCCGTGTCGCCGGCAAACAGCGTCGGAATCGCGGAGAATCCGATCTGCGCCATGCCCTGGTTGTCGAGGTCGTCCGATCCCTCGTATTTTCCGTTGGTCAACAGCACCCGTTCGGTCGCGTGCGTCTTCACGTTCGTGAACTGGATCACGGAAGTGACTCCGCCCTGGGCCGACTCGTCGAAGAAGATCAGCTCCGCGGTGCGCTCGGGCGCGGCGGGTTTGTTCGCCTGATCGGCCGGCGCGACTTGCCCGAAGTAGACGTTCATCCCGGATGCGATCATCCTTTTGTCCCATCGAACCAGCCCGGTGTACAGCAGCACGATCGTCATGCCGCCCAGCGCTGTTCTAAGAGCCTTCCGCGAAGGACTCTCGCGCCACACGAAAAGCAACCCGACGCCCAACGAAACTACGATAATCAGCTTCAGCGACCACTCCGCCCCCAGCACCGGAATCAAGAAGAAGATCCCCGCGACCGCGCCCGCCAGGCAACCCAGAGAATTCCACGTGTTGACGTATCCCACCAGGTAGGAATAACCAGGACGTTCCAGCACTGGGCTGCGCAGCAGGCAGGGATAGATCGCTCCCAGCATCGCTGCCGAGGGAACAATCAGCACCGCCGCCAGCGCCAGCTTGATCGCCTCGACTGCGTAGAAGTTTTGTAGCGGATGGGGTAAATCGATTACGAACAGCGCCTGCCCCCAATCCCACAGACGCAGTTGAATCACCAGCAACAGCGCCGCGAATTGGAAAATCTTGGAGTAGCTCACGCGGTGGTGTTCTCCGGCGGCTTTGTGGACCCGGAATGCTCCGATCAGCAACCCCAGCAGCACGCACGTGAGCATCGAGGAGAAAGCGTACACGCTGCCGCCGATCGCGATGCCGATCAGGTGCGTCCACAGGACTTCGAGTGCAAAAAAGAGGAATCCCGACGCGAAGGCGCCGGTCAACAGAGTGCGTGCGTCGGGGTCAAGCGCGGCCTTTAACGTTCCCACCCGTGCTTCATCACTGCGGCTCTCTTCGCGCGACTCACTCGTGGGCAGCTTCACCACCAGGCAAACGGCGAAGACGAATGCCCCGATTCCGAAGCATAGCCATAGCGCGCCGCGGATGCCGATTCGCGGCATCATCAGGTAAGGACCGCTGAGAGCAGCCAGAACCGCGCCTACAAGATTCAACGCATACGCGAGCAGCCACGATTTTCCCTGCGAAGCATTTCCGCGATCCACCGCGCGGGCGATCAGGGGGAAGGAAGCGCCCATCAGCGCGGCTGCCGGAAGGAGCAGAATACTGCCGAAGGCAAACCGCACGGCGAACTTCAGCAGCGGGTTCGCGTACAGAGCCTGCCACGGCGCCAGCTTATCCACGATGGGATGAAAGGAGTACGAGAAGACCACGCAGGAAATTCCAACCAGGAATTCCAGCAGGCCGTAGATTCGCAGCGGTTGCCGGACTCCTCCACGCCTGACGAAAACTCCCGTGCCCCAGCTTCCCAGCGCGAACCCCAGAAAGTAGCTGAAAATCACGACCGTGGAGGCCGCGGCCGTCGCGCCCACCAACAGGGACATGTACTTTTCGAAACCTTGCTCGGCCAGCACGCCGGTGAATCCTGTCAGCGCAAACAGGAAGAACGGCCAGCGTGAGGCGCGGCCTGCCAAGGGTTCGGCGGTCTCCGCGGGAGGGCTCGCGAGGGTAGCCATCCTTCGTTCCATCGGCTTAGCCCCCTCTTAACCTTAAGGGTTAGAGGGCATAGGAATCCGCAACTGATTAGAAAAAAGGAGGTTCCTGCCAACGAGCGATGCCGCTCGCTACCAGGGAAGGTCAATAATCGACTTGCGGGCTGGGAAATGCCGATCATCGCGAGTCTGCCGCTCCTGGCGCAGGGTTTAGGACAAGCGCAATCGGCGCAAGTAGACGTCGCGCGGGTGGTGCGGCGCTCCGTGGAAGCCAATCGCACGGACTGGAATGCCGCGCCGCAATTCTCCTACAACGAGCAGGAGCAGGACACACAGCTTGCCCACGGCGGAGTCAGAAACGTTCCAGGATCGGTTATCGTAGACTTCCGAGGCTCCTGGTCTAACGCAGTCGAGGAGGAAGCTCACAGGCTCCATAGGAGCGACATCCCGGCGAATCTTCTTTTTCACGACCTGGGACGCTCTGCGGTTCGGGTCATGATCCAAGATGCTGGCATCCCCGAAGCTCAAGCCATGCTCATTAATGGTCACGTCACCAGAGCGATGCTGGAGCTCTACAACATCGTCAGTCTGAAGAACATCAAAGATGCCGGATCGAAGCTCGATGCATGGGCGAGTGCTCGGAAACAGCAAAGCGCAAGGTGGTAGCAATCGGTAGCCAACAAGCGAGCGCCGGTAGCAAAGCACGGAAGGCGTCCTGATGAAGCCAACATGGTGGTTCTTCAACTGGTGGCGGGTTCCACGAGTCTATGTGACGGGAGTGTGCGGAGGGGTTTTAGCGGGAAAGTGTGGTTTCAGTTTTCACAAGAACGGTAGACCTCGCCAGCGGTCCGTTCATGTGGCTCGGTTGTTTTTTCATGCTGCGAACGGTCTGGTCAAGGCGGCTGACGTGGTCAGAACTCCTTCGGTTGAGGATATTCTGGATGGCCCTCGCACTCATGAGGACCGGAAGCGTCGTATACGAACTGCGACATTAGATTTGCTACCGCACAAAAAGAGAGCCATCCTTCAGGATGGCTTTTTTGCTTGGAACCCTTGATTTTATTGTGGTGCGAACGGGGAGGGTCGAACTCCCATGGCCTTGCGGCCGCTGGAACCTAAATCCAGTGCGTCTGCCAGTTCCGCCACGTTCGCGTGAGTCCATTATAACGGCCTCCGCGAGCAGCCGCTTAGCGGGCGTAGGCCGCGGTGACGCGGATTTCCTCGGACTGTCCGGACGCCTTGAGCCGCGGCGCAGTCCGTCCGCAGCCGCACTTTTCGGTCTCGATGGCATGGCCCGCAGGGTCGAACTTGGGCGATTCAATATGCAGCCCGGCGTGAGCCTCGCACTCGGCTGCGAGCAGTATCCCGTTCTCTCCGATGATCTGCTCGAACACGGGGACGCGGAACGCGCGCCAAAGCCGCTGGCGGCGTTCGAACGTCAAAAGTGGGTCCCCGCGGCGCGCGAGCACGATCACGGCATGGGTGAGCGACTCCATCTTTAGCGAGAGGAGCGGCTCCAGGCGTTGCCACGTGCCCGCGATAGCCGCGGGCCGGTACGCGGCAGCTTCCGGGCACCAGCCGCGGTCAAAAACCTGAATGGAGCCCGAGGATCGAAGTCCCTTGGACCTAAACCTCTTGGATTTAAACCAGGGCTCCAGAACCGCCGTGCGCGGAGCAGGCAAGACCGGGTAGACGAATGCGGCCTTGCGGAGAATCAACTGCGAAATCCATTTCACTCAACTCTCGTTCCCGGAGCGCCCCAGAATTCTCAGGAGATTTTCGCCAAAGATCATGCGCGCGTGGGCCATGGTCAACCCGATCTCATACAGCGCCCGCGCCTGCTCCTCGAAAATCGGGTGATGCCAGCCGCGGGGAAAGAAAGACGAATCCGTGCCGAACAAGAGGCGCTCCGGACCCAGGACATCCAAAGCGCGGCGAAACACGACCCGCAGGCCGCCACGAGTCTCCAGGTGATGGTGCAGCTCCTCATACCGCATCCAGCGGTTGGAGCTGGAGGTATCGAGATACACATTGGGGCAGAGGTCGGCCAGCATCAGAGCCTCGCGGAAGTAGCCCGCGCCGAAGTGCGGCACGATGATGGGGACCTCCGGGTAGCGCAGCGCCACGGCATGCAGGTCGATTGGATTGGAGAAGCGCATGTCGAACGGCGAAGGCAGGCCGAGTTTGGCGCGCACACCCACACTCAGAGCGCCGCAATGCACGAACACCGCGCGGCGCTGCGCTTTGGCCCATGTAAATACGGCTTGCGCAGCGTCGTCGTAAACCGGGTAGGCGTGCATTGCCGGAAACAGGCACGCAGCTTGAACTTCCGCGCAGGCGTCCGGATTCCAGGTGCGCGGATTCACCATCGCGAAGACTAAGAAACGCTCCGGGAATGCGCGTGCGGCTGCGGCGACCGACGCTTCATCGCCGGGAGCGCTGGCGATCAGCGCGGCGGCGCTCACATCCTGACGATCCAGCTCCGCGATCCACTCCGCGGCCAGCCTTTCCGGCTCCTCGGGAGGCATCCGCCAGCCGAGCTGCGCGCCCGCGGCTTCGACTGTCAGACCCGGCTTCTGTGCAGCCAGTCCGGAGAAAAAGCGGTGCGAGAAAAAATGGACATGGGCGTCGGTGACGGTCAAAGGCCCCCAGGGCGACGGCCGCTGCGGGAGCGCGGTCACGGCCGCGCGCCCGGTACCTGTGTCAGCCCGGTGGACAGCGCCAGTTGCGTCAAACCCGCCACGTTGTTCACGCCGAGTTTGCGCATCATGGTCTTGCGATAGCTGCGAATGGTTTGCTCGCTCAGGTCGAGCACCGTGGCGATTTCCTTGCTGGTCTTGCCCTCGGCCACCAGCCGCAGCACTTGCAGCTCGCGCGGCGACAATCCTTCCAGAGCGGAATGCGACTGGCGCGCTTCCAGGTCGCCCTTTTGAATCCGCGTCAGCAGGCGGTCGGAAACCTGCGGGCTCAAATACACCCCGCCTGCGGCCACCATGCGCAGAGCCTCCACCAAGTCCATGTCGGAGGCGCGCTTCAGGATGAAACCGCGAGCGCCGGCGCGAATCGCGCCCACCACGGAGTTTTCGTCGTCGTACATGGACAAAATGACAATTTTGCAGTCGGGGTGAAAGCGCAGGATCTCCTGCGTGGTTTCCACTCCATTCAGACCCGGTAGACCGATGTCCATCAGCGCCATGTGCGGCCTCAGGCGTTTGGTGAACTGTACCGCGTCGGGTCCGTTCTCGGCCTCGCCCACCACGCGAAATTCGCTGGAGCGGCTGAGGATGGCCTTGATTCCATCGCGCATGATCTTGTGATCATCCACGAGCAGGACGTCTAGCGGCATATCGGATCGAAACAATTGTACTCTTTTTTGTTATAAGGGCCAAGACGATTCCAGCGAAACGAACGCGGCGCTCGATCGCGGCCAGCACCGCATGCGACCACCTGAGGCGGCCATTCGACTCGATTTTTACAACCACGTTGCGCGATCCGCTGACCGCTACTGCCAGACGCGAGGCGGAGCCGTCCGAAGCCGCTCGCGCCAACACCGCGGCGGACGCTTCGTACAGTGCGGCAGTCGCATCTTCCGGCAACTCCGCCGAGGCTGCGTATGAAAACCGGATCGGTCCCGGGAAGTCTACCTCTTGCGACTCCACCAGACTGGCCAGCGCCTTCCTGAGCCCTAAATGCGCGGCTGGCGGAGGGTTCAGCTCCCGGCTCAGCGCACGCACGCGCTCCATCGCTTGCTCCAACGCCAGCAGCGTCTGCTGGACCGCGCCTGCGGCCTCGGGATGATCGCCGCGGAGCAGGTCCAGCCGGATTCCCGCCGCCGAAAGCAGCGGACCGACCTCGTCGTGCAAGACCCGGCCCGAAGCGCGCAGCCGCGACCGGGTTTCAAACAATTCCTGAGCGAGCTGGTCCGCTTCGTCCTGCAGGGACATGCACTCAGCGCTTGCGCGCGAGCGCGCGGCGTGCGGCGGCAGCGACATCGCGGGCGCGAAGCCCGTACTTGTCGAGTAACTCATCGGGAGTGCCGGACTCCGCGTAGGTGTTCTGAATGCCGACAAACTCCATCGGCACGGGATGGGTTTCCCCAACCGCTTGAGCAACGCGGACGCCCAGACCGCCGTCCACCAGATGCTCCTCCGACACCACGATGGCGCCGGTTTCCTTGGCCGCGCTCGCGATCGCGTCCCGGTCCAGAGGCCGCACGGTATGCACGTCGATCACCCGCGCGGAGATTCCATCGGCTTCCAACTGCTCCGCGGCGCGGATCGACTCGGCGACCAGAAGGCCGGTGGCGATTAGCGTCACGTCCGAGCCTTCCACCAGCTCGATGGCCTTGCCGATGGTGAATTCGCGGTCCGCGCTGTAGATCACAGGAGCCTTCGCGCGGCCAGTGCGGATGAACAGCGGCCCCACGAACTCTGCGGCCGTCTTCACCAGCTTGAATGTCGCGACCTCATCGGCCGGAGAAATTACCGTGAATCCGGCGAGCGAAGAAGCCAGGCTCAAGTCCTCGATGCTCATCTGCGAAGGCCCGTCTTCGCCAATAGAGATGCCGCTGTGGGTGCCCACCACCTTCAAATTCACCCTGGGAAAAGCGGCCGTCACCCGAAGCTGCTCAAAGCCCTTATTCAACAGGAACACGGAGAAACTGGAGGCGAAGGGAATCTTTCCCGCCGACGCCAGTCCCGCGCCGATGGCCACCATGTTGGCCTCTGCGATGCCGCATTCGAAAAACCGCTCCGGGAATTCTTTCGCGAATCCAGCGGTGTAAGTGGACTTGGAAAGGTCGGCATCGAGCACGACAACGGACGGGGTCGACCGCCCCAGCTCCACCAGCGCCTTGCCGAAGGCCTCGCGCGTGGCCGCGCCCAATTTCAACTCGAATTTGGTTTTTGTGTTCGTAGGCATCATGCAAGCTCCTGAAGCGCCTTGGCGCACTCTTCGCGCGTGGGGGCCACGCCATGAAACTTGGGATTCCCCTCCATGAAGGAGACTCCTTTACCCTTGATGGTGTGGGCCACGATGCAAGTCGGCTTTCCTTTTTCCGACGACGCCTCGCCGAACGCATTTTGCAATGCGGCGATATCGTGGCCGTAGACTTCCACGACGTGCCAGCCGAAGGCGCGCCACTTTTCGGGCAGAGGTTCCAGACTCATGATGTCCTTGACGAATCCGTCAAGCTGAATCTGGTTGTAATCGACGATCGCAACGAGGTTGTCGAGCCGGTTGAATCCGGCGAACATCGCGGCTTCCCAAACCTGGCCCTCCTGAATTTCGCCGTCGCCCATCAGGACGTAGCTTCGTGATTTGCGCCCGTCCATGCGCGCGGCGAGCGCCATGCCGATGCCGAGCGAAAGGCCCTCGCCCAGGGACCCGGTGGAGGCTTCCAGAGCCGGGAGGAAGCGCAAATCGGCGTGGCCTTGATAGACGGAGCCCAACTTACGCAGTGTGTTGAGTTGGTCCTTCGGGCAATAACCGCACTCTGCCATCACCGCGTACAAAATCGGGCAGCAGTGGCCTTTGGACAGAATGAAGCGGTCGCGATCCGGCCATTTGGGATTCGCAGGGTCGTGCCGCATCACGTCGAAAAACAGCGTAACCATGATCTCCGCGGAGGAGAGCGATCCGCCAGGATGGCCGGATCCCGCCTCCGTGATCATTTGAATCACTTCGCGGCGCATCTGTTTCGTGATGTCCGCCAGTTCGGCCACGTCGTGGGTGGTTCGCATGACTCCTTCAATGTAGCATTCCGCTACACTTGATCGAATGCGCGCGTTGGATAACTTGGCGAAGTGTAAAGGGCAATTCGATGTGGCCTCGACACTTCGCGCGGAGCAGCTCTTGGAGCGGCTAGCGCGAACCCGCCTGCGCGAGTCCGCGGATCTGATTCACCTGCACGAAATCGCGCTATTCCTGCGCGCCTACCCGCAGACTCCGCGCGTGGCCGAACTGGCCGACCGGATCTTGTTTTCATTCGGCGACCGCCTGCGCGGAATGGACCTCGCTGTCTTCGACGATCCTGAGATCTCCGGCATCGCCGGCACGGCGGTATCCACCAATTTCAGCCGCGAATTCGCGTTGAGCCTGGAGCAGCGCCATCCCGGCTCGCTTGAAATCGACTGGGAAGATTTCGCGCATCCGGGGCGGCTGGGCGTGGTACTGGGGCGCTTGATTCCCAAAGCCTACGAAGACTACGCCGTGCAGCCGCACGTGGATTGGCGCGCCTGGATGGAACGCACCGGCCACGACGCGTGCTGGTTGATCGAGCGCGTGGATTCGGCGACGTTTGAACTGCTGGAGATTCCGCTGCGCTGGCAGCTTTGCGCCTTCAGCCGCTCTGCCTTGCGGCTTCGATCGAAGAAGGTCTTCTATCATGCCGGGCCGCTGCTCAAGCGCAGCGGCGTTTCCATCGAAGCGGAGCTTTCCGCGCCGCGCATCGCGTTTACGCGCTTGCCTCTCGAGCAAGCGCGCGAGATCCTGGGCGTGATCGTCGATGCTTCCGCCGCCCGCTACCGCGAGTTGTACGGATTTCAGCATCCGGATGAGGCACGCGTCGACCACGCCGATTTGGGACGCGGCGTCGAGATCTACTTTTTCGGCGTGCGCCGCGGCCGGCGGCTGCCGGTTCACGCCTATCACTGCGGGATGTACTTCAAGAACGGCGTACCGATAGGCTACGTCGAGACACTCTCTCGAGACGGGTGCTGCGAGAGCGGCTTCAACCTGTACTACACCTTCCGTGAAGGAGAGACCGCGTGGCTCTATGCGCGAATCATGAAGCTGCTGCGCCAGCGATTGCACGCGCGGTCGTTCTCCATCGATCCCTACCAGCTCGGTCATGAGAATGAAGAGGCTATCAGCTCGGGTGCGTTTTGGTTCTATTACAAACTTGGCTTCCGGCCGTCCGGCCCGGAAATCGCGAAGATGGCGGCAAAGCAGGCTCAGAGGATCGCGGCACGGCCCGGGTACCGAAGCTCGCCGGCGATGCTGCGGCGGCTGGCCGTGAGCCCTCTGCTGTACCCGGCCGCCTAGAACTGCGTCAACGCCAGGCGGATGCCCTGTTCATACAGGTCCGCGAGCTTGGGATCGCTCGCGCGAATTTCCGGCAGGGCCGAATCCAAGGCTCGGCGCAACTCGGTCTCCGTGGTTCGGTTCCACGCGCGAGCCCCGGCCTTGGCGTACTTCCGCAGGGTGCGCACGCCGAGAAGCTCGCCGACTTCGGCGGCCTGCGAACGGGAAAATCCAGCCGCGCGCAGGCTCGCCATCCCCGCGGCGATCCAGGGAAGCAGCAACGGCGCGCCCGCGTGGACGCCGGCGAAAAACAGAGCCTTGCTCCCCGGTCTGAGCGCGATGACTTTGCGTTGGCTCTCCGCGAACAGGCCGCGCAAATGGCGCACGGCCGCGGGATGGCCTTCGGCAACAAAAAGCCGCTCGCCCGAATCGGGAATCGGATTCAGAGTGGCCACTCGCGCGCCGGTACCTTGGAAGGCGCTGCACACTTGGCTGTCGCGAACGCATTCGCACAGCACCACCATATTGGCGGAGAACGGAGACCGGCGAATGGGCGTACGCGCCACCAGGTCGCGCAGAACCTTGTCCATCCGCGCTTCCGGCATCCACACCAGAATCAGCCGGCAGGCTTCGAGAGCCGAATAGTGCGAGGCGGCTTCCCCGGCGCGCAATTGGTTCGCGGCCAGCCGCGACGTGCGAAATGTAGAGGTCTTGATGGGTCCCAGCCGCCGGAGCAACGCCGGCATCCGGGCAAGGAACGACTGGCCCACGCCGCCGGCGCAGACCAGTCCCACCCCTTCTTCGGAGTGCATTTAATCGATCAGGACGGTCCGGCCTCCAGAACCACTCGGTTCTTGAGTTCCTGGAGCCGGTCCCGGTACGCCGCGGCCTGCTTGAAATCGAAGTGGCGCGCGGCTTCGCGCATTTTCTCCTCGATCTCCGCAAGATAAGCTTCCATCTTTTCCGGCGGCACTTCCGCTTCCAACCGGTCATCCTCTAGCGGAACGGTGACGTAGTCCGCTTCGGCGATGGCTACCAGTGCGGCGTCGATGGGCTTGCGGATCGATTGCGGCGTGATGTGGTGGGATTCGTTGTACGCGTTTTGAATCGCGCGGCGGCGCATGGTTTCATCCATGGCGCGCCGCATCGAATCCGTGATCACGTCTGCGTACAGCACCGCGCGGCCGTTCAAGTTTCGCGCGGCGCGGCCCATGGTTTGAATCAACGATCCGGCCGAGCGCAAAAAACCTTCCTTGTCGGCATCGAGTACCGCGACCAGCGACACCTCCGGCAAATCCAAGCCCTCCCGCAACAGGTTCACGCCGATCAGCGCGTCATAAGTCCCGCGGCGCAGATCGCGCAGGATTTTCACGCGGTCCAGCGTGGAAACTTCGGAATGCAGGTAGGCGCATTTGACGCCCGCTTCTGTATAGTGCTCCGCCAGATCTTCCGCCATGCGCTTAGTCAGCGTGGTCACCAGCACGCGCTCGTCGAGCTGGGTGCGCTCGCGGATCAGCTTCAGCAAATCGTCCACCTGCCCGCGAATCGGCCGTACCTCCACTTCCGGATCGATCAGGCCGGTCGGCCGGATAATCTGCTCGATCACCGCGCCGGAGGTTTTGGTCAGCTCGTAAGGGCCGGGCGTGGCCGACACGAAAATCGCCTGATGCACGCGGTTTTCGAATTCTTCAAATGTCAGAGGGCGATTGTCCAGCGCGCTGGGCAGCCGGAATCCGTACTTGACCAGATTCTCTTTGCGGGAGCGGTCGCCGTGATACATGCCCTGAAGCTGCGGGATGGTCTGATGGCTTTCGTCGATGTACAGCACTGCGTCCGGCGGCAAGTAATCCAGCAGCGTCGGCGGCGCCTGTCCCGGCAGACGTCCTGAGAAATGCCGCGAATAATTCTCGATACCGTGGCAATAACCGATATTGCGGATCATTTCCAGGTCGAACATGGTGCGCTGCCAGATGCGCTGCGCCTCGATGCGTTTGCCCTGTTTTTCCAGCTCCTCTTTCCACCAATGCAGCTCGTTCTCGATGCTGCTCATGGCGTCGTGGCGAGTCTCATCGCTCATGACGTAATGCGTCTTCGGATATATGGGAAGACGTAAATAGTTCTGTTTTACCTGCCCTGTGAGCGGATCGATTTGTTCCAGCGATTCGATTTCCTCGCCCCACAAGCTGATCCGGTAGGCGAAGTCGTCATAAGTCGGGTATAGTTCGATGGTGTCGCCGCGAACGCGGAAGGTGCCGCGCTTGAAATCGCCTTCGTGGCGCTCATAAAGAATGTCGACCAGCCGCGAAGTGATCTCTTCGCGCGCGATCTTCTGCCCTTTTTCGAGCATCAGCAGCATCCCGTAGTACGCCTCGGGCGAGCCCAGGCCGTAGATGCAGCTCACGCTGGCGACGATGATGCAATCGCGCCGTTCGAACAGGCTGCGCGTGGCGGAGAGGCGCAGCTTGTCCAGCTCGTCGTTGATGGTGGCTTCTTTTTCGATGTACACGTCGCCGGCGGGAATGTAGGCTTCGGGTTGGTAGTAATCGTAATAGCTGACGAAATATTCGACGGCGTTGGAGGGGAAATAACTCTTGAATTCCTGGTAGAGCTGCGCGGCCAGAGTCTTGTTGTGCGCCAGCACCAGCGCGGGGACGCCCATGCGCTCCATCACCTTGGCCATGGTGAAAGTCTTGCCGGAGCCGGTCACGCCCAACAGAACCTGATGCTGCTCGCCGTCCTTCAGCCCGCGCACCAGCGCATCGATGGCGGCTTGCTGATCGCCGCGCGGCTGATAGTCGATGCCGAGGCGGAAGGAGGACATGGGAGCACCACCCAGTATACGAGGTGGGGCTTCGCCCGTTTGCTTCCAGCGAGCCCGGCGTTTACTTGATCCAGCGGCGGGTCTTCACCAGCGCGTGCAGCAGCAGCGTGTTGGTGAATATCAGGAAGGAGCTCATCATCAGCCACAGCCCTGCGATGGCGATGTGATACACGGGCTGGCTATTGGCCGGCAGCAGGAAACCTTGGCGAATGTATTCCGTCACCAGTGGGATCGGAAGTAGCGCGCCAGTGAGGAATCCGAGCGCGCTCAAGCACACCGAGCGGTTGTAGGAAAAAATCCGCGACCATTTGGCGCTCTGCGCGCCCGAAAAATCCAGCAGTGATTTCGCCAGCACGCCGCCGAGGAAGGATTGCAATCCCAGAATCGCGAGAGTAACGCCCAGCAGCATCCAATGCAGCGAAAACGTGATGCCGAGGGTCAGCGGTCCGGCTGACAAGGGCAGCACCAGCAGAAGGCCTAGCGCCAGCAATGCGATTCCCGGCTTGAACAGAAAGAACGCCGCGCCGTGCACGAAGAACGCCTTGAGGTTGATCCACCCCGCGTACCAACTGCTCAGCGGATTGCCGCGCCGGTGGTGGCTGACCCGTCCCTCGCGGTCTCGATAAAAGTGAATCGGCACCTCGCAGGTCTTCAAACCCATGTACAGCGATTTGATGACCATCTCCGAGGCGTACTCCCACTCCTGTGATTGCAAGTCCATCTCCACCAGCGCCGCGCGCGTAATGCCGCGCATGCCGCAATGGATGTCGGAGAAATTCGACGAATACAAAACATTCAGCAGCCAGGTGGTGCCCGGCGTGCCGAAGTATTGATGCAGCGCCGGCATCGCTCCCGCTTCGATGGTCCCCTTGAAGCGTGACCCCATGATGTACTGGTGTCCCTCGCGGAATTTGTTCACGAAGGGTGTGATCTCGCGGAAATCGTAAGTCAGGTCGGCATCGCCCAGCAGCACATACTTGCCGCGGATGAATGGAATCGCATCGATGTAGGCCCGGCCCAAGCCGCGTTTCGGCGCCTTCAAGACGCGCGCGCCGCCGGCTAAGGCCCGCTCCGCTGTCGCATCCGTGGAACTGTCGATGATGAGGATCTCGCCCCGGACGCAGGCCTTACTCAGGCCCTCCTTGCACCAAGCAACGAATTCGGAGATCGTCAGCTCTTCGTTCAGAGCGGGAATGACGATGGAGACTTCCGGGTCCGCGACGTCGTCGGTTGGCAGCAGCAACTGAACGTCCGAGGCTGCTGCGGAAAGAGGCTGGGATTGAACCGCCGACAAGAGAGGTTCGACGGAGACCCAGGGGGCGGTGGGGAGAGCATTCGCCACATTCTTTGATCGTCAGTTGGAGAAGTAACTTTAGCGGTGCGGCGGCCGGCTGATCCAGTCCAGTTCCAGGCGTCCGATGCGCCGCAGCTCGAGGTCGCCGGTCACCAAAGGACACCCGTACCTGAGCGTCAGGGCAGCCGAAAGGCCTCACAGGCACCCGCCCTTTCGCTATCGCAGAGCTGGGATTACCGCACCTGCTCCAGGCGGTAGCCGGCTTGTTTGAGACTCGCCAGCAATTCCTCGACGTGTCCCGGCCCGCGCGTCTCCATGGTGATGTCGACAATTCCTTCGCCGAGGTGCGCGCCGAAATAGGCGCGATCGTGCACCACCTGCACGATGTTGGCGTGAGCGGAGGCGATCGCCGCCGTCAGCTTCTGTAGCGCGCCCGGATGATCCAGCAGCGGAATCCGAACCCGCACCAGCCGTCCGTCTTTGACCAGGCCGCGCTCGATGATGCGCGACAGCAGCGTTACGTCAATGTTGCCGCCGCCGATTACAGCCGCGGTTCGTTTGCCCTGCATCGAAGTCTTTCGCTGCAACAGAGCCGCGACTCCGGCCGCTCCCGCGCCCTCGGCCAGAGTTTTTTGCCGCTCCAGCAGCCGCAAAATCGCCGCGGCGATTTCTTCGTCGTCCACCGTCACCAGCTCATCCACGTATTTCTCCACCAGATCCAAGTTGCGCACGCCGGCCTGGCGAACCGCGATGCCATCGGCGATGGTCGGCGCGGGAGGAAGCATCACCGGATGATGCGCCGTGACGGCTGCCTGCATCGAGGGCAATGCCTGAGTTTGCACGCCGACTACGCGCACGCCGGGCCGCGACTCTTTCAGCGCGCAGGCCACGCCGCCGATCAACCCTCCGCCGCCGATCGGGACCACTACCGCTTCTAGGTCCGGGATCTGCTCCAACAGCTCCAGTCCGATGACGCCCTGTCCGGCAATCACCCCATCGTCATCGAAACTGTGCACGAATATTTTTCCCTCTGCGCGCTCCCTGCGCCGCGCTTCTGCCAGGGCTTCGTCGAAATTTTCGCCGAACAGGATCACGGTCGCACCCCAGGCCTGCGTGGCGGTGACCTTGGTCAGAGGCGTGAACATCGGCATCAGGATCTCCGCCCGCACGCCGATACGCGAGGCATGATACGCGACCGCCTGCGCGTGATTGCCCGCCGAGGCCGTGATCACCCCGCGCGCCCGCTCCTCTTCGCTCAACAGCAGCAGCCGATTCAGCGCGCCTCGCTCTTTGAAGGAGCCGGTAACGTTCATGTTGTCGAGCTTCAAAAACAGCGTGTTGCCCGCTTCGCGTGATAACGTGTCGGAATAAGGAGCCGGAGTCCGGCGAATGCTGGCCTGGCACCGCAGGCGAGCCGCGCGTATGTCCTCAAGCGTGATCATTAGTCCCTCTAGCGTACAGACTTTCGAGCTGTACCCGCTGCGCTACCGCATGATCGCGCGAGCTGCGCTCGAATTCCCGCCGGGCGCGACGGCGAATCTGTTGCGCGGCCGGCTGGGCAAGGCTCTGCGGCGAAGCAGCGTGGGACTGTACCAGACGCTTTTTGCCCCGCACGCCAGCTCCGGCCCCAGCGGACTGCGCGATGCTCCGCGGCCCTTTGTCCTGCGTGTGAGGCATCTGGAGGGAACGCGCTTCGCTCCCGGCGAGCGCTTCGAGATCGGCGTCAATCTGTTTCAAAGTCGCGAACCTCCCTTCGATCAACTCCGCGACGCTCTGTGCGCTGCGGTGTCCTCCGATTGCATCGGAATTGAGGGAATCGCGCCGTTACGGCTGAGCCTCGAAGCTCCGCCCCATCCGGTGTCGCGCATACGCGTGCGCTTCCTCACGCCCACCGGGCTAAAGCCCTCGGACTATCCCGAATTCGCCGTTCTTTTCGCCCGCATCCGGGATCGCATCAGCACTCTCCGCTCGCTCTACGGCCGCGGCCCGCTCGAGATCGATTTTGCCGCCATGGCAGCGCGCGCGGCCGCGATCGGCATGAGTTACTGCAAGCTTCACCATGTGCAGGCGGAGCGTCTCAGCCGGTCCACCGGCCAGCGCCATTCGCTCGGCGGATTCATCGGGATCGCCGAATACGAGGGTGATCTGGCCGAGTTCATCCCATATCTTGAAATCGCGCGCTGGACTGGCGTCGGGCGGCAGACGGTCTGGGGGAAGGGTGAAATTGACCTCGAAAGTATTTGAGCGCGAACTGGTGCGCGGTTACCTACACGAACCGGAAGGTTCAAGCGATGCCGGGCCGCGTGCCGCGATGGCGCTCTTTCACGGCGCTGGGTCGAACTGCCAGGCTCCGCTGTTGAAAGCCGTCGCCGAGGCATTCGCGAGTGCCGGATGGCTGGTGCTTCGCGGCGATTTGCCCTATCGTCAGGAGCGTTCGAGCGGCCCTCCGCGCGGTAATGGTTCCAAGGATCGCGACGGCATCCGCCGCGCCGCGGAGGAGTTGCGCAAGCTCGCGCCGGGAGTCCCGCTGTGCCTCGCCGGACATTCTTATGGAGGAAGGCAGTGCTCGATGGTCGCTACGGAGCATCCCGCCGCCGCTCGGGCGCTGCTGCTGCTCTCTTATCCGCTGCACCCTCCCGGCGAAGCGGAAAAACCTCGCACGGCTCACTTCCCGGATCTCCGCACGCCCGGGCTCTTCGTTCACGGCACCCGCGATCCCTTCGGTAGCATCGCAGAGCTGGAGGAAGCCTTGCGTCTGATCCCCGCGCGCACTCGTTTGATCGCCGTTCAGGGTGCGCCGCATGGCGTGCCTCCGTCGATCGCGCCTTCGCTCCCCGCGGCTTTGTCGGAAGTGATGGTTCTGGGCGATCATGAGTGAGTGATACTGGCATAACTCATGCTCAAAGAACGTCTGGAAGAAGTCGAAGAGCGGATTCATCGCGCCGTGGAGCGCGCCGGGCGCAAGCGTTCCGATATCGCCCTGGTCGCCGTCACGAAAAAATTTCCCGCCGAAATCGTCTGCGAGGCGTACCGGCTCGGCCTGCGCCTGTTCGGCGAAAACTATGTGCAAGAGTTCGAGGCGAAGCACCCGGCGCTCGCCTCACTCACCGAGGCGAAGTTTCATTTGATCGGACATCTGCAATCCAACAAAGCTCGCGTAGCTTCAGAAATTTTCCAGGTCATTGAAACGGTCGATTCCGAAAAACTAGCGCGGCGTCTGGACGGCATAGGGCGCAAGCTGGAAGTGATGATCGAAGTGAAACTCTCGGGTGAGGAATCGAAAGAAGGCGCTGCGCCCGAAGATCTGCCCAACCTCATCAACGCCATTCGAGCTTGCCCCAATCTGACCCTCACGGGCCTGATGACCATTCCTCCCTGGAGCGAAGATCAGGAAGTCACCAGGCCGTATTTCCGGCGCTTGGCGGAATTGGCCCGCATGCATGGCCTCGCAAAACTGTCCATGGGCATGTCGCACGATTTCGAAGCCGCCATCGAGGAAGGCGCGACCCACATCCGCGTCGGAACGGCGCTGTTCGGTCCGCGTCCGAAGGCGGCCCCTCATTCTGCATGAAACAGTCCGCATGAAAGTCGGATTTTTCTCGCCCTTGCCGCCAGCGCGCACCGGTGTCGCGGATTATTCCACCGCTCTGCTGGCCGCGCTGCGCAAGCACGGCGAGGTCGCGGTCAACGACGCCCGAGCCGACATCGCGCTGTATCACATCGGCAACAATCTGCTGCATCGCGAAATCTACGCGCGTGCGGTCGCCCACCCCGGCGTAGCCGTCCTGCACGACGCCGTGCTCAATCATTTTTTTCTCGGCACTCTCGATCAGGGCGCCTACATCGATGAATTTGTTTACAACTACGGCGAATGGGACCGCGGCCTGGCCGAAGACTTGTGGAAGAACCGCGGCCGGTCCGCGGCCGACCCGCGCTATTTCCAATACCCGATGCTCAAGCGTCTGGCCACGATCTCGCGCGCGATCGTCGTTCACAACCCCGCCGCCGCGCGAGCCGTTTACCGGCACCATTCGCAAGCCCACGTGATCGAGATCCCGCATCTTTTCGTTCCGCCGGAACTGCCCGATGCCGTCGACGTTATCCGCTTGCGTGCCGAGCTAGGCCTCGGCCCGCGCAGCCTGCTCGCGGGAGTGTTCGGTCATTTGCGCGAGTCGAAGCGGCTGTGCGCGATCCTGCGCGCGATGGAATGCGTCTGGGCGGCTGGCGCGGACGTGAAGCTTCTAGTGCAAGGCGCTTTCTCGTCGTCGGATCTGGAACGCGCCCTCGCACCGCTCATCTCCGCCAATCCGCGCATTCTTCGCGCGCCCGCTCTGCCCGAACGCGAATTCTGGCGCTGGGCCTCGGCTGCCGATGTGTGCTTGAACCTGCGCTACCCTGCCGCTGCGGAATCCTCCGGCATTGCGACTCGCATGATGGGCATCGGCAAGACCGTGATCTTCACCTCGGGCGAAGAACTCACGCGGTTTCCGAAAAATTCGTTTCTCGCAGTGGAGACCGGCCCGGCTGAAGACACGATGCTGGCGGATTATCTCCTGTGGCTGGCGAGCGATCGCACCGCGATCGAAGAGATTGGACGGAGAGCAACGCTGCACATTAGGACGGAGCACGCGGTGGAGAAGGTCGCGCGGCAGTATTGGGAAGCGCTTGAAGGCCGGTAAAAAATAGAAGGCGCGCGTTGGAAGCACCGGGCCGGTCGCGGCCCTCGAATCGCCGGAGGAGCCGCTTCCGCCGACCGCGACCAGGCGTAGTTCACCCGCTGCGGGTTGTGCCGGCGAGTTGCTTAAAAGAGCGAAATTGGCCGCGTCTCGCTCCCCACTTCCATTTCGCTGACTGGGAAATCCCACGGCGGCAGCCCGATGATGTGCGGTTTCATCACGATCAGAGTGTCGTCGGAATCGCGCGTGATCGTGTCGCCGCGGAACAGATGCCCGATCAGAGGCAGCCTGGACAGCCCCGCGATGCCGGAGATCGATAAAGAATCGGTGGTTTGCATCAGCCCCGTCAGCACGGCCCATTGGCCAGGAGCCAGCCGCACCTTGCCCTGAAACTTCCGTTGCGCGATGGACGGAATCCCGTCCGCGGCGGTGGCGCCGAGAGTTGTAAAGCCAGCGTCCACATCCAGAGCCACGCCATCGTCGCCTTCAACCGTTGGGGTCACTTTCAGGACCAGGCCTAGATCCTCATACGTGACGGTCGGCGTGGGGGTTGTAGCAGCCGTCGCGCCGATGAACTGAGCGGTGGCAACCGGATAACGTGAACCGACGTTGAGGGAGGCCGGTTGGCCGTCCACTGCGGTCACTTCGGCCTTGAGGAGCGATTGCGTCAGGCTGTCGGACACGTTGGCGAACGCCTGCGCCGACGCGATGCCCAAACCGAATAGGGTTTTGCCGCCGCCAAAAGTGGCGAAATTCGCAAATCCGCCGGGCGAAATCGCATTATTCAAAAAATTTCCGAGGTTTACCAAGCCGAAGGAGTTCGGCAGCGTCAGGCCGATGTTCAACGAGTGATCCTTGGTCGCCGTAAGCAACTGGACCTCGATCTCCACCTGCGGGCGCAGGCGCGAAAGATCGTTGAGTAGGCGCCGCGCGAGCAAGACTTTGGACTCCGTGTCGCGGAAAAACACCATCCGCCGCCCTGGATCTACCTGCGCACGCCGGATATCCAGCACCTGCTGCACTGCCTGCACCATCTCCTGCGCGTCCTGCACGGCGAAACGCTCCGGGATGGGGATCGCCGCCGTCACCACGGGAGCCAGTTCAGTTCGGCGCTGTGGCGTATCGTGAGCCACGAAAGCCGTGCGGCCGTCGATCGGCTCAATCAGCGAAGTAGTCATGTCCTCCAGCAGACGGAAAGCCGCGAACATGTCTAGCTCTCCGGTGCGGAAGGGAAACGGCGGCGGCCCGTTCCAATCGTTCGCAAAGATCATCTGGATCCCGTACGCTTCGCCGACTTTCTGGATCACGGTTTTGGCGTCGGCGGTGAAATCGAAGCTTTTCTTGACGCCGGTAAAGTTTAGGTGCGGAGCCGGCGCCGTGGGTCCGAATTCGTCGAATTGACCCGGACCCTCGGTCCGCATCAGCTCCAGAAACGCCAGGTCTGGATCGGGCGCGGTTTTTGCGTCGCTGATGGACATGGTGCTGGCCAGCAGCGCGCCCGCCTGATTCTTGTGCGCGGCCATGGCGAAGTTGCCCGGCTCGAGTTCGGAAGCCTGCGTGAACAGGAGGTAGGCGTGGAGCAAATCTCCGGAGCGCTGCGCTTTCTGGCCTTGCGCGAACAACGCTGCGGCTTCGTCGCTGGCCCGCACGAACCCGGCCAAGACGAACCCGGCCAGGGCTAGCAAAATCAACATGTTACGCGACACGTTTCCCAAGTAAATGTGACGCGGCCGAGCGTCCCTCCGTGCAGATAAACTTGCTCGGCTGTCCGGCCGATAGATCCGAATAGAGGAAGGTACTCATCCTGATGGCCACTTTCGCGCCAGTCCGCTCCGCGTTTAACCCCGCCCAGCCTCAGAACTTCGAGCAATTGGGTGTGCCCGAATCGCTGGTCATGGACCTGGTGGTCCGGCGGCTGCTGATCGAAGGCTACTCCAGTTTGCACGGCCTGAGCCACTCCCTCCGCCTGTCGGTGCCTATCGTTGACGCGGTTTTCAAGCACATGCGCGGCCAGCAATTGGTGGAAGTAAAGGGCATGACCGGCAATGACTATAACTTCACGCTCTCCTCGGCGGGCAAGCAACTGGCCGGCGAACGCTTCCAGGTTTCGCAGTACGCCGGCGCCTGTCCGGTTTCGTTGAGGGAGTATTACGCGGCCACCAAGGCTCAGTCGGCGAAAGTACAGGTGGACCGGCGCGTTCTGCGCCAGGCGTTTTCCGACCTGGTGGTCAGCGACCGCATGTTGGATCAGCTCGGGCCGGCCATCATCTCGCAGAACTCGATCTTTGTCTACGGCCCCACCGGCAATGGTAAAACCAGCTTGGCGGAACGCATGCTGCGCGTGTATCAGGACGCGATTCTGATTCCCTACGCGGTGGAAGTCGATAATCAGATCATCAGCTTGTACGACCCGGTGGTGCACCATGTCCTCGAAAACGACGATCCCGATCTGGACCAGCGCTGGATTATGTGCAAGCGTCCCTGCATCGTGACCGGCGGCGAGCTGATCCCCAGCATGCTGGAGTTGCGCCTGGACGAAGCTTCCGGAATCTACGCCGCGCCCCTGCAGATGAAAGCCAACAACGGCATTCTGCTGATCGACGACTTCGGCCGCCAGCTTATGTCGCCGCGCGACCTGCTCAACCGATGGATCGTGCCTCTGGATCGCCGCGTGGATTATCTGACCCTGCGCTACGGCGTCAAGTTCCAGATTCCGTTCGAGCTGATGGTGGTGTTCTCCACCAACCTCGAACCCTCGGATCTGGCCGACGAAGCCTTCCTGCGCCGCATTCACAACAAGATCTACGTGGAAGCCGTGGACCCGGCCAGCTTCGACCAGATTTTCGCGCGCGTGGTGCAAGCTCGCGGTTTGCAATCCGAGCCGGACAGCGCCGAATACCTGCGCAAACTGTGCCTGCGCGAAGGCCGCACCGAATTGCGCGCCTGCTATCCCAGCGACATTTGTAATATTCTCCATTCCATCGGCCGTTATGAAGGCCGTGCACCGATCATGACCAAGGCCGAGATGGAGCGCGCCGCGGCTCTGTATTTCGCCAAGAATTAACCTTCTACGAATTTCTTTAGCCGGCCCAGCGCGGCGTCCCACTGCCGCGAAATCTCTTCCAGGCAGCGGTGCGCTTCGGCGAGCCGTTCGGCTTCGAACTCCCAGATGTGCTCGCGGCCGCGGCGCACATCCTTGACCAGCCCGGCACCGGCGAGAACCTGAAGATGCTTGGTGATCGCCTGCCGCGTGAGCGAGGAGCCAGTGGTAAGCTGCTTGATCGACCCGGGACCCGCGCAGAGCCGCGCTACCAGCGTGAGCCGCGTTTCATCTCCTAAGGCCGCGAAGAGCGGCGCGGCGTCCTTCAGCTTGACGGCCAGATTCGCGCTACGCGGCATGGGTCAGATACTTGTCGATCAAAGTCACCGCCATCGCCCAACCGGATTCATTCTGCTCAAACGCCTTGGCGCGGCGAGACAGCGGAATCTTGTCGAAGCCGGATTCGGTTACGGTCAATAAAACGCCTTCGGGAGCGTCTTCCAGCGTGAACTCAACCAGCGTGGTGGGCTCTTGCGAATAGTCGATGTTCGGGTCCACTGCGCCGGGATGCCAGCGGTAGGAGAATAATCGCTCCGGAATCATTCGTTCAATGACGATCTCGAAAGGAACCCCGGAATAAGGCTGTTGTGCCTTGGCGATAGCGGGGTCGGCGGCAGTGGGCACGATCACGCCGCGCATCCGGGCTCCCGGCGCAAACTCGCCCTCAAACCTCATGCCGAACCACTGGCCGAATTCCTTTGCGTTGGCCAGCGCCCGCCAAACGCGGTTGAGCGGGGCTCTGAGAAGGATCCGTTTGACGATTTTGGGTGCTTCCATATGCAACCATTCTATTGCATGTTGGCCTGATACCATAGCCTCAAGAATTGGAGGACCCTGCGATGAGATACCGTTTATTCGCGGCGAGTCTTTTGTTCACTTCCGCGGCTTATGCCCAATCGCTCGCCGGGGAGTGGGACGCAACCGTCAAAGCCAACGGAGTGGATGTTCCCTGCCGCTTCCAGATTGCGCAGCAGGGCTCCAGCATCCAAGGTACGTTCTTCAATGGCGAGGAGCTCTATCCCTCTACCTCCGGCAGTTTTTCGAACGGGGCATTGATTCTGAGCTACGAATACACATCCGGAAGGCTGGAGGCCATCTATAAAGATGGCCGCATCCAAGGGACCTACCACAGCACTCGCGGCAACTACGGATTCAGCGCCGTTCCCCATGCCCCTCCGCCACCGCCCTCCGCCGGCGCGCCCAATATCGACGGCGATTGGGAGATCGCCAACCGCAGCCCTAAGGGCGAGCAGGCGTGGCAATTTCTGGTGCGCCAGAACGGCCCCTCCATCGCTGCGTCGATTCTGCGCATCGATGGCGATACCGGCGTGCTCACCGGCGTCTGGCGCGACGGCAAATTCACGCTGAGCCATTTTTCAGGTGCCCGGCCGGCTCTGCTGGAGGTGACTCCGCAAGCCGATGGCAGCCTGCATCTGGTGATGAATGGCAAAACGATCTACACCGCTCTGCGGCCGGAGGTCGCGCGAGCCAAGGGCCTGGCCCCGCCCACCGACCCCGCCGATCATACCGGTGTCAAAGACCCGTCTGAGCCGTTCCGCTTCGCCTTCAACGATCTCAACGGGAAGCTGATTTCCCAGGATGCTCCGCGCCTCAAGGGCAAGGTGATCGTGCTGAATGTGTTCGGAAGCTGGTGCCCCAACTGCCATGACGAGGCTCCATTTCTCGAGGAGATGTACAAGAAGTATCGCTCCCGCGGCGTCGAAGTGGTGGGCATCGACTTCGAGGAGCCGGACCAGTTGCAGGACCCGGTGCGCATGCGCGCCTTCGCCAAACGCTACGGCATCGATTACACAGTCCTGATCGCGGGGGAGACCGGCGAAGTCAACGAAAAGCTCCCGCAGATGCAGAATTTCAACGCTTGGCCGACGACGTTCTTTATCGGCAAGGACGGACGCGTGGCCCACGTCCATGCAGGCTTCCCCAGTTCCGCCAGCGGCAAGAAGTACACCGAAGCCAAGCAGGACTTTTCTCAAACCGTGGAGCGGCTGCTGGCCGTCAACGCCGGGCCTTCGCAGTAATCTACAGCAACGATTTTAGCTCGCGGGACTCGCGCCCTTGGGACTCGGCCACAGCGCGATAGGTCACGTGTCCCTGGTAGGTATTGACTCCCTCCGCGATCGCCGTGCTGCGTGCGCAAGCCCCTTCCAGGCCGTGATTGGCGAGCTCGAACAGATACGGGAAGGTCGCGTTGTTCAGCGCGAAGGTGGAGGTGTGCGGCACGGCTGCGGGCATGTTCGATACGCAGTAGTGAATGACGCCGTCGACCACGTAAACCGGATCGGTGTGCGTGGTCGGCCGGGAGGTTTCGCAGCAGCCGCCCTGATCGATGGCCACGTCCACCACCACCGACCCCTTCCGCATTGACGCGATCGTCTCCCGGCGGATCAGCTTGGGCGCCGCGGCTCCGGGAATCAGCACGGAGCCGACCACCAGATCCGCTTGCCGCACGGCTTCGCGAATGGTGTAGAGATTCGAGGCCAGGGTCACAACCTGGCTGGAATAGATGTCGTCCAGATCCCGCAACCGCTCCAGATCGCGGTCGATGATGCTGACGTGCGCGCCAATGCCGACCGCGACCTTCGCGGCTTGATGGCCAACCACCCCGCCGCCCAGGATTGCCACGTTCGCCGGCGCCACGCCGGGAACTCCGCCCAGCAGTATCCCGCGCCCGCCCGAAGGCGCTTGCAGATACTGCGCGCCCACCTGCACGGCCATGCGCCCGGCGACTTCGCTCATCGGAGTCAGCAGCGGAAGATAGTGATCGCCTTCGCGGATGGTTTCATACGCGACGGCGGAGGTCTTGGCCTCCACCAGCCGCGCGGTCAGCTCCGGCAAGGGAGCCAGGTGAAGATACGTGAATAGAATCAGGTTCGGGCGCAGGAATGCGAACTCGGAGGGTTGCGGTTCCTTGACCTTCACCACCAGGTCGCTGCGCGACCACACTGCCTCTGCGCCAGACACGATCTCCGCGCCGGCTTCCTGATATTCATGATCCGCAAGCGAGCTCTGCGCGCCTGCTCCGGCTTGGACCAGCACGCGGTGCCCCGCCTCGTGAAGCATCTTGGCGCCGCTCGGGAGCAAACCCACGCGAGTCTCGTGATCCTTGACCTCTTGGGCAACTCCGACGATCACTGCGGTGCGGCCTCCGGAACGGGCTGGGAATTCGGAGGCGGCGCTACCGCCGGAGGAGCAGACGCCGTGGAGGACGAGGGTGAGGGCGATGCCGGTGCCGGAGACGCCGAGCTTCCGGCCTGCTCCCCTTCCGCAACGCCAGGGGCTGCACCGGCAGGAGGCATCGGTTTCGTATCCGTGGACTTAGTGTCGGCGGCCTCTTCGCGTTTCGGTCCCAACCCCAGCGCGATCAGCGAAAGTGAGCCGACCTTGCCGTCCTCCGGCAGATTTTGATCGTGCTGGAAGCGCTTGAGCGCGTCCGTAGATGAGGGGCCCCAGTTTCCGTCCACAGGCCCGGCAAAATATCCCTTGTCTGCCAGTGCCTGCTGGATTTCCCGGTAGCGATCCTGCGTGGGCTGCTGCTGCGCCGGATGGTATGCGGTTGCCTGCCTGGTGGTAGGCGATTTTCCGCTGCTGGCCCGCGCTGATGAGCGTGTTTGGGCTCGCGCGGTCGTGGATTTAGGCGCGGTAGACCTGACTGCTGCCGTCTTGGCCGCGGTGGACTTGGGCGTGGATGATTTGGCGGTCCTCGGTCTTTCCGCCGTGGACCTGGCTGCCGTGGATTTGGATGCGGCAGATTTGGACGCCGTGGATCTTTCGGGAGGAGTCGACTTAGACGCTAACGGGGATTTCGAGGTGGGCGATTTGGAGGCAATCGATCGCTCCGATGCAGTTCGCGTAACGGTTGATTTTGCAGCGCCCTTTGTCCGATTCGAGGACGAGTAAGTTGAGGATTTCGTGGATTTCCGGGCGACCGCGGTGGATTTGGCGTCGGCCCTCTTGCTGGTGGTTTGCGCAGAGGCAAGTGCAGCAAGCACACCACAGCCGGCGGCGAGCAGGGCCGCCGGAACGAAAATGGTGAAAGCTTGCAAAGAACTCAGTTTAGCAGGCGCACCGTAGGGTTGCGCGGGTTCTAAGAGCTGGGCGGCGGAGACACCAGACCCCGGTCCTTCAAGCCGCTCAGGGCCAGACCATAGCGGCCGCGAACCCCGGTTTTTTCGAAAATATGCTTTAGGTGAATCTTGACGGTACCGGGCCGGATGCCCAGATCCACCGCGATCTCCTTGTTTTTGAAACCCTGCTCCACCAATTCCAGCACTTGTTGCTCTCGCGCGGTGAGTTCGCTTCGCGGGTAACGGTCCGAACGGGCGGAATCGCGGAACACGGCATCCTCCATCCAACTGCGCCGCTCCGCCACCGTGCGCAAACAGGCCAGCACTGAGGAAACTCCCGCGGTCTTGCGCAGAATGCCGCGCGCTCCGGCTTGCAGGAAGCGCAGCGCCTCGGCCTCGGTCACCGAAACGCCCCAGATCACGACACCGGCATTGGGAGACGTCAACCGGATCTCGCTCAACCATTCCAGGACGGCTTGAATTCCGAAAGCCTTGTCGACGACGATCACGTCCGGGGCCTGCCCCCGCACCAGGTCCGAGGTGGCGGCAAGAGACTCCGCCACCTGCAGGAAACGCAAGTCGGGATTGCCGGTTAGCAGCGTGCGAACCCCCTCCGCTGTCACCGGCTGCGTGTCGCACACCAGCACTGTTTTTTGGCTCTTGGAATCCGGGGATGACGGCCCCGGCTCGGCAAGCGTCGGCCGCATGAGTTCGCT
Source organism: Bryobacteraceae bacterium (assembly GCA_030041495.1). Classification (GTDB taxonomy): domain Bacteria; phylum Acidobacteriota; class Terriglobia; order Bryobacterales; family Bryobacteraceae; genus Palsa-187. Next base: position 5,073 of record JASHNT010000073.1, on the reverse strand, counting down.
CTCACTCGTGGGGCGAAGGTTAAAACCCCTGGGCGCAGGATCTCCGAGCCACTCAGAGCCGCCATGGTGCCGCTATTTCGTAGATTAGAATTCATGCGTTTGTCCATTTACTCCAAACGTTTACGGATTACTCCTAACGTTTACTGGAACTTTGCGTGGCTCCGGAAGTGCTTTTCTCCGCTCCACGGTTTTTCGATCTATACCGGCATAGTCCAAGCCGATCTTGGAAACACTCATCGGCCAGGCGTATCACTTACTGAGTTTTAGTAGAGGGAAGTGGAAGAGCTTCTCATGCTATGATCGCTTCTAGCCGATTTACACGTTTGGTACTGTTTCCAAACTGGTTAGCGCGCCTTCATGCAGCATCGTGAGTCCCCTCAGCCCGTGGCCCGGCGGGCTGTTGTCATCAGCCCGAGCGCTCGCGTGTTGGAAGAATTGGAACCGTTGCTGGTCTCCCAACTCCCCGGCATCGCGATCAACTATGTCCGGGTGTACCCCTCTCCGCGCGATCTCGGCGGCATCGTGGGGGGCGGTCCGCAGCTGGTTTTTCTCGACATGGCTTCGGACACGGACCAAGCCATCCAGTTGCTCATCGAGATCTCCCGGCTGGGCTCCAGCGTGCAAACGCTGGCGCTGCTTTCCGGCAATAACCCGGACCTGATCTTGCGCTGTCTGCGTGCCGGCGCGGCCGACTTCCTGATCCAGCCGTTCACCGCCGACCAGCTCGAAGCCGCGATGACCAAGGTGGCGCGCACGCAGACGTCCGCGGAAGGCACCGCCAAGGAGCCGGCCAAGATTTTCGCCGTCATGCCCGCCAAAGGCGCCTGCGGAGCCACCACCGTGGCCTGCAACCTGGCGTTCCAATGGAAGCGGCATGGGGACAAGAAGATCCTGCTGGCGGATTTGGACTTGCTGGCCGGTACCTTGTCGTTCTTGCTCAAGATCAAATCGGTTTACAGCTTTGTCGACGTGCTGCAGCGCGCCGGTGAACTCGACCAGGATCTGTGGAACGCCATGGTCACCAACGTCAACGGCGTCGACGTGTTGCTGGCTCCGGAGCTGGTCGCCGAAGGACTGCAAGACCTTCGCGATCCCTCGCCGATCATTGAATATGGCCGCCACGCCTACGACGTGGTGGTGATCGATGCAGGCGGCGTCTATGGCGAATGGAACCTGACCCAGGCCCGCCTGGCCACCGATCTGCTGCTGGTCACCACCAATGAGCTCCCCGCGCTGCAGGCCGCGCAGCGGGCTCTATCGTACCTCGATACCAACCGCATCGGACGCTGGAAAATACGGCTGGTGGTGAATCGCTACCATCGCGACGTGGGCTTGAGCCGCGAAGTGATTGGCACCGCCCTGCACACCGAAGTCTTCGACAGCCTGCCCAGCGACTACGAAGCCGTGCAGAACGCGCTAATGGAAGGCAAGCCGATCCCCAGCGGCACTCCTTTCGGCAAAGGCATCATGCAACTGGCCGACAAATTGGGAGGCCGCGCGGAAGGCATCAAGAAGTCGTCTTCGCTCAGCGGGTTGTTGGGGCTGTTCTCAAAGACGTCGAAGACCTAAGAGGAAGCCTCTTTAGAGGTTGATGCTGTGCAGCCAGGCTCCCCTTAGCACTCGCCCCGTCAGGGGGTTGGGCAATTTTCAACCGGCTGACACCCACGAGCCACCCCACGTGAACGCCTCCAACCTTGGCCGAGGGTTTGGGACCCCGCCAGCCCCCCGCAGCCGGAGAATCCGGGCTGGTGCCGAGACTCGACAGAGTTGACTTTGCAACCGATGGAACGCGTAGCGGATCGAGTTCGACCCCAAGTGCGTGGATATGACCGTCGAAAGGTGCAAGAGTTAACCGGACAAAACGCCGCAACCAGCCCAGACGCCCAGGAATTCTTCAAGAATGAACTCATTTAGGAGCGCCAGCGAGCGCAGTGCGCGCCCATTACCAGATGGATGCCGAACCATGTCAGAGCCCCAAAAAGCGGCAGAAGAAGCGGCACGTTCACGTTCACAATCGACATGGACAATGAACATCACGGCGCAGCAATGTTGTAGTCTGTCACTGAATTGCGATTGTCACGCCCGAAGGACTGGATGTGGAGCCGACCGTAAGATCAACCGGAACTGATTCGCCCGGTACGATATTCTGAGGCACTACACAATTCACCTGCAATACGCCTGCAATCAGTCCTGGCGCGGCGCCTGCATACTGAACTTGAGCCGCCGCTCCTCCAATCTGGACCGATACCGGCAAACTCGTGAGTGGTGGATTGTTTCCGGTTACCTGGCCGTCGGCCTGAGCAGGATTCATAGCTCCTGCGCCTGTGGCGTACAGGACCACCACCGATCCGCGGGCGGCCGGATTGGACGGTGAATTCACGGTCGAGTCCTGATTAAGAATCGCGCCCTGGCCCACTCCGTTTCCGCTAAGTGTAAAAATCCCTGGCGCCGCGTCCGCGACAGCTAGGGGCAACCCGGCCGTCAGTTGGCCGCTATTCATGACGGATAGCTGTACGGAATCCTGCCCTCCGACCTCATAGGGAACAACAGCGTTGATCTCGTTCGGGCCGGCGTACAGCAACGGCGCGGCATTTCCTCCGATCAGGACGCTTATGCCCGCTAGCACGGTACTGGAACCGGAGGATATGGGAACCGAATCGATTGCCGGACCAATGCCGGAGCCAACCAGAACGATAATCTCCCCCGGTGCTACTGGGCCAGAAACCAAACTACCCGCATTCAGGACACCGCTAACCTGAATCGGCGACCCCAAGCTCCCTTCGACGGTCAACGCGCCGTTTGCCCCTGTAAGTGGCGAGGCGCTACCACGCGGATCGGTACCCGTCAAGTTTGAGATGACCAAGGAATACACCCCTGCCGGGGCGTTCGAATTCAGGTTGAGAAAGAGATTTAGAAGGCTGCCTCCCGGCATCGCATTCTGATTTAACCCGGCCACCAAGAATCGCCGCTGATTCGGGAACAAGTCGCTAAGGTAAATGTTTTTATCGGCCGCGCCGATGGAGTCTCCCGGAGTCGCGACAATGCTCATGATCGCGTTATCGTATTGCAGATCGAACTGTAGGCCACTCACGGGGCTCGTGCCTGGATCGAAGGCAATCGAAATTGACACGCTGCTTCCAGGACCGGCTACTTGCGACGGCAGAGAAAGCTCCGCGGCATGGAGAACCGGCAACAGGGCTGGGAATCCCACCCATATGAGAAAGTCGCGTCTCACGTGTGATTCTCACTTCTTGACACACTATCGAAGGTATGTCAATAGAGAACCTGGCATTGAAGCCGCACTTCCGAGTCAGCGGATGGTCACACTACCGTCTACACTGCCCATGGGCAGCACAACTCCGCCGGCGGATACCGGCTGGATCCTTCCAATCCCGACAATGGTGGTCTTGGATGATGCGGCCGGGCGGATCTTGAACTCGAAATGACGCGATCGGTCCGTTTTCGATGGCTTTCTGGCCGCCGGCGAGCACGCAAACGCACAAGTAGCTGGCTCGTCTACCGAAGCTGACTTTCCTCCCGGCATTATCCGGGGCGAGGCCGATCGTGGGGCCATCGCCGAGTAACTCCAAAAGCTCGGCCGGCACAATGAGTTCCCATTCCAAGGCGGAGATTTCTTGACCAGGAAAACGCCGCCTGCGCTGGAGCCTAGGCTCAGCGTTGGGAAATGAGAACGGATCACTTCTGGGGCCTCACCATTCTGGAACTCCCGAACGACTAGCGCCAACGGCACTCAGCTCCCGATCAGGTAGAAGCTATCATTCCGCCGCTCGACGAATTGCTTGCTCACGGTCACTCTTGAGCTTTTTCCTCACGGGGCCACCTTCGAGGCGGGGACCGGACAAAACGTCGCAGCCAGCGTTGATAGAAAACCGACAAATCCGACAATTCCGACAGAGGTTGATCCTCACGTCGAACCCGCGCTCCCGCAGAAACAGCTCGTATCGGGATCTAAGAAACAGGTCACCCCCCCGTGAGCCACCCCACGTGAACACCTTGCAGAAATCCCACCCCCGCCCGGAAAGTTTGGGTCGCCATCTCTAGGGAGCCGGAGAGTCCGGGCTGGTACCGAAGCTGGCAGACCTGACTCTGCAACCGATGAACGCGTAGCGGCTCGAGTTTGATTTTTTCGGGTCCTCTTAAAAAAGAAGCCCACGTAACAGAGCACCGAGGTCCCGCGCCTGCGCCCGGTCTTCCCGTGCCGCGCTGACGAGATATCAAAGCCGCGTGACCTCTCGCCCTCGGCGAGTTCTTGGTTCCGTTGCCAGGGGCCAAACTTTGCTTGATAAATCAAACGTCTAAAGCGAATCAAGAGAGTCATCCCGTCACCACCTCGCGCTCCGTCTGCCGTGGCCCAAGCCGTTCCGGGCTCATCACCGCTGCGCCGGTAGTCGTATACACATTTGGCTCGAAACTGAACCGAAGTCAAGGAAATAATCAGAGCGATCATTCATCCTCGGGCTGACCGGATTCTGCCGCGAGGATTCGTCCGACTTGCTCACGCAACACCGGACGCCGTCCTTCGCTGCACCCCAGACCAAGTCCCAATCGATTCCAAAGTGGGCGTGGATGAGAATGTTACGAAACCCGACGATCCTGGCCCAAAGCACTTCGGGATACCGTTTTGTGAATTCGCCGGGCAGCCGCGCGGCCGCCTCGCCGATTACCGAAAGCTTTTGAACGACCGCACTGCGAAGCAGATCTGACTCTTGAAAAGCTTCGGGCCCAACTCCCACAATGAACCGAGCGATGTCGTCTGCTGCTTCGACAATGTCGCAAAGGTACAGCGTCTCATGCCGCATACAAGAGGCGTGCCTCTTTGAGAACAGAGGCGCGAATCAGCGGCTTCAATCCCTTCTTAGCAGCCCGTGCCTAAACCGGGCGTTTTCGGCCAGCCGAGAAATGCAAGTGGGGTCGATCTGAACGGCGGGAAAATCGAAGCTTGCGATAAAGAGTTGGCCGCGGGGCTGTGAAAGTGCCTTCGACGGCCTTCAGGACAGCCAAAATCGTCAAAATCGCGTCCACGACCTTGTCATGAGCCGCCCGGGGCTTGCC
>JASHNT010000072.1 GCA_030041495.1 Bryobacteraceae bacterium | reverse complement strand
ACGCCGGATGATAGCTGCGGCATGCATCTGGAGCTCGACAAAATCACCATGCAGGACTTGGCCGACACGCTGAGCCCGTTTCTCGATCGCCCCGTGCTCGACCAGACCGGCCTCAAAAGCAGCTTTAAGCTTTCTCTGAACCTGCCAATGGAAGTGATGATCGGTATGATCCAGAATCGCGCCCGCGCCTCCGGCTTTCCGTTCCCCGGGCCTGGCGGATTCGGCGGCCGAGGCCCCGGCGGTCCCGGAGGATTCGATGGACGCGGTCCTGGCGATGGCCGCGGCCTCCCGCCCGGCTGCCCCGATCCGGCGACCCTTTTCTCCAACGCGAGCGACGCCTCCAGCGCGCCGATCTTCGCGGCCGTTCAGAAGCTCGGCCTTAAGCTAACGTCCAAGAAAGCCCCGTTCGACACCATTGTGGTCGACCATCTGGAAAAGTCCCCGACCGAGAATTGATATGGCGCACAGGCGCCAGTCCGGTGTGCGCCATTAGACTGATATGGCGCGGCGTGTCCCGGCGGCCGTGTGTATCGGAACCCAGCGTCTCCTAGCGCTGATCTTGCTCTCTTATCCTCCAAACCGGGAGTCGCCATTCTCGAACGCCCTATGCTATTGCTCCCACTTCGGCTTCAACTCGGGAAGAACACTTTGCAAGTTCTTGTGGTTTTCGATAGAGTCCCGGCTGGGGCTTATTTACATGAAACAGTGCGTTAACCTTTTCGCAGTTGCCGTCTTGGCTGCCACGGCCAACGCTCAAATCAAACAAACGCCCTTGACTGGCACCTGGAGGGTGACGGAGATCAGGGTAACCGGGCCGAACGCGCGAACCATCAGCCATCCCCAGCCGGGGCTTTTTATATTCACCGGCAACCATTACGGCGCTTTGTTCATCGATTCCGACCAACCTAGACCTGAACTCCAGCCGCCCCAACAAAAGACGCCGACGGCTGAAGAACTTCTGGCCACATGGGGACCAGTGACGGCCGCCTCGGGCACCTACGAAATTTCGGGCAATACACTGACAACGCGGCCGGCCGTGGCAAAGAATCCGCAAGTCATGGCTCCCGGCAACGTTCAGTTCTACACATTCAAGATCGACAAGAATACGCTCACGCTAACACGTACTCGAAATCGCGACACCCCGGTGGCCAATCCCACGACGATTATCCTCACCAAGATTGAGTAGCAATTCCGCGTCATGCGGTGCGCACGCATTAGGCTTAACCGCCTGTGCTAAGCTACGGCTAGAGAAGCATGCGCTTCCGACGCTCCATTATAGCCAGTCTGGCCCCATTGATCGGGCTGTCGGCGCTGTTGATTGCGGCGACTGCTGAGGCTGGAGCAACGCGCGCCAGCCGGCCGCTGATCCGGCTGTTGCAGACCGTTGTGCACCTGGCCGCTCCCTCGGGCGAATATGTCTCTGCCGGAACCTCGCACGACCGTGCCCCGGCGCAGCTTCTTTTGGCGTTCGCCGCTCTCGCGGTTACTCCGCTCGGCCATTCCCTGTGGATGATCGCCCGGCGGCCGGCCGTGAATCTGCTGGACCGCCGCCATCTGCCGGTCCCCCTCCGCTGCTGAAATCTCTTCAGAACGTCCCTACTCAACTGTTCGTAAAATTTAAAACTTCTGGAGGATTCCCATGGATTTCGAAAAAATCATGGCGAAGATTTTCGGGACCAAGCATGATCGCGAGGTCAAGGCCATGCGTCCCATCATCGCCGCCATCAACGAGTTGGCGCCGCAGATGGAGCAATCGACCGACGAGGAGCTGGCCGCGCAGACCGTCCGCTTCAAAGAGCAGCTCGCTCAAGGCGCGGCGCTTGACGATCTGTTGATCCCCGCCTTCGCCACGGTGCGCGAAGCCGGACGCCGCTTCCTCAACATGCGGCATTTCGATGTGCAGCTCATCGGCGGCATCGTGCTGCACCGCGGCAAGGTCGCCGAGATGAAGACCGGCGAAGGAAAAACGCTGGTGGCGACGCTGCCGGTGTACCTGAACGCTCTCGAAGGCAAGGGCGTGCACGTGGTCACGGTCAACGACTACCTGGCCAAACGCGACTCGGAATGGATGGGCCGGATTTACAAGGCTCTGGGAATGAGCGTGGGCGTGATCGTTCACGATCTGGACGACCGGGAGCGCCAGCAAAGCTACAACTCCGATATTACCTACGGCACCAATAACGAATTCGGATTCGACTACCTGCGCGACAACATGAAGTTCCGCATGTCGGACTGCGTGCAGCGCGGACATCATTACGGCATTGTCGACGAAGTCGACTCGATCCTGATCGACGAGGCCCGCACGCCGCTGATTATTTCCGGCCCCAGCGAGGAATCGACCGACAAGTATTACAAGATCAACCGCATCATTCCCAGCCTGATTCGCGGCGAGGTGATCGAAGGCAAGGAGCCGGGAGTGAAATGGACCACCGGCGATTACACCGTCGAAGAAAAAACCCGCAGTGCGGCGCTCACCGAAGAAGGCGTGCTCAAAGTGGAGCGGCTCTTGGGGCTGAGCAATCTCTTTGAAGCCACCAACATGGAGATCAACCATCACGTCCAGCAGGCGCTGCGCGCGCACGTGCTGTACCTGCGTGACCGGGATTATGTGGTCAAAGACGACGAGGTTGTCATCGTCGACGAATACACCGGCCGCCTGATGCCTGGCCGCCGCTGGTCGGACGGCTTGCATCAGGCCATCGAGGCCAAGGAAGGCGTCAAAATTCAGCGCGAAAACCAGACGCTGGCCACCATCACCTTCCAGAACTACTTCCGCATGTACAAGAAGCTGGCCGGTATGACCGGCACGGCCGACACGGAAGCGGCCGAGCTCGAAAAGATCTACAAGCTGGACGTCACCATCATCCCCACCAACCGGCCGCTGCTGCGCAAGGAATTTAACGACATCGTCTACCGCACCGAAGAGGAGAAGTTCCGTAACGCGGCGACGGAAATTAAAGAACGGCATGAAAAAGGCCAGCCGGTGCTGGTGGGCACCATCTCCGTCGAGAAATCCGAGAAACTCGCGGCAATTCTTAGGAAAATCGGCCTCAAGGAGCATAAAGACTTCGAGATCCTGAACGCCAAGAATCATGAGCGCGAGGCCTCCATCGTCGCTCAGGCCGGGCGTAAGGGCGCGCTCACGGTTTCCACCAACATGGCCGGCCGCGGAACCGACATTCTGCTGGGCGGCCATCCGGAATTCATGGCCAAGGAGTGGTTCCGGAAAGAGAGTAAGGATCCGGATGCCTATCAGACCGCTGCCATGGGCACACCGGAGCGGCAGGAGTGGGATGCGGTCTATGCCAAGTTTAAAGCCGAAACCGCGCAGGAACACGACGAAGTGGTCGAGCTGGGCGGCTTGCACATCCTGGGTACGGAGCGGCACGATTCCCGGCGCATCGATAATCAGCTTCGCGGACGCGCCGGACGCCAGGGCGACCCCGGCAGTGCGCGCTTCTATCTCTCCCTGCAAGACGATTTGATGCGCATCTTCGGCGGACCGAAGATGCAGAACCTGATGCTGCGCTTGGGCATGGAGGAAGACGTGCCGATCGAAAGCAAAATGATCAGCAAGCAGATCAAGCGCGCGCAGGAGGCCGTGGAGGCGCAAAACTTCGCTTCGCGCAAACACGTTCTGGAATACGACGACGTGATGAACAAGCAGCGCCAGGCGGTCTACACCATGCGGCGCGCGCTGCTGGAAGGCAAGGACCAAAAGGCTCGCGTTCACGAGATGATCGAGGGAATCCTGGCCAGCTACGTCGACGCCCGTTGCCCGGAGCACACCCACAGCAGCAACTACGACTGGCACGGCCTGGAGACCGACATCCTCACCGAGTTCGGCGTCAAGATCCGCAAGGATGAGCTGATTCAGTTCGACCGGCGCCAGATGGAAGAGGAAATCCGGGAGCAGTTGGTCAAGCGCTATCAGGAAAAGGAAGATTCCATCGGCGCGGAACTGATGCGCGCGACCGAGAGCATGATCATGCTCAACGTCATTGACAACCAGTGGAAGGATCACCTGCTGTCGATGGACCACTTGAAGGAAGGCATCGGCCTGCGCGGCTACGGGCAGAAGGATCCTCTGATCGAGTACAAGAAGGAATCCTTCACCATGTTCCAGGACATGATGGACCGGATCGAAGACGAGAGCGTCCGCTACCTGTTCTTCCTGCAGCGCGCCGAGGCCGTGCCCGCCGAAGAAGCGCCGCAGAACGTTCCCTACCCCGAGGTGTGGGCCGACGAGCCGGACGAGGAAGGCGGCGAGCCGGAGCCCGCATCGGTCGCTGCGGTTTCTTCCGTGGCTACGGTCTCCAAGGCCGCGCAGAACTCGGTCATGGATCTGACCCGCAGCATCGAACGCAAGAAGCAGCGCGAGCTGGACCAGTTGCAATTCGCCGGCGGAGAGGCGTCTACTAAGAAGCAGCCGGTGCTCGCGCAGCATAAGGCCGGCCGCAATGACCCTTGTCCCTGCGGAAGTGGAAAGAAGTACAAGAAATGTCACGGGGCATAACAAAAAACTCGCCGGCACAACCCCCAGCCGGTAAACTACGCCTCGCTGCCAGCACCCGCGGCATGTTCCGTTCCGGTTCCGCGGCGCTGGCCCTGTGCCGGCTCGTTTTCGTTTTCGCTGCGCTGTCGACGCTCGGTGGGGCCAGCGCCGCGATCTTTCCGGACCAGCTCGGGCCGTATGCCAAGAGCGCGCCCACGACCGTTTCCGCGCCGGATCGCGAACTCGACGACGAATACGGCATCCAGGCCAGCGAATCCGCCGAATACACCTCGCCCGACAAAAAACATTTCGCCGCGACTGCGTGGCGCTTCCAGGATTCCACCGGCGCCATGGCCATGTTCGAGGCCCGGCGTCCGCCCAAAGCCACGCCCTCGAAAATGTCCAAGCTGGCGGTAACCACCTCGGACGGGGTCATTTTCACTTACGGAAACTATCTGCTCCAGCTCACCGGTGCCTTACCCACCCAAGCCGAGCTGGATCAGCTCTACGATCAGCTCCCGGAATTAACGCAATCCGCGCTGCCGCTGCTGGTCGACGCGCTGCCCGCCGAAGGGCTGATCCCTAACTCTGAGCGGTACATCGTGGGTCCGGTTTCGCTCCAGCGGTTCGATCCGGCCATCGCCCCGTCCATCGTGGCCTTTCATGTTGGCGCGGAGGGACAGCTCGGGCAATACCAGACGCCGAAGGGTAAACTCACCCTGGCCATCTTCGACTACCCCACCCCTAACATCGCTCGGGAGCGATACGAAGATTTTGCGAAGATCCCCGGGGTGGTAGCCAAGCGCGCCGGACCGTTGGTCGCGGTTACCGTCCAGCCTCCCGACGCCGACGCCGCGGAAAGGGTCCTGGCGCAAGTACGCTACGACGCAAATGTCACGTTAAATGAACAGGCTCCGGTGACGGCCACGCAGGTCAGCAACATGATGCTGAGTATCATCGGCTTGGCTGGAGGCATCCTGTTCCTGTGTCTGGTGACCGGAATCGGGTTCGGAGCCTTTCGCGTGATCTTCAGAAAGTTGGGCTGGTGGACCGAAGAGGCCAACCAGATGATCGTACTGCATCTCAGCAACAAATAAGCCCCGCTGTTCCGGCCTGTTAGACCGGAATCCAGTGGGTGGTAGGACGCGCCGAAAAGGTTTTGAAGGTTTTTCAGAAAAACCAATAATCCATGCAAGTCACTATGGAGCCGACAGTTAGAGGCGCTTCACCGCGCCGGATTTTTTTCTTGACATCCCTTGCCGCAGACCCTAAACTCCAATCACACACAGGTTTTGACGGTTGCGATGCCGTCGAGCCTGATTCTCCCATGTACATCACCCTGCCTAAAAACAGGGAGGCGTAAAATGCTCACCCCCAGGGTGAGCATTTTCGTTTTGTGGGCCGCGATGGCCTACGCGCAAACGCCAACTTTCTACAGGGATGTCCTGCCCATCCTGCAAGTCCATTGCCAGCAATGCCATCGGCCGGGTGAAGTCGCGCCGATGCCGCTGCTAACTTACGGCCAGGTCCGGCCGTGGGCTAAGGCGATCCGCGCGGCCGTGCTGACCAGAAAGATGCCACCCTGGTTCGCAGACCCGTGTTGCGGCAAGTTCGCCAACGATCCCTCTCTGAGCGCGTCAGAGCGCGACACAATAGCACATTGGGTCGAGGCTGGGGCTCAGGAGGGTGACGCGAAACAGGCTCCTCCGCCGCGCGTGTGGCTCGAAGGCTGGAATTTGCCGTCGGCTCCCGATGCGGTTTTTCAGATGACCCAGCCGTTCCACGTCCCTGCGAAGGAAGCGGTGGATTATCAATACTCTATCGTGCATACCGGATTCACCGAGGACCGCTGGGTTACGGCCGTAGAGGTCCGGCCGACCAGTCCCAGCGTGATCCACCACGCGGTCGTTTACATCCGCGAGCCCGGCGATACCTGGACTCGAGGACCCACTAAGGCGGACATTCTGACGGTCTACACGCCGGGAACCTCGGCCGACGTTCTGCCTCAGGGCATGGCTAAGCTGGTTAAGGCCGGCTCAGACCTGGTTTTTGAGATCCACTACACGCCGAATGGCACAGCGACAACGGATCAGACTCGCCTAGGCCTGGTCTTCGCCAAGTCGCCACCCACTAAACGGGTCCTGACGCTGCAGCTCAATTCCACCACCTTCCAAATTCCGCCCGGCGATCCTGACCACCGCGTGGCTGTGTTCGGCACCCTCCCGAACGATGCTCTATTACTTTCATTTTTGCCGCACATGCATTTGAGAGGAAAGGCTTTTGAGTACGCTATGACCGGCGCTGACGGCCGCCGCGTGACACTGCTGAAGGTCCCCCACTACGATTTCTACTGGCAACTTTCCTACAAATTGGCCGAGCCGCTTCCGCTCAAGAAGGGGACTCGGCTGGAAGCGGTCGCCTGGTTCGACAATTCCGCGAACAATCCACGCAATCCCGACCCCACGGTTGGAGTTAGCTACGGCCTGCAAAGCTGGGAGGAGATGCTGGTGGGGTTCTTCGATGTAGCTGTCGACCCGGCGATGGACAAGGAGGAATTCTTCGTCCGCTAGCGCATTTTCGCGGCAGCGGCCTCGATGTCCGCGGCCGGAATTTGCGTAGGCTCGATTCGGGCGTGATCGCCTTCGTTGAGCTTGACGGCGGTTGCCGTGCTTTCGAATTGCGACCGGAACTCGGGAATCGTTCCGAGTCCCGGGTCGATCTGCTCCCACGCGGCCACATGATATTCGCCCGGGGGAAGATCGGAGAATTGGAATTTCCCGTCGCTGCCCGACTGGGTCGTGCGCGTGAAATCCACGGCGTCGCCGGAAGGAGGGCCAGGAGTCCACAAGGTCAGGGTCACGCCGGGCAGAGGCTGGCCGTCCGGACCGTGCACCACGCCACTGATATCGGCGAAGCTGTAGGACAGAACTACGTCGATCGAGCCGCCGGTACCCGAAGTAACATCCAGCAGAGACTTGGTCAGGTCCTGCCCGCCGTAACGGATCGACTTGACGTAGAGCCCTGGCGGCGTCATGACATCGACTTGGTACGTCCCCGGCATGATGTGCCGGATCTCGAACGATCCGTCCGGTTTGGGCACGCCCGAAGGGACCAAACCCCGCGTGCTTTGCGGATCCGTCAACCGGACAAAGGGTAGGAAATTCGTTGGCTGAGTCGGCGTGCCTTCTTCTGTGATCTTTCCGATAACCTCTGCTCCGGGGCCGAGCGCAATAACTATGCCATCGACGTCTTGGTGTCCGACTGTCACGGTCTGCCGGCCCATTTGATTGCCGACGGTGAAATTCTCAGCGGCGTCGCCAATATTGGTTGGGAGGACTTCCAGAATGTAAACTCCGGGCAGCACTCCATCGATTTCGAAGGTTCCGTCCCGCACCAGCGCATTCCGATTCAGCCGCAGCAACGGCAGATCCGGACCGGACTCAGACCTCAAACTGACGTTCACGCCATCTTGCGTGCCATCTCCGGTCACTTTGCCGCGAACCCTATAGGCGCGCTGCCGGCGCAGTCGGACGTCGGCGCCGCGCAGAACGGCTCCCGCGGCAACTTGCACGGCGACTGCGGCAGAGGCGTCCGTGACACCCGGATAAAACGTCGTCCCGAAAGCCTCCACCGGGCCCCTCTGCTGGGTTGCGGGCCCCATCTGATTTGGCGGAGGCTGGACGCTGATAACATAGGACCCGGCTTCGAGGCTGCCCACGGAATAGGCGCCTTCAAAATTCGCGGCTACGGAGCCCCTGTTTTGTAATTGCTTCCTGCCGTTCTGATACACTCGGCGAGCGATGGTCACCAGCACATTGGGAATGGGATCTCCGTCCTCATCCGTGATCGTCCCTGCGATGACCGCTTGCGGTGTCATCTTGATCGTGAGCCCGGTAACTGGGGTTCCGGAGGTGAGGTCGATGGCCGACGCGCTAGGCGAATCCGGATAGGTGGCCATCAGGTAACCGGTTCGCTGCACGGTGAGCCGGTAGCGATCCCGATCCAAGTCGTCAAGACGGAAATTGCCCTGCGCGTCCGAGGTGGTCCCGTAGACTTGCGGCGGCGTGGCTGGGCTGGGGATTGAGCGCGGGGCAGCTGCTTGCAACCGGACATTGGCGTTCTTGAGCGGCTCGCCCGCGGCGCTCATCACCGTGCCGGAGACGCTGCCTCTTTGTTGCTGGGCCGCGCAGGTCACGGCGAGGCCAACAGCGAAGAACACGGGCATCCGTAACCGGATCACGCTGACTTAGACGCCGCTGCGTCGAATATTGTCACTGCCGGGTTTGAGATATAGCAGAAATCCGCCGATAATTCCCACCTCTCCCAGCGCGAAAATCATCCAGGGAAAATGCACGGGCATCGCGCCGTTCATCCAGCTCCGCCAATCCCAGATGAACGAGATGAACAGAATTACGCCGCCCGCAGACAGCAGCCATCCCGCGAATTTCGGCGCGCCTTTCGGCTGGCGAGCCAGCGGCTCTCGCGCCAGCATCCACCCTCCGAAGACCGCCATGGTCGCGGCGACGATCACCGGTGCCAGTACCGGCGCAGCCCAGGGAACCGGCAACAGGAACAGCAAATCCCAAGTGAATATCGACGCCGGCCAACCGATCAGCACATGCAGCCACGCGTAGAACGTCAAATCCCAGACGCCGAACGCGAGCACGAATGCCCCCAGCCATTCCCGCAAACCGCGCGACGCGGCAGTCGCGGCCGTCGCGAGCATGATGAGCGTCGCGGCCTCGCGGCCGAGTTCGATCTTCAGCAGCGTGGCGAGCAGCGGGGGAAGCTGATCCAGCCGCAACAGGGGAAACAGGTCCTGAGAGGAGAACCCCGCGGCGATGCGCACCGGCTCGCCAATGGTGCGGAGATACACCACCACCGCAGCCTCCAAATAGCCGAAGGCGATTCCGAAGAGAATCAGGCTGAAGACGCGGCGCAGCGCCGTTGCGAGCTGAGCAAATTCAGGACGCTTAGCGGTGCCCGCCGCCACCACCGCCGGCATGGCCTCCGCCCGACATAGCGGTGCCGCCACCGCCGGCACGGGCGCTAGAAGCATCACCCACCGAACCCGTCGACCGGCCCATGGCCGAAGATCCGCCGATGCCGTTGGCTCGGATCGCGCTGCTTCCAAGCGCAGGACCATTCGAGCTCATACGAGAGCCAGGCAAAGCCGTGGGGCCCGTGCTATGATTCGCGACGGGCGTTGCCTGAGTAGCACCCCGGTAAAGAGACGGAGTGTACAGTGCCCCGACTGTCATCGGACTGTACAGCGCCCAACCGAAGGGATTGTAGCCGTAACCGTAGCCGGGCAAATAGGTGAACATTCCGTAATACGGGTTGAACATCCAGCTTCCGTAGGGCGAGTACCCGTAGGCCATGCCGTACATCGAGCTATATCCGTAGGGATCGCCATACGGACTGCAATAGCCTGCCGTTCCGTTGACCAGCAATGCCGAGGGATCGGCGCTTGTGGAAGCCTGCCCTGCGCAGGGTGTGACAGCGCTCAAGCCGTAGTGTCCGGCCGCGTGCGCGGACGAAACATTGGCCGCGGAGATGTATTCGGAACGCCGCGAGACCCAGCGGTAGAAGGCATCGGTATCCTTCGTGTCGAAGGAGGAGGCAAGCAAGGCTTCCTTCAACTCAACCTGCTTCCCCTTGTGAACCTGCACGGTCTTGAGGCCGTAGGTCACATCTGCGTCGCCGTCGTACACGCGCAGGCGCCCCGGATCACCTGCGTCCAGCCGATACAGGCCAACTTTGGCCAGGGAGATGGTTGCGTCCTGGTAGCGAAGGGTGATGGCGTTGTCCCTCATTAGCTCATCCACTTCAACCATCGCCGTGCCCGACTGAATCTCCAGCGCCGTATCGGAGAGCTTATTGGAGAGCATCTTGACGGAACTGTTCTCCGCCACGCGAAGGAACACACCCGGGGTCAGCAAAATTTCCGCACGGCCCTCAGCCGTCTCCAGAACCTGATCGTTCTTCATCTCCGGGAACTGGCCGAACTTAGGGTCGAGCGCCTGTCCGTCCAGCAGCACCTTACCCTCGACATAGTTGACCATGCCGGAGTGCGCCGAGATCGCGCTCTGCCCCCACACACAGGAGCCAGCGGCAAAAATCAACGCCAAACCGAGACCGGAAATCGAGCCTACGCGAGCCATGGTGATCTGGCCCTCCTATATAGACTAAGCATGCGCTATTCTTGCAACTACGTCAAGAGGTTAGGCGCGGATAAACGACACAGATTAGGACTTGCCGAACGACCTGTGCGGAACCGGCACTCCTTGCCCGGCGCTACTGTCCGGAAGCCATCGTCGCCGCGAGCCAGGCATTGACCAGGTTGTATGCGTTGACGGAACCATTTCCCGTGGCAAAGTTCCACCCTCCACCCGAGCCATAGGCCGGAGTGAAGCTTTGGTCGGAGACCGATAGAGCCCCGTCCGCCGCGACACCCCCTCGTCCGGCAAAGCGCGGCGCAGTCGATCCATAGCAGTTTACATTGCCGCCGCAGTTCACGTCGATATCTCCCATGGTGATGTTGTGGAACACGCAGCCGCTGACGCCGGAATCTCCATTCGAACTGTTGCAGGAGCTGCTGGAGGCTAGCTGGTAGTAGACGTAGTTGGGGTTCCCCTGTGGTCCGCCCGCGGCCTGATTCACCAAGGCCTGAATGCCGGCCATGATGGGGCTCGCGAAGGAGGTCCCGCCGCCGCCGGCCCAGTTGCTGGGATTACCGGTGCATGGAGATCCGCCGTATTCCACGTCTGACCAGCAGAAGACCAGGTAATGGCCCCACACTCCGTCGGCCGCGAACATGGCGACGTCGGGAAGATCACGCACGCCGTCAGCCGGGACGCCCGGGCCGGCTTGCCAGGACGGCTTGGCGTTGCCGGCACAAGTGCCGTCGGAAACCCCATAGGCCACTGAATTGCCGGTGGCGCAATTGCTGGGTCCGCCGCTGCCGGCGACCACGTTAGCGTAATAGTGCATGCCGGTCGCGCTGGCGCAGAACCCGGATGTGCCATAGGTGGTCGAGTAACCGAAGTAACCCGAGAGCAGGCTGCTGGCGCAGGAATCATTCCACGGGATCTCGGGAATGTAGGACAACGCGGAGGAGTAATTCGACGCGTTGGACGAGCTCCAGTAGTTGGAATTGGTGCCGGTCACGGAATCCCCGAAATCGTTGCCTCCCACCGCGACGTTGTAGCCCGTGGACGCGAAGCCGCTGACGCTGATACCGTGCGTCGCGCTCATGGCTCCTGCGTCGCACGAGGCAGCACCCTCGTCACCGGCGGCGACGAACACCGAAATCCCTTCCGCCACGGACTGCTGATACGCCAACGTGAAGGCGGTGTTAAA
>JASHNT010000071.1 GCA_030041495.1 Bryobacteraceae bacterium | reverse complement strand
GCTTTCCACAAACCCGTTGCCATGTCATGGATGCTCTGCCGGCCCGCTTTGATCGACGCCTGATAGATCATGAAGGCAGCCAAAAGAGCATCCATCGCTAGTTGGAAGATGATCAACACGGTGGCTCTGGCGTCTTCGTCTTGCCAGGCTCCATAGACAATGGTGTAAGCAAGGCACAAGGCTCCAATCACGGCGCAAAGGGCCTTCGTCCCGGTGGTCTGTTGGTCCGCGTCGTAGGTGACCGATTCGCCGCCCATGTTGACCGTGTACTGGCGTCCCCACGTAACGTTGGTGTTGGTGCCGATGGTGAACTGGAGGTTTCCGCCCAATCCGCCCGCGCCGAAAAAACCGTTCAAAGCCGCGCACGACTTCCCGGCAAGCTCAGACACTAGAGTTCCCGGATTGATGCACAACTGAAGATTGCTGCCCACCGCGATCTGGTGATTGACACCCACCGCGAACTGAACGTTTTCGCCGTACACCATGGCGGAGTTCAGACCAGCGATCGATTGCGGATCGGGATTGGCCCAAGGTTGAAATGATCCCATAATGCTCCTATCCTAGCCCGACAACGGCTTTAGCTTCCTCCCGGTATGCGGCCAACGGTGAGCATCGAGGCTCCGGGAACCCGCTCGCCTTTGTGCCGCCCGACCTTTGCTCGCGTGTCGAATTCCGCGTGCAAGGTCATGTGGCGCTCCGAATGCAGCGAAAGATGCTCGTGATCCTTCTCATCGAAGAACACAATGCCGTTGAAATTTTCCTTGGAGTTGCCGCGCACGCTCGCCGACTTGATGCCGCCGATCTTCTTGCGCAGGGGCAGCTTGAACGGCGGCATATTGGCTGCGTTGTAGACGCTGCCGACGATCAGCGGCCGGTCCGGATCGCCTTCTTCGAAAGCCACCACTACTTCATGCCCGATGCGCGGCCAAAAAAATCCGCCCCAGCCCTTGCCCGCCCACACTTGGGCCACGCGAATCCAGCAGGAGCTGTCGGCGTTCATCTTGCCCTCGCGGTCCCAATGAAACTGAACCTTGACCCGGCCGTACTTGTCGACGAAGATTTCTTCACCCGGAGGACCCACGACGGTCGCGGTCTGCGCGCTGGACATCACCGGCTTCGGCGTCACGCGCTGCGGCCGGTAGCGCAGATCCTTGGGGACGCAGGCAAAACGGTTCTCGTACGTGTAGGATTCTGCCGCTTCTTCGTCGCTGCGGTAGCTCTCGGATAGAGCTTCGTGCTCCACGCGGGTTAGCAGATAAGGTCCGTCGGCGTCCCAATGCCGCTCCAGGGTGAACAGATGCCCCGGAAGGAACTGCCCGCAGTCGCTCTTTCCGGTAATGTGGATTGCCGCGCCTTCTTCCTGCTCCATGCGCAGGCGGACGGTCCGGGTGCGGTCGTCGAAGATGTGCTTGATGTCCTCCGGCCGGTCTCCGCCGCCGGGATCGACGCCGTCGAAGCGCTGGGCATAAGCGCCCGGGAAATCGTACAGCTCCAGCGAATCGTTGGCAAGGTTCAGTTTGTGGGAAACCTTGCCGACCTGTACGTCGCCGATGATCTTTTCGTTGGCTTCCAAGTGATTGCCGGGGAGTTCGAAGCACTGATCCCACAGCGTGCACTTGCCGGAGCGCACTTCTTGCGATTTTTCCCACGCAATCACCCGCATGTCCGTGCGCAGTTCGCGGCCGACTTCCTCGTAAATGGCGCTGGATTGGCCGGGCACGTCGGGATGCGAAGTGGTCACGTCGCTGACCACCATCTGATGATCGCCGTCGCTGTGCTTGAAGAAGTAGTAGATTCCTTCTTCTTCCATCAATCGGCTGACGAACGCGAAATCCGACTCGCGATATTGCACGCAGTAATCGCGCGGATAATAAGTCCCGGAAATCTCATATTGGACGTTCAGCCCGGTAAGCGCCTGTTTCAGGATGTCAGGCACGGTGAGGTGCTGAAAAATGCGGCTGCGTACGGTCTTGGTGAGAAACCACAATTTGGGAACCACTTCCGCCTGGAAGTGCACGAAATGATCGTCGCGCCCGCCCTGGCTGAAGCGGCGCACGATCCCGTTGAAGTAGCGCTTGGAATTGTCGAGTAGCCGCATCTCCACGGTCACGCTCTGGCCGACAATCTGGTCGAAACGGACCTTGTTCTTGCGGTCGGCGATCAGCTCAGCCTGGAAGTTGAAGAGGCCTGAGATTTCCTCATGACCGGTCCATCCGGTGACCAATAGGACATCCGCGCCCAACGGAGTGGTGATTTTGATCGGTCTGTCCGTCTGAGTGTAGGCCATGCCTCGACTTCTTTCTCCTGTTGGTTTCCGCGCAGATTGGCGGGTTGTAGGCTCAGTATACAATCATCGGCGTTTCGTTATACTGCTGAACATGTTCCGGTCAGTCCTGCTCGGGTTCAGTCTGGTTTGCCTGGCGCTGGCGCAGCCTCCCGCCAATAACGGAGCGCCGCTGACGCGCTCCCAGCCTCCCACCCGCGATCCGCACACCCCCGGCTACGTCTCGGCGGCGGAATTGCCGGATGGCGAGAACGCGCCGGCGAATGCCGACGGCAATTTCATTCTGGGGCCGACGCATAATCCCGCACCGGAGATGACTGCTCCTGAGGGCGGCTTGCAGGGCATGGTTTACAACTTCACCGTGAGCTCGGCCGACAGCAAAATCTATCCCGGCATCGCTCGCGACCCCGGCACGTTCGGCACTGCGGATCCCAACGACCCGGCGAAGCTCATCGTCACCACCAGCCATCCCGCGCCCTACACGCGGCGAGTCGCTGTGTACGTTCCTAAACAGTACGTGCGTGGCACGGCCGCTCCATTCATTGTCGGCGCGGACGGGCCCGACACACTGCTCTTCACCGCGCTCGACAATCTGATCGCGGAGAAGAAGGTTCCGGTGATGATCGCGATCTCCATTGCCAACGGCAGCGGCGATGCGCAAGGCAGCGAGCGGGGCCTCGAATACGACACGATGAGCGGGCGCTATGCGGAATTCGTCGAGACAGAAGTGCTGCCGCTCGCCGAGAAGCAGGCTAATGTGAAGCTCACCAAAGATCCCGAGGGGCGCGCCACCATGGGCGGCAGTTCCGGAGGCTCAGCGGCGTTGAGCATGGCTTGGTATCACCCGGAATGGTATCGTCGCGTGCTCACCTACTCGGGAACCTACGTCAACCAGCAATGGCCTTGGAATCCCGAAACTCCGCATGGAGCGTGGGAGTACCATGAGCATCTGATCCCCAATTCGCCGGTCAAGCCCATCCGCATCTGGATGGAGGTTGGGGACCGCGATCTTTATAGTCCTAACGTCATGCGCGACAACATGCACGATTGGGTGATGGCTAACGAAGATATGGCCAAGGTGCTCGCCGCCAAGGGCTATCATTATCAGTTCGTGTTCGCCAAGAACGCCGGGCACACCGACGGAGCAGTCAAACGGCAGACGCTGCCGGAGGCGCTCGAATATCTGTGGCAGGGCTACAGCAGTCCCAAGAACTGATCGCTTAAGCCCTGAGGGCCGTCCTCCGATCCGGCCCTCAGGGCTCGCTTGGGACTCCTTCGAGAATGACAGAACCGTTGTGGAAATCCAATACCAAGATTTGGGGGGATTTAGTGCCGGGATTCCCTTAGATCCTATTTCGTCATGGCCGCGAAATCGACTGGCGCGGCCCAATCATCTCGCTAACCGTATGAAACTGAAAACCGCGTTCCTTTAGCCACGGGATCGCGCGAGCGGCGGCGTCGATTGTGGAACCGACGTCTGGCGCAGGTCGCAGTGCCCGCCCGTCGTGGAGACAAAGAACGCCTCCGCCGGAGGCGCCTCCAATCAAGCGAGCGAAAACGCGGTCCGCAGGCAGAACCCAATCCCGTCCCATGACGGTCCACATGACTCCCGTAAGCCGCAGCCGCTCCTGGGCGCGGCGCAATCCGAACCAGCGGACCCCGTAGGGCGCACGAAAGAGCGCGGGAGTCGTTCCGGTGTGGGCATGAATGCTTTCCTGGGCATCCGCGATTTCGCGATAAATGAACTCCGGCGGTTTGAAATCGAGCCGCGGATGAGTGTCGGTGTGGTTGCCGATTTCATGCCCTGCGGCCGCGACTTCGTGCGCGATTTCCGGCAGGCGCCTGACGTTGTGTCCGCACATGAAGAAGGTGGCCCGCACTTGATTGGCTCCGAGAATTTCGAGCAGCGCCGGCGTCGATTCACTGGGCCCGTCATCGAAGGTAAGCGCCAGAGTGGCGCGGGAGCGGTCGCCATGATAGACCGAGGGAGCGAAAAACGCGGACGACCGGCCGCGCACGGCGTAAGCCGCGAATCCGCACGCCGCAGCCACCGCTCCCGCTGCTCCGGCCACTTCGATCATGAGACTCCATCATACAATCGAGTTGCAGGTATGGCTCCGAATGCGCGGCTGATCGGGTTCCTGAGCGGCGGGTCGCCAGACGGCGAGGGCCGTCTGCTCAAGGACATTCTCGCCTGGCCGGACCAGCGCCTCGAATTGGTCCACGATTTCATCCAGTGGTTGTTTCCCCTCACCGAGCCGAGCCGGGTCAATCCTCAAGCGCCGGTGCTCGATGCACCCACTATCGCCCGGATTCGTTCTCGACCGGAGTTGCAGGCCAAGGTTCGAAAATCGTATCGGCGGATGCGGCGCTTCTATGCCGGCTCGCGGCACTGGATCGCCGCCGGCAATCACAACCATCTGCGCATCACGCGTATCTTGAAGTGCTTGATGCTGGTGGGTCTCGATGCCGAGGCTCGCGATTTTTTCTCCTGGTTATCCGCGATCTACGAAGAAGAACGGCGCAAGCCGAATCCGGGCATCAGCGCGCGGAGCTACGAGTTCTGGCGCCAGGCGGTTCATTCGGAGTAGGCGTTCACGCCTTCCCGACGTCTCTCAAGGCGCGGTCCGCGGCGGTCACTCCGTGATACTGCGCTTCCTCGAAGATCGAGAATCCGCTCAAATCCGAGTTTGCGTAATAGATGGGCCCTTTATCCGAGGCAAATTGCCGCCGCGTCTCCGACTTGAGGAATCCCGGCACCGGACGGGCCATCGCGTGACCCATGCGCATCACGTCCATGCGAGCCACACACTGGCGGATGTCGGGATGGGCACGGCTCAAGTCGTTCAAAATCGCCTCGCGCCACCAGCCCCAATCGCGATCGAGCAGCTTGGTGCGATTTTCTTCCGGCGAGCCCTCCGCCAGCGACCAATAGAAGGTCCACACGGTACGGTCGATGAAGGTTCGCAAACTCATGTGCGTCGCCGATACGTAGCCGAGTGCGGGCGAATCGAAGATCACGTTGTCCCACGCAGCTTCAATATCGTGTTCGGCGGGCAGACGGTCCAGGGTCAGATTGGCGGTGAGCCACGGCGAGTACACAAATCCAGCCGCGGGAGGCGCGCCTTCGATCACGTAGTGTGCCAGAAACGTGGGTGCGGCGAACACCACGCGGTCCGCTAAATACTCCACCGCTTCAGTCCGCACCCGTACACGTGTCTTTTCCGGAACGATCGCGTACACCGGCGAGCCCGTGCGCAGATACGGCCGTACCTTCTCAATCAGCCTTCGCGCGATCCAGCCGTTGCCTTCCGGCCAAGTCAGCGGTCCTTTTTCTTCAGCCGCGCGCGAAGCGAAATAGTGCAGGCCAGCCCAGGCCGAGGTGTCTCGCGCCAGCGCCCCGTAATCGTCGCGGCAGGCATAGTTGGCGTACCAATCCAGGTACGGCGAGGTGAACTGATTCTCGCGCAGCCAATCTTCAAACGACATCGAATCTAGCTTGGCGAGAACACTGTTTGTTTTCGCTCCACGCTCCATCGGAATGGTCAATTCGCCGGAGCCGCGGAACTCGGCCATGCGTGTCTGAAAGCGCCGGTAATCGTCGCGATCCTTGGCGGTCGCATCAGCCTCCGGCTCGATGCCCTCCTGCCAGCGGCCGTGAATGTAGAGCCGCTCCTGCGGCTCGAAACACAGTGCGCGCTCATCCCACTGGCCGTCCTTCAGCACGCCCAGTTCTTCGAACAGCTCGCGCACCAGAGTTTCGCGGGCATCCGGGACGGGAACGTAATGGGCGGCCCAAGGGTACGCCGTGATCTCGTTTTCGCCCCACCGCGAATTGCCCCCGGCCGAAGATTCCATTTCGAGAATCACGAAGTCGTGGAATCCGCGCTTGTCGAGTCGCCACGCCGCGCTCAAGCCGGCCATCCCGCCGCCGACGATGGCGATTTGCTTGCGCTCCATGCGATCGGGAGTGCGGAAGGGCGCGCGATCGCGCAGCCGATGCCCCAGCGCGAAAGCTTCGTTGACGAACTGGCCCTCGATGCGGCGGTCCGCTTTCGCCGTGAGGCCGATCAGCGCGGGCGCGGCGTTCAGTATCCCGCACCGGAGAAACCCGCGCCGCGTGCTCTTCATGCCGGCGGGAGCCTCATTTGGGCGTGAACTTGAAATCCGAAAGGCTGATCTCTTCGTTGCCGTTTAGCAGGAATCCGAACTTGCCTTCCGAGAAGTTGCGGCCGGTCTCGGCCCACGAGTCGAGGCTGATCCAGTCGCCATCCACGAACATTTTATGCACCACGTGTTCCGGCGTTACGTCGATCTGAATGGTGAACGACTTCTGCTTTTCCAGATCCTTGAGCTGCGTGTGGGTGCGCTCGAAGGTCTTGCCGTTGGTGACCACTTTGGCCCAGAAGTTCTTGTTGTCCATTTCGTACAAGGCGTAATTCTTAGCGTCCTTATAATCGACGGCCCAGCGAATATGGCTGCTGTGCAGGAAGCCGCCGCCCTTCACCAGGCTCACGGTGAAAGCGAACACGCCCTTGGCCGGCAGTTTATAAGGCACGAATCCCGCGCCCTTGTGCAGCCACACGCCACCGTCCATGGTCCACGCCGCGGGATTCTCCCAATCCGCCATCGTGCCCTCTTTCGGCGGAGGCGGCGCGGCCTCCTTCTTCGGGGCCGGCGGAGGTTCCACTTTCTTGGCAACGGCTGGAGGCGGAGGCGGATTCGCGGCCAGCGTGGCGTCGCTGCCGGCGATGGTCACGGTGTCGCCCGCCTTGAAGCTGCGCTGCAAACGGTGGCTGACGTAACCGTCGCGCCGGATCTCTAGCGCGTGATCTCCGGGAGCCACGTTCGTATTGGTGAGCGTGCCGTCCGCGCCGATAGTCCCGCCGTCGGACTGATCGATCAGCACCTGCGCCCCGGGAGTTCCTCCCGTCACGTGCAGGGTCGCGAAGCGAGGCGCCGCGTTGAGCTTGAACTCCATGCGCGTTTCCCCGCCCTTCTTCACCTCGGCGGTTTGGACGGGAGGAGTATCGAAGCCGTCTTTCATCACCTTCACGGTGACCGGGCCTATGGTCTGGATGCGGATCTGCCCGCGCTGCGTGTGCCGCGGATACTCCTTGTTGTTGATGAACACGCGCACGTCGTCTTCGCCGGTGGAAACGATGAGCGTGCCCGCGTTCAAATCCGATTTGATGAACGCGGTCAGCATGGGCGCGGGGCCGAAGTTTTCCTTCACGCTATGCTGATCCTTTCCTTCACCCAGAACCAGCTCATCCACGCCGGCCTGGAAATTTTTGAGATCGACGCCGGCTGGATTGGTGTCGGCTTCCGGCTGGCCGTTGACCGCCAGCTTCATCGGTCCTTGGCTGGTGAGCACATGTGCCTGGTTGGCGAGGCTTGCCACCAGCACGGCGTCGAGGTTGCGAGCCGTCACTGGTCCGGTAAGCGTGGGGACCTTTGCGTCCGTGATGGTGAACGCGAACGACGCCTCGCCATTTTTGCCGGTCACCCTCACGGTGTGCGGGCCGGGGAGCACGCGGTCCAGGATGTACTGACCCTGCTGCAAGTCGGCGGGAGGATCGCTGTCGATCGCCACCTTGCCCGAATCGAGATCGGTGATGATGCGCAGGCTTTGCGCTTGCGGCTCCAGCGTCAGATTGACGGTGGAGGCCTGACCCGCGGTGACCGCGATTCCGCTCGCCGCCGGTTCATAGCCGTCAAGAAAAGCCGTGATCTGGTAGTTGCCTGGTGCCAAGCCAACCGCGCAATTGGAAACGCACTGCATTTCGCCGTTCACGCGAATCGAGGCGCCCGGAGGCGTGGTCGCCACCTGCACCTGGACCACCGCGTTGGCGGCCGCTTCGCGCAATCGGCGTTTGTGGATCGCCACACCGGCTACAATCGCGACCACCAGGAGCCCCCCGGCCAAAGCCCCGATCGTCACCGGGCGCTTCCAGTTCGGCGGAGCACCCGGCGGCCCCGCCGGCGGCTTGACAGGCGGCTTAACAGGAGCTTTCGCTGCCGTCTTCGCGGCTTGCGCAGGTGGTATCGAAACCGGCTTGGTCTGCATCGCCGAGGGGCCGTTGGAAGGTGCCGGCGGCGGGGGCGCGACTGGCGGCGGAGCGTTTTCCGTCGTGGCCCACGGACCTTGCGGCGGGACTGCCGGTGGCGCCGGCGGAGCGGCGATAGGAACAGTCGCGGCCGGCGTGGGCGGCGGAGCCGGCGGAGCCGGGGCGACCGGTGAGCCAAACGCCGTCGGCATCGGCGGAGGAGCCGGCGGCGGGGCGGCCGCAACCGGAGGCGGAGCGTAGGGAGGCGGAGCGCTTTGCGGTGGGGCTTGGGGCCGCGGGGGTTGTGGCGGCGCAGGAGCCGCGGGAGGCGCCGTTGCCGGCTTCATCTCCTTCAGCTTGGTACCGCGATTTACCAGGTGCTGCTTGATATCGCCCACCGCCAACTGCACGTCGAAGTCGTTGACGTTGGCCTTGGCGATCTCCTCGAGACGGAAGAAAATCGGCTTCAGCCCGGCAAGCTCCTGCACGCCTTCTATCTGCTGATCCAGGCTTTTCAGCTCATCGAGTGGTTTCAAGTTGTCGTTGCCCACGATGCTATCCTACACTTTTGAGTTACTGAGGGGTTACTCCCAACCCGCCCCGGCCTCTTGAGCCGGCTACATCGCCTTGACGATTGCATTGGATGCCACTCCGTTGACAATATCGACAGGTGGCGTCGCCCGCTATACCCTCGAATTGGCCCATGCCCTCGCCAATGAGTTCCCAAACGACCAGTACTGGCTACTTTCTGATCAGATTCAACCGGCTCCCGTTTCGTTTCCGCCCAATCTGCATTCCGGCTCCGGGCCACCTTCGCTGCTTACGCGCCGGTGGTGGTTGTTCGGGCTGGACCGGGAGATGTCGCGCCGCCGTGCCGACCTGTTCCACGGCACGGACTTCTCCGTTCCCTATTTCAACCGCCGCCCCAGCGTGATGACGCTGCACGACCTTTCGCCGTGGACCTTCGGCGACCCCGGCGCGCAGCGCGTCCGGCGCCGGACTCCGATCCTGCTGCGCCTCGGCCTCGCAACCATGGTCATCACTCCCAGCGAAGCCGTCCGGCGCGAGGCCATCGCCCGCTTCCGCCTGGCCCCGGACCGCGTCGTGGCCGTGCCGCTCGCGGCATCCAACGCGTTTCAGCGTTTCGAGACGTCGGCGCCGCCGAAACCGTACTTTCTGTTTGTCGGCACGCTGGAGCCGCGCAAGAATATCGGCCGCCTGATCGAAGCGTGGCGCGAGGTGCGGAAATCCTCGGATGTCGATCTCGTTCTCGCCGGCCGCACTCGGACCGGCTTCCCCGCGCCCGCCGCCGAGCCGGGATTGCGCGTCCTGGGGTCCGTGCCGGACGCCGATCTTCCCGCCCTTTATTCCGGCGCGTTGGCCGTCGTCTATCCATCGCTGTACGAAGGCTTCGGATTGCCGGTGCTGGAGGCGATGAAATGCGGGGCGATCGTGGTCACTTCGCGCGATCCTGCCATTGTGGAGGTTTCAGCCGGCGGCGCCATGCATGTCGATGCTCAAGACGCTCGCGCGCTGGCCGAAGCTCTGGCCGCGATTGCCCGTGCGCCCGGAAACTTCGATTCGCTCCGTGCCCCGGCCCTGGCGCGAGCCCGCGAGTTCTCCTGGCAGCGCACGGCGCGGCTGACCCACGACGTTTATCTGGCCGCTGAGCAGGCGTTCCGGCGGCGCCCGGAGCGCGCATCCCGGAATGCCTGACGCGCTGTTTCTCTCGCCCGAGCCACCGGTGCCCGGCTCCGGCGGCGGCGGTCTGCGTTCAGCATCGCTGCTCGAATATTTGCGGCGTCGCTATTCGGTAGAGATCTTCGACTTCGCGCTTCGGCCGCATTCGAGATCCCTTCCCGCAAAGGCGTGGCGCAACTCCATGCGGCTTCTGCGCGGCGTTCCGCCATTATTCGATCGCTTCTCGGGATATGAGCAGCAACTCCTTGCCCGAATTGCCGCAAGGCAAATCGACGTTGGTATCGTCGAGCATTTCTGGTGCGCCGGCTATGCGCCGCTGCTGCGCCAGCACTGCGGCACTCTGGTGCTCGATCTTCACAACATCGAGAGCGATCTTGCAGAAACCCACGCCCGCGCCGCGCGCTGGCCCACAAGCTGGGCGTCATCCCGATTTGCGGCGGCGTATCGAGAGTTGGAGCATCGGTGGCTTCCGCATTTCGACATCGTGTTGACGGCGAGCGAGGACGACGCTCGGCGGATTCAACATCCACGTGTGGTCGTCTATCCCAACGCACTGCCGGAGCTTCCTTGCCCAGAGGTTGCGGAAGAGAATTGCATCGTCTTCAGCGGCAATCTTGAATATCACCCGAATGTCGAAGCGGTGCGCTGGTTCCGCTCGGCAATCTGGCCGAGGCTCCGGGAGCGGTCACGGGATGTCGAATGGCGCCTCATCGGCAAAAACCCGGAAGCGGTCGCACGGTGGACTTCGGGCGATAAGCGCATCCGGGTGATCGGCGCGGTTGCCGATGCGGTCGCCGAAATTGCGCGAGCGAAGGTTGCGGTCGTGCCGCTGCTGTCGGGCTCGGGGACGCGGTTCAAGATTCTGGAAGCATGGGCGGCGCGGCGAGCCGCGGTGTCGACGGCGCTGGGAGCGGCAGGACTCGGAGCTGTGGACGGCCAGCACCTCTTAATAAAAGACAACGCAGAGGAGTTCGCCGAGGCCATCGTGCAAATGCTCGGTGATGCGGCCTTGCGCTCGCAGCTCGGCGCAAGCGGCCGCCAGCTCTATCTCGATCGCTTCACTTGGCCCACGGCATGGAAGCAGTTAGAGGCAATTTTTTAGGCGCAACGCTCAGAGCGCGGCGTCGCTAGGGGGCGCCGGCGGCGGCTCCACGATCTGAAACTTGTCAGGAGCCGTGAATAGCACCGTCTTCACCTGTCCGCGCTCGCCCAGCGGCCCGATTTCTTTGCCGTTTAGCCGCACTTCGATGCCGCCCGCGTTACCCACCTTCATCTCGGCTGCATCGGCGGCCGTCAGGGTCTTGGTCTGGCTCGGCTGAAGCACGCCGGAGAAGATCTGCTTGCCCTCGCTATTGGTGATGGAGAGCCACACCTTTTCGGTCGCCGCCAAGTTCAATACCACATGATTGGCGTCGTTGGGATCTTGCGTGGCGGAGACTTCGACCCGGGAACTCGGCGCGCCTTGAGGTGCGCTTTGCGTGCGGGGAGCCTCCCGCGCCACCAGCCGCGGCGGCCTGGTCCACCAACTGTAGAATCCCGAGCAGGCCAGCAGCGCGGCGACGAGAGCCGCAACCGGGACGCCAACCTTGCGGTTCGAAAAATAGCGATTCGAGGCTTCCACCAGCGGATCTAATACGCGGATCGCTCTGCCCGGGGGAGGGGTCCGCTCGATCGGAATCTCGATCGGCTCGGATGGCTCGAAGGCCTGCGCCAGCAACTCGATGCCTGGTTGCAATTCCTTTATTGGTACACCCAAAACCGCAGCGTACTGTTTCACGAAGCTCTTGTAGAAGAAGGTGCCCGGAAGATCGCTAAGATCGTCCGACTCCAGCGCACGAAGATAACGTTGCGTGATGCAAAGTTCCTCGGCGATCTCTGCCAAGCCCCGGCCTTGGGTCTCTCGCGCGCTCCGAAGAATTTCGCCGACGGAGATCATAGAAGAGTAAGCCTTACGTATATAAAGTTATGACGCCGCCGGACTCTCGCCCCGGACAGCCGTACTATCATACAACAACAAGTCCATGAGCGACGGAAACCCTGTCAAGCCTCCCGCCATCAGCGTGGTGGTGGTTACCTGGAATCGCCGGGACATGCTGCGGGCGTGCCTGGATTCGCTGGCGCGGCAGACGCATTCCAGCTTCGAGGTGATTGTTGTGGATAACGGCTCTTCGGACGGTACGGCCGAGTTGCTCCGGAATCTAGCCGCGTCTTATCCGGTGCCCTTGCGGCTCATCGCAAACGCCACGAACCGGGGCTTTTGCGCCGCGAACAACCAGGCCTTCGCCGATTCGCAATCCGAGCTGGTGGCGCTATTGAACAATGACGCCGAAGCCGCGCCCGATTGGCTGGAGGCGCTGGAATCCGTAATCCGTTTGTATGACGACGTCGGCATGGCCGCGTCGAAAATCCTGGCTTGGGAGGATCCAGCCCGTCCCGCTGTTATACAAACGATAGACAAATGCGGCCATCTGATCTATCCGGACGGGCAGAATCGCGGCCGCGGCTCAGGCCAGCCCGACCGCGGCCAGTTCGACCGGGTGGAGGAAATCCTTTGGCCCGACGGATGCGCGGCCATGTACCGCCGTGCGATGCTAGAAGACGTTGGCTTTTTCGACGAGGAGTTTTTCGCGTATGCCGACGACGCCGAGCTCGGACTGCGAGGCCGCATCGCCGGCTGGCGTTGCTTTTACGCGCCCGGAGCGGTGGTTCGCCATCACCGCGGCGCGACGCTGGGAATCGGCTCCGCCCGCCGCCTTACGCTGATTGAGCGGAATCGGGTGCTGTTGGTGGTGAAGCTGTTTCCGGGGAACCTGCTTTGGGCAAACGGCGTATATTATCTGGCAAGAGTCGCGGCGGGGCTATGGGCGGCCGTCCGCAACCGGGGGGAGTTGCGTCGTCATCCGGGAGCAATGGGAAAAATGGCGGCGGCGGCCTCACTGATCCGGGGAGGTTTGTCGGCCTTGCCGATGATTCCCTCCATGCTGCGCAAACGCCGGGCCTTCCGCTCCAGGCGCCGCCTCACCCCCCGCCAGATCCGCGGCCTGCTGCTGCATTACCGGATCAGCCTGAAGGAACTCTCCGAACAAGCGGCGTAACGTACAGCATAGACCCGCGGGGAACCAGTAGCGTCGCCCCGGCAGCATCTCCGGCCAGCGCCTGCCCCGCCTGCTCCACTACCGAATTCCGCGTCCTGTTCTCCGCTTCCGACCGCCTCTATCGCACCACCTCCCGGATTTTCCAGATCGTCGAGTGCCGCAAGTGCCGGCTGATCCGCCTCCATCCGCAGCCCACTCCGCTCGAGCTCCGCGATTACTACCCTCCCAAATACTGGTTCGTCCCCGAACCCTCCGCCGCCGACCGGCTGGAACAGGCCTGGCGCCGCTTCGTGTTGCGCGATCATTTGCACTTCGTGGAGCGCGCGATTCGTGAATCCGAGGAGACCGGCGTGGTGTTGGACGTCGGCTGCGGCGGCGGCCTGTTCCTGCAGATGCTCGAACAGCGCCTGCGCGTGCCCGTCGCCGGCCTGGATTTTTCTCTGGAAGCCGCTCATGTGGCATGGCGGAGGTCCGGAGTCCCGACGGTTTGCGCGACTCTCTCGCGTGCTCCTTTCGGCACCTCGAGCTGCTCCGCCATCACCATGTTTCACGTACTCGAGCACCTGTACGATCCCGCCAGCTACCTGGAGGCCGCGCATTCGCTGCTCAAGCCCAACGGCCGGCTCATCGTCCAGGTTCCCAACGCGGCCTGCTGGCAGTTCCTCCTGTTCGGCCCGCGCTGGAACGGGATCGATGTTCCGCGCCATTTGATCGACTTCCGCAAATCCGATCTCGACACCCTGCTGGAGTCCTGCGGGTTCGAAGTGTTGCGGCACAAGCATTTTTCGCTGCGCGACAATCCGGCAGGTATGGCCTCGAGCGTGGCTCCGGACTTGGATCCCATGGCTCGCCGCCTGCGCCACATTGAGGAGACGCCGCGCCAAAGGCTGTTGAAGGATCTGGCCTACCTTGCGCTCACGGCGGCCTCGCTGCCGTTCACATTACTCGAAGCGGCGTGCCGCGCCGGGTCCACCGTCATGGTGGAAGCTCGCAAGAAATCGTAAATGCACGCGTCTATGTACGGCTGCGGCCGCTCGCTGCTGCCGCGCTGGCTGCGCCGCTATGTCCTGCACTTCGAGTCCGCTATCGAAGACGCCGTCCGCGAATTCGCGGGCTCGCTTCCCGCCGGGGCCCTGGTGCTCGACGCGGGCGCGGGTGAAGGCGGCTATCGGGAGTTTTTCTTCGTCCAGCGATATGTCGGCCTGGACTTGGGCGTCGGCGATGCGGCGTGGGATTATTCCAAGCTCGACGTGCTGGGCGATCTTGCGGCGTTGCCCTTTCGCGGCGGCGTGTTCACCGCTACCGTCAACGTCGTGACGCTCGAACACGTTGCCGAACCGGCTCGCGTGGTGTGCGAGCTCGCCCGGACTCTCGCGCCCGGCGGACGGCTGCTGCTGATCGTCCCACACGAATGGGAGGAGCATCAGCAGCCCCACGATTATTTCCGCTACACGCGCTTCGGCGTCGAGCATCTGTTGAAGAAGTCCGGTTTCAAGGATCTCCAAATCCGTCCGGTGGGAGGATTTTTTCGGCTGCTATCACGGCGCCTGTTCAACGCGCTCCAGTTTTTTCCGGGACCGCTGATGCTGCTCGCCGCGATCTTCTTCGTTCCGCCCGCCTTGCTGGTTCCGCTGCTCGATCCACTGGACCGGCAACAAAACTTTACACTGGGGTATATATGTTCCGCGCGAAAATCCTTGTAGGCGCTTTGCTCGCCGTCTCCTGTTCCGCCGCCGACTTCTCCGGAGCCGCCGCGTTCGACTTCGCCAAAACCGCGGTCGGCTTCGGCCCGCGTCCGGCAGGTTCCGAAGCCAATCACAAGCTTCAGGCTTATATCCTCCAGCACGTGAAGGTCGCCGGAGCGCAGCTAAGCGAGGACAACTTCACCGCGAAGACTCCGCGCGGGCTGGTCGCGATGAAAAACATCATCGTCAAGTTTCCGGGCCGTAGCGGAAGGGCCATCGCCATCACCGGCCATTACGACACCAAGCCTTTTCCGGGACGCAATTTCGTCGGCGCCAATGACGGCGGCTCTTCTACCGGAGTGTTGCTGGAGCTGGTGCAGGCTCTCGCCGGCCAGCCGCGGGTCGACGACGTCTATATCGTTTTCTTCGACGGCGAAGAAGCGTTCGGAAATTGGTCGGACACCGATAGCGTCTACGGCAGCCGGCACCTGGCCGAAGTCTGGAGCAAGGACGGCACGTGGGTCCGCTTTAAAGCGCTGATCAATGTGGATATGATCGGCGACAAAAACCTGGACATTCTGGAGGACACCAATTCCGACGTGACCCTGCGGAAGCTGGTTTGGAGCGCGGCGGCCTCGCTCGGCTACCAGAAATACTTCACCAACAAAAGCGAGCCCATGGACGATGACCACATGCCTTTCGTCCGCTTGGGCGTGCCTTCGCTCGACGTCATCGATTTCGATTATCCGGAGTGGCACCAAGACTCCGACACGCTGGATAAAATCTCCGCCATGAGCCTGGATGTGGTGGGCAGAGTGATGCTCGAATCGATTCGCCGGCTCCAACAGCAATGACGGCGTTGGGATGACCTCCGCGGCATGAGCGCCACATCCTCGCGCCTGGAGCGCGCGGCCATCGCGGTTTTCGCGCTTGCGCGCACTCTGGTCTGCGCCTACCGCGCCGCGCACCAATCCATCACCGTCGACGAAGCAACCACTTATTTGAACTACGTCCAGGGCCAGTGGACCAACGTCTGGGGGCCTTACGATCCGAACAACCATGTGCTGTTCTCGATTCTGGCGCAGATTTCGGTGCGGCTATTGCACATCTCCGAACTCAGCCTCCGCCTTCCGACGGTGATTGCCGGATTCTTCTTCGTCATCGGATTTCATCGGGTGCTGGAGTTGACCGTCGATTCGCGCGCGATCCGTGGCATCGCGACGGTCACGGTCAGTCTTGCCCCGTTGCTGCTCGACTTCTCTGTCGCCGCGCGCGGCTATGGGCTCGGCATCACGCTGCTGGTCTGGGCGCTCTATTTCTCCATCCGCGGCCGTGACCTGTGGGCGGGGATCTTCGCGGGACTCGCGATATCGGCGACGTTCAACCTCGCCCTCTCGGTTCTTGGGATTGCAGTCTGTCCGCTTCTGCTGGGGGTGGGGCGCTGGCGCGCCAGGCTGCGCCGCGCCAATCGCGTATTCGAGCCTGCGGCGATCGTGCTTCTGGCCATCTGTTACCCGGTGATTCGCCAGGCTCAGGAATCCCAGTTTTACATCGGCACGCCGAGCCTTAAAGACGCACTGTATGATTTCGTTGCGCTCACCGTGGAGGCTGGGGCGGGTCACGGTGGTTGGCTCGGCTCAACAGCCATGATCCGCGCAACTGAGCGCTTCTTGCTGCCGGCCGTGCTGTTGCTGATTCTATGGGCTGCGGTGCGCTGGTTCCGGCGCGAGCCAAACCGCCGGCGCGAATTACTGCCCGCGCTCGGCCTGCTTCTGTTGCTCGCGGCTGTCGAGGCTTCGCACCTCCTGCTGCGCATCAACTATCCTGAGGATCGGCTCACGCTGCCTATCTTCGTGTTCCTGGCCCTGGCCTGGGCCATCGCGGTCGCGCGAGTCCCCAATCGGCCGTTGCGCGTCGCGAACGGGTTGATCGCCGTGGTGCTGTTCGCGCAATTCCTCAATCAATTCCATGTGGCCTACTTCACCGTGTGGCGGTTCGACGCCGGCATCCGCACCGTGGCGCGACGCCTGCGCGACGATCTGCGCGGGAAGCCGCCGCGCTCCGTCTCAGTCAGCGCTACCTGGTATCACACTCCGGCGCTGGAATACTACCGGCGTGTGTACAATATCGGGGCTCTGCAACCGATCGAGCGCAACGATCCGGTGAAACTGGATGGCTACGATTATTACGTGCTCAACGGTGACGATCGCGGCCGAAAAGCCGAGAAATCGCCGGGCACAAAGCCGATGTTCTACGACGATCTTTCCGGCGTCGTGCTGACACGATGAGCCGCTGGCAAAGCGCCTTGTTTTGGCCCGGATTGTCCGCCGCGATTTTGATCTCGCGGCTGGCGCAGGCGCACGTACTGTGGGCCGACGAGGATTATCACCTCGCCTCTGCGATTCAAGTGCTGTGGAACAAGATGCCGTACCGCGATTTTTGGTACGACAAGCCGCCGCTGAATCTGCTCTTTTACTTCCTGTTCGGAGCGCACACCGGTGTCGTTTTGCGCGTCGCCGATGCGGCATTCGTGATTCTGTGCTGCGCTCTCGCGTTCCGGCTCGCCTCCGCGTTATGGTCGCGGCGCGAAGGCTTTTGGGCCGCGGGCGCACTCGCCTTCTTTTCGATCTTCTACCTCGCTCCCGGCGTGATTCCGGAGGAGCCGGACACGCTGATGCTGGCGCCGCATCTGGCCGCGATTTATTTCGCGGTCCGCCGGCGGCCGTTGCTGGCTGGTGTCTGCGCGGGTCTCGCGTTCCAATTGAGCGTCAAGGGCGCGCTGGTCCTGATTTCAGCGGCGTTGTTCACGGAAGCCTTGTTCACGGAAACCGCCGCTTTGGCAATGCTGCTGGTGGGCTTTCTGCTCCCCAACGTTGCTGTTGCTGCGTGGCTCGCTATCACCGGCTCGGTTGCGCCGTACCTCGAGCAAGTTTGGAGATGGGGGCTGCTCGACGCAGGCTTGCCGCGGCCGGGGCTGGGCCTGGCGACCGTGCTGGGCTGGTTCGGATTCCACGCTGCGTTGCTGATTGCGGCCATCTGGTATTGGGCGCGCGATCGCCGGCCCGAAGTGCTCAAAACATTGGCGTGGGCTTCTGTTTCATTGGCCGGCGCGGCCGTTGGTCTCCGTTTCGCGCCGCGTTATTTCATGCTGCTGTTGCCGGCCCTGGCGATCCCCGCCGCGCGAGGATTCACGCAAGCTCCGCAAGCCTTGCGCCTGCTCATAGCCGTGACGCTGCTGGTCCCCGCCATCCGCTTCAGCCACATTTCCGCTCCCGACACGGCTATGGATCGCGAATCCTTCTCCGCGGCGCAAATCATTCACGCGCAGGCCCGCCCCGGCGATACGATTTTCATCTGGGGTTACCGCCCGGACGTGGTCGCGTATACGCGGCTGCCCGTCGCTGCGCGCATCTGGGATTCGCAGCCGCTCACCGGAGTGCCCGCCAATCGCCATCTCTCTGACGGCCATTCCGCCGATCCCGGCTGGGCGGCCCACAATCGCAGCGAAATCGTCTCCTCGCGCCCCACTTTTCTGGTGGACGGTCTAAGCCTCTACAATCCGCTGTTAGACATTCACCGTTATCCGGAGTTGGCGGACTGGCTGATGCAATATTGCCCGGCCGGACGCACCGGACTGACTGTGGTTTATCGAGTTTGTGCTCCGGCCGCACCGGCCCAGTAAACTGCAAGCGGCTTCAACAACCTACAGCCCGCAAGAGTAGGCGTAGCCTACTCTTCACTCTCGTGTGCCTGCACAAAGGCGAGAATGTCGAAGCGCTTGATCTCGCGGCCAGGGAAGAAGCTGTTGACCGCGTCCTGAACTTCGGTGAACACCTCGAAGACGGTGTAGAGCTTGGTGAGCGCCAGCAGCTCGATATTGCGCTTGTTAGGGTTCACCAGTTTTAGCGCGCCGCCATGCCGCTTAAGGGTGGTGTAGCAGATGACCATGCCGCCCAGACCGGTGGAATCCACGTAGTCCACGTGGGTCAGGTCGAGGATGACGTTCAACCGTCCAGCGGCGATGGTCTGATCCACCTTCTCGCGGATGGCATTAGTTTCCCCCGCCGTGATCCGCCCCTTCAGGGACAAAATGGTTACACCTTCGCGAATGCTTTCGCTAATATCCAGGCTCATGAGGATGTTTCTAGTGTAACGGATGGGAGTGCCGCCGCCGTTCCATTCAACGCGCCGGAGTGACCCGCAGCCTCGGTATCGCGCGGCAGCAGAATCCGGAAGCGAGTCCCTTCGCCCACCGTAGAGGCGACCTCAATGCGCCCTTCATGCGCCTCCACAATCCAGGAGACAAAGCTCAATCCCAATCCCAATCCGAGAACGCTGTTGGTCTGCGGATTGCGCACGCGATAAAACCGGTCGAAGATGTGCGGTAGATTCTCGGCCGGAATCCCGACCCCCGTGTCCTCCACTTCCAACGACACGAACACCGGCGTTTCCGCAGGGCCGACGCGCACCCCCACGGAGCCGCCCCCGGGCGTGTACTTCAGCGCGTTCGACAGCAGATTGGCCAGCAGACGCTCGATCTGGGTGCGGTCGGCGCGGATGGTGGACCCCGGCGCCGTTTGCGCCGCCAGCCGGACCTTCTTCTCTTGAGCCGGGATCTGGAACTGGTCCACGACTTCGAGGGCGACCTCGCTCAGGTCCAGCCGGGCTTTTTGCAGCACCAGTTGGCCGGATTCGGCCTGCGAGAGCAGCAGCAGCGCGCGCACGATGCTCGATAATTGCTCCACGTCTTCGAGCGCATTCACCATCGCCTCGCGATACTGCTCCGGAGTCTCCGCGGTGAACAGAGCCACTTCCAACTGCCCGCGGA
Source organism: Bryobacteraceae bacterium (assembly GCA_030041495.1). Taxonomy (GTDB): domain Bacteria; phylum Acidobacteriota; class Terriglobia; order Bryobacterales; family Bryobacteraceae; genus Palsa-187. The sequence continues at coordinate 8,142 of JASHNT010000071.1, read as the reverse complement.
TGGCCGTAAGCGGCGTGCGCAGTTCGTGCGAAACGTCGGTTGAAAAGCGGCGGATCTGTTCGAAGGATTGATTCAGGCGCGCGGTCATCAGGTTGAAGCTCTCGATCAGATGGTCCAGCTCATCGCCCGCCCCGCGCAGCGGGATTTGAAGCGACAGGTTGGAGCCCGTGATGTTCTGCGCCGCCTGCGCAACGGAGTTCAGAGGTTGCACCGCTCTTCCCGCCGCCGCCCAGCCCAAGAGAGCCGACAACACGATCAACAGCGGGAGAAACAGGAAGTACGACCGCGTGAAGTCGTGCACCGTCTGCTGCGTTTGCGCCAGCGACCTTCCCAGCGCCAGAACGTATCTCTGTTTGGGCTTGCTGTCGTCGAAGATCCGGCCGGCTTCGATCAGAAAAGCCGTTCCCTGCTTATTGGTCCGCTCGCTAAAATCCGGTTTCGGCGAGTCCACGATACGGCGGATCTCGGAGGGGCTGAACGCAATCGTCTCGTAGGTGTCCGGATTGTAATCGAGCGCGTTGCCGTTCGCGTCGGCGATCAGGTACATCGTCTGCAACTGCGCCACCACCTCGGCGTCTTCCGGCTCCTTGCTCCATATCGGCTGGTCATGATCGATGCTGAAATACTCCTTGGCCGCGTCCCACTGCGCTTCCAGAGTCGCCTGCTCCTGATCCTCAAGCTGGTTGCGCAGCCGCTGCGGATAGAACCACCCGACCAGAACCAGCAAGATGGTGAAAAAGAAAACGTAGCTCAGCATCAGCCGCACGCGCAGCCCTTTGAGCAGCCGCACCGGCAGTTCACGCATCCCGAATACGCGCGTGAATCGAGCCATCGGTTTAAATCGTCCTCTCCGCCTGCTTCTCCGGCGCTTCCAGCATGTAGCCGATGCCGCGCACGGTCTGGATCATCTTCTGCGGCCACTTGTCGTCGATCTTGCTGCGCAGGTGGCGAATATAAACATCCACGATGTTGGTCAGCCCGTCGTAGTCCATGTCCCAGACATGCTCCACGATCATGGTGCGGGAAAGCGGCCGGCCGCGGTTGCGCATCAGATATTCGAGAATGCTGAACTCCTTCGGCGCCAGCTCGATGTTTTCGCCGGAGCGGACCACTTTGCGGCGGATGCAATCGAGCGTGAGATCGCCCACTTGCAGGCGCTCCGGCGTCGGCTGGCCGCGGCGGAGCAGCACGCGCACCCGAGCGAGTAATTCGACGAACGCGAACGGCTTGACCAGATAATCGTCGGCGCCGCCCTCCAGACCCTTGACGCGGTCATCCACCGCGTCGCGGGCGCTCAAGATCAGTACCGGCGGAGTAACCTTGCGATTGCGGATTTTCTGCAGCACCGCCAGACCGTCCATGTCCGGAAGGCCGAGGTCCAGGATCACCAGATCGTACTCGGTGGTGTGCACCATTTCGATAGCGTGCGAACCGGCGTGCGACACGTCGACGGCGTAGCCGGCGCTCTCCAATCCCCGCGACAGGAAGTCGGCGATGCGCTTCTCGTCCTCCACCACCAGGATCCGCATACCAAGAGTTTACTAGGTCCGATGGTGCGATTCGCGCGGATAGCGGTCTCTCCATTACACTGGAAAGGCGTGGGCACTTTCTCCAGCAGGAGGTACCTCGTTGGGTTCCTGCTGGCGCTCGGGTGCCGGGCGGTATCCGCGGCCTCCTGTCCGGCGGAGGAACCTCACGGACCTTTCGTAGTCTCTCCGGGCGTGGAGCTCAACTACAAGGCGGTGGGGGACGGGCCGCGAACGCTGGTGGCCATTCACGGCTTTGGGGCCTCGCTAGATACCTGGAATGACATCGCGCCGCTTCTCGAGGAGACGCACCGCTATCGTATTTTCATGATCGACATGCTGGGATTCGGCGAGTCCAGCCGGTCCAAAACCTTCAGCTACTCCATCCAGCAACAGGCGGACACCGCCGCGGCTTTCGTGGAGTGCGTGGAGGCCGAATCCGGGGCCCGCGTCAGCTTGGTGGGCCATTCCTATGGAGGCTCGGTGGCGATGGGCGTTTTGGGATTACTGAAAGATCGGAACGCCGTAGACCACCTGATTCTGATTGACGCTCTGGGCTTCCCGAATGAAGTTCACTTTCCGCTGTACATCAACATTCTCCGAGTGTGGGGTGTGAACTATTTGCTGCTCAATCTGACCTCGAGCTCGTTTCAAACCCGGCTAGTCATAAACCATCTGTTTTACCGCCACGCCCTGGTGACCAAGGACCGAGTGCACCGCTACGCTCAGTACTTGCGCTTGCGGGGCTCCCATAGAGCTCTTATCAAGACGGCGCATCAACTCGGGAATAAACCCGCGGCGGCCTGGCTGAAGGCGCAGATCGGCACTATCAACGTTCCTACGCTCATCATCTGGGGCTCGCACGATAGGTTGATTCCTCGGGCGCAAGGGGACCTGATCCACCAAGCGATTCTGTCTTCGAAGGCGCCGGTGCTGGTCGACACTGGCCACGTCCCGCAGGAGGAACTCCCGGGCGACACAGCCCAAATCATCGAGGCTTTTTACGGAGGCAAATAGCGCAGTGGAAGGGCAACAGCGTCTCTCGGAAAATTCCTTAATTCCTTAACATATGCATACATAGCTGTGTCATAAGATATAGTTAAATTGTATTAATTCCATAGAATATGGCGAGCACTTACCCTATAATCGTCCAACATGAAGCGTATAGTACTTGTGGGGTCGTTTTTGGGGGTGTCTGCCTACTGGGGACAAGCTCAGGGTCCAACCGGTCAGCTCGCACTCACGCCGACTAACCAAACCAAGAAAGCAACCGCTTCCTGCGTCGCGGCGCCGCGATCCATAACCGGCCAAGCGCCGGAGACGCCGCCGTCGGCCGTTGGAGGCAAGACGGCCCCGACGGACACCAAACAGACCGGCGCCGCCAACAAGAAGCAGGCAGATCCTAAGCAGACGGATACGAACCAGACCGATGCGAAGCAAACCGGCTCAAAACAGACGGCGCAGAACAACAACACCCGGAGCAAGACAGGCAATACGGACAACGGCCAGGACCAGAACAATAACGGCCAAACCGGCGAAGCCGCCGCGAACACTCAAGTCTCTGTCACCGGCATGGTGACGGACACCACGAGAACACCGGTACGCGACGTGATTGTGGAGGCAAGCAATCCCGATACCGGGGAGTTCGGGCCTTCGGTGCTGACCGACGCGGGCGGCTGCTACACACTTTATCTGGACACCGACAAATGGCTACTCACATTTTGGAAGCTGGGGTTCCAACCGAGAACGCTCAATGTCACCGTCGCGTCTACTCCGCTGGATGATGCCAACGCCATTACCGACGTGAATTTGAACTACGGACGTTCGGCCGGCGAGTTTTATCGGATCATCCTGGGATTGCAGCAATCCGGCGCCAGCTCTTCTACGAGTACACGCAAGCTTTTCGGGGATCTCTATTTTGACATCCCCGCCAAACCGGCCAAAGGCTATGACCTGGGGTACGGCCCGCGGTGGCGCTTTTGGGGGAACTTGCGCATCACCAGCGTTCCCGAATCGGCGCCGGTCCAACTTTCGCAGTTCAATTTAGGGTCCCAGGTGAGCAAGCTGAATACGAGCCAACTTGCCCAGTCGGTAGCATTCAACTGGGGGCCGGAGTTTCGCATCTTCGGGCATCCGCCCACGGCGGCGCCCACGCAACAGGAGCCGGCCAATGCACCCTACATCGGCAATAACAACAACTCCAGCGACAGTGGCAGCTTCGGGAATCCGCAAAAATTTACGGGAAGCCTGTTTGCGTCATTTGGAGCAGCCACGCCCCTCAACCCGCAGGAATCGGCGACCCTGGTCAACGGAGCCCTGCCCGGCGCCCAGCAGCTTTATAAAGACATCACCGGAAATTCGCTGACCTGCCCGGCGGCCCCCACCGGGGGGACCGCTCCGGCTTGTGTATTGGCGCTGCTTTCCAAGGACCGGACCCGATTCCCAAAGGAGTACTTCATCGGATTCCGACTGAAGACTCACTATTTCACACAGGCAGGCATCCCCGCCAAACGTCCGCCGGCCATGTTCGACGTTGGGGTGGGCCAGAACGCGCTGATCACACAGGGGACGCTGCACGGTCTGGTCATGAAGATAGAGGCCTTCTATCCGCTTCCCTTCCAGTCCCTGCAGATCGTCTATTTATTCGGCCGGACGGACTTGCAGCTGACGGGCAAGAGCGCCTTCACGAATCCGTACATCCTGGCGCCCGACACCAGCGGCGCCACGATCACCTCGTCCAATGTACAGACGCTCACGTTGCCGAACCCGAATCGCGACACTTACGAAATCGGCATTGGCATGGACATGCTGCCGCTGGTGAGTAAGTTGGTGACCAAGACGCCTGCGAAGTAGGGCCGGGTTGCGGCGCCTTCTCAGACCGGCTCGTCGCCGACCACCAGCACGGGAGCCGAGACTTCATGTCTTACGCCGTTGATGGTGTTGCCGAAGATCAGATCCTTGACGCCACGGTGGCCGTGCGCGCCCATCACGATCAGGTCGGGATGAAGTTCGCGAGCCAACCGGACGATAGCATCCTTGGGGCTGGCGCCGTGCGTCACGGTCAACTCGGCCTGCAGATTCTGTTTCTCCAGAGACTCGACGATTCCGTGAAAATATTCCTCGCCTTTGTGCACTTCGGCATCTGAGGCAAGCGACCCGAACAAACGGCTGGTAGCGCCCTCTTCCACGTGCACCAGATGCAGAACCGCTCCATGCAACCTGCCCAAATAGGCCGCGTGCGCGATCGCGGCGCGGTCGCGCGAACTGTGATCGAGCGGAACAAGTATCCGCCGGTACACCGGAGCCGGCAAATTGGCGGCCACTTCCGCGCCAGCCTCCGCCGCGCGGCCGCCCTGTTCGCCGGCGAACGTAATCCAGCCCAACAGCACCAGAACGCCGGCCAGCACGGGTGCCGCCGCGGCGGAAGCCCACGGGTGTCCCGAGCCCCAATCCATCGCCTGCTGGCCCACTAGCCACAGATTGAGCCCAAGAATCACCGCGGCCGTCGCCCACGCGAGCGTCTTCACCCAAGCTCGATTGGCGAACTCGCCCATGCGCCGGCGGTCGTTGGTGAAGCGGATCAGAGGGATCACCGCGAAGGGAAGCTGCATGCTGATGATCGCCTGGCTCACCAGCAGCAGTCCGAGCGTCGCCTTGTCGCCGGAAATCTGGATCACCGTCGCCGCCGGAATGATCGCAGCAGCGCGTGTAATCAAACGCCGCATCCAGGGCCGCATGCGCAGGTCTAAGAATCCCTCCATGACGATCTGCCCGGCGTAGGTTCCGGTCAGCGTCGAGGATTGTCCGCTGGCCAACAAAGCTACCGCGAACAAGCCGCTCGCCAACGCCGTTCCTAGCAGAGGCGAGAGCAATTGATGCGCCTGCTCGATCTCCTGAACTACGGTGTGACGGGTGAAGAATACCGCTGCGGCCAGAATGAGGATCGCCGCGTTCACGATCAGAGCTCCGTTCAGGGCCACGACGGAATCCACCAGGTTAAAGCGGCAGGCCTCGCGTTTTTCGGTAACGCTCTTCCCGATGCGCCTGGTCTGGACCAGAGCCGAATGCAGATAGAGATTATGCGGCATCACCGTCGCGCCGACGATGGTCACGGCGACGTACAAACTGGTGTTATTGAGCCGCGGCGCGAGCCCCAAAAACATCTCGTGCACCGCCGGATGAGCGAAGAATAATTCGACCAGGAAGCAGCCGGTCATGATCGCGATCATCGAAAGAATTGCAGCTTCGATCACGCGGATACCGAAGCGTGAGAGCCACAGCACCAGGATGGTATCGAAAGCGGTCACCAGCACTCCGGCGACCAGCGGAATGTGGAACAGCAGCTTCAGTCCGATGGCCGCGCCCAAAACCTCGGCCAGATCGCAGGCCGCGATCGCGATTTCGCACAAAATCCACAGCGCATTGCACACCGGTTTGGGATAAGCCTCGCGGCAGGCCTGCGCAAGATCTCGCCCCGCAACGATGCCCAGCCGCGCGGCGAGCGTCTGCAGCAGGATCGCCATCAGATTCGACAGCACGATCACCCACAGCAGCTTGTAGCCGAATTGCGACCCGCCCACCAGGTCCGTGGCCCAGTTGCCGGGGTCCATGTAGCCCACGCTCACCAGGTAAGCGGGACCCGCGAAGGCCAGCATGCGGCGGATCACCGTAGGGCGCGCGGTGAGCACGCTCGAATGCACTTCGGGTAGCGAAGCCGCGATGGCCGGGTTGGTCTTCATCTCCAAATTCAACTATAGATGGTTCTGGAGCCAAGCCCGCCGTGCATCGCCGGGCCGGACTCAGCGGCGAGTGAGGCCTTTATCCGGGCTGTCGATGCCCTGCCAGTAGTCCGCGGCCGACTCCGCGGTCTGTGTTTGCGCGGCGGCCAGGTCGTTCGAGTCCAACCTGACGGACTTCATCAGTCCCGGCGCGGTCGAAAGAAATGTCCCCGTTCCCGGCCAGGCCCGGCTGTCTTGAATCAAGGCTTGCGTCACGCGATCCAAGCGGATGACGGGCGCCTCCGCGCCTGCTTGAGCCGTCTCCACGCGATCGAGATCCAGATCCGAAGAGTCGCGGATCAGAAACGCTGGACCCTCCCGCGCGTCGATCTTGACGCCGTGCAACTCCATCCCCTTGGTGTTGAACGCTTGCAAACCGCGCTTGCCGGAGCCTACTAGATCGCGAATGCGCAAGCCGGCAATCGGCATCTCCGGCAGCCCCTGGACGTCGACCACAACGGGCGCTCCGCTGACCGTAACATTACTGATGGAAATGTTCCGGAACACCGGAGTGCGTTCGCTCACCGGCTCCTCCGGGATGCGCACGTAGTAATTGGTCACCAGGATTCCGTCTTTCGACGGATTGTCGATCACCCAGTTATCGAAGCGCAGATTTTCCACCACTCCGCCGCGGCTGCGTCCGCTCTTGATGCGGATGCCGATGTCGGTGCCCTTGGAGACGATATTGCTCGCGGCGACGTTGCGCACTCCGCCCGCGGTTTCGCTACCCACCACCACCGCTCCGTGGGCGTGGCCGAAGGTGCAGTTGGTGATGGTAATGTCTTCCGAGGGTTTGCCCACGCGGCGGCCGTCAACTCCTTTGCCGGATTTAATAACGATGGCGTCGTCGCCGGTATCGAAGTACGAATCGGACACGCGCACCTCCCGGCTGGAATCGATGTCGATGCCGTCGGGATTGGCGCCGGGATAGGTCTCGACGATCACGTTGCGCACCACCACGTTCTCGCAATAGAGCAGATGGATGGTCCAGAAGGAGGAGCCTTTGACGTGAATCCCCTCGATCAGAATATTTTTGCTGTCCATGGGCCGAATCATGGACGGGCGGAGACTCAGCGCGGCCACGCGGTAATCGCCCTCGGGAACCTGTTCCTTCTTTTCCAGGCGCTCTTGAATGCTTGACCACATCTGGCGAGCCTCCGTGTTGCTGTTGGCTTGTTTGACCCACGAGGCATTGTCCGTAGTCAGAGTGCCGTGGCCGGTGATGGCGACGTTTTCGAGATTCCGCCCGCCGATCAGAGGCGCCGGCGTCAGCGTCTCCGTGCCTTCCATTCTTCCGGGCACCAGCGGATATTCCGAGAGGTCGGTGTGGAAGCGCAGAGTCGCGCCGGCTTCGATGTCCAGAGTGATGTTGCTGGCCAGCCCGATCGCGCCAGTCACGTAAGTTCCCGGAGGGAAATATACAGTGCCGCCGCCGCTCTTGGCGCAGGCTTGAATCGCCGTGTTAATAGCCTTGGTAGCGCGGGCGCTGCCATCGTTTTTCGCGCCGTAAGCGGTAACATCACAGATACCCGCCGCATTGGCGGCGAGGCCGCAGGCGAACAACAGCAAGCAAGATTTCATGGAGACCTCCTACGAAGCGCCAATAAGCCTGCGCAAAAAAAACGCCGCACGTACCTTTGATTCTACCCGAGGGATTCTACCTTAGCAGCCCGTGCCTAAACCGGGCGTTTTCGGCCAGCCGAGAAATGCAAGTGGGGTCGATCTGAACGGCGGGAAAATCGAAGCTTGCGATAAAGAGTTGGCCGCGGGGCTGTGAAAGTGCCTTCGACGGCCTTCAGGACAGCCAAAATCGTCAAAATCGCGTCCACGACCTTGTC
>JASHNT010000070.1 GCA_030041495.1 Bryobacteraceae bacterium | reverse complement strand
GTCGAACTTGGCGTCGTCCAGAACTTCATTGAGCCGTTTATAGAAAGGGTGACCCGGCGCCGTGGCCAACTCGCCGCCGTACCACAAGCCCTCTTGCCGCTCCCGCATCTTCCGCGTCCCCATCGCCATACCCAAAGTTTAAAGTCAAAACATTTTCAGGTCCAGCCGTTTTTGGGGTTTAGACACGGGCTGCTAGGTTTTAGCGCAGCATCCTCACTCGCGAACGCGATCTCTGCCTGCAACCGTGCTGACCAACAAATTCGGATTGTCGCCGGCGGCGCGGATCACGGCAGAAAGCGCGTCCACCGGACATTGGGCGACTTATCATCGCCGTTCTTCGGACAATCCCTGAGCCTGCAAGGCGGGTTCGGTCCCGACGCGGGCACCGGCACCAGTACGTATCTCCGTAAGATCAGTCTTCAGTTGCGGCTGACGTTCTAATGGCGGTTGGAACGAAGACTACGGGAACGGCGCATTTCGTCGCTTTCGCAAGCGCGATGTCGGCGGCCAGTATGACTTGGGCGCAGACAAATTCAACCACGCCCGCCTTGGACCGTGACGGAGGCGAAACAGTCCGCGGCGATGTTCGATGGCAGCACGAAGTTTACCTGCCACAGGCCCGGATAACCGGCGGATGTGCCTGAATACAGCGGCACGATGATCGTCCCGTCGACGTTTACCGTAAAGTTGCCTGCCGCCGTTTGATCGCCGGAGGAGCCCCCGGTGTCGATCTTGGGGTCTGCCCCCGCCACCCGTCCGAATGTCCTGGCCTACTGCTCCCGTTGGCCGCTTTTCAGGTGTCCATCAATGGCCGGTTTTGGGTGTCCCCCGAGGAATGCAAAGCGAGAGCCTAAATTTCTCTTTCATAGTTCGCGAAAGCGACCGAACGGCTATCCGCGGTGACCATTCAGTCATATGCTGTAAAGCAGGGAGACCAGCGAAGGCTCTTTATCTCTATAGGATGTTCCATGAATTCAGGTAACCCGTCGTCAGAGTTCGGACGTCAAAGTTTAAAGTAAGGCCGGAGCCGCGGTTCGGTAATGCCACGTCGCGATAACTTCTCCGGCCGACGCCACACGTTCTCGACATGTATACAGATCCAGGTTCCGGCCTGTTTTTTGTTCAACTTCTTGTTGCTGCCGCTCTGACTTTGGTGTTCAGATTTCGGAGCGTCCTCATGGGTTTGGTGCGTGGAAAGCGGAATTCGACTCCAGCCTCTGAACACTGAACGTGCAGCTTTCCTTCCGCGACCCGGATGGGTTCGTGTTCCGTTCGGACGAACGTATTTTCCGCTGCGTTCTTCCGCATGCCGCCGCAGGGGTGCGGTCCTTTCTATCCAGTCCGAGCGCTGTTGCATGGATGAGCGAAGGCGTGATTTCGCAATCCACCCTTCTCGATGCAGCCTTCACGGAGCTACCACAAGAATGGCGCAACAAAGTGCCTGCGGGTGCGGCGGTGCTCGAACACCCTCCGGTCCGCTTTCCCAGCTACCCATATGAGTGGGCGCCTGAGATGTTGCATTCGGCCGCAAGCTGCACGCTCACACTCGCGCAGAACGCCTTGGCTTCAAGCTTCATCCTTAAGGACGCGACTCCTTACAACATCATGTTCGAAGGTCCGAGGCCGGTCTTCCTCGACATTCTCTCCTTCAAGCCGCGGGAGCCACTGGACCCCCTATGGCGCGCGCATGCGCAGTTCGTTCAAACGTTTGTGTATCCACTCCTAGCGGCCCGGTATTTCGGGCTGGACCTCACGGAAATCCTCCCGTCGCACCGCGATGGGTTGGAGCTGAAGAAAATGCTGCGATTGTGCCCGTCCTGGCGGCTCGTGTTTCCTCCATTTCTCGGTGCGTTGGGCATTCCCGCGCTGCTCTCGCGCGATTCTGAAACATCCGATCCAGCAAAATACCGGCCGCGCTCTGCCAGGGATGCGCAGGAGGCCAGGTTTTTGCTCGATCGACTGCTCCATCGAAGCCGGCGCCTTCTGGAATCGGTCAAGCCCAGGCCCCAGTCGGAGGCATTTTCGTACGAATCCGGCCATACTTACTCCCCCGGGGCGCTGGGCAGGAAGGAGGCATTTGTCATGGAAGCGGTCGAGACCTCGCGGAATGTACTGGATATCGGGTGTAATGCCGGTAAATTCAGCTTGCTGGCCGCCGGAGGTGAGCGGAGCGTGGTCGCCATCGATCGGGACCCCGTCGCCATCGGCGCATTGTGGACGCGTGCAAATGCGGCGAACCTTGATGTGCTCCCGCTGGTCGTCGATATCGCAAGGCCGAACGGTGGTTCGGGCTGGGTCAACCACGAGTCGGCTGCCTTTCTCGATCGCACCCGCGGGAAGTTCGATTGTGTCCTGGCACTGGCGATAATCCATCACCTGCTGGTCTCCGAGCGTGTCCCGCTCGCCGCCATTTTCGAGTTGCTCGCCCAGCTCACCACGCGCCTTGCCGTGGTCGAATACGTCGATCCGGAGGATTCGCAGTTTCGACGTCTTACGCGCGGAAGAGAAGATTTACACGCCGACGTTAATGTGGGAGCCTTCGAGGCTGCCGCACGCCGCCAGTTTGACATCGCCGGATCCTGCGTGCTGACGCCAACCCGAAAAATCTACGAGTTGGCGAAAAGGGGTCGCTAGGTTGGCTCGTCGCCTGCTAGTGTGCCTTGCATTCGCCACCTGGTGCTTCCTGAATACCTGGGTGGAATATGCGCAGGGGAGAACCGCATATTTTGCACACAACGATCCGCTGTATGCCGTCGCAATTCCGGTCCTATGTTGTGAAGCTCTGATCGCGCTTGCGCTGTTGGCCGCCTGGGAAGTATGCCGCCACACTAGGTTTCAGAACTCACGCGTTCCCCATCTCTTGTTCCTGGGCTCTTGCTTCGTGCCATTCGGAATCGCCGCGGTTGCGATGCTGTCTGTCTCTCCAATTGACGTGGCGCCGCTCATTCTGAATCCGCATTTCTGGCCGGTGCTATTGGCGATAACCGTCATTCTAGTGGCGATCGCAGCCGCGCGACCGCTCCGTGCATCGCGGGGCGCGTGCAGGCTATTCCTTTATTCCTGGCCCGTTCTGGCAATCATCTTGTTCCAGGCTGGCCGGGCAACGCTGTTCCGGTACCCAACCTCGGCTTACGCCGACGGACCTTTAGCCGCGCCGATCGACGGTCCCTTGCCTGCGGTGCGGGTCATTTGGATCATCTTCGATGAATTGAGCCAAACCATCGCGTACACCGGGCGTCCAGCCGGTCTCGACCTGCCTAACCTTGATCGCTTGAAGTCGGAGAGTCTGTACGCAACCGCGGCCACATCGCCCGCGAATGCAACCGCCCTGTCCATGCCAGCGCTCATCATGGGCCGTCCGGTCACCAACGTCGCTCCGCGAGCCCCAAACGATTTGCGCGTGATGGGTCCGGCGGGATCGACGCCGTTCTCATGGAGTTCAGTTCCTAACGTGTTTGACCAGGCGCGCCAACTGGGAATGAACACGGCGCTAGTGGGATGGGACCATCCCTACGGACGGCTCCTTAACCGGAGTCTCATAAAGTGCTTCTGGACTGCCGGTTGGCTGCTTTCAGGCGTCGAAGAAAGCTTTGAAGCGCAGTCCTTGCCGCAGGCGATGTGGTTCCACCTGAAGCTCCAGGTTGCTGTGCTGCCGCTCCTCGGCCACCTCCCCGGCGTGTTTCCCGGTATCTACGAGCGCGAAGACAAGGCGCGTCGCTTCGAATACATGATGGACCGGGCTCGCGATATCGTCTCCGATCGATCCATCGGTCTTGCCTTGGTCCACCTTCCGGTGCCCCATCCTCCCGCCATCTACAGCCGTTCTACCCCATCCACCTCCGCGACTGCGAAAATCGGATATCTCGACAACGTAGTGCTCGCGGACCGTGCGCTCGGGGATCTTAGGCGCGCCCTTGATCATTCCGGCCTTGCCGGTCGCACCGTAATCATCGTCAGCGCGGATCACGGCTGGCGTACGTTCCTGTGGCGTAGGTCGCCCGGATGGACTCGGGAAGAAGAAGTCGCCTCCCACCAGGACACCTCCGGTGTACCGTTCCTGGTGAATTTCCCGCACCAGGCCTCCAGCGTCGTCTATACCAAGCCTTTCAATACGTTGATTACAAGCAGGCTTATTCTCGACATTCTGAGGGGCAGGGTCCAGACCCCAGCCGATGCTGTGAAGACGATCCAGAACGCTCAAAACGACTCCCGCGACTGACCTCTGGGGCCGGTGGCACGCCGTGCTTTGGAGCTGATCAAGCATAGATTACGCAGGCGATAGCCGCCACAGATTGCGTGAGGAGTTTGAGACCCTCCTTTTTAATCCTGACCCCGAACTTCACGACCGAGCTTGTACAGCCCTGAAGCGTTACTTCCCTTGGGACACCGAGCCCCGGTGTTCAGGGTCGAGGTGATCAAAGCGACGCGTGAGCGTCGGTTTGAGCGGCCTTAAGGAATGAAGCCTGGCCTTTCCACCACAATCAAATCGCTCATGTTTGGGTCCTTCTGCGCCGAGATTTGTATGCCTTTTCGATTTGCGTTGATGCTGCTGCCCATCTCCACCCAAACCTCCGATGTCTCTGTCGGGGTTCGGAAGAGCATCCAACACCTCATTCTGCGGGAAAATGTCCGGCGGTTATTCTAGGCTGAGCCGTCTGATTTCCTAAAACGGGAGGTCTTCATGCGAGTGACTCGTTCGATGCCTGAATTCGTGCTGGCAGGCGCGCTGCTGGCCGTTTTCGCTGTCGGAGTTGAAGCGCAGACCGGCCCGCCAGTCGCGCCAGTCCGCCCGGTTGTCGACGACTACTTCGGACCCGTTCCTGTTTTTCGGGTGTGTTTTTGCAGCGGTCATATCGGTCATCGGGTAGTGGGTAGTTTTGCCAAGCTGGGCACCTTGACACCCCGGAGCGGATGCGCTTTCGCATATGGGACAATAACTACATGTGGCGGACATCCGCGAAGCTTGTGCTTGGAGGAGTCATCTTGATAGGCTCCTTCACTAACCAGCTTTTTGGGTGGTTCCGCGCCATAGAATATCTTCAGCGCAATACGCCTCGTCT
>JASHNT010000069.1 GCA_030041495.1 Bryobacteraceae bacterium | reverse complement strand
GTCGAACTTGGCGTCGTCCAGAACTTCATTGAGCCGTTTATAGAAAGGGTGACCCGGCGCCGTGGCCAACTCGCCGCCGTACCACAAGCCCTCTTGCCGCTCCCGCATCTTCCGCGTCCCCATCGCCATACCCAAAGTTTAAAGTCAAAACATTTTCAGGTCCAGCCGTTTTTGGGGTTTAGACACGGGCTGTTAAGCTACGCGATCCCGGATAACCCGGCCATCCGCCGATTCGATTCGGCGACGGTGAACTTCATTCGCGCGAGCGCGCGCAGCTACTTCAGTGCGAAGATCGCGATCGAAGAGTTTACGTTGGTGCCGCGCTAGCGGAATCAGTCCTCGTCGTGTTGCGAAGCGAGTTTGGTCACCACGCTCATGTCCTCCAGGGTGGTCACATCACCGGCTACGGTGTTGTTGGTCACGATCTCGCGCAATAGGCGGCGCATGATTTTGCCGCTGCGCGTCTTGGGAAGAGCGTCGGTAAAGCGGATTTCGTTCGGCCGCGCGAAGGCTCCGATCTCGTGCGCCACCCAGTTGCGCAGATCTTGCCCCAGCTTTTCGTGGTCCCAATCGCCCTTTTTGAGGGTGACGAAGCAGCACACAGCCTGGCCCGTAATCTCATGCGGTTTGCCGACCACGGCAGCTTCCGCTACAGCAGGATGCTTTACCAGCGCGCTTTCCACTTCCATGGTGCTCAAGCGATGGCCGCTGACGTTCATCACGTCGTCGACCCGGCCGAGGATCCAGAAGTAGCCGTCGGCGTCGCGCCGCGCGGCGTCGCCGGTGAAGTACGCGCCTGGAACGCGGGTCCAGTATTGCTCCTTGAAGCGTTCCGGATCGCCCCAGATGGTGCGGGCCATGCTGGGCCAGGGCCGCCGGATGATGAGGTAGCCTTCGCGATCGGTGCCGACCTCATATCCGTTGAGGTCCACGATGTCCGGGATGACGCCGGGCATAGGCAAGGTCCCAGAGCCGGGTTTGGCGGCCACCGCGCCGGGCATCGGCGAAATCATAATGCCGCCGGTTTCGGTTTGCCACCAGGTGTCGATGATGGGACAGCGCTCCTTACCGATGACGCGGTGATACCATTCCCAGGCGGCGGGATTGATCGGCTCACCGACGGAGCCAAGCAGGCGGAGGCTTGAAAGATCGTGTGAATCGGGCCAGTGGTCGCCCTGGCGGATCAGAGCGCGAATGGCGGTTGGCGAAGTGTAAAAAATGTTGATGCGATATTTTTCAATGACGCGCCACCAGCGGTCGAAGGCCGGAAAATCGAGCGCGCCTTCGTACATCACCGTGGTCGCGCCGGCGGAGAGCGGGCCGTAAACGATGTAGCTGTGGCCGGTGACCCAGCCGATATCAGCCGAGCACCAATACGTGTCCTCCTCCCGCAGGTCGAAAACCCACTTCATCGTGGCCGTGATGTAGGTTAGATAGCCGCCGGTGGTGTGCAGGATGCCCTTGGGTTTGCCCGTAGTACCGGAGGTATAGAGCACGTAGAGCGGATGTTCGCTATCGAGTTCGACGGCGGGGCAATCCTCGGTGGCGTGCTGATCCAGATCGTGCCACCAGAGATCGCGCCCGGATTGCATGATGGTCTCTGAGCCGGTGCGCTTGTAGACGATGACGTCGCGAACGCTGGGGCATTCGGTGAGCGCTTCATCGACCGCCGGCTTGAGCTTGACCTCCTTGCCGCGGCGATAGCCTCCATCGGCGGTGATGACCAGGGTCGCGCCGAGATCCTGGATTCGGGCTTTCAGCGCCTCGGCGGAGAATCCGCCGAAGACCACGCTGTGAATAATACCGAGCCGTGCGCAAGCGAGCATGGCGATGGGCAGCTCCGGAATCATCGGCATGTAAACGATGGCGCGGTCGCCGGCTTTGTAGCCTCGGGATTTGAGCACGCTGGCGAAGCGAACCACCAGGCGATGCAGTTCCTGATAAGTGAGGAAGCGTTGGTCGCCGGGCTCGCCTTCGAACAGGATCGCGACTTTGTTTTTGCGATGAGTCGCGATGTGGCGGTCCAGGCAATTGTAAGCCACGTTGGTCCTCGCGCCCACGAACCAGCGAGCCGTGGGCGGCTTCCAATCCAGAACCTGCGACCACTTTTCGAACCAATGGATCTCGCGTTCGGCAACCTCGGCCCAGAACGCGTCAGGATCGTTCTCGGCACGGCGGTAGAGATCGAGGTAGCCTTCCATGCCCTGGACGTGGGCTCTACGAAGGAAATCTTGAGGGGGAGGGTAAGCGGCGGGATGACTCACGAAGGGAATTGTATCAACTGGCGGGGTTGGCTAAAAAATCCTCAGGGGCCTTGGGTCAAAGTACCTACGAGGTCCGGGCCGGTTTAACCACCACAGCAGAAACACGCTCAATACAAGTTGGTTAGCGACTGCAATGCGGGCGAAGAGGCCTAAATGGGCCCACCGTGTAAAATTTACAAATGCGAGCGCTGATGCCAACAGCACAAGGCCGCGCGCCCAATTATAGCCACTCCAGAAGAATAAGAGCACCACGAATCGGAGAAGCACTATTGTCAAGGGGGATGACGAGACCTGCACTGGAGGTGATCGAGAGATAGCCGCGCACTACGTTCAAGACGCAAAGCGCTACCGTAATTCCCGCAATTCCTCTGGGCCGTTCCATCCTCGCAACTCCGATTTACGTGCCCGCCGTCACCTTGACTGCCTCCGCCACGCTTGTCAGTCCTGGGACGGGCTCGCCAAAATCGCAAAGCGCCTGAGCCCGCCCTGAGATCCCTTCACAAGCGTCCCGTTCCCCTCTGTCCAAAATTCTCCTGGGGTGACGAATCCGGGCAAATCGGGAACCCACGCTGCCCAATTTGCCTCGGCTGGCTCGAAAATCACCAGATATCTTCGGCTCATTTTTAAGCCCTACCTACAGCGTGGCCGCGGAAACTACGCCGTGACTTCCACGTAATCGACTGAGGCACGGGGGGCCGGAATTGGCTGGCCGAGTTCACGCAGGATCTCGAAATGAGCTGCCAGGGGCGTCCTGGAAATTCCGGCGCGTCTCCTCTTCGGTGTCTCCGGCAGCCGCGCATCCCGGCACGTCGGGTGAGAACGCGGAGAATCCTGTGTTGGTCGGCTCAATCACCATCGGGTAACGTTTGAGACTCATTTCAGGCCCGCCTCCTTGGGTATAGCGTTGAGCGTGCCTGGCGCGAGCTCTTTCCCGTCGTTTCCCGGAACGGTGATCCAAGCGCGCCCTCTCGGGGTGCTTGAAGTGGCGGTGGCTGCCCCTCGATCGTATTTCCACCCAGCCGCTCTTCTGGAGTAGTCGGATCACTTCGCGCACCTTCATCGGCATGACGGAACCTCATCAGGGCAATTATGCGGCTACGGCTTCTTCTTCGGTGGGTACCGCTCGAACGCCTTCTTCACCATCGTGTCGAGCTTGGCTTGTACATCGGCGGGACGGGCCTTGTCCTCGACCGTGATGGTGCGCCAGACCAGCGTGCGCATGGAGGTCTCGTGCAGATTGATGACGAGAGTGCCCTCAGTGTAACCGGTGACGGCGCGGCGAGTGCCCCACCAACCCGCGGGATAATATTCGACTTCGCGCCGGGGGACGGATCCGAGGGAGAAGCCCACGTTCAAGTCGCGCGGTCCGGCCGTGACTTCGGCGAGGCCTTTGGCCGTAAGCTGCGTGCGGATGTCGTCCTGAATCTGTTTGCGGATCAGATCATTGTTCAGGACCGGGCTCTTGGCGTTGAGCTGGCCGACGTTGATGTAGAAGGTGTGGAAGTCGGAAAAATCGGCGTTCCGGTCGAACTCCATGGTGACCTTCTGGGCAAGCGCCACCGCCGGCAAGGCGGCGAGCAGAAACAGCGCGGCGTTCATTCCTAAAGATGCGCCCGGCATTTTTCCGATTATTGCAGAATGGGAAGAACCGATCCGGCGGGGACGAAAAGGCTGCCCTGCGTGATTCCTTGGGGTGCAATGTCGCGCAACCGGCACCGTAAATCTGAATGGGAAAACCGGCGCGCGAGTGTATCGGCGAAGGCTTCGGCGATGCGAGCGACTGCCGCGGCGGATTCATGGACGAACTCGACGCGGAAGTGGCGGACGCCGGCGTCCAGCCATGCGGTCAGATGCTCCGAGGCCTCCTGAGCCTCCGCGCCAAACACGGTGTTGCGGCAGCCGACGTCGGCCATAACCGGATGTGCGCGGCCGCTTGGGTCGCGAAGCTCGACGCGATGTCGCTCGCAGGGGCGGCCGCAATCGCGATAGCTGGTTCCGGTGGAGAGAAAGCGGCAGAAGACGCAATGCTCGGTATGAAAGACGGGCAAATGCTGGTAGACGATGGCCTCGATTTTATCGGCGCCGGTGCGCCGGGCAAGCTCCGCGATCTGCGCGGCGTTCAGATCATGCGTGGGCGCGATGCGCTCCAGGCCGCGGCTGAGGAGTTCCCGGGCGGTAATGGCGTTGGCGGCATTCAAACTGAAATCCCCGCTCAGGGGCCTGCGGCCCGCCAGCGTGCTAAGGAGCGCTGCCGAACGGACTAGAACCGGACAATCGCATTTGAGCAGAAAGGCCGCGATGCGTTCTTCGCCAGGCTTCAAGACACGCGGACTTGCCACGCGAGCCTCAATTCCGGAAGCCTTGACGCGATCGAGCGACGGAAGCAGGCCGTAGAGATCGAGATAGTCGAGGGTGACGGATGCCGGGTGCACCGCGAGCGCCGCGTCGAGTTGCTCCGGCGTGCGGACCAGAAGATGAAGCTGCGGCGCGGCGGGCGCCGCTTCCAGCGCTGTTGTGGTGAGCCGGTCGAGGGCTGCGGACGGATCTGAGACGGTGAACCGTGGCCGGGAGGATCGCAGAGTCTGGAGGCGCTCCACCGCTTCGCGGCGCAGGTGATTCAGAAGGGAGGGCGGCGCGAACGGCGAACCCTGGATATCCACGGAAACCGATCCGAGCTCATACGGCGTATTCCCCAGACGACCGAGCTGTTCGGCGAGATATTCCTTCGTGATCGCGCGATTTTGCGCAGATGGGAGCGGCCCGATCGAGGCGGTTTCGACGAAGTGCTCACCGACTTTCCATTCGATGCGCAAAGGCTCGCCGGCGCGGGCGATCGCATGCACGTCAACACGCTGCCGGTGCGGAGGGAGGGCGCGAAGCGCCTTATCGATCGCGGGGTCGTGAGTACGCCAGACCAAATCGCCAGGACGAATGCGGGAAGGATCGACCGCGCCGTTGCCGAAGCGCAGCTCGATCTCGCCGTTATCGCGATGCGCGGCTTCGTAAACGCGCCCACCCTCCTCCGGCTCCTGTGGGCTGCGCCAATCCGCGGCGTCAAAGACGATTCCGTCGCCTGGCTTGACCGGCGGTGCGGCTGATCCCTCAGGCCGAATGAAAATGCCGGATCGCTCGACACGAACAACCTTGCCGCACAAGATTCCACGGTGGCGCGGCGAGCGCCCTTTGACCACGGCTTGATGATTGGTGCCGGTGAGGAAGTATGGACCGAGTCCCCGCGAATAGACCTGTTCGAGCCGGGCTTCTTCCTCCGCCATCACGCTCAGTGCTTGCTTAGCGCAGGCGTCATCGACCGCTTTTCGATACGCCCGGGTGGTTAGCGCGACGTAATTGGCATCCTTGTAGCGGCCCTCAATCTTCAAACCGGTGACGCCGATATCCACCAGCTCGGGAATTTGCCGCAGCGCGTAGAGATCGCCGGGCGAGAGGAGATAGCGCGCATCGCCCAGCGGCTCTTCGACGCCGTCCACCAGCATTTCATAGGGCAGGCGGCAAGCCTGCGCGCACTGGCCGCGATTGGCGCTGCGGCCTCCCCAGGCTTCCGAAGAAAAACACTGACCCGAATACGAGACGCATAGGGCGCCGTGGCAAAAGACTTCCAGGCCGAGGTCGGTCTGGCTGCGGATCGCGCGGATCTCGTCGAGCGAAAGCTCACGCGCGAGGACCACGCGGCTCGCGCCGAGGCTCCGCGCCACGCGAGCACCCTCGGCGCTAGTGACGCTCATCTGCGTGCTGCCGAAAATTTCGAGCGCAGGCGCAATTTCGCGTGCGAGTTTCACCACCGCGAGATCCTGCACGATAATCGCGTCAGCGCCGGCCTCGGCGATGGAGGCAAGACCGTGCGCGGCTTGCGGCAATTCCGAATCGAAGACCAGCGAATTGTAAGTGACGTAGCCCTTGACGCCTCGGGCGTGCAGAGTACGCATGGCCTCGGGAAGCTCGGCCAGAGTGAATCCGGTTTTGGCGCGGGCGGTGAAATGGGTCAGACCGAAGTACACGGCGTCCGCGCCCGCGTCGATAGCGGCGTGCAACTGCGGCCAGTGGCCGGCGGGGCTGAGGACTTCAGGACGGGACACGAAAGGAGCTCTTCTTCTAGTATTGCGTAAGCTGGAACCAATGACCTTGGAAGAGTATCGATCCGAATTCCCTATCACTCAGCATCTGATCTGGATGAATCACGCGGCAATCGCTCCGCTGGTTAAACCGGCGGCCGAGGCGATGATCCGGTTTTCGCAGGACGCTCTTCATTACTCCTCGTTGCACTATGACGAATGGCTGGAGACGTATGAAGGGCTGCGGAGCGCGGGGGCCCGATTGATCAACGCGGCACCCAAGGAAATCGCACTGCTCAAGAATACTTCGGAGGGACTGGCGGCGATCGCGATGGGCTTAAAGTGGCGCGAGGGCGACAAAATCGTAGCATTCCGCGAGGAGTTTCCGGCAAACCAATATCCGTGGCAAAGGCTGGAGGCCAAGGGCGTCCGTATCGAGTGGCTATCGGCTGCGGATCCTTTGGACAAGATCGATGCCGCGGCGAAAGGAGCTCGCCTGCTGGCGCTGAGCTTCGTGCAATTTTTGACCGGGCATCGCGCGGATGTGAAAGCGGTCGGCGAGATCTGCCGCCGGCGCGGAACGATCTTCGTGGTCGATGCGATTCAGGGGTTGGGCGTGTTCCCCTTGGACGTGCGCGCGGCCAACATCGGTGCGCTGGCCGCCGACGGGCACAAGTGGATGTTCGGGCCGGAGGGTTGCGCGATTTTCTACATCTCGCCGGAACTGCAGGATCAAGTCGAGACGGTAGAGTTCGGCTGGACCAACACCGCGCACTACGCCGATTACGGGCGCCGCGATTTGACTTTGCGTCCGGATGCGGGACGCTATGAGTGCGGGACTCTGAACACGATCGGCTGTTACGGCCTGCGTGCGGCGATCGAATTCGTTTTGCAAGTGGGCGTGGATCGTATCGGGCCGAAGGTGCAAGCCCTGGGTGACCGGATTGCGGAGGGCGTGGTTCAACGCGGTTATGAGGTGTTGGGCGCGCGGACTCAAGAAAACGGCGCGGGCATCGTGAGTTTTAGGAAAGCGGGTGAGGATTCAGAAAAAATTGTGGCGCGCTTGCGGGAGCGGCGGATCCTTACGGCGGCTCGAGCCGGGTGGGTGCGCGCGTCACCGCATTTTTATCTGGCCGAACAGGAAATCGACGGGATGCTGGCATTACTTTGAGAGGCGCCAGAGCTCGGAGGCGATGAGTCCGCCGCGTGAAGCTTCCTCTCGCAATAAACGGAATCCACGCGCGGCCAGCAGCGGCCGATGGTCCACCAAATGGTTATTTGCCAGGTCTGCCGTCATGCGGAAAAACAGATACATCACAGTCAGTAGAGGGCGGGCCCAGCGCGGCTCACGAAATTCGGAAATCAGCCACAAGGCCCCCGGCTGTGCCGCAGCCGCGACGCGGCCGATCAAGCTTTCCAGGCCCGCAGCGTCGAAGCAATCAAGGAAGAAATGCGTCACGATCAGGTCGTAGCTTGTGGGCGCGAGCGGAAGCGCTAGGGCATCAGCGTGAATGTAGCGAATCTGCCCGTTGCCGGCGCGCCCGCGGGCGAGATCCAGCATGCGTGCGGAAGAATCGATGCAGTCCACGGAAGCCTGGGATGCCGCGCAGAAGCGCGCCAGGAACCGCCCATCGCCATCGCCTAGAATCAGCGCCCGCTTCGCCGCGGCCACGTCCGGGAGGTAGCAGAATCTGCGCCGCTCCAACTCGTGCCCGTAAAACAGGTACTCGATCCAGCGATAGGCGCGCGCGATGCGGTCGCAATTCAAAATTGCATTCCGGCCAGCGGCAGAAAGAGGATGGGGCTCAACAGCGCGGCGTCGGCCAGGACGCGCACGGCGTCGGCGGAGAGGTTGAGGCGGCCCCGGTCCAGCAGGAACAGGGCCGCGGCGCTGGCGGCTTCGGCGCTGGCCAGCACAGGGCGTTCACGGAAGAGAATGAACAGCGCGGTGAGCCCGACACAGGCCGCGATCAGACCCACCGGCAAGTGGCCACGACCCTGCTCCCACTGCTCTATTCCAACGCAATTGATCCAGCACAGGCAGGAAAACAGAATCACGGTGAGGATGTCGGCGCGGGTCTCCACCCGCGTCCAGGCAGCCAGCGACGCGCCCAAAGCGAAGATAACGGCGACCGCGGCCTCCTTGGGCCACTTGCGGCGCAGGCTGTGCACCGCGGCGAAGTAAAGCGCCACGGCTGCCCCTAGCCAAGCGCCGCGCGCGAAGACCGGGCGCGGGAGCTCGGTCCAGGCGATCCAGGCAGTCGCGGCGAAGACCACGGTCCAGATGGGCAAAACTGTCCGCCAATGGCGCCGGTAAAATTCGTGGCGGGGAGCTGCACAGGCTCCGCGCCAGGCGTCCAGAACGCGGTCAGCCGCGTAGATCAGCCACACCGCCGCCACCAGCAGGACCGATGGGAGAGCCCGCCTCGGACCCGATTCACTCACGCGAAAGCAGCGGATGAACAGGGTCTGCCACAGCAGGGCGACCAGAGGGGCGTCCAAGCTCAGCAGATTCGGCCATAGCCACATGCGCGAGCCCACTACTTTCTATTATGGGCGATCGGTCCCTTATGACGGTGCTGCCATCGTCCGTCGACGATTTACCCCGCCTTATTCCAAAGCCGGATCACGCGGGCGCTGTGCTCCCAGCCCAGCACGCTGATCGAACCGGTGTCGAGCGCGAACATGCTTCCGGAATCAGGATCGAGCTTGAGCCATCGCGCGGCCAGCACGCGCAGCATATGGCCGTGGCCGAACAAGGCCACGTCGCCCGAGGCGGCCAGGGAGCGTTCGATGACGCGGTCCGCGCGCGCGCCCACCTGCCCAGCCGATTCGCCGTCAGGAGGGGTGCCGTTCCAAATGGTCCAGTTGGGCGAGGATTTGTGAATCTCGTCTGAGGTCAGTCCTTCGTAGGCTCCGTAGTCCCATTCGTGGAGATCGAAGTCGGGCTCGGGTTGGTACCCGGCCAGGCGGCTGGTCTCCAGCGCGCGCTGCATCGGGCTCGAAAGCACCAGGGTGAAGCCGCGCCCATTCAGCTTGCGCGCAAGATCGGCGGCTCGCTCGCGGCCGGTGTCGGTAAGCGGCAAGTCCGTGCGTGAGGTGTGTTGGCCGGAGAGGCTCCATGCGGTCTCCCCGTGGCGGATCAGGAAAATTTCGCCGGGCACGTTTTCACCAGAGCGGCTTCATCGGTTCAGCGGGCTTCCTTTAAGATAGTGAATTTGCCCAGCATGACGCCATCAAGCTTAGCGCAACCCGGCCCTTCAGAGCCCCTCATCGAATTCCAACGCGTCACCGTGATGCGCGGCGAGACCACCGCGCTTGACGATATCTCCCTTCAAATCGGCGCCGGCGAGCACGTGGCGATCATCGGGCCGAACGGCTGCGGGAAATCGACCTTCATCAAGGCGATCACGCGGGAGTGCTACCCGTTGGCTCGCGAGGAATCCTCTCTCAAGATCCTGGGCAGCGACGAATGGAACGTTTTCGAGCTGCGCTCCCTGTTGGGAATCGTTTCCAGCGACCTGATGACCTACTGCATCCGGGACATGACGGGCCTCGACATGGTGCTCTCCGGATTTTTTTCGAGCATCGGCATTTGGCCGAATCACGAAGTGACCGGCGAGATGCGGCAGCGCGCCTGGAAGGCGATGGAGCATCTGGAAGTGACGTACCTGGCCGAGCGCGCCACCGACCAGATGTCCTCGGGCGAGGGGCGCAGGCTGCTGCTGGCGCGGGCCCTGGTGCATCAGCCGCGCGCGCTGATTCTGGACGAGCCCAGCACGGCGCTGGATTTGTCCGCGCAGCAGGAACTGCGGGCGACACTGCGCAAGCTTGCGCGGAGCGGAACCGGGATCGTAATGGTGACGCATCATCTCTCGGATCTGATTCCGGAGATCGAGCGCGTGATTCTGATGCAGTGGGGTAGGGTCGTGGCGGACGGAGCCAAACGGGAGATCCTGACGGCGGAAAGGCTTTCGGCGCTCTTTGGGCTGAAACTGGAGCTGGCCGAGCGCGACGGGCACTACAACCTCTGGTGAGGCGGGGCGGGATCGACGAACTGCGCCGGGCTACAGTCAAAACCCCAGCTTGACCTGCTGAAGCGCAACTGTCATGCTCAACGCATCGTGGAAACCAGGAAACGGGGGTGGAGGAACCGGGTGACTGAGGCCCTGGACTGGGGCGGAGACGATTGGGCGAATTGGGCCCTAAAGTTCGCCGTAGTGACCGTGGTTTTCCCGGTTCTGGTTTCGACCGGCCATACGCTTTTTGCAGTCCCAGCTTTGCCTTTAGCGTGATATTGGCGCGTTTCGCGGGACATCCCATTCTCTGGGCCAAAATGCTGTCGATCCTGTCTTTGGTTCTCGCGTGCTGGGGCGCGTTCGCCGTGTGCAAGTTGATTTGGCCTAAATCAAAGTAGCACACTGCCAGCGCAAACCTCCCATTGAAACAGCGTACTTTCTAGTGTAAAGTTGTTGCCGTGGGGCCGATCAACACTCCGCACGATCTGGTATTCGCGTTGTGCTTCCTGACTGCAGCCGCGATCCTGATCGCCGCGGCGGTTCAAGCGCTCTCTGGGCGCTGGAGAAGCGCGTTGCGACTGCTTACCGGTTGGGCGACCGGCGTCGCGGTGTACTTCGCGGCGCTGATCGCCATTTCTTTGACTACGCCTAGCAGCCCGTGCCTAAACCGGGCGTTTTCGGCCAGCCGAGAAATGCAAGTGGGGTCGATCTGAACGGCGGGAAAATCGAAGCTTGCGATAAAGAGTTGGCCGCGGGGCTGTGAAAGTGCCTTCGACGGCCTTCAGGACAGCCAAAATCGTCAAAATCGCGTCCACGACCTTGTCATGAGCCGCCCGGGGCTTGCCC
>JASHNT010000068.1 GCA_030041495.1 Bryobacteraceae bacterium | reverse complement strand
GGTCTCGGGACCGTAGAGTGCTTCAGCGCTGGCGAGAAGCGGGGTGTTCGCGTACAGGTGTCAAAAACCTCCCCGTCCCCGGCGACTCGTAGCGATTCACGGCGTAGTCGTTGCCGGTTTCCGAATCCCGGAAATAGCCGGTGACCCCGTTGGCCGGACCATAACTGGCCCGCGCTACGAATCGGGTCACTGGGCGGACCCTTTGCTGATCCAGCCCGTCGCTCCATTGTCAACCGTGCATCGGGAGCTTTCAATCGTCAGGGCTTGCCCCGTGCTTATGTCGAGCGCCTCGATTGTCATAACAGGATTAACTGCGATCTGGGGGCGGCACACCTTGACACGAAGAAGGTACCGTGAGTCTGGCGACCATTGCACGCTGGATCGCATGAGGGTTCGTTTTGTCTTGAAGTCGCCTACGTCGATCAACTCCGTTCTTCCATGGGTATCAAGCGCGGCAATCCACCGGCCATCGGGCGACCACTCTGCCTGCTCAATCCCCTCTGCGATGACACGCGTGGCTGCGCTGTTGAGATGGAACAGTAATAGACGATTCCCACGTACAGCGACGCCCTGGGATGAATCGGGGGACAGGCTTAGGCTTGTCCATGAGTGCTCAAAATTGTACGATTGACAGCTCCCGGCATTTAGAATCTGTCTGGTTGCTCCGTCTGCCAGGCGAATATCGAAGACACCACACCCGGCAACATTGGCGTTCCTGATCTGCCCGGAAATCAGTACTCGAGTCTCGTCTGAAGAAACCGTGAAGGCGAAGGCGCCGACCAAACCAGCCGGGCATGCAACGGTGGTTAGACGCACAGGATTGAAATCTACTCTACGCACGCACGCCGGCTCTTTGTTAATCCGCTGGATGATGCCTGCCGCCAGCGCATAAGCATCCCTCCCACCTCCGGCAAAGGTGAAAAACTCCAGGCGAAGGGGAAGCTTAATGGAGGTGCGGCGTCCGCCATCAAGAAATACGACCAGTTCGCAACTGGACACGGGGAAGACAGCCGCGCGACAGAACGATGGAAAGTAGCCGCTTAGGAGCCCTTGCGCCGGGATCGCTTGAGCCTCAATCTTAAGGCAAACCACCGGGGCCAGAACGAGCATCGCAAGGCAACATTTTATTCGTACCATGACTCACTTAAAGGGGAGCATTGTTAAGACCTGGGACTACGTTGCCCCAACCTGGATACCACAAGCCAAAGCCCGCGCTATTATAAGCTGGCAGGCTAAAGTCTCCTTGGAGGCCGAAATCGCCGAGGAGGGTAAAAGTAAAGCTGTTGCTGTTATAACTTGATTCACTGAGGGGAATCAATGTGTAAGGAACCGGACTGCCGCTGTTGTAGGCACCAACGATTGAATTAATGATATCTATGTCACTGCATGGGATCGACTCTGTACTGCCAATCTGGGTATCTGATCCGGGTCTAGAGGCATGGCTCGTACCAGCACCCAGGACGTTTCCTCCCGGCGGGTTGATAAAACCGATGAGGTCTCCATTGGTCGAAGAAGCTTTTTTGTTGTCGCGGCCCCCCTCAACGATTTCGCAGGCGGCGCCCTCGCAGAGTTCGAGATACGTGTGTTGTCCCAGATTGCCCTTGAACTTGGCGGGCCTCCGAAACAGCTGAAGGGTGCAATCAGGTTCAATCGCCACCGGCGTTCCCGGCCCGCAGTCGGTCTGCTCAGCAGGACCGCCGCTGGGGCTGAACTCGGAGGCGTAGTTCGCGCTGCAGCTCTCGGTGCCGCCCGGGTAACCACTCCCGCAATAGACCCCCAACAAGGAGATCGCGACCGGGTCTCCCACGGCGGCAGCGTTCATGAGGTTTTGGCAGGTGTCGTTGCCGACGTAAACTGGCTGGCCTGGGGAGCCGCCTGGAGTGCCGAAGAAGCAGGTGGGGTCGAACGGATCACACAGACCCGTCGGGTCCGTCCGATTGGCCGGGTCGCCACCAACGTAGGCATAACGGTTCCAGCTCCCTGGATCGCTGGCGTTGGCGCTGCTCGGCAAGGGATCTGGCGTCACAAACCTTCCCGTGCCCGGCGACTCGTAGCGATTCACGGCGTAATCGTTGCCGGTCTCCGAATCCCGGAAGTAGCCGGTAAATTTCTCGGTGCCGTTGGTCGTTGCGCTCGGGCGCTCGATGCCATAGGGATAAAAATTGCTGATGGAGCCGAGCCGGTCGGGGTACACCCAGCCGTTGTTGTCCTTGATCAGCATCGAGCCGAAGTAGTAGTTGGTGCCCGTCTGCGTGAAGTACCACTGATAGGGCGCGTAGTAGTCGCCGTCACGCTGCTCCGTACCCTGCGTAAAAGTGATCTCATACGCCCCCAGCTTGCGTCCACTGACGCTCCAGAAGGTGATCTCGTCGGTCGTTCCGCCGCTCACGGTGCCGCGCCAGGCGCGATGGTTCGCCGGATCGTAGCTGTAGTTCATGTTCGCCGCGACCAGCCGGTTCTCCACGTCATAGATAGCTTGCACAGAGGTCCCGAAAGCCGGAGCTGGGATGTAACCCGGATTGCCGTTGGCGTCTTCGCCTCCCTGATGATTGTTCACATCGTAGCTGGCCGTCATCGTCGGAGCCGTCCCCTGAATCACGCTGGTCTGCGTCAGGTTGCCGAAGCCATCGTACCGCGTCAGCGTGAGATCGGTTACGCCATTCAGTTGCTCGTGTAGTGTCAGGAATCACGCGTCGCAAGCGCCTTGATCTTCCAACTTCCGGCCTCGCGAACACAAACCATGTCAAGCGTTCTACAGCTTGTGGCGCCCACGAAACCCTCGCCCTGCGCGCGGGCCATTTCGATCAGTGTACCCTGGGCCCGGATCGGAGTCTTGGTCTCGACCGTGCAGCGGAGCGTCACGTGCGATGTACGGCCATCGGCAGCGATTTCGATCGCATCGTGTTCTCCGAAATCCGCGGGAAGCAATCGCGTGACATTGTCGAGTCCGGCTGGCAACTCGCGGGTGGTGAACAAGGCGGCCGCGCGCCCGGTGGCGTTATTGATCTCACGCGCCAGCGCCTGCTGTAACCGGCGGAGCGACTGTACGTCCTCGACTGAATCCACTGGCCGCAGACTGGATGCGCCGCCGGCTGCGACTGGAAGCGATAGGGCTGTGCCGGCTTTAAGGAAAAAATTCCGGCGGGTCGCGGCGCTCCCAGTTGCAGCGTTTTTGTTGGTCACGGGCTTGTTCGTCATACACCGCTCCCGTTCCGGCCCGGCTGGAAGTATTTGCGGACGTTAAACTGCCCTGCGAGCCGCGCATGCGCGCCCACCGCGCTCAAGCTGACGCCGTTCGCGTCGCCGTGATAACCGGCGCCGCAGTCGTGCATTGTGTCCAGGTTGATCAGGATCGTGCCGAGCGTTCCGTTGCAGGCTTCCTCCAGCCAGTAGCCGAGATAAATGCCGTCGCGAATCTTCACGTACGCTGCAGGTCCGCTCCACTCCAGGCCCCCAGCGCCGTCCTGACCGAAAATGATCCAGGACAACGAATGCGGCGTCGTGTATAAATGCATCGACGTGAGCCCTGTCTCGGTTGAATAATTCCAGGTCAGCGCTTTGCCCGCCAACTCATCGGTGAACCGATGCCGCGCGTACTTGGGCGCCACAGCACCTTCCCTCTCAATTACGCCGAAAAGATTTTCGACCTGCGCCTCATTGCCGATGTAAGGGCTTCCCATCGTGCCGTGCAGGCAACTCACCAGGCTGTTGTCGAAATCGGCCACGACGACGTGACAATCATGGTTTGGCTCACCGGCCAGGAGATGCGCAAACACGATCAACCCGGGTGCGGACTCCCAGGACTCATAACGCGCCGTGGTCCATTCGCCCGCGCCCGGCGTTTCTTTATCGAGCCTGCGCCAACGCAAAGATTGAATTTCATCGAAGTTGTACTCGATTGCCGGACCGTGGTCGTATCGCAGGGTCATTGCCTTGCCTACGAGATAGTCCGAGACCTCCAGCTTGTTTCCCGCCATAGCGTTCGGACCAGGCGGGAAAACTCGCGCAGGGTGTTGCGCCGCGAGTTTGTCGAATTCCGGCCGCGTAAAGGTGTGGAAGGTTTGCATCGGCCGGTAGACGCGGCGGGCTCCCTTCGCGGACGCCGGCGCGTTCGCTGGAGGCAGGCCGACGTCCCCGAATTTCTCGAAGTGTGCGAGTTGACCCAGCCATTCGCCACGGCCGCGGAAGACGTAGTATTCCAGGTCGTCCTTCTCATTGAAGCCGAGCCGGGCGCCAATCTGTTCCATCCGATTTACGTCGAAGGCATAGATGGTCTGCGTACCGGAAAGCTCGCACTCCGTGCGCTGGTAGATGTAAACGTTATCGTTCACCTCAACGTAATCGGAGGGTGCGCAGAAGCCGAGTTCGCCTCCCAATCGCGTGAGCTCGACGAAATTCGAATAGGCCGTGGATGGATAAAACTCGAGCGTCTCGATGCCGTTGTCCTGCTTCCAGTAGTAGCCCTTGCCCTCCACGCGATTGGTAATGACGTGGCGCCGCTTCGGGGCCTCCTTCCCGGTCTGCTCGACATAGCCGTAGTAGGCCTGCCGTTGCACCTCCCGGTTGTCCTTGTAACCCGAGAACCAGACCTCAAAGACCGTGGCCAAATTGGTACGCTGATCCACGAGGACGTGGTAGCCGCGCTGCGTGCCAGGGACCAGATGCGTAAAGAAGACGATGTCGCCGAGCGCCAGCGCGCCATAGCCGGCTTCGGCGGGTCCACCGCCATTTTCGGATAGCGCAAGGCGGTTCTTGCCGGCAAAGCGGTAACCCAGGGTGGGACCGTTATCCGTGACAATCCTGATCTGCTTGCCCGCGTATACATCCGATAATTCGGATGCGCTCCCAGGCCCATTCGCCGCGGCGCGCAGCTTGTCGCCAATCTGAGCCTGGGTGAGCTTGGTGTACGCGATGCGGTGCATCTGTCGAACCGGATACTTTACCTGAGCCACGATTTGATCCTCCTGGCGTCATGCGCACATCCATCCTACCGGACCTCCGAGTGGAGTGTGCAGGCCAGGCCAACGGCGCCTGAAGAGACTCCGGGGACTTCTGACGCATGAGTTCCGCCCAGCAGTCTGCACCGGCGGTGGAAAGCGCGGCGGCAATCCAGAGATATCCGAGCCAGGCAAAGCATACGGCAGCGGCGAGGAGCGCGAGTACACACAGCAACGCAGCTTGCCGGCTGTGAGTGGGAGCGCCGGCCGGCTTGCGCGCAGCAATACGAGCGGCAATGCGGGCATCAAGGCGCGCGTGCACCACGAAGATTCCGGCGGTGGCCTGCAACGCGCACAAGAACCAGAGCAGCCAGCACCAATTGGGAATCGAATCGGTGGCCGACAAACATACCATGACGCAGGTTGCCGATAGCGCCACCGCACTCGCAACTTGAAACCACTCCGCCTTCTGCCGGTTGCGCAGGTTGAGCGTGACGGTGAGGGCGAAGAATGCCGCCGCTCCCACGCACAGAGGCACAAAGGGACGCCAATCCCTGGCGAGCAAAAGAACTCCGCCGCTCGACGCCAGCAGCAGCAAGAGAACCAGCACGTTGCGCCTGGCGCCGGTCGTCTCAGGATGGGGCTGCCTCCAGCCGAAGTGCTGGTGGGCGAGCACGATCAGCGGATCTTTGATCATGAACGCCCAAAAGCGCGGCGACCAAGGCGGCAAGCTGTCCCTGTTCTAACACGCTCGATCCAACCTGGACAGGAAGGGTGCGAAGTGGATCCCGCGCCACTGGGACCGGCCCATTGCGCGCCGGCCTATATTGACACCCGATATCGATCGCCGATATAATCTTCGCATGGCCAGATCCGCCGAGTTGCTGCAAGGAACGCTAGACCTCCTCATTCTTCGTACGCTGGAACTTCGTTCCCTCCATGGCGTCGGCATCGCGGACCGTATCGAGCAGGTCACCCACGGAGTTTTCATCGTGGGGCCGGGGTCTCTGTTTCCGGCCTTGCACCGTTTGGCCGAAAGAGGCTGGATCGAGGGCCAGTGGGGCGAGCTCGAAAACGGGCGCCGCGCCAAGTTCTACGCTCTGACGGCGCCGGGAAGGGCGCAATTGAGCAAAGAGAAGCGCAACTGGCGCAAAGTGTTTACCGCCATGAATCAGGCGCTTGGCGAAGAGTCATAACCGTGTTTTGGTTCCCTGCGTCTTGGCTCCAAAAAGCCGCCAGCCTGTTTCGGCGATTGCGGAATCGGGATCAAGCGGAGCAGGAACTGGACGACGAGGTTCAGGCGTACTTCGCTATTTTGATCGAGCGGAACATGGCGCGGGGTTTATCGCGGGAGGACGCCGCGCGGGCCGCGCGGATTGAGTTCGAAGGTCCGGAGCAAGTCAAGCACAAAGTGAGAGAGGCGCGAACAGGGGCTGTCATGGAATCGATTCTGCGGGATATCGGCTATGCGGCCAGGATCCTGCGCAAAGCCCCTGGTTTTACGGCGGTCGCGGTGCTGACGCTGGCATTGGGCATCGGCGCGAACACCACTATTTTCAGTTTGGCCAACGTCGTTCTTCTGAAGCCCCTCAAAATCAACAATCCCCAGGAAGTTGTCGGCTGTTATAGCGTGGATACCCATAATCCAGGCGTTTCGCGCGCATTTTCTTATCCCAACTATGCGGACTTACGCGACAGAAACTCCGTCTTCTCCAGCCTTGCCGCACACAATCTAACGCAGGCCGGGTTGACGACGGGCGATACAACGCACCGTGTCTTTGCCGACGTCGTGTCTTCGAACTACTTCGCTACCGCGGGCGTTGCGTTATTCAAGGGCCGGACATTCACGGACGCGGAGGAGAAGCCGGACGCGGGGATTCCGGTGGCCATTGTCAGTTATCCGTACTGGGAAAAGCATGGCTCCGATCCGGAACAACTGGGAAAGACGCTGCGCATCAATGGAAGGACGTTCACGGTGATCGGAATTGCTCCGGAGGGTTTCACCGGCACCACGGCGTTGGTCAGCAGCGACTTGTATTTGCCGCTCGGCACGTACTCTTTCCTGGCCAATGAACTGGAAGAAGGCGGGCAGTCCCTGAGCCTACGCGCCAATGCCCGGCTGATTTTGATCGGGCGGTTGAAGCCCGGCCTAGCGCAACGGGATGCCGATGCCCAACTCGCCCTCCTCGCATCTCAGATGGAGAAAGCGTACCCGGCCGACAACAAGAATCAGACTTTTGTCGTGCATCCGCTGAACCGGCTGAGCATCTCACCGAACCCGGACACCAACGGCGCTGAGTCCGTGCCTCTCGTCATCCTGGCGATGATGTCCCTGCCGGCCGTGGTTCTGTTAATTGCTTCGCTCAATCTCGCCAACATGATGCTGGCCCGGGGAGCCGCGCGTCACAAGGAGATCGCCATCCGGCTCGCGATCGGCGGCGGACGCGGACGTATCGTGCGGCAGCTATGTACGGAAGGGTTTTTGCTTGCGATTTTAGGCGGAGCGGCTGGGCTGCTGATAGCTTCCTGGGGCAATGCGCTGCTCATCCGATCGCTGGTTTCGGTGATTCCGTTCGATGTGGTTTTTCCGTCCAGGCCGGACATTCGGGTCCTGGCGGCCACCATGGCCTTCTGCCTACTCAGCACCATGGTGTTCGGCCTGTGGCCTGCCTGGAGGCTGTCGCGGCCGGACGTATCGATGGACCTCAAGGCCCGTGGTGAAGACGCGGGCGAAGCGTCGCGACGCCTGTTCTCGCGCCGCAACGTGCTGGTGATGGCGCAAATCTCGCTGTCGCTGATGATGCTGGCGGTGAGCGGACTGTTTGTTCGCAGCGCGATGCGGGCGGAGGATGTCAAACCGGGATTCTCAATCGAGCACGAACTCGTCGCCGAGGTCGATCCCAGCCTGGCGGGTTATAGCGAGATCCGCGGGCGCCAGATTTACGCAGCCTTGCTCCCGCGGCTGCAGAATACCCCAGGAGTCGAATCCGTCGCCCTCGCGTGGATGGTTCCGTTCGGAGGTTCCACGGTTGTCGAGCCGATTCGCCCCGCCGCAGGCAGTCCGCAGGGCGGCGAGGTATTTGCGGAATACAATATCGTCACCGAAGATTACTTCAAGACGCTAGGCATCCCCTTGCTCCTCGGCCGTTCGTTTCTTCCGTCGGAGACTTTCAGCGGATCGCCCCAGCGTGTCGCCGTTATCGACAAGCTCGCCGCCGAGCGACTCTGGCCAAATGGGGATGCAGTGGGGAAGCATCTCCACGCTGACGCCGGACCCGGGAAGCCTCCGGACGAGCTTGAGGTTGTGGGCGTAGTGGGAACGGTGCAGGAACGGATTGTCGGCGGCGAGTCGCGGCCCGACATCTATGTCCCATTCGGCCAGTACTATCGTGCGGATACGCACATTCACCTGAAAGTTTCCGCCAGCGGAAGGGAAGCCCAGATCCGCACACTGGAAACCGTGCGCCGGAAAATCCGCGAAGTCGACGCTGGCTTACCGGTGTTGGAACTCAAAACGCTTCGCGATCACCTGGATGGGAGCCTGGATTTGTGGGTGGAAGAAACCGGGGCCCGGATTCTGGGGATGTTCGGAGCCATCGCGCTGCTGCTAGCGGTCATCGGGCTGTACGGCGTCAGGGTCTACACCGTGGCGCGCCGCACGCACGAGATCGGTATTCGCATGGCGCTGGGAGCAAGCTCCGCCGACACGCGGCGCATGATCCTGCGTGAAGGATTAATGGTAACGGCGATTGGATTGGTGTGCGGGCTGGTGCTGGCGCTGGCGATTGGCCGGATCCTGGCCGGCTTCCTCTATGACGTGCGAGCAGTGGACGCGGCTGTGCTCTTGAGCGCCATACTGCTGCTGGCGGCTGTGGCCACGCTGGCGTGCTACCTGCCAGCAAGGAAGGCGGCTCGGGTCGATCCCGTGGTCGCTTTACGGTACGAATAGTTACTGCCGGCCAAATCGGAGTTCGCCGCGAACATATTTCCCGGCGGCCGCCAACTCCCCGCCTCGGCGTCCTGAAACCGGCGTAGCGCCGAGGCACCGGGCCGCTGTCGATGTGGGGCAGGCAATCGATAAGTCCCCTTCGCGCCAGGATCGGATGATGCCGCCGGTCCCAAAAAGGGCTTGACTATGCTACGCCTGTAGCTCTATGCTACATGTGTAGCGAACGATGCCGCCATCCAAAACCAATTCCACACTCCTTACCCGTCGCGAACGGGAGATCATGAACGCGGTTTTTGCACTGGCGAACCGGGCAACAGCCGAGGACATCCGCGCGCGTCTGACGAACCCGCCGACCGATTCGGCTGTCCGAGCCATGCTAGCGCGACTCGAAAATAAGGGCTTCCTGAAACATCAATACGATGGCCCGCGCTATGTGTACTCGGCGACAATCTCGCCGGCGGCCGCGAAACGCACGGCGCTGCAGCAGTACCTGCAGACCTTCTTCGGCGGTTCGCTGCGTCAGATGATGACGGCTCTGGTGTCCGACACATCGTGGACCGACGAAGATCTCGATGCCCTAAAGGATGAAATCGACCGGGTTCGCAAAGAAAGGAAAAAGCAGTCATGACGCCCACGATCCGTGAATCCTTGTTTGCGGTCAGTAACTCGCTTGCTGTGGCAATCATCGCCAAGGTGACTATCACCACCGTGTTGGGTCTGCTGGCTGCCTGGCTGGCTCGATACAACCGTGCGGCGGTTCGTCATGCACTGCTGGCCGCGACGTTTGGTGCGATGTTGCTACTTCCAGCCGCTAGTTTACTCATGCCGCCGCTCCCTGTCGGTGTGCCGGCTGCAATCGAAAATTCCACCGCATTTCTGCAGTTCGGGATCAGTGCCGACGCTGAGCCATCCGCCAAAGCGGCCGGCGTTAGCACCCGCGTAGCTGCCATAACCCCGTTGGTGTCGAAACGTTCAGTGTCTAACCTGTTGCTGGGAGGTTGGGCTGCCGGCGTCGCGGTATTTCTGCTCCCTGTTGCCGTCGGCCTATGGCAAATCCGATCGTTGCGCCGATCTGGTTTGCCTTGGCGACGCGGGCAATCGATCATTGAATCTCTCGCGCGCAATGCGGGCATTCATCGGCGCGTCGAAGCCCTGCTGCATGAAGCGACGCCGGGGCCGATGATGTGCGGCGTTGTGAACCCCGCCATAGTCTTGCCCCCGGACGCGGAAACATGGAACTCGGAGGACCTGAGTCGCGCGATCGTCCACGAATTGGAGCACGTTCGCCGTGGCGACTCGGCAAGCCGCAGCTTAGCACGGACTATCTGTGCCGTGTACTGGTTCCATCCCCTGGTCTGGATCGCATGGCGCAAGCTCGTGCTGGAAGCGGAGCGCGCCTGCGATGACGCAGTACTGGCACGCTCGGAGGCTACTGCTTATGCAGATCAACTGGTCGGCCTAGCGCAGCGGATGTTGACGGCTCAGGGATCGCCCGTGGTGGCAATGGCGAGTCGCACCGATCTGGCAAGGCGCGTCACCGCGGTACTTAATACCCGGCAGCGGCGAGGTCGCGCGGGGATGCTGGCGCTGGTGCTTGCTTGTGCGGCCGCGTTAGTCCTTGTCATGGCGATGTCGCCGCTCACACTGGTTGCCGCACCCCTGCGGGACACCCTTGCACAATCGGTCTCCACGCTGCGATCGGATGCGGGCTTCTCTAACCTGGCCGCTCCCGGTCTGCCCAGCAAGTCGCTCACAACACCCGATCCCCCGCGTTTCATCGCTCAAGCACAAACGGCTCAAGCACAAACGGCTCCGGCGCGGCCGGCACAGACCTCTCCGGACAAAGCTCCACAGACTCCCGCCACGGCCACCCCAAGCCGTCTGTTGATCCTATTCTTCGACCTGAACTCGCTGGATGCAGGGACGCTGGTGAGGTCGCGGGAGGCAGCCATCAAATTCGTCCTGACCCAGGCCAATCCAAGCGACAGAATTGGAGTCATGATTTATACCTCGAAGTTGAACGTGCTGCAGGACTTCACGAACAACCAGGACAGCATCCTGGCAGCCTTGCGAATGCTTTCCACCGCCGATGCCGGTAACACCAGAGCCGACAATCCAGTCGCCGGGGACGGGTTTAATGTTTTCACGGTTGACCGGCAGTTGGCCGCTCTCCAGAACGCCATAAAGTTACTAGGGGCTGTCCCGGAGAAGAAGACCTTGATCTATTTCGCCAAGGGCATTCAGGCCGGCGGCGTAGACAACCAAGCCCAGCTTCGAGCCACCACCGACACTGCGGTCCGCGCCAACGTCTCGATTTGGCCCGTTGACGCGGAGGCAAGCGGCCTAGTAACCTTTCCGCTACGGTAGCATCTCGATTAGCGGAACATTTGACAGCCGCAATTCTTGGAGATGATCTCCTTCCCACCACGAATTGCAGCCGCCAGCGCCCTGGAATTACTGCGGTAGCTCAGCGTCGCCATGCGATTTCTTGCCGATCGCAATCCCATGACGATGTCAGGATAATGGGCGGAGAGGCCGCGATGCTGAGAGAGCCTGCGGCGATCAAAGCCTTCCCTGGGACAGGTGTTGAATCCAAGCGCCTCGGCGGCAAGCATGAGATTCTGGCATGCCAAAGATGTACTCTTGGTGGCCCATTTTGAACAGCACCGGGCGGGAGAGCGGCCGGTCTTCGAGGTGCGTGCGTAGTCGCGAATTTTCGGTTCAGCGAAGTTGCTGCTGCGCATCCATTGCAATTGGGCTTGTTGGGTTGCAGGCATCGATCCGCATGCCGGCGACGACCGCAACCAGCGCCGACGCCGTTTCCGCGGGTGCCTGTTCCAGACACAGCTTCGCCACCGCGGCCTTTTTCGCCGCGGATTCCACCCAATAGAGCTTGTAGGGCAGAGGGCGTGCTACCGTCACCTGCGCCAATCCAAGAAGCGCTAGGCCCTTGCGGCAGATCTGCGCCGTCTCCCTGACATTAAGTAGATATTGGCCCGCGGCTCAAACAGCGGATCCGCCGAGGCCTCGATGCCCTCCACCCGCGGAATGGGATCGAAGATGATTTGCTGCTGCTGCCCGGCGTTGTCCGGCGTAATCCCGGTCAAGCTGATTTCACCGAACGCAATCAGTGGACGATCCTCGGGCCACCGCACGGTGGCGTCGTCAACCGTGTCGCCATGCCCGGCAAGTTGCACCATGATGCGGAACGCAACCGGGCCCTTTTCAATCCGCTGCTGGATCTCGTCGAAGAGAAAGTTCGGTGTCTGCGCCGCCGCCCCCGCCTCATCCAGGTATTCGTTGCCCCCCACCGGCACCATGCGATAGCGCCCGTAGCGGCTCACGCCCCGGTCGTTAGTGAATCGGAACGCAGATACCGCGAAGAAAGATTCTTTGGCGAAACTGGCCGGGATGGGCTTGGGAATCTGCACAAAGGTGAGGGCGGCCGGGTGCGCGCCTAGAAACTGCTCGATGACGTTCGGGTGCGGCCCCGCCGGATCGGTGGCGAGCAATGCATTGAGGAAATCAAGAAACTCCTCCACGGTGCGTACCGGGAAAGCGTCCACCGAATGAGACACGATGTCGGTATGGACATGCTCGCCAAGGTGGAAGCGGATGGCGCAACCGCGCGGGCTTGCATTTTGTGCGTCGTTATCGGCAACGCTTGGGATTCCCGCAAAATCAGAGAAGCGCACCGTCACCGGAGTGGAATGCCGCTTGATGTGCGGGGCGCTGGTAAGTGAGGAAGCCTCCGAAGAAGGCGTGAAGAGACCCGTCAGCAAAATACCTTTTGCATGAGCAGGTCTGAAACCTGGATGGATGCCTCCATCCGCTTTCTCGAACCCTTTGAGCACGTCGCGGCTAAGGGCCAGCGAATTCTCATCCGTAGTCAGGGGCATGGCTGATTCCTCCGCTCGATGGATTCCACCCTCACCAATGTACCCCGAGTACGGATTGCTGACGATCCATTCAGAGCTTCTCGCAATCCACACCGGACGATAGTTGATTCTCGGCAAAGGCCTCAGCGCCAGCGGCGTGCTAAAAATCAAGGGGGAGGAAAAGTGCCGGACCTACACGTCGTTTTTGGCGGCGGCCAGGTGGGCCAGCCGCTCGCTCGAATCCTTCTGGAGCGCGGCTTTCGCGTCCGTATGGCACGGCGCTCAGCGGGCGCGCCCGCCGGTATCGAGGTCATGTCGGGCGATGCCACCGGCCGGAATTTCTGCCTTGAAGCCGCGCGCGGCGCGTCCACGGTCTATCACTGCATGAATCCGCCGCATTCGGCGCGCCTGTGGGCGGAGGTGGTTCCGAAGTATATAGAAAATCTGATTGCGGCTGCAGGAAGCGCGGGCGCGCGGCTGGTCGTGCTCGAAAGCGTCTACATGCTGGGACAAACAGGCGGGCGCCCGATGAACGAAGATACGCCGATGAATCCGTGCAGCCGGAAAGGAGAAATCCGCGCTCGCGAAGCGGAACGCTTGTTCGAAGCGCACCGCCGCGGCGAAGTGCGCGCAACGGCGGGACGCGCCTCGGATTTTTACGGACCTGGTGCCACGCTCAGCCACTTGGGGGACCAATTCTGGAAGCCGGCGATCGCCGGCGGCCGGGGCCGCGTGCTGGTCGATCCCGGCGCAGTCCACACCTATCATTACGTGCCGGACGTAGCTGCGGGGCTGGCGACGCTGGGCACGGCCGGAGATGACGCCTACGGCAAACCCTGGATGCTGCCGTGCTCGCCAGCAGAGTCGATGCGCGCCCTGGTGGCTCGATTGTCGCGGTATTGGGACCGGGATATCGGGCTCACGGTGATGCCGCGATGGGCCATGAAGGCGCTTGGGTTGGTGGTCCCAATCATTCGAGAAGTAAACGAGATGATGTACCAGTGGGACGAGCCATTCATCCTCGACGACCGGCGCTTTCGCGCTGCCTTCACCGCAGAGCCAACCGAACCTGAGCGCGCCGCGGCGGCTACCGTTACCTGGGCGAAATCGCATTACGGATCTCCTGACCGCTGAAAGCCACGAGCTCCAGGCCAGGGACGAGGTCCTTATAGCTTATAGATAGATCGTGCAGCCTTGGATACCCTCCTTGTGCGATCCCGTTTCCCCCCGCAATGTGATACAAAAGAAAGGGTCCTTCGCATGCTGCAAATGACTGATCAAGCAGCGGGTTGCATACTATGAAACGTTCCTTCTACCTCACTTCACTCGTGGTTCTCGTCGGAGGCTTGGCGGTGGCTCAGACTCCGGCGGCTGGACAAAGTTCGGCGGCGAAAACGGTCGATACTGATCCGCACTTCGCGCTGCTCAGCAACTACTGTGAGGACTGCCACAACAAGACGCTCAAAACCGGCGGTGTGAGCTTTGAGGGGATGGATGTCACCCACCCGGAGGCGAACGCGGAAATCTTTGAGAAGGTGCTACGCAAATTGCGCGGGCGATTGATGCCGCCTCCCGGCAACCCGCAGCCGCCGCAGGCCGATATCGACACCTTCACTACGTGGATGGAAACCACGCTGGACGCGCATCCCGGCCCGATCACCGCGGGCCACGTTCCGGTCGAGCGTCTGAATCGCACCGAGTACGCCGCGTCGGTGAAAGCGCTCCTGGGAGTCGACGTGGACGAGAAGGACATTCTGCCGCAGGATGTTCAAGTGGAGGGCTTCGATAATATCGCCTCGGTTCTGACCACTTCGCCTGCATTCCTGGATCAATATCTCGATGCGGCACGCCGCATCGCCAAGAAGGCCGTGGGCGATATGCATCCGCCCACCGCGTCCTTTGAATTCAAGTCCGAAGGGAATGAGGACCCGGCATTGCCGTTCCCGCCGGGCTTGCGCGCGCGCGACGCGATGGAGGTTACGCAAAACTTCCCGGCCGACGGCGAGTACCGTTTCAGCTTCAGCTTCGATGAGCAGTCGATCGGTTTGTACAATCGCGAACTGCAGAACCGGACGACGCTGGTATTGATGATCGACGGCAAGGTGGAGTTTAAGGGCGACATTGGCGGCGCCGAAGATCTGCGACTGGCGAATGTGGAAAACAACGTCGGTTGGCAGAAGATCCTGGACCGGTTCGAGAAGATTCCGATCAAACTGGAGGCGGGCCCGCACACGATTATTGTCGGCTTCATAGACCGTTCGCATGTGGAATCGGACGACAACGTCGGCGGCGGGGGTGGCCGGGGCGGCTTCGGCGGCGGAGTTGGTGCGCCGCAGGCGCGTCTGGCGGACCCCAAGAACGTCACTCTCGAAGTCAAGGGACCCTACAGCCCGACAGGTATTTCGAACAGCACCAGCCGTCCGCTGATTTTTATCTGCGACCCCGCGAAAATCGGCGAGCAAGCTTGCGCCAAACAGATCTCGGAGAACCTGGCGCACCGGGCGTTCCGCAGGCCGGTAACTCAGGACGACATCTCCCTCCTGATGAACTTCTATCACGAAGGCCGCCTGAACAATGGCACCTTCGATCAGGGCATTACGGAGGTGGTCGCTGCGGTTCTGGCGAGTCCCGATTTTCTGTTCCGCGAGATTGAGACTCCCAAGACCGTGTCGAAAAACGCCGAGTTTCCGTTGAACGACCTGGAACTGGCGTCGCGGCTTTCCTTCTTCCTCTGGAATACGGGCCCCGACGAACAGTTGTTAAAACTGGCCGAATCGAAGCAATTGACCAAGCCCGGCGCGCTGGACACGCAGGTGAAACGCATGCTGGCGGACCCCAAGGCGGAGAGCCTGGTGACCAGCTTCGCGATGAAGTGGCTGAACCTCAACAGTCTTGACCTGGTGCAGCCGGATCCGAAAATCTTCAATACCTTCAATCCGACTCTCCGCGCGGATTTCATCAACGAAGCCCAGAAGTTCCTGGAAAGCATTCTGCTGGATAACCGCAACGTGACGGAACTGCTGACCTCCAACCAGACTTTCGTCAATGACACTCTGGCGCGTTATTACGGAATTGAAGGACCGCCCACCTCCGCGTTCGAGCAGGTGACCCTCACGGACCCGGATCGCTTCGGCCTGCTGGGCAAGGCAGCGGTGCTGATGCGGACCTCTTATGCGGACCGCACGTCTCCCGTGCTGCGCGGAGCGTGGGTCCTCGACAAGATCATCGGCACGCCCCCGACGGAGCCCCCGCCCAACGTCGGCAGCAACCTGGCGGAGCCGTCGGCCTCGAATCCAAAGACGGTTCGGGAGCGGCTGGAGGCGCATCGCAACAAACCTGCTTGCCAGCAGTGCCACGGCGTGATCGATCCCACGGGCCTCGCGCTCGAAAACTTTGACGCCATCGGCGAGTACCGCACGACAGACCGCCAGGCGGCGAACGCGAAAATCGACGCCAGCACGGTTCTGCCCAACGGGGTGGCGATCGATGGCCCCGTGCAGCTTCGCCAGGAGCTGGCCAAGAACCCCGAAAAATTCGTCACAGCGATGACTGAAAAGCTCATGATGTACGCCATCAATCGCGAACTGGAGTATTTCGATATGCCCCAGGTTCGCAAAGTGGTGCGCGACGCCAAGAAAGACAATTACACATTGACGTCGCTGGTGTTGGGAATCGTCAATACGGACGCCTTCCGGAAGCAGGGTCCGGCGGAAGTCACCAAAGCGGCGCCCAAACCAAATGAAGTAGCAAAAGCCGAAGTGAAAAACTAGCTCGTGAGGATGGGAAAGCAAGGATAACCGATCATGTTCATTACCAAGAAGCACATTTCCCGTAGAACCGTCCTGAAGGGAGCGGGCGTCAACCTGGCGCTTCCGTTTCTGAGCGCGATGGTGCCGGCATCGACGGCCCTGGCGCAGACGGCGGCAAATCCCAAGATCCGCGCAGGCTTCTTCTATATTCCTCACGGCGCCATCATGTTTAATACGAAGTACGGCCCAGCGTGGGATCGCTGGACGCCTTCCGGATCTGGCGCGGACTACAAGCTGAACGAAATCACCTCCCCACTGGAGCCGTTCAAGAAGCAGATGACCACGTTCGGGAATCTGGACAACGCCGCCGCTGCCGGCTCGGTACACGTGCGCAACCCCGCCACCTGGCTGAGCTCCACCATGCCGGTCGGCAACAACATGTCCACGACGCTCGACCAGGTAATGACTAAGTTCATCAGCCAGGACACGCAATTTCCCTCGCTGGAACTGTCTTCGGAAACCACGGTACAGGTGGCGGCGGGCAATGGCGGGCCGTTCACGACACTTTCGTTCCGCGACGAACACACGCCGCTGCCGATGGAATACAACCCGCGCAAAGTGTTCCTGATGTTGTTCGGCGAAGGCGACACGCCGCAGGAACGCGTCGCGATGGCGCGCCAGAAGAACAGCATTCTGGACATGATCACGGACCGCACCAACAAGCTGAGAAGCGAGCTGGGCAGCGAGGACCGGGCCATTTTCGACGGTTATCTGGAGAACGTGCGTGAGGTGGAGCGGCGCGCCAAGATGGGCGGCAATTCCAACCTTTCAAAGATTCAGATCCCCGATGCGCCCATCGGCGAGCTGGAGGATTTCGCCGCGCAGGAAAAGATCATGTACGATCTGCTGGCGCTGGCGTACCAGGCCGACCTTACTCGCGTCGCGACCTACATCACGGTTGCGGAAGGCACCAACCGAAGCTATCCGTTCCTCAACATCTCCGGCGGCTTCCACCCGATTTCGCACCACGCCGACGATCTGGAGCGCATCAAGATGCTGGTGCAGATCCAGAAGTGGCATGTGCAACAGTTCGCCAACTTCATTAAGAAAATGGCGGACACGCCGGACGGGCAGGGCTCGCTGCTGGATCACGCGATCTTCATGTACGGGTCGAACATGAGTAACAGCAACGCGCACAGCAGCTACCCCATTCCGAACCTGATTGTCGGCGGCGGAAACGGCAAGCTGAAACAAGGCGGGCAGCATCTGGTTCTGCCGGAAAGAACGCCCATCGCGAATCTGCATCTGACGCTTTTGCAGAAAGTGGGTCACGAGCAGGATCACTTCGGCGACAGCACCGGCCGGATTTCAGAAATCTAGGAGTTGTTCAACGTGAATCGCAGAGATGTATTGAGAGGCGCGGTTGCCGGCGCGTTCGCCGCATGGGCACCGCGGTTGTTGCAAGCTCAGCAAGCCGGCGCTCCGCAGTCCGTCACGAAGCTGACCGAGGGCCTGGCGGTCATCGATGGCGGTGGCTCCAATGTCACCGCCTTTTCGGCCGGCGATGCCTTGGTGGTGGTCGATAGCGGAGCGCCCGGATCGGGCGATGCCGTGACGGCTGCGCTGAAAGGCTTGGTCCCGAGCGGCAAGGTTCAGACGTTATTCAACACCCACTACCATCTGGATCAGACTGCCAACAACGAACAGTTTGCGGCGCAGGGGGCCAAGATCATCTCCCAAATGCGCACGCGGGAATGGATGAGAGTGGATTACTGGATTCCCGAAGAGCAGCGCTACATGAAGGCTCGTCCCAAGGCCGCGCTCCCCACCGAGACGTTTTGGGACCAGGGGTCGATGAACGCAGGTAACGAGGAAATTGTCTACGGGTACCTGATGATGGCGCATACATCCGGCGACCTTTACGTCCACTTCAAAGGCGCTAACGTGATCGCAGTAGGCGATGTCGCTTCGCCAGTGCGCGATCCGGAGCTCGATTGGTTCGCGGGAGGATGGGTCGGCGGCCGTGTCGATTCCATGGATTTGCTGCTATCCATCAGCAACGATCAAACCCGCTTCGTGCCGGGATCTGGACCCATTATGACCAAGGCGCAATTCAAGGCGGAGCGCGACATGATGGAGGAAGTCCGGCAGCGCATTTTCGATCATGTCCGCGCCGGCGAGGGGCCCGAGGACATGCTGCAGAAGGGCGTTCTGGATGGTCTTCCCCGGAAGTGGAAAGACCCGATGAAGTTTTTGTACGCCGCCGCAAAGGGCGCCTGGGGCTATTACGACAAGTTGGGCGAGAACGTCGTTTAGTCGACGTGGTTTAGGAGGCTTCAAGTGAAGCGCTACAGTCTAACGATTTTCTGTTCTGCTGCCGCCGCGGCGGTGCTGGTTTGGGTGCAGGCGATTCCGGCCCAGGCGCCGCAGGCAAAGCAGGTCCCGCAAGCAAAGCAAGCCCCGCAGGTCCAGCAAGTCCAGCAGGAGAAGGCTAGGGATCTTGCGACGCTGATTCAAGCCGGCGAGAGCAAGCTGGCGCTGCAGCAGATTCAAGCTGGAGCCAACGTCAATCGCGCCCAGCCCGACGGCACCACGCCTCTGATATGGGCGGTTTATCGCAAGGATTATGACGTCGCTCAGGCGCTGATTGCGAAGAAGGCGGATGCAAACACCGCCAATCAGTTTGGCGCGAACGCCCTTACGGAGGCTGCCCGGCAGTCCGACGAGCGCTTGGTAAAGATGCTGCTTGACGCCGGGGCTAAGGCGGACTCGGCGAATCCGGACGGCGAGACGGCGTTGATGATGGCCATCAGCAGCGGGGATCTGTCCATGGTGCAGATGCTGGTCAATGCCGGCGCGAACGTAAACACGATAGAGAAGTTTCATGACCAGACACCGCTGATGTACGCTGTTAACGCCAACCGGGACGCGGCGCAGATGGTGAAGTTGCTGCTTTCGAAAGGCGCCGACGTCAAGCCGCGGGCGCTCTATTCGGATTGGCCCAGCCAGGTCACCAGCGAACCCCGCGCGCAATATCGCTCCGTCGGCGGACTGACCGCGCTGCTGTACGCCGCGCGTAGCGGCTGCTACGACTGTGTGCAAGATTTGATCGCGGCCGGCTCCGACGTCAATGAGCCGACTCCGGAAGGGATCACGCCGCTGATGATCGCGCTCGACAATGAGCACAACGGAATCGCGCAGCTCCTGATGGATAAGGGAGCCAGCCTCGATGTTTGGGACTGGTGGGGACGCACGGCGCTGTGGATCGCCGTCGATCGCAAAA
This sequence comes from Bryobacteraceae bacterium, assembly GCA_030041495.1. Taxonomy (GTDB): domain Bacteria; phylum Acidobacteriota; class Terriglobia; order Bryobacterales; family Bryobacteraceae; genus Palsa-187. Next base: position 3,322 of record JASHNT010000068.1, on the reverse strand, counting down.
CCCCTCCCGGCGGCGGCGGTAATAGAGGCGGCTTCGGTTTCGGCGGACGTGGAGCAGGGGCCGGTGCACGCGGCGGGCGCGGTGGCCCAGGCGGATTTGCACGCGGCGCTCCGGCTCCTGTTTCTGATGAGCCCAAGGTTTCGAGCATGGAGATCATCAACAAACTGCTGGACGCAGGCGTGAATCCGAATCCCATCATGAATTTTCATCGCCCTAACGCCCCTGGTAGAGGACGCTTTCAAGACAACGAGATCAGCACCGGAACCACGCCGCTTTTCCGCGCCGTGCAAAATGACGATCTGGAGGTTGTGAAGCTTCTGCTGGCCAAGGGCGCCGATCCCAACATCAACACCATGGGATACAGCCCCTTGCTGTTGGCCGCCGGCGCGGGTCCCGGCGGACGCGGCGGCACCACGCAGGCGAATATACCGATCCTGGACGCGCTGGTTCAGAGTTCCGCCAACGTGAACACCAAAGTTACCGGCACCAATCTATACTCGTTTAACGTCTCCCGCGAAAACATGGGGAATAAAGAGGCGCTGAGCAAAGAAGGCACTTCAGCGCTGCATGAGGCGGCGCGTGCAGTGAGGCCGGATGTGGTGAAACTGCTGCTCGATCATGGGGCGAATCCCGATCTCCTCGATGCGGCCGGCAAGAAGCCGATCGATGTAATCGGAGTACAGCGTGTTGCGCGCGGCGGCAACGCGATCAACATCGCGGGGCGAGCCCCAGCGCAAGGCCAAGCCAGAGGCGCGGGTCGCGGGGCTGGCGCAGGCCGTGGCGGACGCGGAGCCGCAGACCCGGCAGCGGAGACTGAGATTCGCACTATGCTCGAGGCGGCGTCTGCCAACAAGAAGTAGGATCAGTGGCCGGCTGCGACGGATATCGTGACGGCGCCTGAAAAAAGTTGATCGTTCACCTCGATCATGAAAGGGAGTGTGCTCGGCGCATATCCTGTCATCGCCGGAATGGTCGCCGGCAGAGTGATGTTGATTTGCGTGACGCCCGAGAGTAAACCCGGAGCTGCGCCAGCGTACTGCACGTTCAAATAGACGGGAGTGGGGGGCCCGCCTTGAGCGAGAATCGGAACCGGCACTTGCGGGACGTTCACAAGCTGACGCAGCTCCAACGGCGTGACCTCGCCGGCGACACTGGGCGGATTGGTCTGTCCGCCTCCCGTACCAAACAACATTACTGTCGATCCGGGCTGTGCCGGATTTTGGGGCGAGTTCACCGTGTAGTCCTGGTTCAGAGCGATCGCCGATCCATTCACCTGAAAAACGGATATTCCCGCGGGTTGGACCATGGCGCTCGACAGTGCGTTGAGTGGCGTTCCATTGCTTACAACTTGAATAGCGGGCGTCGATCCGGCGGCCAGAGAATACGGAAGAATCAAATTCACTTGCCCGTATGAAGCATACAGAATGGGAGCGGGCGCTCCGTTCACAAGAACCTGAGTGCCACCGAGAGAGACCGGCACCTGACCATTCACCAGTTCGTATCCGGCTCCCTGGCTCGGCCCCATGCCGGCACCGAAGATAGTGACGATGGCCCCAGGTGAGATCGCCTGGCTGTTGCTGAAACTGGGCGCATCCACAATGCACCCGGCAGACGCCGGCGCTGGCTGGTCCTGCACCACCTGGAACAGACCGGAGGAGATGTCCACGTACGGCGTACCTTGCGCGTCGGCTCCGTCGAAGTCGATTTCGTATCCGCCCGGCAGATAGGTAGCGAAGAGTTGCTGGCCGGATGGGCTTAACTCGACATAAGCGGGGCCGCCGCAGGAGCCACCCAAGATAGCATCTGCTGAGACAGCGATCCCTCCTTCAGCAAGGGCGAACAAATCTCCGGCTGCATTCACGGTCATCCGGTCCGCGTAGATTGGCAGGCCGGCAAGAAGTTGTGACAGGTTCGCATCGAGATGGATAAGTTGATTCTGAATACCGATGCAACACTGGAAGAAGGAATTCACGTCGGCCCAGACACTGCCGTCCGGCGCGACTTGGATGGCGAGAATCCAGTCCGTGTCCGGACCGCCGAAATAAGTGGCGGAGAGCAGCCGGCTGCCGCTGGGATCCAGGCGCGCGACGATGCCATCGTAGCCACCGGCATTCTGCGACTGGTATGCTCCGGGAGTCACGGGAAAACCGGCTTCGGCGGTGCCCGCATAGTAGACGCTACCATCCGAATATACCTGCGGTGCCGCCTGCGAGGTGCCAGGCAGGTACGTTCCGAAGATCAATTCATCCAAGGCGGGGCTGAGGCGAGCCACATAGGCGTTCGTGCAGGGATCACCTGGGCAGGTTGGTTGTAGCGCTCCGCTGCTAACCGGCATCCCGGAGCTTGCGCCGCCTGCGGAAGCCGGCAGGAAATAAAATGATCCATCGAAGCCCAACGCCGCCGCTCCAAAGGCAGCGCCATTCGGTCCGCCCAAAAAGGTCGAGGACTGCAACTGTCCAGAGGCTGGATCGAGGATCGCGGCGAACAGATCGCCGCCGGCAAGGCTTGAGGAGGTAGGCGCGGGACCGGCGTAAACGGTTTGAAAAGCCGCGGAGGTCACCGGGAAATCCGCGGAATCCGTGTTACCTGCCGCCACCACAGAGCCGCTTGGCACGACTCCCACAAAACCCGGTGTGTCGTTGTATTCCCCGGCAAGATAGGTGATGAAATTGAGTACGCCCGCTGGGGAAAATCCACCTATGGCTACGTCCGAGCAGGGCGTCGGGCTGATCTGGTCCGCGCATCCGACGCCCGTGATGCCGGGCAACGGAGCAGGTTTCCCGGCTGCGTCGGCAAAGCTTGCCGCAAGGAAGGTATCGCCGGCGGCATCTGAGGCGCTCAGGTTCACCGAAGACGGAGGAGATAAAGAAATCCCGGCGCTCACCTGAATCGAGATCTCGATCGGTTGAGCCGGGTTCCATCCTGAGGTCACCAGACCGAACGATGTGGTGGACTGGATCAGGAACCTTACCTCCGGGCTCACTTGCCCGGACCCGTTCCCTTGTATTGCAACGGGCGCCGGATAGTCAAGCAGCGGTCCCTCTCTGCCGAATTGCGCAGTCAGCGATCCGTCGCTGCCACCCGTGAGCGAATACGCAGAGCCGGTAAGTTGAAATTGAACAGTATTGGGGTTGACACCCGCCGCGAACAGAAGATTCAACGTCAAGGTCCCGTTTGTTCCGGTTGTGTACTGGGCGTCGATCCCTGGAAAAACGGCAGTCAGATTTACCGTACCGTACCGCGGTATTCCTGTAACCCAATTTTGCGGGTTAGCGCCGGTGTACACGTTCACGAGGCCAGGGAGTGGGTTGGAAAAACTCAC
>JASHNT010000067.1 GCA_030041495.1 Bryobacteraceae bacterium | reverse complement strand
CTATCCGCAACCGGTCGAGGGCTGATGCAGCAAAGGCGCTGAGACAGGTCTGTAAAAGCGAAGCGACCTTTCAGCAGATCATGGCCGCGTTGAAACGCCAGGCTCCGAGCTTGATGGATCGCGACCAGCAGTATCGGCCTTACGGTGGCCGTTGGCTTCGTTCCCTGGCGTGGAAGGATGATCCCGATGAAAGCTCTGTCGGGCAACCGGCGAGACAGTCGGCCACCGAGGTCGCACTGAGTGGTTTATTTGGAAGCGAGAACACGAATGCAAGCTAGAGTTACAGAGCGGTGCGTACGCGCGTGCGTCGATCAGTTGAGGCTGACGAAATTCTTTCCGAACCCGAATGACTTGGGCGTCATCCGGGCAGTTGGCAAGGAGATCCTCGATGCTGCCACCCAGAGCGGAATTGATGATGCGGGTCTGAGTAAGATCGTCACGAGCTTTATACGGACGCATGAGCAGTGGCCTGGCATCGCGAAACTGACCCAGGCCATCAACCCGCCGAAATCGAAGCAACCTCAGTCGGATAGCGCCTACTGGGCCTCGCGGGTATTCGCTGGCCGGTTTCCCGGTTCGCACTTTGCTAGACGGCGACTGATACAGTGTTTGTGAGGGAACTGGCGCATGCAAAGATTACTCTTGTCGATTTTCGCCCTCTCAGCCTTACCGGGGAGCGTGTTGCTCGCGCAAAATATAGCCGAGCCGCCTCCACTGCCGAAGCCGATGCCTGCTAATGCCGATCCGGCGTTTGTCGTCGCCACTATCAAGCCCAGCAACCCTACCGTCCAGGGCCAGGGGTATGGCTTCCGGGGCCAGGACGTGACCACCACCAATACCTCAGTGAGCTGGCTCATCACATTGGCCTACAGCATGCACGCCCACCAGGTGATCGGGGGACCAGGGTGGCTCGGTTCCGAAAAGTATGACATCTTGGGGCGGCCCGACACTCCCGGCCGGCCAAGCAGGGACCAGTTGAAGATCATGTTTAAGAAGTTGCTTGCCGAACGCTTTCAACTGAAGTTCCATATTGAAAAGAGGGAACTCGCGGCGTATGCGATCACAGTGCTCAAAACCGGGCCCAAGTTCGGTGAGTCGGCGAATCCGAATAGCTCTCTTGGAGTGGGAGTTGGCCTCACGCCTAGCGGCAGCATGACCTACACTTTCCGCAATGCCCCCCTAGACTCGGTGGCGAACGCGTTGCAGGGCAATCTGCTCGACCAACCCGTTGTGAATCGAACCGGCCTAACCGGGAAGTACGACTTCAGCGTGAAATTCACGCCGGATCCGCCCCAACTGGCCAACATGGGCCGGGTTCTGCCTGCCGGTGCCGCTCCAGACCCCGATGCACCCCCCGATATCTTCGCCGCATTCCAGCAACAGCTCGGGTTGAAGCTTGAATCGACCAAGACGGCTGTCGACGTAATGGTGATCGAAAAAATAGAGAAGCCTTCGGAGAATTAAGCCGCAGTTCACGTTTTCGCCTCCCGGATCGTGAGGCTCGCCGCAAGGCCGTGCAGCAAGCCATTGCCCGCCTTCAACCGTCGACGAGTGCCGCGACCATCGTGATTCTGAGGCTGATGGCGGACCCGAATGCTCCCGCTGCCGTGAAACTGCGCGCAGCCGAAAGCGTAATCGATCACGCGATTAAAAGCGCGGAGCTCGAAGACATCGAGGCACGTTTGACGGCTCTGGAACGCGCAACGGCTGACGACAAGGGGCGATGAACACGATTCAGCGGCGGTTGCAGAGACTCGAAGCCCCTTGGGCGTCGTCCACGGGAAAGGCTATCGCGTCGTCGTCTGTCCTGTGCTGGATGGGGGTTGTCTCTCAATCCGGATAGATGCGTGGAGATTCTGGGCGAGTGTGGGCATTTGTGCGAGGGCTCGGGGTTCAGATCGAACGCATCCCTTTTCCGATATCCCGCAGCGAGAGATTCGAAACCACGCGCCCTCGCGCGCGTCTGAAGTTCGTGACCCGTTTCGCGTTACTCATCTCGATGAGCGCCGTGATGCTCGCGCAGGACCTGAGCTTTTCCGTTCCGCCGGTGAAAACGTCGATGGATGCAGGTGGCCAGCCAGTCACGATCATCGCCATGGGGGCGATTTCCGGCAACAGGCAGGCGGTCAAACTGAAATTGTCCGCAGACCTATCCGATCTTCAGACCCACATCACCGGCTTGCTGCAGGCGCAGTTGAATCGATCCGATCGCTGCGGCGAGCGGCTTTCCGTGGAGCGAGCTGAAATTCAGCCTTCGGCGCCGGCGGCGGTTCTGGTCACGTTGGTGCGTTACGAGAAATGGACCTGTGTGAAGGCGCTCGGGAAGGAAATCACGAAACGTCTGGTGGGAGGGAAGGCCCTGATCCCCGTGAGGCTCACCCCCGTGGTGAACGAAAATCGCGAGGTCAGGTTGACGGGTGAGGTCGGCGAGGTCGAAGCGGATGGGGCACTCGGTGAGGTATTGCGTTCGGGATCCTTCGGGGAGACACTGCAGGAGAGGATCCGCACACCAATTTTGGCCGCGCTGAATAAGGGTGCGAGCCTTGGCGCAGCACTGCCGGAGGGCGTCGCCGGAATCGCGAAGATCAAGGGCGCCGCATTCGGCGATTCGGGCGCCGGACATCTTTCGTTCGAGTTAGAGGCCGAAATCGTGGCTCCCTTCGATCAGATCCGGGCAATGATCGAACACAAATAAACGCTCAGGCGCTCGGTCTTCGTACCTTTAAACTGCAGCCCGGCCTTAGTCTGACCAAGTTATCGATGGACCGTCACCATCGAAGATGTGACCGACAAAGCCTTTCCGCAGGCCGTTCCGGTCCGTTTTGACCCTTAAATTTCAAAGAAGTATCCAAGCTGGGTAGTTGCAAAGCATACCGATGGGGAACACGTGATGCGTGGCGCACCCAGTATGGGAGATGGAGATGCGAAGGCAGCGAATTCTGCGCACCTTTGGCTCATGGAGAAACATCAAAATTTCGGGCCCAATGCGCGCACGAAACTAATATTGCGACGAGCCATATCGTCACAGCTTGCGAACCACATCAACGGATCTGAGGGTGCCTCCGTCCGTGCCCGCGCTACCATCGTCATCGAGCTACTTGAGAGACGCTCACGCTCCTATGACCCTATCCCCTTCATCTCTCATCGCGGAATCTCCGGCCGATTTCAGCCGGTCGTCCATTTCTGAGTTTGCTTTCTTCGTTCTGCTTCTCATTGCCCTCGGCCTTCAACTCTGGCTTGCCCGTTGTCCTTCGTGCGGTGCCTGGTTCTCACGTGAGTTCGACGGGAAACGGGACATCTGCACCACCTGCGGGCATTATTGGTGAAAACGCGAGGAAGTCACAGGTGCACCTCCTTCTAGGATGCCTCGGGAAACAAGGGCAGTATGCGCCTGCGAAGGCGTCCAGCTTCAGCACCGCACTCACCAGCGCGTGCAGTCCATCGAAACTCCGCCGCATATCGCACGGCGAGGTTGCCAGGTATACGCGCACCGCTGAAGGCAAGTGAATCATCGCGGCGCGCTCGGACCTTCACCGCGTTGCGTGACCTCGTGGTATTGGTAAGGTGTGCTGGGCGTTCAAAGACGAATCTTGAGGAGAGAACAATTATGACCATCTGCAAGTCAGTTGTCTTAGCTGCCATCGTATTCGCTGCGCTTGGTTCTGTCAGGCTTGCACATTCACAGGTCGCTGTAGGTGTGAATGTGGGAGTTGCTCCCGTCTGTCCCTATGGGTATTTCGATTACGCACCGTATAGCTGCGCTCCGTATGGGTATTACGGGCCGGATTGGTTTGTTGACGGGGTCTTTATCGGAGCAGGACCCTGGTTCCATGGCCCTGCCGGTTTCCATGGACACGTGGATAACCGCTTCGATCCGCATCATGGATACAAGGGCCCACTGCCCGCACGTGGAGCGGAGGCATTTAATCACTTCCAGGGGAATGAGGCCCGTGACGGCCGCGGCCACGTGGTCGCAGCACCAAACCATTCTGGTGCCGGCGAACACGCGCTGCCTGGTTACCGCGGTGGTGGACGCCGTTAACCACGCTGGTCCAGATCGGTGGCGCCATTATGAAACGGGGTCTCTTCCCGATCCAGCAGATCCACCGTTTGCCTGGTTCACCGCCACTACTTCCGCGCTGACCCCCTGGGCTTCACGCCCGACAATTCAAGAATGACGGAAGCCACCACGGCTTAAAGGTGAAATTCGAGGACGGAACCGGCTACCAGATCCCAGCCGTGAATGCCCCCGTGCTGTTCGCGCCCAGGTCTATAAACCTAGTTGTCTCGGAGAGTACAGCCTGCACGGTGGCAACATTCACCTCGTATCCTGCAGCCGTATCCCTCGTGAAGAAGCTGGTACAGCTTGGGTCTCGACCAGAGTCCAAGCGTACTCGTCCGCAGCATCGAAGACGGCCTCCCGTTGCCTGTTGAAGGTGCCGGTCAGCGTCGGCGTGACATACGCGGACGGTAAGTCCCTGCCCCCCGCCTCCGCAGTACGCCACGGGCGTCGCTCGATGAATACTTTCGGATCGTCAACGACCCGGATCAAGGGGAGCCCCGCCTACTGCGCGAAATGACGCGTCGTGCGTCGGACGCGAGGATGCCCGGATCTCCGTTGAAAGTTAGCGACCCTCGATCCTCATAGACTACGCAACAGCGGCTCCTTTCGCAATTGGTTTCTTGGAAACGGCATTGGCCAGCGAGGAAAGCAGCAAGGGGATCTGGCGATAGCCGATGACCTTGCGGAACTGCCGCTCGGCGACCAGGAGCCCAGAACCCACCCAGCGTTCGATGTGGTCGCCGTCACGCCAGCGTTTGACGTTGCGGCAGACGGTCTCCACGATGGAAAACGCCGATTCGATCACGTTGGTGCAGCATAAGGTTCGGCGTAGCTGGTCTGGCACCCGCAGCTTGTGGACGGTGAGGGTCTCTTCCAGTCCTTCTTCCAGACTGCGCGCGGCACTTGGATTCAGGTCCATGAGCTCGCGATGGAGTTGATCCAAGGCGCGCTTGGCTTCGGCGTAGCCGGACATCGAGTAGGCGTTCTGAAGCTTGCGCCTGACCATCGGCTTTGTATTCCTCCGGCAGGTGATCCACCACGTTGCGTTTCTTGTGCACCTGGCAGCGCTGAATGAAAGCCGCCTCGCCTGCATGCTTGCGCACCGCGGCAGCCAGGGCTTTGCCGCCGTCCAGAATGTACAGCCGTGGCGCGGTGAAATCCACTCCGCGCTCCAACAACTCGCCCATGAGACTGCCCGCCACGGCGGTATTTTCGGTTGCCCCTTCGCGCAACCCGAGCACCGTTTTGCGCCCATCGCAGCCAATACCAAGGGCTACGATCATCTGCCGGTCTTTGAACGGCGTGCCGTCGATCACGATGGCGCACAGCCGCAACTCACCCAGCGGCCGCTCCCATCAGCTCCTTTACTTTCTCGCGGCTGGCCTCGACGAAGTTCTCGCTCACCGCCGATTTCTCGATGCCGTAGGCGTTGTGGAACTCCTTCACCACGGCGCCGTAATTGCGCGTCGATAGCCCGCGCATCATCTTGTCCCACACACCTAACTGCATCGGACCGCTGCGCTGGAACAGTTCGTAGCTGCCCAGGCGCTGCTCCCCATTCTCTGAGTTCCGCAAGCGCGTCCGCCGGATCGGCACCTTCTGTCCGTCCACCACGCAGTAGCCCTTTTCGGTTCCCCAGCGATGCGCGCGCCGCGCTTCGTGTTGCTGATGGCGCTCCCCGGCCAGGTGGCGCACCTCCTCTTCCATCACAGTTTGCATCAGAGCCAATCCGGCTTCCCGCAGCAAGTTGCCCACGCCTTGCTGTAACAGGCTGACGATCTCGGCCAGCGGCAGGACCATCTGGATGACGGGGTTGTTCTCGGTGGCCAGTCGGCGGAACTGCTGCACGGCCCGTTGTTGTTCGATCTGGTATCGTTTCTTCAAGCGACTCTCTCCTTTTTCTTGGCAGAAAAACTTCACCTTCGGCCATTATGGCCGGGGGTGTGAGAGTCGCTACTTTCTACGATCTACCGGGCATCCTCTCGGACGCCTGCCGACTCGCGTCCTTCGCGCGTTCTCTTCATATTCATTCCCACGGACTCCCACTGATATGTCGGCGCGGGAGATCTGTCGTTGCGATCTGCCCAGAACACTGAGGGATAGCCGTAAGGCCGATCTGTCGCGCTATCCAATGGTGCAGCGCATCGCAGTCACCGGTGCTCGCTTTTGGAACCACGCATCCCTAAAACGGACAGTTGATAACTCCTCGTAGCCTATATGTCGTTGATCTGAACAGCGTTCTCCAGGCATGCAATTTGCTCTAAATCGCTCAAAGCCGAATGTATCCGGCCGGGAACGCCTTTGACGCCGGAAGATGCGCGCCGCTTGATCCAAAATTACGTGGAACACTACAACACGGTGCGGCTCCACAGCGCCATCGGCTTCGTGACTCCGGCCGACATGCTGGCCGGGCGGCAGCAGCAGATCCACGCCGCGCGGGACCGCAAGCTGGAGCAGGCGCGGCTCCAGCGTCAACTCCGGCGGCAGGCGGCATAAAAATGATCTCTTCCTTTTTCAGTTTCGGGGCTACAATGACTGTGCCAGGGGAAACGGAAGCTGGCTCCGCAGGGATGCGACCATGCCGAGGGATAGCCTGGTGGGCTCATCGAGACAATGGTCGGAGCGCGGAGGTTCCGCTTCCGCGCTCCCCCAAAAACACATCGGATCGGTAGACCCCAATGCCTTAAAAATCCCCGCCCGAAGGGCGGAATTTACACTAACGGAAAACGCTCGGATTCCATTTCACGCTGAACCGGAACAGCCTTAGGAACGACTGTGTCATCATTGATTCGTGCCAGAGATGGTCTGCGTAGAGCGCTTGCAACTGATGCGCGGTTTCGCTTCCCATCTCCAGCGCTACACCGAACTCATCGGCCGCTCACTCGAGGTTATGGAACGTGGGCGCGAAGCGGAACTTGCGGTTCTGCGACGGGAATCCCAGATGGCGTGGCAAGAAGCGGAGGAAGCCAGGATTGCGTTATACCGTCACGAAGCGAACCACACCTGTGGGGCGGGGACTCCGCAACGGCGATCGACACAGCCTTGAAAAGAGACGGCATCCGCGCATGCGAAGTACGGGCTAGCAGGCACTTCGATCATCCAGATCCGGCGGAAGCCTTCCATACAGAAGATAGTCGTCCTGCTGTTGGAGCGCTTGATCAACAGCTTCAATGGCCAGGCCATATTCCCTGGACACGGCCGTCATCCGAGCAATCCATTCGGGCGGGGACTGCTCCGAGTATCTTCCGACTACTTCGTTCATCGCCACGGCTACTAGTGCTCGGTGTTCCAGCGCAGCCCGCACTGTCGCAGCGAGCGCTCCAAGAATCTGGGTCCGTTCCAAGAGAAGGAGTCTACCAGTCGAACCTGAGGAAATCATGAAGGGGGGCACGCTGCACGCGATCCCGAATTCGCCGTGCGTGGGGCACTCTGCCACGAAGGTCATCGCTCGCGCGACGCGGCATAGTCACGGAAGCGCGCAACCGTGCTCGCGGCGATGGTCAAGAAGCGCTTTCATTGAGCTCGAAGCGGTCTCCAAAAAACTTTTGCGTGCATTCCGCGCAAACTGCCCGTATACTGGACTAACTAACCCAAATTCAAGCAAGGTGGACTTACAGTGGGGTCATTACGTAAATTTTGTGCTCGGCAGACTGTCATTGTAGCGGTGCTATGTTTCGGAGTAGGCGGCTTCCTGCAGGCGGGAGGACAGAATCAAGGGATACTCACGCCTCATCAGCATGGGCGAGCCAGGTTTCGACACCTTCGGTCCGATGGTACAGCCGATGCCTATAACTGGGCCGGCTACGCAGTCGCCGCTGCGACGCCGCCGGCTACCGAGACGTCTCCTACCGGGGTACAGGTCACTTCAGTGACGGGGTCGTGGGTGGTTCCGGTCGTCGATTGCAGCGGCAAATCGACACAATACGCGTCGTTCTGGGTCGGAATAGACGGATGGTACTCGCCCACGGTCGAGCAAATCGGCACGGATTCGGATTGTTCCAGCGGTACGCCGTCGTATTACGCATGGTACGAGTTTTACCCGGAGAGCTCGTATTACACGTGCCCCCCGTCCACCGGGCACGGTCACAGCGCGCCACCTTGCCCGCTGATGAGCCTCAAGGTGGGAGACACCATCTCGGCCTCCGTCAACTGCACGCCCGGAGGAGCGTGTACGGCCACGATCACGGACCAATCGATGTCGCCGCCGGCCTCGTTTTCGACCACGTATACTGCCACTAGGAAAACCGGAATTCCACAGCTTTCCTCAGCAGAATGGATTGCGGAAGCGCCGTGCTGTTCGCGTAACGGTGGAGTGTTGCCCCTCGCCAACTTCAACGCGGTTTACATGGGTCGCGACGCGACTTACAACGGAAACCAGGCTGTGACCGGCGTAGCTGGCACGAACGCAGCGGTTGTGAACGGCGTCAACGGCTCGATTAGCTCGTTCTATGGCGCGAGCCCAGCAACGTGGTGGGTGTGCACCATGGTCAACCAGAACTATACCTTCCCGGACGGCGGTGTAAACCCGCCTAATCCTCCGCCCCCTGGGGACATCATGGCGCAGCCGAGCCCTCTAAGCGCGAGCGGCGCCGGATTCTCCGTTCAGTGGTCTAGCGTCGGACCTTGAGTCTCGTAGCTCTGCGGCACGCGCAAAATATTGGCTGAGGGGGCCATTGATCTAGGTACACAGCTTTTTGCGAATGGGGGCGATCTAAGAGACGCCTCCTTGCGTGAAGTCGGTGCCAGCGTCCTTGGAGGTGCGGTAGCGGGCGGGCTTGCTGTTGCAACCGGCGGAGCATCGATCCTCGCAAACTCAGAAGCGGCCGCAGCGCCTAACCTTTGAGCCAGAAGCGGAGTTTGCACCCTCTTGGGGCGACGGCAGCCGGATCATCTACACTAAAGGTCCGCCCTGGGCGCTGTATGAGAAACCTGCGCAAACACACCTTGATTTTGTCGGCCCTTAAAAAAAGCGCTCGCAGCCGTCAGAACTGTGCGAACGCGCTCGGCGAACAGATCACTGGCGGCATCGCGCGAGGAAGCCGAAGCCGATGTACATGTTCTGGGGACCCACTTTTGTATGCGGACTTCAGAGACGGGACACTGGCTAGAGGCAGTAAAATCGTAGTGCCATTTCAACCCTGCGATATGATTAAAGGTTGGCGACTTGCCGTACCGGCATGGAGATACCGTTGCTGGTTGTTTCGGGTAACGATAACAACGGGCTTTCTGGAGATCCGGGGGGCACAGAGGCATCTTCGATCGGAATAACAAGCCAATGGAACCCAGGCTCGACATCAATCTCAGCATCCAAGGCGAACCCGATGCCTGGGTGCACTCGGCCTGCGTTTTGTGCTCGAACGGCTGCGGTCTTGATATCGCCGTGAAGGACGGGCGGATCGTCGGTGTCCGCGGGGCCGTCGATCATCCGGTCAATTTCGGGCACCTCGGTCCCAAGGGCAGGCACGGTTGGGCTGCCAACAACTCGAAGCGCCGCGGCACCGCCCCAATGATCCGCCGGGAGAAAAGCGCCCTTCTACGGCCAGTGAGCTGGCAAGAGGCAATGGATTTTTTCACCGAGAAATTTAAATCCGCCTGGCAGCAGGGGCACGAGAACCTAGCTTGCTACAACTCCGGGCAGCTCACGGTCGAGGAGTTGTACACATTGGGTAAACTTTGGCGGGGTGGGCTTGGATCGTCCAACATTGACGGCAACACCCGCATGTGCACTGCAACGTCCGCCACCGGCCTCATGGCCAATTTTGGCGTGGACGGCCCTGTTGCCTCTTATGCTGATATCGATCAGGCCGACCTGCTGTGTCTCTATGGGCACAACGTCGCGGAGGCGCAGACCGTCCTCTGGGAGCGCATGCTGGCGGCGAAACAGAAGAACGGCGGCCGGATCATCGTCGCCGATCCGCGCCGGACGCCGACCGTGCGGCAAGGCGCTGATCTGCATCTCCAGCTGCGGGTCGGGACGAACGTCGCCCTCATGAACGGCATCATCCACCTGCTGGTGGCGCGAGGACGGGTGAATCGTGATTTTGTCGCGAGATACACGGTTGGATTCGAGCAACTCGACTCGATAACTCGTGATTATCCGTCCGAGCGCGTAGCCGAAATCTGCGGCATTCCTCAGCACGATCTTGAAACCGCGGCCGAGTGGATCGGCACCACACCGCGTATGGTTTCGACGGTACTACAAGGGTTCTATCAAAGCGTCGAGGCTACTGCATCATCCTCGCTGGTGAACACGGTGCACTTGCTTTTGGGGGCGATCGGCAGGCCTGGAGCAGGACCGTTGCTGATGGCAGGCCAGCCGTCTGCAATGTCTAACCGCGAGACCGGTGCGGGCGGTTCCTACCCCGGCTACCGCAATCCGCATAGCGAAACGCAAATGCGGGATCTGTGCAAATGTTGGAATCTTGATTTCGAAAAATTCCATCCGGAGGTGCCGAAAGACATTCTTCTCATGATGGAGACCGCCGAGCGCGGCGAGATCGAGTTCATGTGGGTGATCGGCACGAATCCTCTCGTCAGCCTGCCCGATCAGAACCGTAGCGAACGCATATTGCGCCGACTGTTCCTGGTGGTCGAGGACCCGTTCCTGGATGCTGAGACGGTGGACTTAGCAGACATCTACTTCCCGGCTGCGATGTGGGGGGAGAAGACGGGCTGCATCACAAACGCGGATCGCAGTGTCAATCTCCTGCTGAAGGCCGTCGATCCACCAGGGCAAGCTCGCAGCGATTTCGAAATCTTCGTGGAGGTTGCGAAGCGCCTCGAGTTTCGGGATCGGGATGGCGCGCCGCTGATCCCGTTCAAGGAGCCCAAGGACGCATTCGAGGAATGGCGCAAGGTGTCGAAAGGCCGGCCATGCGACTACTCCGGGATAAGCTATGAGCTGGTTCTGCAAATGGGAGCGGTCCGCTGGCCCTGCAACGAGCAGCACACTCGCGGCAGTGAGCGCTTGTATGAGGACCTGAGATTCTGGACCGCCATCGACGAATGCGAAACTTACGGCGTCGATTTCTTGACCGGCAACAAGAACACCCGCAGCGACTACGAGCGGATTGATCCCCATGGCAAAGCATTCCTCAAGCCGGTCCGCTGGCGGCGGATGCCGAACCAGATTTCTGACGATTACCCGTTCACGCTCGTCACGGGGCGGGTGGTTTATCACTTCCACACGCGCACCAAGACAGGCCGAGCCATGGCCCTGAATGAGCGCGCGCCACACCCCTACGTCGAGATTCACCCCGCAGATGCCGCTCGCCTGGAGATCGGGCTCGGCGACCTGG
>JASHNT010000066.1 GCA_030041495.1 Bryobacteraceae bacterium | reverse complement strand
TGGGTGGTCTGGTAGGTCGCATTGAGGAAGGTGTAATTTCCTCCGAGCATGAGCCGGCCGATATGGCCGCTGAGTGCCGTTTCCACCCCGTCGCGCCGCGTCTTTCCGAAATTGGCGAAGTAGCCGAAGCCGGTCTGTTGAGAGGCGACGAACAGAATATCGTTGTAATTTTGTCCTCCAAACCCGCCCACGCTCCAGCGCAGATTATTTTGGATCGAGCCGCGCATGCCGGTCTCGATGGTTCGCGTGACCACTTGCTTGAGCGGAGGGTCGCTGGACAGGGCGTTTGGAAGCGCGCACGGGTTGTTGGGATCGGCGCAACCGAGCTCGATGGTGGTGGGCGCCCGGTTCGCCTCACTGTAGCTGGCGTACACGCTGGTCGATTTCGGAAGCGCGTACGTGAATCCGACGGAGGGATTGAAGCGTTGGAAAGTGTAGCTGCCGGTGAGATTGCCGCGAATTCCCTCCGGAGCCGGTGGCAGCAAGTCCGTGTTATTGACCGGCGTGTAATTATAGCGGCCGGAAACAGTGATGGCCCACTTGCCGACATTTAAAGTGTCCATGGCGAACACGCTGGCGGTGTAAACCGTCCCGCGCAGGTCGACGCGCGTATCGATGGGGTTGCCGTTCTCATCCACAGTGCTGCCGTCCTGATAGGAAGGCAAGGGCAGGATACTGACTCCGTCGCCGGCGATATAGCCGTACTGCGTGGACTGCTGAAACTTGACGTCGCTGCGGTCCCAGGCCGAGCCGATAATGACGTGGTTGTGATGCTTGATCCAAGTGGCCTGCCCGGAGACTCCGTAGTTCCACTGGTGGGTGTAGCCGTTGACCAGTACGCCGGTGCACACGCTATCCGGCGAATTTACCTCGACCACCTGCGCCAAGCAACTCCAGTAAGGATAGGGCTGGGTTGCAGGACTCCCCGTGGCGGGGAAGCCGCTGTATCCGGCGGCCTGGAGCGCGGCCACATCGGCGGGCTGGAGCGTATACAGATCGTTGCCAAGCGCGTCCGTGTTGACGTTGCTGTCTAGAGAATCGGCGCGAATGTACCGGAAATAGGCGTTGCCGGAAAACGTCAGGTTGCTGGAGACTTGGTGCTGAAGGATCAGATTGAAACCCGGCGAGCGGTTCCACATGATGTCGGGCACGCTGTAGACGCTCGAATAGTTTTCTTGGAGCGCCCGGAAATCCTGCGTGCCGTTGCCGGTAAGCCAGTTGTCGGCGTAAGCGAAGGTCAGGCCGATCGATGTTTTTCCGCGACGCCATCCCAGGCGCCCGAAGGATTGGCGGACTTCCGAAGGTGAATCCTGGCGCCAGCCATCTTCGCGAAACAGATTGCCGGCTACGTACCAATCGAGTCCTGTCTTGGCGCTGGCCCCTCCGTATTCGGCGTCGCCTTCCCGGCGTCCGAAACTGCCGCCGTTGATCGAAAGCGAACCTCCGGGCTCGCTGAGGCCGCTCTTGGTGGTGATGGAAACGGCTCCGCCGAGCGTGTTCAGCCCGAACAGAGGATTGGAGCCGGGCATCAGCGCCACTTCTTGAATGGCGATTTTCGGAATCAGGTCCCACGCGACGATGTCGCCGAAGGGTTGATTCTGGCGGACTCCGTCCATGTAGACCGAGAGCCCCTCCGGAGTGCCCAGCAAGGGCGAAGCTTCATAGCCGCGGTAATTCACGTCCGGCTGGAACGGGTTTTCCTGATTCTCATTGATGTAGACGCCGCTCAGGCGCTTGTTCATCAGGTCGGAAAGATCCAACGACCCCGTTTGCGACAGATCCTTCGCGTTGGCGGTTTGCACTGGCGCAGGAATATCTGCGATCGGAATGTCGGTTCCGGGAAGCGGCGTCGGCGCGACCACGTCTACGCGCGAGGACTGACTGGCCAGTTCCATCGTGACGGTACGCGAGACCGGCTCGCCTGCTGCAACATCTATTGTCAGCGATTGCGGCGCGAAGCCCGCCCTCTGGATCTGAAGACGGTAGCGGCCCGGTACCAGATTCTCAAAGGTGTACTTGCCCACGTCGTCGGTTTGGAAGGACTTCTCCGGACCCCTGGGCGGAGTCAACGTACCGGAGGTTTGTAAAGCGACGCCGGAAGGATCCTTAACCGCGATTTGAATGCCCCCCGTGGGCTGTTGGGCCCACAACAGGGCGGGGCACACCAATGCCAGGATCCGGAGTCCAGGGGGCCGCACACTAATACATTCCTCCGGCCCTGGCTTTGTTCAGCTTTTTTTCCCTGAACAGACCGGCGCTTCGCGGGATTTATTAACATAGGAGCGATGCGCGTGGCCGCTGGAGAATCGGCGCTGTTATTGGCTCGGGACCGGGCAGCTTCCCGGGACGTTTCTCCGCTGGAGCGCGAAGTCGTCGAATTGTTCGATCAGTTGCGCGGCAAGTTGCTCCGTTACACGCTGAACTTCGGTCTGCCGGTTCAGGATGGCGAAGAGATTATTCAAGAAACGTTCCTCGCGCTGTTTTGCCATCTGCAACAAGGCAAGCCACGCGAGAACCTGCGAGGCTGGGTGTTCCGCGTGGCGCACAATCTGGCTTTGAAGCGCCGCGCTTCGGCGCATTTCAGCGAAGCGGAGCTGGTTGAGGAGACGCTGGCGTTCGCCGACCCCGCTCCGGACCCGGAAGCACAGTTGGCCGGCGCACAAATCCAGCAGCATGTCTTGACCGTGTTTCGGGTCCTGCCGGAGCAGGACCGCCGATGTCTGATTCTGCGGGCCGAAGGCCTGCGTTACCGTGAAATCGCGCAGATTTTGGGAATGTCGCTGGGCGCGGTTTCGATGTCGTTGAGCCGGTCCCTGGCGCGCCTGGCCCGCGCGGCGGACCGGTGAGTTGGGGCAACGGAGTAAACGATGAGGTTCGAAGACGCCCATATCCCGGATGAAGATCTGCTGCTGGCGACCGACGGCGAGCTGGCTGATCAGGATGCCGCGCACGTCCAGGCGCACCTGGAGGATTGTTGGGCGTGCCGCGCCCGGCGGCAGGAAATCGAATCGGCGATCGCCACGTTCATGAAGGTACATGAGCGTAATCTCAATCCGCAGCTACCGCCGGCGGAGGGTCCCCGCGCGTTGCTGAAGGCGCGCTTGGCGCTGGTGCCTGCACAAGCCCGCCGAAAAATCCCTCCGGTCTGGGCGCAAGTGGCTGCCGCGGTCATCGTGGCGGCGCTAGCAACCGTGCTGGCCGGGCGCTGGACGTCGATGTATCGCAGCGCGACCGCCATCCGGGCTCTATCTACTCCGAACGCCACGCTCACTCCGGGCGCGGCGATCCTGGCAAGCCGCAATGAAGTCTGCGCTGCGCCGGAGCCTAACAATCGCGCTGTGCCCGCTACGCTGCAGCGGCAAGTGTTCGCGGAGTATGGCATTTCGGCCGCGCAGACGCGAGCGTACGAAGTGGACTATTTGATCACGCCGGCCCTGGGCGGCGCGGACGACATTCACAATCTGTGGCCGCAGTCCTATTCGGAGACGGTGTGGAACGCGCGGGTGAAGGACGCTCTGGAGAATCGCCTCCACGACCTGGTATGCCAAGGGCAGTTGGATCTGGCGACCGCGCAAAGAGATATCTCGATGGACTGGATCGCGGCGTACAAGAAGTATTTTCAGACCGACCGGCCGCTGGGCCTGGCACAGTAACCCGTCAGTTCTGGTTGCGCTGCTCCGGGCTGCTCACGCGCTCGTTGAGACGGTCGATGGCCTTCTGCCAGGCCTCTGGCGTGCCTAACTGCGAGCTAAAGGCCCCGATCCCGGCGGTCTGCCCAGCGCGTGAAACCGCCTATATGGTTTAGTGCATAGACCATCGACTCGTTCGCGCGGTCCAAGCGGCTTTCAACCGCCAGGAAACGAGTCTGAAATCGCCCTTCTAATTCTTCAAAGCGGTGGTCGAACCGATCCGCCGTCTGTTGGATCAACAAAATAACGCTTTCAAACTGAGTCTTCATCCGCTGCTCAGATTCCCGGATCTGAGACTTGGTCATCTGCTGAATCTGCAGCGCGACGTCTTGCAGATTGGCTTTCGTCACTGGTTCCGGCTCGCCATTCGGTGCCCGCTCTCGACCGTTAGAAGCCGCCCTTGGGGCGATACCCCGGCCGCACCTGGATGCGATATTTCTTGCCCACGTCCGGCAAAATCTCCACCGATATTTTGCGGAAACCTTCGTTGGGATTGGGCTGCGGATAATAAGTAATCGTATACGAATTACCCAGATCCTCGCGAATTGCCTCGAACGCCTCCACCTGTTTTTGCCAGGTGCGCGCGAAGTACGCCTTGCCGCCGGTGCGCGTCGAAATCCGCTTGAACACGTTGGAGGAAATCGGGTCGTTGTTCACTTCGTTGGTCGAGATCACGTAGATCGGAATGCCCTCGTCTTCCGCGACCGCGCGAACGTCGTCCGGCGCGACCATGCTGGCGTTGTCCGGACCGTTGGAGAACACAATCACCACTTTCCGCCCCGCCACTTTCGCGGCGTCGCGTAACGTCAGCAGCAGCGCGTTGTACAGCGCCGAATCGTCGCCCGCTACCGCCTTGCGCAGTCCGACCACGGCGTCATCGCGTTCCTTGGAAAGCGGAGCGGCCCGGGAAAGATTGCGGCTGTACGTATACACCGCAACGGAATCCGCGCGGTCCAGCCCGCGGATAAAGTCCGCGATGGCGTCGGAAGCGTAAACAAAACCGCGATACATGTAATTGCTGGTGTCGAACAGCACGAACACGCTGGTGCCCACCAGCGTCTCCGCTCGAGCTTCCGGAGAATCCGCATCCGCGCTGGGCGCGGCTTCGAGCGGCTTAACCGATCCGTCCTCGGCGATTGCCACGGGAGTCTGATTGCCTTCGGAGAAGGTGTTCATCTTTTGCGGAATGCCATCCTCGAGAATTTTAAAATCCTTCGGCTTAAGCCCGGTCACGTAGTGGCCCTTGCTGTCGGTCACCTGAAAGCTCAGCACCACCAGGTCAACCTTCACCTTGAAAGTGGGCCGGTCTTGCGCCAGCGCCAGCGTCACCAGCAGCAACAATAATGCGAGTCGTCGGATCAAGGCTCTTTCCTCCGTATAAAAACTAGGGATGAACGGCGGCGCGCAAATGTTCCTTGCTCGCCTCCTCCCGCACCGTGTTCCCGACGCTGCGCAATGAGCGCAGCAGCGCGGGCCAATCTTCCAGATGAGTCGCGAAGATGTCCTGTACGGTCTGCTCCGTCCACTCCGGCACCAGCACGTTCAGCTCGCCCGGCGACGCGTGAATCTGGTCCGCCAACGCGCCGTAATACAGCAGGTTTGATTCCCAGCTCTCGGCCATGATGCGGCTCGAATAACCCATCAAAGTCGGGAAAGTGCGCAAGTGCAGGAGTTCCGGCTGAAACGAATTGGCGAGTGTAGGTTTGGGCGAGCCGAAGATGCGGGAAATCACGCCGGGCGCGAGCTTCGCGCCATCTTCCGACTGCATCCGGCCGAGCGCCGCGGCCAGCGGCGAATCGTGATCCGCCGGCGAAAGATCCCCGGCCAACTGATACATCTCCGATGGCAGCACGTTTTCGAGCGCGTGCGGCACGTCTCCAGCGGCCAGCAGGGTGTCGATCTTCCACAAACGGCCGGGCGAGGCATAGCGCGCCAGTGCGGCTTCCACCAGGGCGCGCCGCTCCGTGTTCACCGCTGCGTGGCTCAGCAGAGCCTGGGCGTAAGCCATGCTTACGTCCACCCAATGAAGCTGCACCGGCGAGACGTTCCACCACCGCGGCACGACGGCCGTCAAGATCATCTGCGGAGCCAAGTCGCCCCAGATGAGCGCTTGTTCCTTGCTCGGGACCAGGAAATTTTCCTCTGCCGAGGCCAAGGCGTACGGCAGCGTCGCCAGCGATCCCATCAGCCGCCCGCCCGCATTTTCCGGCCAGCCGGTGCCGTATACCTGCGTCTCTCTCCACGTCTGCAGCGCATTCGGTGAGCCGATGAAGTCGTGGCTGCGCACGAACAGCGGGTTGGTGTTCAGCACCTGCGCTCCCGGCGGCGCATAATAAATGTAATTGAATCCGACCAAGGTATCGCGCAAGAATGGCGTCAGCTGGCCGCGCAAATCCTTAAGCTTTTGCGGGTCGTTGGCGGATTTTTCGATCGCCGCGCGCAGATTGATCTTGCGCTGCGCCTCCACATGGCGGTTGGTGTAATATCCGAACGCCAAGGACGATTCTTCCTGCTGCGTCAGCGATCCGTGCGGCAGCTCGATTTCCGCCAGCCGCGTGGCCAGCTTCGCCGCCAGCGAGGTGTTGAATTTTTCGCCGCGGCTAACGCTATCCAGATTGCCGGCCAGATCGAAGAGCGTGTCCAGCGCGACCAGCTTTTGCGCCTCGAAGATACGGATCATCTCCTCGATCATGCGAGTGTGCACATCGGAGGAATCCGTGGCGGCGCCGCCGGCCAGCAGATCGAGCATGGCGTCCTGAGGGGAAGCTTTCGATGGCGCGTGCGCGGCCATGAGCAACACGCGCACTCCGCCCATGCCGGCATCGAACAGCTCCCGGCTGTTCTGGATTTTGGCGAAGGGCGCCATCACAGATGCGAGCGTCTGATCTGAGTCCGTGGTAAAGATGGAGCCCTGGCGGCGGAAAATCTGCCACAAGCCCGCCAGCGCCTGAAACATCCCCGCCGCGTCGGCGCGTTCTCCGGCATCGCGCATCTGGGAAATCGCTCGCGCGTTATCCAGGTACGCCAGAATGGTTTTGTCGCTCAGTTCGGGCGCTTCGGCAAACAGCGTGTACTGCGCCGACATCTCACGGTACTCCCGCGCGAGGCGATCCGCCGTGGCCGGTTCGAGCGGCTTGGCGCGCTCCCGGTCGACGTCGGTCAGAGTCATGAAGATTTTCAACGGCTCATTCTCGGCCAGCTTGCGGCTCATCCCGAACAGCGCTTCCAGCACGTCGTCGCCATCCTTCCAGGAAGGCGCCGCGCGCGTAAGCTTGGCGTCGAACCTGCCCCTCGGATAATTGGCGAACAGGTTCTTCCAAACCTCGAGCCCGCCGGGCATGTGCGGCTTCCCATCCGGGTCCAGCCGCAGGCGCGTCGTCAGCAGCAGCATGTCCGTATTGGAGCGGAACACGGGGCGCGCGGGTCCGGGGCTGGTGACGCGCCCGCGAACAGCGGCGTAGAAACGCTTCAGCCGCTCCGGTTCGGTGAGATAGTCGCGCACCGGCCCATCGATGCGCGCCAGCGCGTCGAAGTAACTCGCCAGCCACCCGTCATCGCGAGTCAGCAGTTTCTCGAAGAACGCCGCCCCTTTGGAAGGATCCGCGCCCGCCAAATCCGCCCACGCTTTTTCCGAGCGAGCCCCGCCCGGCACCACCGCCTTACCGTCGCGAATCTGGAACATGTCTCCGAAGAAATCCAGAATGTTGGCGTAGAGCTTGATGGTTTTGGCGGGCATCTGTTTGCGCAGAGCCTCCGCGGTCTGCGGATCGAGCTTCGAAAGAGCCAGGTACAGCCGGCATAGTGTCGGATCGGCTAAGAAGTTATCGATGAAATCGCCGCCGGGCTGATCCGTCGCACCCGTGCCTGCTGCGGTCGCACCCGTGGCTGGCTTATCCGTCGCGGATTTATTGCTCGCGGACTGCCAATAGGCCACGCCGTACAGCACCGGGATGCGCGAGGAATGATAGTCCATCGAGAATACCTGGTTCAGGCGCAGCGCCTGCTCCAGTTGCGCCAGCGGAAATCCCGAATCGATGGTCAGGAACGCGCGCGACGCGTTCACGGTTTCGAGCACCAGATCCGATCCGCAGCCGCCGCGCATGCGGTAGCCGAGCACTCTCAGCAAATCGCCGGTCGCGGCCGAATCGCAAGTTTCGATGCGCAGCACCTGATTGGGACCGGCGAGCTTGGCCAGCTCACGCGCCTGCGAAAGATACCGGATCACCAGCTTGAGATATTCGGTCTGCTCCAGTCCCACCGATCCGGTGACGGTCTGGTAGCCGTTCGTGACCACGTTGCGGGCCAGAGCCGGCAGAAGATCTTCCGGCCGCGTGTCCTGCGCCAGCGCGGCGAGCCGCGCGAAGCCGGAAGAAGTCCCGGGAATTTCGATGTAACCGGTGGCGGCATTGGCGGGGGCCGGCGCGCCGAGCGTCAGTCCAGAGCCGCCGGCAGCATCGAATGCCGCCAAGTGTCTCAACGCGGCCTCGCGATCGCCCGCTTCCAGATCCAGAATCGCAAGCCGGCGGTTGATTTCCGCCCTTTCGGTTTTGGGCGCGGAGGTGTTCTCGAGCAACTGCGCGAGCTTACTGTAAATCGTGCGCGCGGACGGGTCGTGATAGCGGCCGAGAAACTCGGCGTAGGCGCGCAGCGCAGCCGCATTGGCGGGCGTGGCATTGGCGGCGCGCTCCAGCAGCATCTGCGCCTCCGCTGCCTGGCCGCTGGTCTCCATTTTCCAGACGTCGCCCGGCACAGTAAACGCGTCTTGGGACCAACCAGTACCGGCCAGCCCAAACACCCCCACAAAAACCAACGCGAGCCGCATCAGTCCGACTCCTCCACGCCCCGCTCCCTCGTGCCGCTAACCCGGTATCCCACTGTATCACTCCGGCGCGCTGGGAGGGCTCGACTGTGAGCAGGCGCGCATGAGCCGGGAAGGGAGTTTTCACATTAGAGTCGAAGGGAGGCGGATGCGGAACAGGATTTGGAGGGCGATGCGGACAGCGGCGGGCCGAGGCCGTGATCCTGAAGCCCCGTATCGCGGCCGATTCTTAAGATCGCAAAACGGCCGATTCGAGCCTCGGCCCGCTGAGCAATGATGCGGTAACTTATGATGCGGGTAACTTGCCGCCGTAACTTTCGGGGGCTGGTGGGCGAAGCAAAGAATGGAATCTTTATGAACGTAGAACAGCTCAATCAATTGCAGACCGAAACCTGGACCTCGGGCGATTTTCCAAAGATGGGCGTGGAGTTGTCGATTGCCGGAGAGATGTTGTGCGAATCCGTGCCGGTGCTGGCTGGGGATCGCGTGCTGGATGTGGCGACGGCGTCGGGCAATACGGCATTGGCGGCGGCGCGGCGCAGGGCGAAGGTGACGGGCATCGACATCACGCCGGCGCTCTTGGAGCGGGCGGGAATGAGGGCGTCGGCGGAGGGTTTGGCGATCGATTTCCGGCTGGGAGACGCGATGGCTCTGGAATTCAACGATGGCTCTTTCGACGTGGTGATGAGCACTTTCGGGGCGATCTTCGCGCCAGACCCGCAGCGCACGGCGGCCGAGATGGCGCGGGTGTGCCGGTCGGGCGGCAAGATCGCGATGGCCAATTGGACTCCGGAGCACATGTTCGGCAAGCTGTTCCGGATGCTGGCGAGGTATTCGCCGCCGGGGAGGCAGGTGGATTTGCCGATGTCGTGGGGCGATGAGGCAGTGCTCAAGGACAGGCTCGGGCCGTACGTGAAGGATTTCAGGATCAAGCGCGCGCTGGTGCGGTTCCGGTCGGCGTCGGCGGCGGATTGGGTCGCGTTCATGCGGACGTATTTCGGGCCGGCGATTACGGCGTTTGGATACTCGACTCCGGAGCAGCACAGAGCGCTCGAGCGGGAGATGGCCGATTTGATCCGCGAGTACAACGTGTCGCCGAACGAGACGATGTTGAGCGAAGCGGAATATCTGGACGTAGTCGCGACGCGGGTTTAAGCAGGTTCTATTTCGTTTCGCGCGGGCCGCCATCGAGGCCGTAAATGACGGGCTTGGTGTGGACGGTGGCAGAGGTGTCGCGGACGGGAAGATAGCGCGCGAAGCGGATAATTCCTGCGAGGCCGCGGCCCAGGGGGCTGGCGGCGATTTGGGGAAAATTTTGCTGGATGTTCGGAGGGTCGATGTAGGCTCGTGCGCGGATGACGTTGCCTTGCAGGCTGACTCCGCCGAGCGTGTTCAGCCAGGAGCGGATGGGCGCGGGGTCGGGAGCGGCGTCGAAGTGGAACGCGGTGACGGTTGAGAATGGGTCGGCGAAAGACGCAGTCAACTCGATTTGCTTCGCTCCGGCGGTGACGGCGTCCTGACCGGCGAGCTTGGCTGGGGCGGCCATCCAGAAGCCGGCGTCGGCGGGGCGCTGTTGCGCGGCAAGCGGGAAGCCGGCGAGCTGGGCATCGGCGGCGAGGCGCTTCGTGGCTTGGTCGACGGCGGCCGTAGGTCCGACCAGCACGGCGTTCTCGCCGAGGGGTAAAGATTTCCATCCGGATTCGAGAGCGGGAAGAACGGCGTCGGGCGCGCGGCCGGTAACCATTATTAATACGGCGTCCTGCTGAATGGAGAGGGCGACATTGCCGACTCCGGAGAGCGTTCGGAGAAGGTCTTCGGTCTGCATGGCGGTGAGGCCCTGACTGGATGCGAGCTGGCCGATCAGGGCACGACCCGGGGCGGAGGTGTAGAGCTGCTTGCAATCGAGCACAGAGAGGGAATCCGCGGAGGGATCGGCGAAGCGCCAATCGATGCCGGCCGAATCGGTGCTTGGCTGGGCGGTTGCTGTCGCGGCGCCGTAGGGGTTGGTTGCATTCTTGGCGCCGGGCTTCGGCACGAAGTCGCGCGTATTGCAGTAGGGAAGGGCGGGATTGCGGAAACAGGATTCGGTGAAATCCTTCACCTTCGGCCCATAGGACTGGCCGTAGAGCGAGCAGGCGCAGATGAAACCGAGCGCGAGGAGTCTCATGGCCTCAGTCTGCGGGTTTCCGGGGACGCTGAGAATAAGGTGTAAACCTGAGCGCCGATCTTAAGAAAGCCCGATCCGGCGAGGGCGGCGGAGATACAATAGTCGCACCATGGAAAAGTTCTTTGTGCGGGACCTGACGCGCCGGCGGGCGCTGGGATTGTTGGGAATCGGCGGAGCGGCGGCGATGATGCCTCGGGCGCTCGCGCAGAAGCTGACGTTCCCGAAAGGCGCGATCATTCGGACGGTGCTGAAGGATTATGCCCCGGAGGATCTGGCAGGCGGCGCGACGCTGTTCCACGAGCATCTGCAACTGGCTCGGGACTTCAATCAGAAGTTCGCGGCGGCGAGCGCGGCGGTGCGGGCGGCGAATGGTCTGCCTCCGGCTCCGGCTCGCGGAGGGGCGGGGCGCGGCGGCAATCGCGGCGGGACTCCGCCGCCGGACATCATGCATAACGCGGATTTGATGGCCGAGGAGGTGGACAAGGCCAAGGCTGCGGGTGTGGCGTGCATCGTGGACGCGGGGCACCCGGACACCGGGCGCGACATTAATTTTCTGCGCGAAGTCTCGATGAAATCGGGGATGCCGATTGTCGCGGGCGGAGGGTTCTACACGCAGCCATGGTATCCGCCGGAGCTTGCGGCCATGAGCGAGGATCAGATCGTGAAGGCGCTAATCAAGCAGGCGGACGACGACACGCTGGGAGCCTGGGGCGAGATCGGATCGTGGGACGAGATCACGGCGGAGGAGCGCAAAGTGTTTCGCGCGGTGGGCCGGGCTTCGGTGGCGACGAACATTCCGATCTTCACGCATACGGGAATACCGGGAAAATCGGCGCTGGAGCAGCTCGATATTTTGGAGGACGCCGGGGTGAAGCCGGAGAAGGTGGTGATCGGGCACCTGGGGAACTTGGTGGATCCGACCGTGTACGTGCACAAGCAGATCTGCAAGCGCGGTGCCTACGTCGGCTTCGACCGGCAGGGAGGCGGGGGAGACGCACAGGATGTTCCGATGGTGATGGCTCTGATTGAGGCGGGCTACGCGGATCATTTGATGTTTTCCGCAGATGCCTCGAGCGGCTACGCGAAAACCGTGACGGTGTTTCTACCGAAATTGAAGGCAGCGGGGGTCAGCGACGACGTGCTGCACAAGATCATGACGGACAATCCGCGGCGGTTTTTGGCGTTTGTTCCAAAGCGGCCGCGGAAGAAGTAGCGGCGCCACAGGTCAGGACTTGCCTTCCAGATATTTGGACAGGCTGCCGGCCATGTGCACGAATTCGGCAGGCATCATCAAGACGGTGGTGCTATTGTTTTCCGCGCCGACTTCGGCGACCATCTGCATGCGGCGGAGCTCGAGAGCGGCGGGATTGCCGACCATCATCTGAGCGGCTTCGGCTAGTTTGCGGGAAGCCTCGAGCTCGGCGTCGGCTTTGATGATGCGGGCTCGCTTCTCGCGGATGGCTTCGGCTTCCATGGCCATGACACGCTGCATGTCCTGGGGGATCTCGACGTCTTTCATCTCCAGGAGCTCGACGGCGACGCCCCAGGGAGAAATGTTTTCACTGACATTCTTGCTCAGGATGGCGTTGATCTGATCGCGGGATTTGAGGACTTCATCGAGATCGTGCTGGCCGATGACGTTGCGCAGGCTGGTGAGCGCGACCTGCTGGACGGCGGCGCGGAAATTCTCGACCTTCAGCACGGCTTTCTCCGGATCGCTTACGCGATACCAAAGGACGGCGTTGACCTTGACGGTCACGCTATCGCGCGTGATGGTTTCCTGCTGCTCAATGGGCGCGGTGACCACGCGAAGGTCGACGCGGACTTTGGTTTCGATGCCGAGCGGGATCAGCCAATAAAGTCCAGGGCCGCGCAGGCCGGTGAAGCGTCCGAGACGGAAGACCACCGCTCTATGGTATTCGCGCGCGATGCGAAATCCGGAGAGCAGAATGAGGGCAATCAGGACCGCGACGATCAGGGTGAGATCCATAGTTAGGTGCAAGAGTATCACGGCGGATCGCCGGCAAGAGTACGCTAGGGTCTTGTGGATTTCCTGCGAAGACTGGCGGGCGCGGCGGCGCTGGCGGCGATGGGAGCGGCGGGGTGGTTTTCGCTGCGGCTGGCGCGGGCGGATGCGGAGTTTCGGAAAGGGACCCCGGAGAGCGTGGCTCGGGCGGTGGAGATGGAGCCGCTGAACGCGGCGTATCTGACGCTGCGCGCGTTGCAAGTGGAGTACGCGGGCGGGGATGCGCGGCCGCTGCTCGAGAAAATCGCACGAGTTACGCCGTATACGTCTGCGCCGAGGATCAAGCTGGGGCTGGAGGCGGAGACTCGCGGGGATTTGGGGGAAGCGGAGAAGTGGCTGCTCGACGCGGCTCGCGTGGATCATCAATATGAGCCGCGGT
Organism: Bryobacteraceae bacterium; assembly: GCA_030041495.1. GTDB lineage: Bacteria > Acidobacteriota > Terriglobia > Bryobacterales > Bryobacteraceae > Palsa-187. The sequence goes on along the minus strand of JASHNT010000066.1, from coordinate 12,394 downwards.
GGACGCTCGCAAATTTTTATTTCCGGCAACAGAGGATGGAGGAGTTCTGGAAATGGATTCGCTCTGCGCTGGTGGTTTCCTATGGCGAGCGCAGCGCGGCGTTTGACTTGTGCTGGCGGGCATCGCCGGATGCGGGAGTGATTTTAGAGAGGGCGATTCCGGATCGGCATGAGGTGCTGACGGCCTTCGTGTGGTACCTGATGGCGCGCGACCCCGGAGATGCGGCGGAGGCGGCGATCCGATTGTCGAAAGCACACGACTCCAGCGATGCAGCGGTGTTGAATACGGAGATGGACCGGCTGGTGGAGGCCGGAAGGCGCGCTGCGGCCGGCGAAGTCTGGAGGAATCTTGGGCATGCCGATCCGCCGAAGAACGGGAATCTGGTGGTGCATCCGGACTTCGAAGCTGCGCGAGTGGGGCATGGGTTCGATTGGAGGCTGATCGAGAATGCGGGCGTTAACTTCACTCCGCTTGACACTCCGATGGCGCTGCGGATTTCCTTCGACGGGATGCAGCCGCAGTCGTGCTTGCTGGTGGAGCAGTTCGTGGGGGTCGAGAAAGGAAAGCGCTACGTACTGCGGTGGGAGGCTCGCGGGAGTGCGACCGGAATGGAGTGGCAGGCGGGAGCGGAGAGCGGGATGGTTCGCGTGGGTGAGGATTGGATGTCGGGCGAGTTGGGATTTGTAGCGGCGAAAGACGGCGAGGCGGTCGAACTGAGGTATGCGCGGCCGTTGGGCGAGGCTCGCACGGAGGGGTTGATCGAGCTGCGGCACATCGCTCTCTTGAAACAAATCAGTGAGGAGCAGAAGTGATCGAGGCGGGGGCGCTCGTACTGATTCTGTGGTTCGGACTGGCGACGCTGCGGGCCGCAGAGGCGGCGCGGTGGTGGCTGGCGGCGTTCGCGTTGGTGTTATTCGCGCTCGGCGCCGCGATGCTGGTGCGTAGGCGATTGGCGCTGCGGTTTCATCCCATCGCGGTGGTGCTGGCGGGAGTGGTCGCGTGGGGACTGGCGCAGGTATGGCTGGGGATTTCCGTGGACCCGCAGAAGACATTCGAGGGCGCGCTGAGGTGGGCGGTCGACTCCGCGGCGTTTTCCATCGCTCTGGCGGCGTGCAGGAATGGGCGGGTACGGCGCGGGTTTTTGACGGCGCAGGCCGTGTTTGCGCTCGCCCTGGGGGTGGTCTGTATATCCTGGCTGTACTCGGCGCGGGCGCTGGGGCCGTTCGCGTACAAGAATCAATTTGCGGCGTACATGGAAGTAGGCACGGGAATCGCGATGGCGTGGGCGATCCTCGACCAGCGGCGCTGGATCGCCTGGATCGCCGCGGCCGGGGCGATGTTCGCGTGCGCGGCGGCGGCCGGGTCGAGGGCCGGAGCGATTTTGTGCCTAGCGGAGTTGATCGTGCTGCCGGCGGTCGCGGCGTGGCGAGGATGGATTTCGCGCCGCATGCTGGCTCGCGTGACGGCGCTGGGAGTGGCGAGCGCGGGTGTGCTGGTGATGGTGACCGGATGGGAGACGGTGTGGCGGAGATTGCAGGAGCCGAACCCGTACGCGATGCGCGCGGAGATGCTTCGGTCGAGCATCGCGATGGCGCGGGGGCGGCCGGCCGAAGGGTTCGGGCTGGGCGCCTGGCCGTCGGCGTATCCGGGATATGCGCTGTATGACGACGGCACCTTCGTCAACGAAGCGCATAACGATTGGGCGCAGTGGATGGTGGAGGGCGGCGCGCCATTGCTACTGGCCATGTTGGCGGCGGTGGCGATTCTGGTGAAGCCGGCTGTGGATTCATTATGGGGACTGGGTTTGATCGCCGTGTTCGTGCACGCGTGTGTGGATTATCCGTTCCAGCAGAGGCCGGCGCTGGCGGCGTTTTTCTGGGCGATGGCGGGAGTGCTGGCGGCGGAGGCTACTGCTTCAGCAAGATCATATCGCCCTGATGAACCTTCCCAGGCGTGATATCGGTGGTGAAGTTGACTTCGATCTCATTGAACGCGATGCCGGGATTCAATTGGAGAGTTCCGGAAGCGCCGTCAGCAGTGGTCAGCTTGAAAAACTGGCTCGAAGTAGGCTTGAAGTCGCCGGAAAACTCGAAGCGCAGAACGGGATCGCCGCTGCTGCCGGGCGGGATCTTGAAGCGTCCGTAGAAGGTTCCGGTGGCGTGGCCCTTGTCCTCATGCAGGGTAAAGTCGACGACTTCGGGTTGCGAGCCGAAGTAGGCCGAGCCCATGCGGTAGCTCCACATGCCGGTGTAGCGGGGCAGCGCGACGGAGGGAGCCGCGGGAGCGGCGGATGCCGAAGTTGTTCCGGAAGGTGGGGACGTAACGGAGCTGGTGGCGGGTGGGGCCGCGGGGGATGGCGCTTTGGCGGCCGCGGCAGCCAGCCTGGAATAATAGGTCGACCAAGCAGCGGATTCCTGATTCATTTCGGCAACGGTTTGGTTGAGAGCCGAAGAAAGGAGCGAAAACTCCTGCGTGGCTTTGGCTCGCGCGAGCTCGGCGGCATTGACGGATTTGAGGTTCTTATCCTCGGCTTGCTGGCGGTTGGCGATAGCGGAGCGCAGTGCTTGGAGTGCGGCCTGCTCCCGCTGGAATGCCTGGCGCAGTTGCTGGATGGCTCGGTCGGGATCGTTGGCGAAGGTGGAGACGCTGGCGGCGTCGGCGGCGGACTCGCGATTGACGAGGCGGGTTTCATCGGGCGCCGGGGCCAGGGCGGGAAGCGGCTGCAGGCTATTGGCGTCGAGCCATTGCTGGTTGGGGACTTGCGCCGCGGCTGTGTCCTTGATCGCGGCAGAGCGGGCGGCGGTGAAGGCAGAAGCGAGGCTGGCGGCCTTTTCGGCGCGCGAGGCCAGAGCGCCGGGAGCCGCGGCGCCCGCGTCGATTTCGAGATTGGGATCGGCTTCACGCCAGGCGCGATACAAATTACGGTAGGACTCACGGTTGGTCTGCGCCGCCAGATACCAGGCGGCGGAAAGCAGGCACAAGGCGGCGGCAAACGCGGCACGGCGGCGAGCGGCCCTCGTCATTGCTTCTTGCCTTTCGCAGCGCCCTTCGGAGCAGGCACGATCCCCTTGCTGATGGAGCATTCCATCTGCGCGCGGGCCAGACGCGCGGTGTAGTAGGCATGCCAGCGCGTGGCTTCGGTACCGTATGCGGTTTGAAGCTCGGCCAGTGCGGCCTGGCGAGCCTGAAACTGCATAACGGCATCGGCCAGATCCGTGGCGGATACGTCGGCGTGGGTGACCGCCGCATCGACGGCGTCGGAGCGCTGCTGTTGGAGCGCGACAATCTGCTTCAAGGAATCCTGAGGCGCGGTGAGCGAGGCGCGGCGCTGGACGCTCTGCGTCAGGTTCGCGAGTTGTCCATCGAGGCCGGCACGCTCCGGAGCCAAGTCCGATTTTTCGGCGGCGAGATCCACATCGAGCCCCTTGACGGAAGCGAGCACCAGTTGGGCCGCGCTGGCCTGAAGTTGAGCCTGGCGATTGGCGGCATCGAGATAGGCGGCGACGGCGGCGGTGCGAGCGTCGGAGGCCTTGGTGACTGCGTTAATGGAAGCCGCGATCTTGGGATCGCAGGGGAGCAGGCGGACCAGCGACCCTTCCAGGCTCTGTGCGAGCCGGTTCCACTCCACGGTGCGGTCCTTCACGTTCTGTTCGAGCGAGGCGAGCGCCGGCGGCGCGGAGGCGATGTGCGGCGCCGTGCCCTGGTTCTGAGCCGAGGCGAATCCCGCTGTGAGCAGGCATAAATATACTCGCCCGGCGGTGCTAGGCCGAATCATCTGCAGGGGATTTCAGTTTATCTCGAAACACGGTGCTGCGCCACCGCTGCTATGCTTTGAGTTTCAACCTTGAATTTTCACGCCCTGGTCCTGTTTGACATCGACGGCACGCTGGTCCGGCGGGCCGGACCGCAGCATCGCGAGGCTCTGGTACACGGCATCCGGCGAGTCACCGGGATCGAGACCACGACGGAAGGCATCCCGGTGCAGGGAATGCTAGATCCCGACATTCTTGCGATCATGCTGAGGAGGGCCGGCGTTTCACGTATCACGGCGCGCCGCGGATTGCCGGAGATCCAGAGGGCGGCCGAGCGGTACTACCTGCGCGTCTGTCCGGAGATTCGGAGCAAGCGTTGTCCGGCGGTGGAGGAGGTGCTGGAACGGCTGACGCGGCGCGGGATTTTGCTGGGGCTGGTGACGGGCAATCTGACGCGGATCGGCTGGCACAAACTGGAACGCGCGGGCTTGCGCGGTTATTTCCGCTTTGGAGCTTTCGGTGAAATGGCCTCGACGCGGGCGGGACTGGCTCGAATGGCGGTGCGCGACGCGCGTTCACGTGGATGGATCGGACGCGATGCGGCGATTTCGCTGGTCGGCGATTCTCCGAACGACGTGATTGCGGCGCGGACGATCGGCATCCGGCCGGTCGCGGTGCGGACAGGAATCACTCCGCCGGCGGAGCTCGAGGCGCAGGGGCCGGATTTCCTGCTGCGGACGCTGCGCGATCTGCGGCTGTGGATGGTGGAGCAGCGGTTACAATAGAGGTTTTAGGAGGCTTCTAAAGAGCATGCCAGCAACTTCGCGGCGGCGCTCCGTGGCGGTGCGCATCGGGCGGGGAAAAGACGCGGTGACGGTGGGTGGGAACAACCCCATCGTGGTGCAGTCGATGACCAACACTGACACGGCGGACACTCCGGCGACGGTCAATCAGGTGATGGCGCTGGCGAAAGCCGGCTCCGAGCTGGTGCGCGTGACAGTGAACACCGAAGAGGCGGCGCGCGCAGTGCCGAAGATCGTGGAGACGCTGGAAAAGTTCGGGTGCCGCGTTCCGGTGATCGGCGATTTTCACTATAACGGGCACATTCTGCTGAAGAAGCATCCGGAGATGGCGCGGGCGCTGGCGAAATACCGCATCAACCCGGGCAACGTGAATATCGGCAAGAAGCACGACGATAATTTCCGCACCATGATTGAAGCGGCGGTGGAGTATGACCGGCCAGTGCGGATCGGGGTGAACTGGGGCTCGCTCGATTCGGCGCTCCTGACGCGGATGATGGATGAGAATAACCAGCTCGCCGAGCCGCTGGATGCGCGGACGGTAACGCTGCGCGCGATTGTCGTCAGTGCGTTGGAGTCGGCGAAGGCGGCGGAGCGGTATGGGCTGGGCCGGGACCATATTATTCTGAGCGCGAAGGTGAGCGGCGTGCAGGATTTGATCGACGTGTACCGCATGCTGGCGGCCGAATGCGACTACGCTCTGCACCTGGGACTGACGGAAGCGGGGCTGGGCTCGAAGGGAATCGTGGCGACGACGGCGGCGCTCGGCGTGCTGTTGCAGGAGGGGATCGGCGATACAATTCGCGCCTCGCTCACGCCGATGCCGAATGGGGATCGCACCGAAGAGGTGATCGTGAGCCAGCAGATTCTGCAGGCTCTGGAGCTGCGCAGCTTCACTCCGCAGGTGACGGCATGCCCGGGCTGCGGGCGGACGACGAGCACGTTCTTCCAGGATATGGCCGACCAGATCCAGACCTATCTGCGCGAGCAGATGCCGGTGTGGAAGGAGAGCTACGCGGGAGTGGAAGAGATGAAGGTCGCGGTGATGGGGTGCGTGGTGAACGGTCCCGGCGAGTCGAAACACGCGAACCTGGGGATCTCGCTGCCGGGGACTTTCGAGGAGCCGGTGGCTCCGGTGTACGTCGACGGGAAGCTGAAGTGCACGCTGCGCGGGGAGCGAATCGTGGAGGAGTTCATCGGGATCCTGAACGATTACGTGGGCCGGACGTACGCGGAGAAGGTGCTGGCCGCGAATTAAGAAGATTTCGGCTGCGAATCAACCGGGGATAAAAAGCTTGTCTGGCGCCGGAGGTCTGCTGCTATGAGGCCACGACATGAAAAAGATACGAATCCTGAGGCGCGGATTCCTGCGGTTATGGCGGCGCTGCGGGATTCGGCGATCGCGTTCCGGCTCATCGAGGCCCTGTCAGCCGAGGCAGATTCGTTAGCCGATTGGATCGAGTCTCACTTCCCAATCGTTGGCTCCCAAATTGATTGGTCGAGGGTGCGAGGAACCCAAAGGGTCGAATGGTCGGAAACTGCGGAGGTTGTAGAGGCATTTAGGTCAGCGACTACGGAATTCGCCCCGGACTTGCGGGTGGTCGTCACATGGTCCGATGCGCTTTGTCCGAGTTTGGAGATGCGGCTCGTGGACGCCATGGCCATCGCCCATCAGACGTTCGAGGCCTCCTGGGACACATGGATCGTTAGCCTGGAAGAGAATTGGTGCTTCGAATGCCACCATGAGGGGACGTCGTGTTTTGGCTGGGCGCGCCCAGACGTTTTGATTCTTGATTCCAGGATAGGGCAAGGGGAAGGGTAGCGCTCCCCTAAAAACCCGCAGTATATACGACCTTATATAACCTAGAGTGTCGAGCCTGAAACCACTGGTGTGGCTGGGGGACAGTCTGGACCGGTTGCGGAAGGCTCCTGTGGGTATCCGGTCGGATGCTGGCTATCAACTCGGCTTGGTCCAGCAGGGCGAGCCGCCGGCGGATTTCAAGCCGATGCCGGACATTGGTCCGGGCGTGATGCAGCGCTACGGGGCAATGATCGAGTTTAGGCGCGCGAAGTGAGTGAAGGTATGAAGCCGGTGATGGTGACAAAACGCAGCGGCGACGTTTTTCGGGATCTCGGCTTTTCGCCCGTGGAGGCTCGAAGTCTTCGGATCCGGTCGGAGTTGATGACGGCGCTGCGTAAATTCATCGAGAAGGAGGGGTGGACCCAGGCGGATGCCGCGAAACGGCTGCGGGTGTCGCAACCTCGTATCTCGGATCTGGCTTGCGGCAAGATCAGCCGGTTTTCGCTCGACACGTTGGTCAACATGCTCACGGACGCCGGCATGGACGTCGCGGTGAAGATCAAGCCGCGGACTCGCCGAGTCGCGTAGGCGTCACACCGCTTCGGCGGAGCGCTCGCGATTTTTGCGCGCGGCGTGCATGGCCTCCGAAATGGCCGACGCCATCAGCGCCACGTTCGGTACGGCAAAGATGTCTCTGTGATTGCCCCGCAGTTCCACCATGCGCAGATCCGGGATCAGCGTCTGCCATCCGTGGGCGGCGTCTGCGTAGGCGCCCGCGGGGCGGGTTCCGGCGCGCACCACCAAAACGCTGCCGTTGTAGGGCGCGGGCGAATACCGGCTGACAACAAAGGCGAGAGCGTCTTCGGAATCCCGTGCGCCTGATCCATTGCGGCGGTCCTTGCGCAGATTCAGCCCGTGCAGCAGGCGCCAGCGTAGGCGCCGTAGCCGGACTTGCGCAGTTTGGAAGCGGTCGCGGCAGTAGGCCAAACCGTTCTTGGCGTCCAGACGCGCCAGGTTCGCCATGTGGAAGCGCAAGCGGGCTTGCGACGCCTGCCAGAGGCTCTCCTTCCTGCGGTGCTCCGGATTGAAGGAGTCAATCATCGCTACCAGAGAAACTTGCTGGCCGCGTGCGCGAAGCTGCCGCGCCATTTCGTAGGCCAGCACGCCATCCGCACACCAACCCATCAGGGCGTACGGTCCTTCGGGGCGGAAGCGCTGTAGCGCCTCGACTTGAAGCGCTGCCACATCCTCCAGCCGGAACGGCGAGGGCAATCGGGTCATATCGGGCAAGCTGAGAGCGTATAAAGGCTGGTCCTTGGACAAATTGAGGATCAGCTCCCGGTACAGCGGTTGCGCGCCCAGAATGAACATCGGCGGAAGCAAGCCGGAAGAATGAATCGCGATGATCTTGGATCCCTCGAGCGTTCTGCCGCTGACGTGGGACCTGGTCAAGCTAGCTGCCATGCCGGCGACGGTCGGCGCAACCAGGAGGCCGGCCGGTCCAAGATCGACGCCGAACACCTCTTCGACGCTTGCCAACAATCGCGCGGCTTCGAGCGAATCGCCGCCCAACTCGAAGAAGTCGTCCTCCATGCCGATCGGCCGCCGGTTGAGCACGTCCTCCCAGAGGCTCAGCAGCAGCATCTCGACAATGTCGTGCGGAATGGCGCCATTTTCTCTGGCGGAAGGCGAATCGCGGTTCAGCTGTCCGGAACCCTTGGCGGAGGCCGCGGCTTGCACGCCAAGCTTTTCTGCGAGTCCGATCCGCATCGTCTTGCCGGTGGGGGTTTTCGGCAGATCCCGGACGAAGACGATTTTGCGGGGGACCTTGGGAACGCTCAGCCGCGATGCGCAAAACTCGCGCAACTCGCGCTCCAGCTCGGCGGATGGCAGCCAGCCATTGCGAGGAACGATGGCCGCCGCGACTTCCTCGCCCAGCATGTCATGCGGAGCGGCGAACGCAATGCCTTCGGCAACGGAAGGATGGGAGTTCAGAACCTCGTCAATCTCCGCGGGCAGGATCTTTTCGCCGCCGCGATTGATCAGTTCTTTTTTGCGGCCCTGGAGGAATAAGAAGCCGTCCCGATCAAGACTGCCTAAGTCTCCGGTTCGCAGCCAGCCGTTCACAAACGACTGCTGGTTCACGTCAGGGCCGGCCTCGTAGGCGCCAAGCACAGCCGGGCTGCGCACGGTCACCTCTCCGACCATTCCCGGCTCCAGCGCCGCCCCCTGCTCGTCGACGATGGCGATTTCGCACCCGACGGGCAAGCCGACCGATCCGGGTTTCCTGGCGGCGGGCGGCAGGCGTTCACCGGCGATGGTGGAGCTGGTTTCGGTCAACCCGTAAGAATCGAGCATGGGGGCTCGGAACAAGGCCTCTATTTGCGCGATGAAATCGGGAGACGCCGTGGAGGAAGAACAGCGGATCACGCGGAGGCGGGAGCGCGATATCACGTCGGGGAATTTGGCCGCGTTGATCAGGATCGACCGCTGCACGGAAACCGGGGCTGCATACCAGGTGGGATGGAACTCATCCAGCCACGCGAAAAAGCCGCGGGAATCGTAACCGGGAGTGCACACCACACTCCCTCCGGCGAGAAGCGAGGAAAACACCGAAACGATCAGTCCCTGCGTGAAGAACATCGCGGTCACGCACAAACAGCGGTCCTGGGTAGTCAAGCCGAGCTGCATTACATTGCCCATCGCTCCGTAGCACACGTTGCGATGAGTCAGAGGCGCCAGCTTGGATTGAGACGTGGAACCGGACGTGTGGACCCTTAGCGCGACGTCATCGGGATGGGCCATTCCGGGTTGTGCCGCGCGTCCGGGCGAGCCGCCCTCAAGAGAGAACCTGCCGGCGAATTCACCGGGATCATCCGGAACAAGCCACAGCAGGGGAATGCCACGGCCTCGAGCGACTTCGACACAGGCTGACTTACTTCCTGCTTCGACGAGGATCGCCTTAGGATTCAACCTGGATAACTGCCGGTCGAATTCGCCGGCGATCGAATCCGCGTTGAGGGGCGCGCAGGCCGCGCCGCACGCTACCGAGAGGCAGGCCGCCGCGGCCTCCGGACCGTTTCGAAGTGCGACGGCCACGGTATCGCCGCGTCCGATTCCGAAGGCATTCAGGCGCTCGACGGTTTGTTCGATCTGCTGGAGCAGGCCTGCATAGGTCAACGGTCTGCGCGTGACTCCCAGCAGAGCCGTTGAAGGTGATTGACCATTGACGAGCAGGCAGGAGTGGATCGTTTGAGTCAACGTGACTTCCCGAGTCCGTTCATACCGGCGCGGTCCAGCAAGTAGCGCGGGTCAAACGTAAAACATGTTGGTTCTGTTTTGTTCTTAGTCTACTTTCGCCTAGCCGTCCTCGAATTGCAAGAGTTTAAGCGGTTCTATCTCCTTCATTTATCGGAATTTTGGCGAGTAATTGACATATGCCGTGTGGCGTATTCGGCTGCGCTATTTGCGTATGCGGTTCGCCGGAGGTTGTGTCCCTTGCGGCAGGTTCGCGAGTGGAGTCACCGGATCCAGACACAACCAACACAGAAACGCGATGGCGTAGACCAGGACCGCGCTGCACAAAGCCCAGGTCCAACCGCGAGCGCCGCCCGCCGCGAGATAACCGATGATCGCGGGCGCAGCCGCGCCGCCCAATTGCCCGATCGCGTTCATCGCTCCGGACACAGCACCGACGTGGGGGCCACCCAGGTCCATCGAGGTGGTCCAGGTGACGGGGCCGCTGATTTCCGCGGCGAAGCTCGAAAGAGACATGAGGTATACGGCCATCCCGGCCGCCGGCATCTGGATGGCTACGATCATGAGCAAGGCAGCGGCGCCGTACGAGATGTATGCCGCCAACTTGCGCGAGCGGGCGACGTCGCCGGTGTAACGAATCAGCCGCGCCAGCACCCAGCCGCCTGCTAAACTTCCCAGCGCGGCGGCGAGCACCGGCAGCCCCGAAAGCAGGGCCGTGCGCGTGATGTCGATTCCGCGGACTTCCTGGAGATAGGTGGGCAGCCAGGTGATGTAAAAATAGAACGCGTAGAAGTGGCAGAACCATTGCACGCTGAGCATCCATAGGCTCGGGGACAAAAGGATGCGTTTCCAGGGAGCGCTGTGATGGCCAGTATCGGTAGCGGGAATCAGCAGCCGTTCCTGCTCATTCACGGCGCGATGCTGAGAGGGTTCATCGCGGTACCAAGCGTAGAAAAGCGCCGCCCAAACGAAGCCCACAGAGCCAAACACCAGGAAGACGGCGCGCCAGGACATGAACCTCAACAGCGTCACGACCAAGATAGGAGCCACGGCGGCGCCCAACCGCGCGCTGGCAGCCTTCAATCCTTCCGCGAGAGGGCGCTCATCCATCGGCAGCCAGGTGCGAAAAATACGCGCCAGGCTGGGATAGCAGCCGGCTTCCCCAACGCCAAATAAGAAGCGGGTCACCCAGAGCGAGCTGAAGCTCCAAGCCCAGCCGGTGGCGATGGTGAATGCGGACCACCACAGCACGATCCTCGTCAGAACTTTGCGCGGGCCTTTGAGGTCGCAATACCATCCACCGGGCAACTCAAAGAGCGCATAGGCAAGGCCGAAGGCTGAAAACGCGTAGCCGATCTGGACGGAGGTTAGACCAAGATCCCTGCGGATGAGCGGAGCGGCCTGGCCGATGGCGGCGCGGTCGAGAAACGTGATCCAGGAAATCAGCATGGCCCAGCCGACCACCCAGTGCCGCGTTCTGGTCGGAGTGGCGGCCGAGGAGCCGGAGGCGACCGCGTTGGGCGCGAATTTCATGAAACCGTGAACCGCGCGCCGGCCACCGTGGTGCGATGCAAAAGGCGGCGCAGCGGGGGTGCATAGTTGCTCACCGCGCGGTGCTGCGTCAGACAGTTGTCCCACATGAGCAGGTCGCCCGGCTGCCAGGAGTGCGTATACAGGAATTCCGGGCGCGTAATGTGCGCGAACAGTTGAGCCAGCAAGGCGTCACTCTGGGAGCGGGGAAGCCTTTCGATCTCGACCGTGAAGCCTTCGTTGACAAACAGGGTCTTGCGCCCGGTGATGGGATGCCGGCGAACCACCGGATGCACAACATCGGGCACTTTTGCGAGCTGCTCTTCGGAGATCGCGCCGCGGCCCCCCGCCGCTTGTTGCTTCCGGTAACGGTCCGCATAGCGGTGGATCGCGCGCAATCCTTCCAGTTGCGACTGGGTTCCGGCGGGCAGGGTGTCGTAGGCATAGGCGGCGCTGGCGAACAATGTTTCACCAAGGATTTTCCCGTTTTCAGTGGGGAGTTCGAGTGCGTAGAGCAGAGAGCAGCGGCTGGGATTGGCGACGTAAGAGAGATCGGAATGCCAGTACTGGCCGGCATCGGCCAGACCGATGACGCGGCCATTTTCCGCGATGTTGGAGACGACGAGGATCTGTGGGTGATCGGGGCGCAGATAATCGGTGGCGACGTGAATCTCTAGCTCGCCCAGGCGGCGGCTGAAGCCGATCTGCTGCTCTTCGGTGAGTTGCTGGCCGCGGAAGACAATCACGCCGCGTTCATGAAACAGGTCCTCGATGGCGCGGAAGGCGCCGCCGCTCACAGGCTGGGACAGGTCCAGGTTCAGAATCTCCGCGCCCAGCGGAGCGGAGCTGCGACGGATTTCCATGGGTGCCGATCCAGTCTATCGCGTCGGGGAACCGGCGGTGAAGCATTACAGAAGGCATTGCGGTGCAGGAGGCGGGTAGTCCGCTAAATCTGGGGTGCTCAGGACTATGATCCAGAACTGCGATAATCTCCGCATGAGCGATGAGTGCGCTTGTCTGGTCGGCTGACACAAACAGTTAAGACACAGTTCGCCATTCGATGGAAAATCCTCGCCCGGCAAGACGACTGTACCGCATAATCAGGACCGGCTGGTGAAGCGGAGGCAGGCTCTGCGGGAGCGCAACCTGCCGAGGAATAGCCAGCCGGAAACTCATCCAGACGATGAGCGGGGGCGTTGGCCTGCGAGGTGAGCGCCCCCATCGGAGGATAGATTTCCCGATGCCTCGAAAAA
>JASHNT010000065.1 GCA_030041495.1 Bryobacteraceae bacterium | reverse complement strand
TCTCAGCACCTCCGAAGTGATCCCCGTGGACCCGAATATGCTCCACAGGTCCTTCGGCCTCAGGCCGCGCACGCAAAGCAATTCCCGTAGGACTTCATCGGGCTTCGAGCCCTTCAGGGCGAAATGCTGCTCCTCGAAATCCTCGACCAGCCGGACCGTTGCTCCTCCGGTGACTTGCGCTTCCTTCGCATGAGATCCCGAGTCAACCCGAGCACGCGCTCGTTCTCCTCTTCGGTCTCCATCACGGCCGGATGTGCCTCGGCGAGGAGGCTCCCGTGTTGGGTCAAGCCGAACATCTTTAGCACCCGCGCTTCCACTCTCCCCGGTCGTACTCGCGATGCGTCAGCACCTGGCGAACGTAGACCACCTGCGCCTCATAATCGATTCCGCAAATCAGACGGTGATGGTTCGTTTGCGTGTATTCGCGGCAGAACTCCGGTCGCCCTCACCGCGGCCTGAACTCAATAAAGCGTAAACGCGTACAGCGAATCCCCCGCCGCGACCAACAAGTACTGGTGCCCGTCGAGCACATAAGTCTCCGGCGCGTTGGACACCTGCCCGATGTGCGAGTGCCACAAAGGCTTGCCACCGGCCGGATCGTAGGCCACGATGTTGCCGCCCAGGTCACCACCGAACAGCAGCTTGCCGGCGGTGGTCAGCAATCCCGGAGCGCCTCCGCCGCCAGTTCCCGGGAATTTGTGGCGCCAGGCGACTTTACCCGTCTTGTAGTCGATCGCGGTCATGTATCCGCCGGTCGAACCCACGCTCTGCTCCTCTTTTCCGCCGAGTCCCATCGCTCCGCGCGGATCGGTCTCGGTGAGGTAGTACATCGCGTAGCTGTCGTTCTGCGGCACGTAGAGCAATCCGGTATCCGGACTGTACGCCGGCGGAGGCCAGTTGGTGATACCTCCGTTGGCCGGCGAAACCAGTGCTCCGCCGATATCGAAATCCTTCTTGGGATCGCGCTCGGGCGCTCCCGTGCCGGTGTAACCCTGCGCCCAATTCGCCGATTCCGAAAATTTGCCGGTCACCAGATGCTCGCCGGTGATGCGGTCGAGAGTGAAATAGTAACCGTTGCGGCTGGCAGTCAGCACCATCTTGCGAGGCTTGCCGTCGAACATTCCATCCACCAGCACCGGGGTCTGTGCGCTGTCCCAATCGTGAGTATCGTGCGGCGAGGTCTGGTAATACCACGCGATTTTCCCCGTATCCACGTTGATGGCGACAATCGAGCAGGTGTAAAGATTATCGCCCTCGCCGCGGCTGGCTGAAGTGTACGCGGGCGTCGGATTGCCGGTGCCGACGATGTAGTAATGCGTCTCCGGGTCATACGATCCCGGCACCCACATCTGACCTCCGCCGTGCTGCGCCGCATCCAGATTCTTCCACGTCTTCAGCGCCGGATCGTCCTTTGTCATCGGCGTGGCAAAAAATTTCCATTGCACTTCGCCGGTTTCCGGATCGAAGGATTGCAGCACGCCGGGCGCATCCAGATCGTCGCCCGTGCCGACAATCACATGATTGCCGACAATGACCGGCGCGGCGGTCGAGAAATAATGCTGCTCGAAGCTGGCGATCACTTTGTGCCAACGTTCCTTGCCCGTTCGCGCGTCGAGCGAAATGAGATAGTCGTCCGGAGTCTCCATGAACAGCCAGTTGCCGTACATGCCCAACCCGCGATTGCCGATGTGCGTTCCACCGCGGGTCTTCCAGAAGTAGTGCCACAGCTCACGCCCGTCGCGAGCGTCCAGAGCCCACGCATTATCCGGCGTGGAAACATACAGGATGCCGTCGACTTCCAGCACCGCGCCCTTGACGCTGGTACCTCCGCCCGCAGCCGCTTCACCCGTGCCTTCGCCGCCGACGATAGTCGGTACTCCGCCGCGTCCGCCTGGCCCAGCCGTGAGGCGGCTCACCCAGCCCAGCGTCAGGTTCTTCACGTTCGACTGATCGATTTGCGTGAGCGAGCTGTAGCGCTTGCCGGAATAATCGCCCGAATAAGTGGGCCAGGAATCGCCCAGAGGTTTCGTCAGCAGCGCCGGATCGAGAATCTGAGCGCTCGCCATGCCGCAAGCCGTGAGTGCAAACAGGAATCGCTTCATTTCAGAGTCACCAGGTACGCGGTTACGTCGTGAATATCTTTGTCGGTATAAACCGGGAGCAATTCTTTGTGCGGCGCAGCGGGATCGTGGATCTCCACTTTCGGATTGTCTCCGTCTCTTTTGAACGACCTTTCGGTTCCATCGGCCTCGATCAAGCTCACAACGAAATCATCGATGCGCCCCAGCCGCCCTTCGATCTTCTCACCTGACGCGAGCGTCACTGTCACGGTGGCAGGAGTCGCAGGAGCGCCGCCGCGCCCTCCCCCGGTGGGCATGATCCAGCGCTGTTGCAATGTGCGCGCGTCCGAAATCCTCGCGCCGATGCCTTTCAAATCGCCCTTGACGGAATGACACGCCGAGCACTTCGCCTGGAAATACGCCGTACCCGCCTTGGCATCGCCGGTTACGATGGTGTCCGGCCGATGGCGCGAAATATCGTAGCCGTCGACACGAAAGCTGTGCAGGAACGCCGCGATATCGGAGACCTGCGCGGAGGTGAACTCGAACTTCGGCATTCCTTCGGCTTGCCTGCCGCTGGCCAGCACGGGACCGATCAACTCTCCGCTCTGATCGTTCAAAACCACGTCGCCGCGAATCAGATTCGGGCCGTTGTCCCCGCCGCGAGCGTCGTCGCCATGGCACAGCGCGCAGTTGACATCATAGATCGATTTGCCGCGCTCGACCGCCTTCGGATCGGGAGTCCGCTGCGGATACGCATTCGCATAACCGCCTCCCCCGCGGGCCGGAGCGGCCTGCTTGTTTCCTCCGCCGCGCGCTTGCGGAGCCTGCGCCTGAATCAACGCTGCGCCGAGCATCAATCCCACCGCGGAAGCACAGAAAAGGGCGAGCCCCTTTAGCCGAGCAGGATGTCTTTTGCGTATTGCAAGCATTTGGCGACCTCAATCACGGCGTCCGTGCCTTGATATTCGTATTCGATGTTGGCCGGGAACGGGTATTGTTCGCGCCGCATCAGTTGCAGCACTTCGCGAATGGGAGTTTCGCCGTCGCCCCAGCGCACATTCGCTCCGCGGCCCGTGCCCATCGAACGGAAGCGATCCTTCAAATGCAGATTGCTGATGCGCGCGTAATAGCGCCGGATAAACGGCACCGGATCGTAGCCCGCGGCGGTAAAGTGCCCGATATCCAGGTTCACGTAAATATACGGGCTGAACGACATAATCTTTTCGAAAGTCTCCGGCTTGGCGAACTGCTCCGGATCGCAGACGTCGTCGTGCCCATGCCCGGCCCAGATCATTTTGTATTTGTCGGCGAATGCGGCCACGCGCTGCGCGATGGTCACCGTCGAGCTCGAGGTGATTCCCCGCACGCCCAGGGCCTGCGCCATGCGAAAAGCGTAGTCGATCTCGTCATCGCTGACGTTGCCGTTCATGTTGTAGCACAGCAGAGCGAGGTCGATACCAACGTCATCGAACTGTTTGCGCAGGCCGCGATACTTGTCCAGCGTCTCGTCCGATTTTCGCCAGGCGGTTTGTTCCTCGCGGAATTTTTCCTGCTCAGGGGAAGGCGGGGAAAATGCAGGCTGCGCCGGCCGCGGAAGCCGCTCGGCGCACTGCCCGCCGGAGTAATACGACACTGCGGGAACCGCTCCCCGCCCGCGTCCCGGACCTCCCGGAATGATCGTTCCCGTCGCTCTCAGCGGCGGCGCGGGCGCGCCCACCAGAGTCTCTGCGTCGTTCGACATCAGCTCGACTTCATTGATCCCCAGTTTTGCCACCGTCGAAAGCAGCTCTGTGGCAGGCATCGTTCGGAAGCTATAGCTGATGACCCCGATCTGCACGCCCGCGAAGCGCGAGTTCGGTTTCGGGATCGGCCGGCCTCGCCCGCCCTGCGCGCGCAGCAGTGCCGGAGCGAGCGCCCCAGCGCCCATCGCCAGCTTACCGAACTGCCGTCTGGATAATGTTGAGCGTGGATGCGACATAGCCGAGCCTCCCGAAAAATGCAGCTATTATTCTACCCTCGCGGTATGGCTTGCGCCCGGACTGGCGTTCCCCCTGGATTCGGTCTGAAGCATAATGGTAGCCCGGACCGGAGGTTCCAAACAGCCTAGGGCGAAGCCTGGCACGTTCCATCTATCGATCGTTCCATCTATTGATCTAGGGGCGCTAGGTGCGCGGTCATATAAGAGCGTTCACGCCACGAGATTTACCGGAGGTAAACGCACTACAAGGTCAGAGGAATTCTAAAGAAAGTCCGCAAAACCGTCGAAACCCAAAATAGGGAAACAAGCGCGCAGTGAGAATTGTCTTCAAAGTGAGGTCGCCGCGTGGTCTGGAGCGGCTTGCGGCGAAGTTTTTGGAAGCCGCGGCCTCTCCTCATATGCCGCGTCTTTTCAGCATGGCTGCCGTAGGTCTGGCTCTGACGATTGCCAGCACCGCCGATCAGCCCGCCCCCATCGGAGTGATCTTCCCTCCGGATCCGCGCGTCGAGCGTCTGGAGCGGTTCTTTGAGCACTATAACTGTCCAGCTCCGCACCACGTCGCCGCATACCTGCGCGCCTCCGACGGCTACCGGTTGGATTACCGCTTGTTGCCGGCCATCTCCGTGCGCGAATCTTTGTGCGGCGTTTCCGAGCAAATGACGAATAATTTCTGGGGCTATCATCCCAGCGTGCAGAGCTTTCCTTCGATCGAGGCCGGAATCGAGTACGTCGCACGCCAGCTCGCCGAAAACCCCTACTACAAGGGCAAGACCTTGGACCAGAAACTGTTCGTCTACAATCCCCGCCCAGCGTACCCGGACGAAGTTGAGCACATCATGCGCCAGATAGAGTAGCGGAAGCCTCGCAAAGTTGCCGGTTACGCCCGGGCCGAAAGAGTGCCCGGAACCCTTCTTGTTCGAAATGCCAGTCATTGGTGAGTGCCTCCGTGAGGCCTTGGCGACGCATCGTCGGCATGGAAATACAGTCGACCAGGCTGTATCCACTGTCGGGCCGAGCCTGATACAACTCCAAGCCTTCGAGAATGACTCCCGGCTCTGGGGGACGACGCGAACCTCGACATTGCGGAGCAATTCGCCCACGTTGCGCGCAACCCAATTCCGGATGTTTGGTCCGGCTGCCGCAAAGTAGGTCAAATATTCGGTGAGAAGCCTCGTCCGTCGTGACGATCGTGTCCGGCGCAAGCGAACGGCTGAGTTCAATCGCGAGTTCGTGCGCGGGATCGCCAACGCTGTCAAAGCCGTGCACGGGTGCTTCGCGGGCATACTGCTCCGGGGAAACGCCCTGCGCGCGAGCTTTTAGCAGTAAGCTCCGCGCTCTCGCGGTCCGGAAGTTCGATCTTCAAGGTCATACTTCACCGATAAGGCTAGCGTGGCCGGCCTTCTTTTACAATCGCCGGACGAAATCGATGGACGAGGTTGAGCGCATCATGCGCCAGACTGAGTAGCGGGCATCCTGCTGTACACTGGGCGGGTGGAGGACTTGGTTATGCGCAGACTTCACTGGCTCACCTGCTGCGGGGCTCTCTTGGCCGGCTCCGCTTTCCTGCTTTTCGCCGACGGCGCGAAGGTCACCAACCTCATCACCGGCCCCGCCGCTTTCACGGACGCCAAGGACGTGAAGCCCGGGATGTTCCGTAAGATCACCGCCGACGCGCTGCCCAAGCCCTTCGCCACGTCTTCCAACCGCGACACGGATCTGGCTGCGCGCCCGGCCGGAGCGCTGCCGCAGGCTCCCGCTGGATTCAAGGTGGAGCTGTACGCGGAAAAGCTGAAGCAGCCGCGCCAGATTCGCATGGCTCCCAACGGCGATTTCTTCGTCGCCGAAAGCAGCGTGGGCGAAATCACTGTCCTGCGCGGCCGTGGCGCCGACGGTAAGCCTGAAAAAACGGAAACCTTCGCGACCGGACAGCGCGGCGTGTTCGGGATCAATTTTTATCCGCCGGGGCCGAATCCTCAGTGGCTCTACGTCGGCAATACCGCTTCCGTGGTCCGCTTCCCGTATAAGAACGGCAACATGAAAGCCACCGGCCCCGCCGAGACCATCATTCCCGAACTTCCCTCCGGAGGCCACTCCACGCGCGACATCGTCTTTTCGCCCGACGGCAAGTCCATGTATGTCGCGGTCGGCTCCGGAAGCAATATCGACGATCCCGACACGCACCCTTCGGAGACGCATCGCGCCAACATCCTGGAGTACACGCCCGAGGGGAAATTCGTGCGCGTCTACGCTTCCGGCATCCGCAATCCGGTTGGGCTGGGCATCAACCCGCAGACGGGCGAGTTGTGGTGCTCCGTGAATGAGCGTGACGCGCTCGGCGATAATCTGGTTCCGGATTACATCACGCACGTGACTCCCGGCGGATTCTACGGCTGGCCGTGGTTCTACATCGGCGGCCATCCCGATCCGCGCCTGGACGGCAAGCATCCTGAGCTGAAAGATAACGTCATCGTTCCCGACGTGCTGATGCAGCCGCACAACGCTTCGCTCGGACTCACCTTCTATGAGGGCACCGAGTTCCCGCAGGAATATCGCGGCGATCTTTTCGCGGCTGAGCACGGCTCCTGGAATCGCGCGCATGAAACCGGGCACGAAGTGGTGCGAGTGCCTGTGACCAACGGCCACGCCAGCGGCGTGTACGAAGACTTCCTGACGTTCCTCACGCCGAGCGGCGAGGTTTGGGGGCGTCCCGTTGGCGTGGTTGTGGGCAAAGACGGCGCGCTGTATGTCACCGACGACGGAACCGGGATCATCTGGCGCGTGACCTACACCGGCAAGTAAGGGCTCGAGGAAATTTGCCGCGAGCACTCGCCCGCCATCCGCGCGCGGTACTGCTGTGCGCCTACGCGCTGCTGGCGGTTGCGTTGTTAGGCGCGACCCCACTGTGGCTGGACGAGGTGCTCCAGTTGGGCGTGGGATGGCGCCATTCCTGGGGCGACCTGTTGCCGTGGATCAAGATCAATCCCGGAGCCGTGCCGTTGCCCTATTATGTTCAACAAAGTTCGTTGAAATTATTCGGATATTCGGCCGTAGCCGCGAGAATTCCGGCTGCATTGTTCAGCGTCCTGGCTGGAGGCGCGTTCATCGCCCTGACCGACCGGATTGCGCCCGCGGAATGGGGGAAGGCCCGGAGAGCCCTCGCGCTGGCGCTGTTTCTGTTTGTTCCGCTGCAACTCCGTTACGCTCTGGAAGCTCGAGGTTATTCGCAGGGTTTGTTTTTCGCCGTCGCCAGCATGCTCGTTTTCCTGGAGCTTGAAAAGGCTCCGTCACTTTTGCGCGCCGCGCTGTACTTCGCGACCATTGCTGTGGGCTTGTACTTTCACCCGTTCCTGGTCTTCGCCGCCGCAGCCCAGGTGTTGAGCGCGCCAAAGAATCGCCACGCCTGGATCGCCGCTGCGCTGGCAGGCGTGTGCTTCGCTCCCTGGGTGATCCTGCAGCATCAGGCCCGGCAAGCGTATGTCAACCCGGGGCTCTATCCCGTCGGTCACATAACTCCGCTGGTGGTGCTGCATGAGTTGACCGGCGGAGGATACGTCTCGGCTCTGTGCCTGCTGATGCTCGCGGGATTCGGTCTCATTCGTGGCGCGATGCCCGCGCTGGCGCACCGGTTGTTGGTATTCACCGCGATCGCCTGCATCGTAGGACCGTTGACGGGCGACCTGCTCTTCCAATATTTCTTTGCGGGCCGCCAGTTCCTGCTGGCGATGCCGGCGCTGGCTCTGCTGGCAGCGCATGGTTTCGGGCAGTTGTGGACACGTTCGCGCCTTCTCGCCGCCGCGACGGCGCTGGCTTTTTTCGCGATCGCCGCGGTGAAAGATTATCAGAATGCGACCATTCCGAAAGACGACCTCGCGGTTTCCGCCGATGCGGTGGCCGCGCGCCTGACAGCCGATTCCTGCGTGATGACCGCGCCTGCCTGGTCGCGCGATTATTATCCGTTCTTCCGTCCCGGCGTCGATTTTCCGGTGTGCGCGGAGCCGGCGCAGTCTTCAGAGATCATCGCCGTGGTCCGTCCCGGAGATAGGCTGCCTCCGCTTCCCGACGGTTATGTTCGAGTCAGCTCTGCTCCGGTCGGCCGCAGCGAGCTGCGCGTCTACCGGCGAGTTAGCGGCAACTGAAATTGGCCGCGTCCTCGATATTGCCCGACCCGTTGTAGCGAGCCTGTTTGGGCCACGCGCACAGCGGCCGGGTTCGTCCCGGGAACGGCGTAGCTGTGCCTGCTTTCGCGACAATCGAATCCGGAGCCTGGCCTTTTTCCACCCAGTTCACCAGCGCGGCAAACGCGTCGAACTGATCCGTGGCCGACCCGCCCGCGCAGTGGTTCATTCCCGGCACCGCGAACAATCTCACGAAATCGCCCGCGGAACCGTTGTTGGCGCGGTTCAAATCCGTCCACCAGTTGATGGTGTCCTTGATGGAGAAGATGGGATCGCTCACCCCTTGGACGATCACCATCTTCCCTCCCCGATTCTTGAATACGCTCATATCGGTGGAATCGGCCTTCATGAAATCCAGCGCGGCATTCAACCTTTCCGCGTCGCGATTGAAATCGATTCCCAACAGGAACGCTTCGGGCGCGGCCCCGGCCGATGCCAACGGCGTGGGAGGAGTGGTAAAGATGGCGGACACCGCCAGAGCCCCCAACGAAGTGTTGATGGCCGAATTCGACGCCGAATCATACGCTCCCAACTTCCACGACCGCCAGCCCTGATTGTAGGTATCGCCCAGCTTGCCGCCGATCCCGCGATCCCACGCCCAGTCCGACCATAGCAACTCGCCCTTGGAATTCTTCGCGCCGCCTATCACCTTCTTAAGCGCGTCCACCTGCCCGGCCGAGAGGCACGTGTTGCGCTTCGGGCCCTTGCAGGTCACCGCAGCCAGCTTGGGCGCGACTACGGCACCGGTACACGCGGGAAAGTTGTCGATGATCCCGTCTTCCAGCCCATCCAACGTATCGCACGCGCCGAGCACAGCCTGCGCCGCCAGGTCCAGATCTTCATCCGTGAAGGTCTTGCTGAGCAGCGGCTCGCCGTTACGGTCGTAGACGCCCTGTTGCTTCGCAAGATTCGCGAACACCTGCGTGTCCCAAGTCTCTCCGTAGAACGCGGCCTTGGGCAGCCGGAATCCGGGCGAGCACGCGAGCACTCCATCAAACTCGTTAGCAAAACGTTGCGAGACCATCATCGCCTCACGCCCACCTTCCGAACAACCAACGTAATACGAACGCGCCGGCGGCCGTCCGTAATAAGCCTGGATCAGAGCCTTCGCCGCCTTGGTGACCGCTTCATAGGAGTTGTATCCGAAATCCAGGCGAGCCTGATCGTCGAAGCCGAAAGTGGTGGTGCCGCTGCGCTGCGGATCGTTGTTGGTCGCGTTCTCGTGGCCCGAATCCTGCGACACCACCGCGTAGCCCAGTCCCAGGGCGTTCTGCGGCTGCCGTCCCTGCAAATCTCCCGCCGCATTGCCGATGCTTCCGTTCGATCCTCCGCCGCCCTGGAAAAAGAACTTTCCGTTCCATTGCGCCGGCAGACGCAATCGGAATTGGATCGAATAGTGCTGTCCATTGGCGCCGGTGCGATCGTTCAATTTGCCGAGCGCTTCGCAGTGCTCGGGCAAAGCCGGTGTGCCGCGCCCGGCGGGCGAAGCAACATCTATTTTCGCGGAAGTGACTCCGTTTTGCCCAATGAGACCGGCGCACTTCTGGGCGTCCTGTACGCGTGCCGCGCCACCGAATCCGGCGCTCAAGAGCAAAGCCGCCGCGAACGTCCGCATGGGGAGATTCTATAACAACGGTCTGCTCTGTGTTCAGCACGCGATTCGACCGCCACGCTATACTAATGGGTTAGCTGTTCCCGGTTTGGATGTTCCAGTTGCCCCCGGGCCGAGGTGTGTGCGCCGTGTTCTTTCACATTCGAGATTTGGGGCTTCGCCCTGCGCCGTTTGATGTGGAACTTCCGCCTGGCGCGATTGATTTTCTCGATCCAAAAATCCGCCAAGCCGGGCCGTTGAAAGCCAAGGGCAGAGCGGAACTGGTGAGCGCCTCGCTGGACGAGATTCGGGTAAAAGGCCATGTGACGGTGGCGATGGAAGCCGATTGCGACCGCTGCCTGGAGCCCGCGGCGTGCCCGGTGGACGGCGATTTTGAGTTGAATTACCGGCCCGTGACGGAGGGTTACGGCGACGATACCGTAATCGATCCGAGCGAGGCCGAGATGGGTTTTTACGAGGATGGCGGCGTGGAGCTGAAAGACGTTCTGCGCGAGTACGTGCTGCTATCCTTGCCGATGCAGCGCCTGTGCCGTCCGGAGTGCAAAGGGATGTGCCCGGTCTGCGGGAAGAACCGGAATTTGGGCCAGTGCCAGTGCCGGACGGAAACCGCCGACGATCGCTGGTCGGCCCTGAAGAGTATTCGAACCTAAAGAAACGAGAACGACAGCATGCCGAATCCAAAACGCAGACATTCCAAGGAGCGCACCTCTACGCGCCGCGCTCACGACCATCTGAAGCGCCGCGCGCTCTCGGAGTGCCCCAATTGCCATGAGCCAAAACTTCCTCACCGCGTCTGCGCGCATTGCGGCAAGTACAAGGGCCGCGAGGTGATCGAGGTGGTCGAAGAATAGCCGCCGATTGTCTCCCATGCTGACCATTGCGGTCGATGCCATGGGGGGCGACACCGCCCCCAAATCCGAGGTTGAAGGAGCGATTCTCGCCGCCCGGGATTTGTCCGTCAGAGTGATCCTGGTGGGCGTCGAGCCCGTGGTGCGCCAGGAGCTGGCCAGGCACGATGGCGCGCGCGAGCTCCCCATCGAGGTGCGGCACGCCAGTGAATTCATCACCATGGAGGATCACGTCGCCAAGGCAGTGCGAGCGAAGAAGGATTCTTCCATTCGCGTGGCCTCGCGGCTGATGCAGAAGGGCGAGGCGCAAGGCGTCGTCTCCGCGGGCAATACTGGAGCGGTGATGGCGACGGCCAAAATCGTCCACGGCATGATCCAGGGAGTGGACCGTCCGGCACTGGCCGCGGCGCTGCCCTCGGAGACCGGCAAGCCGGTGGTCGTGCTGGACGTCGGCGCCAACGTCGATTCCACGCCGGAAATGCTGGCGCAGTTCGCGGTGATGGGCGAGATTTATTCGCGCATCATCTTCCGCAACCCCAGGCCGCGCGTCGGCCTGCTCTCCATCGGCGAGGAAGAGCACAAGGGCAACGATCTGACCAAGGCCGCCACGCCGCTGCTCAAAGCTCTGCCGCTCAATTTCATCGGCAACGTGGAAGGCCGCGACATCTTTGGCGGCGCGGCCGACGTGGTGGTGTGCGACGGCTTCATCGGCAACGTAGTATTAAAAGTGAGTGAGGGCGTCAGCCGGATGATCCGCAACATGCTCAAGGCATCGCTCGAAGCCACGGTCACGCGCAAGCTGGGCGCGGTGCTCTCGCGCGAAGCGTACCGCGAGTTGCGCCGGCGAGTCGATTATTCCGAATACGGCGGCGTGCCGCTGCTGGGCGTTAAGGGCGTGACCATCATCTGCCACGGACGTTCCAACGGCAATGCCATCAAGAACGCCATCCGCGTCGCCACCGAATCGGCCGAGGGCCGCATCAACCAAAAGATCGAGGCGGAGCTGGAAGGCAGCGCATCCTCTAAAGCAGCAGTCCAATGATCAGACTCGGTAGTTGCGCGGCGTTGTGCGGGGCGATGCTTTTCGCCTCGGCGATGCTGGCCGAAGAGAATCCGGACCCGGTTCAATGGTCGCTGGCGTCGGATACCGCCAAGGCTCCTCCGGGATCCACGGTCACATTGAAGCTGACTGCCGATATCGCCTCGGGCTGGCACATCTATTCGATGACGCCGACGGCGGACGGCCCGATTCCAACCGCCATCAAGTGCGCCGACGATCCTTCAATTGAATCGTGCGAGGTGGTGCAGCCCAAGCCCAAGGTGGAACGGGATCCGGTTTTGCAGAGCGATGTTGGCGAATTCACCGGCCAGCCCATATTCCTGGTCCAAGCCAAGCTCAAATCAGACGCCGCGGCAGGACCAATCACCGTAACCGTGCAGTCCCGCTACCAGGCCTGCGACGACCGCGAGTGCAAGCGCCCCAAAACCAAGCCGGCGTCGTTCGCTTTGACCATCGATCCCTCCGCACCCGCACCGGTTGTGTCAGCCGTTCCTCCCGTGACATCTGAGCCGCCGGCGAGTTCATCCGGCGGAGGCTCATCGCAAGGCTTCGGAGCGTTTCTGCTTACCGCGTTCGGCGCGGGGTTGCTGGCGGTCTTCACGCCCTGCGTGTTCCCGATGATCCCCATCACCGTCTCGTTCTTCCTGAATCAACGCGGCGGGATCTTGCAAGCGGTGGTGTTTTCCTTGGGCATCGTCGGATTGTTCTGCGCGCTGGGCTTTGGAGTGACCGCGGCGGTTGGACCCTTCGGAGTCGCGCAGCTCGCCTCCAATCCGTGGGTGAACGGATTCATCGCGCTGGTCTTCGGAGCCTTCGCGCTCAGCCTGATGGGAGCTTTCGAACTCACTCTGCCTTCGGGGATGCTCACCAAGCTCGATTTGGCTTCGCGCCGCGGCGGGTATTTGGGCACGCTGCTGATGGGCCTGACGTTTTCTTTGTCTTCGTTCGCCTGCGTGGGGCCGATTGTGGGCTCGCTGCTGGTTTCTTCCGCGCAATCCAAAGGGCTGCAGCCGATACTCGGCATGGCGAGCTTCGCCGGCGGCCTCGCCGCGCCCTTCTTCTTCCTGGCGGCGTTTCCTTCCTATTTAAAGAAGCTGCCCAAGAGCGGCGGCTGGTTGATGCGCGTGAAAGTGGTGATGGGCTTCGTGCTGCTGGCGCTGATGTTCAAGTATCTGGCCAACGCCGATGAAGTCTTGCAAACCATGCTGCTGACGCGCGAACGAGTGCTGGCGGCCTGGGTGGTGCTGATCGCCATGCCGGGTTTGTACCTGCTCGGCTTGTTGCGGATGGAGGGCGTCGAGGCAGAGGAGCGGCTGGGCATCGGACGTTTGCTGACCGCCTGCGGTTTTCTGATCCTCGCTTTCATGCTGCTGCCGGGAATGTTCGGATCGAGGCTCGGCTGGATCGATTCGTATTTGCCCGAGGCAACCGCGCAAAGCTCAGGCGGAGGCGGAACCGCCGCGGCCGCCGGGCCGGCATGGATGAAAAATCAGCTTCCTCAGGCTCTTGAACGAGCGAAAGCCGAAAACAAGCTGGTGCTGGTGAATTTCTCCGGCTATTCCTGCACCAACTGCAAATGGATGGACGCGAATATTTTCCCGCGTCCTGAAATCATGGACGCGATGAAGGATCTGGTTCCGGTGGAGCTGTTCATCGACGGTACCGACCAGGCGTCGGAAGATAACGGCAAGTTCGAGGAAGACCATTTCAAAGTTGCGGCGATGCCGTACTACGCTTTGATCGACACCAATCAAAACATCGTCGCCACGTTCGCCGATCGCGCTACCGATCCGCGGCAGTTTCTTGAGTTCCTGAAGAGGAGGCCCCCGGCCTAAGAGGGCATGCTTCGCTCAGGGATCCTTCTGGCGCTTCTCGCGCCGGTTTTCGCACAACAATATTCGGCACCGCTGCGCGGGTTCCCGGTGGAGGACCGGAAGGCACAGCAGGAGCTCGAAGAACACGCCCGCGCCATTCCGCAAGCCGACCGCATCCGCGTCTACATGGAGCGCATCGCCTCCAAGCCGCATCAGGCCGGCTCGCCCGCGTCCAAGGCGGTCGCCGATTATTTGGCTGCTCAACTCAAGGACTGGGGCCTGGACGCTCGTATCGAGAACTTCGAAGCGCTGATGCCCTATCCGACCGTGCGCGTACTGGAGATGACCTCGCCGGTGAAATTCCGCGCGGAGCTCAAAGAGCCGGCGCTTGCCGAAGACCCCTCAACCAGCGAGCCTGGCCAGCTTCCCAGTTACAACGCCTACGCCGCCACGGGCGACGTGACGGCTCCGTTGGTCTACGTCAACTACGGGTCGCCGGACGATTACGCCGAGCTCAGGCGCGACGGCATCGACGTCAAGGGCAAGATCGTGATTGCGCGTTACGGGCGCAACTGGCGCGGCGTCAAGGCGAAACTGGCGCAGGAAAACGGCGCGATCGGGTGCTTGATTTATTCCGATCCGCGCGACGACGGTTTCTACCAGGGCGACATTTACCCCAAGGGTCCGATGCGGCCCGAGGAAGGCGTGCAACGCGGCAGCGTGTTGGACATGGGGCTTTACCCCGGCGACCCGCTCACACCCGGATGGGCGGATGAGGCGGGCGCAAAACGCCTGCCGCAGGCCGAAGCCAAATCGCTGCTCAAGATTCCTGTACTGCCCATCTCCTGGGGCGACGCCAAGCCGCTGCTGGAACAGCTCGGCGGGCCGCTGGTTCCGGAGCCCTGGCGCGGCGCCCTGCCCATCACCTATCACATGGGCGCGGGCCCGGCCGTGGTCCATCTGAAGGTCGATTTCGATTGGACCGTCAAGCCGCTGCACGATGTCATCGTCACCATTCCGGGGACGGTGGATAAAGATCGGGCGGTCATCTACGGCAATCATCACGACGCCTGGGTCAACGGCGCCTCCGATCCGGCGAGCGGCGCGGCCGTGCTGATGGAAACCGCACGCACGCTTTCCACGCTGCTCAGACAGGGCTGGCATCCCAAGCGGACCATCGTGCTGGCTTTGTGGGACGGAGAAGAGTTCGGCCTCCTGGGCTCGACCGAGTGGGCGGAAAAGCATCTGCAGGAGCTTCAGCGCGGCGCGGCGGTCTATATCAATTCCGACAACACCGGGCGCGGGGCTCTGGCCGCGGGAGGCTCGCCGTCGCTGGAGACTTTCATGAGTGAAGTTCTGCGCGACATCAACGACCCTTCCGCGCCGCGCAGTCTTCTTGAGGCGGCGCTGGCGGCTGCTCGTGCGCGGCGGCCCAGGGCGACGGACACTCCCGAATTTCATCTTGCGCCGCTGGGATCCGGCTCGGATTACGTAGCGTTCCTGGATCACCTGGGAGTCGCCAGTCTGAACCTCGGATTCGCGGGCGGCGACGCGGGAGTCTATCATTCGATCTACGACACCATGGAGTGGTTTGACCGCTTCTCCGACGGCAGTCTCGCCTACGGAAAGGCGCTCACCCAAGTGATGGCGACTTCGATTTTGCGGCTCGCCGACGCGCCGGTGCTGCCGTTCGATTTCGCCTCGCTCGAGCGCGCCGTTCGAGTCTACACGGATGAGCTTCAAAGAGACGCGCAGAAGCGGCCGGGTGCGCTCGACCTGCGCGGAGTTGACACGCAGCTTGCACGGCTGGATACCGCCGCGAAAGACTACGACGATCAGTTGGCGCTTACCATGAAGCGCGTTCCTCCGCCGGCTCCGGAGCAATTGGCGAAGGTGAATGACATCCTCCAGAAAGCCGAGGCGTCACTGCTTTCGCCGCAGGGACTGCCGGGCCGCGAATGGTATCAAAACGAAATCGTTGCTCCAGGGCTTTATACCGGCTACGACGCCAAGACCCTCCCAGGAATCCGGGAAGCCGTGGAAGCGCAGCATTACGATGAGGCAAACCAGCAGGCTCGAGTTGTTGCGCAGGCTCTGCGAGCGCTGGAGTCGAAGGTGGAAGAAGCCGCACGTCTGTTGAAGTAGTGCTCGAGCCGATAGCCCTGGCGCTGGAGACGAAAAAAATGCCGGGCGCAGCTTTGGGAGCGCGCCCGGCCAACGAGCACGCCGCAAGCAGCTCGGAGGTTACCGCTTGCGGTAGTGGAGGAAATCGGTAGCCGCCGGGGGAGTGAAATCCCGGACGGGCAAACCCAAACAGGCGAAAAACTAGCCTAAGAGGCCGCCGTGACCAAGGCAGGCAATTTCCCACCCCGAGATCCTGTACCGCGACAACATCGGGGGTAGGACTAAGTCTACAACATTTGTTTTCGCGGAACGAAAACATCCTGGGGCGGAAATGATTGGGATATCGTCCTTGTAAGCCAGCAGCATGAGGTTGCCCGGCTCGACCGGGGCGAGGAAGCGTTCCAGATGGCAGCCGATCCGGTTCAAACCGCGCCCGATGGCGTCCTCAGGCCCGGCGGGAGCGGTCGTGGAAGCGATCAGGATGGCGGTGGGATTGGTGCGCAGCAGGTGGGCTATCGAACGGGCGACATTGCCCTCTTCCTCGACGGTGGACAAGGCAAACTGCACGCTGGCGCCGAACCGTTCCAGGCGTTGGCGCATAACGGTCTCAAAGAGCTGGCGGGCGCGTTCGCCGTGAACCAGGTCCGTATAGAGCACGGCGACGGAGGGGTTACGAATGGGGCGCGCCTGTAAGATGGGTCCCCGCTCCCTGAGCATGTTAACGACGGTTTCCAACTGTTCGCGGGAGACGGCGAACGGAGCGCTTTTCACCGTGGCAATTCGCTGGGCGGGCGGGGCGTAGCTGAAGTTGCCGCTGGTAGCGATGACCACGCTGGCGGTGCAATTGATCTGGCGCAGCAGCTCATCGTCCACCAGTACACAGCAGTTTTCGGTGGCGAACAGGTTGGCGCGCCCGCCGGCCGCCAGACGGATCTCCACGCAGCCGCAGGCAACCTCGGAGGCCACGTGGCTGACGGCATCGTCCTCGCCGATTTCGCCTTCTTCCAGTTCCGTCACCCAGACCTGACCCATCCCTTCGGTTTCGAGCAATCGCACGTCTTCTTCGCTCAATACATGCCCCTTCGCCAGCAGCTTCCGGCCACCCGGGCGAAACACGGTGCAACACAAAACCCGCCCGAAAGACTGCCTTACGTCGATCGTCTGAGCCTTCATCGAAGTCACCCCTCCTGATTCGAAAAATGCCAGCCGGAATAAAACATAGTGGCGGATTCTCGGAGTATTCTCAGGAATCTTTTCACAGAAGTATAATCCGGTTTTTTATTTTTATCTACATTTTTTCGCTGCATGCGGCACCGGAAGATTCCCGCGTATCCGCGTGGCCATCTGGCCCACGAAGGGACGGGCGTACTACCGGCGCTGTATCGCGGGGCGATTTAGGGAACCAGGCGCGTCCCGAGAGACGATCCAGACAGCAGCAGGTCCACCACTCCAGGGGTTGCGCCCGGAGCGATCAATACTTCCGTAACTCCTGTTTTTAGAGCAGTTAGAGCGGCGTCCAGCTTGGCTTGCATGCCCCCGGTTGCGACTCCCCTCTGAATCAATTCGACGGCTTCTTCTGCCCGCAAAACCGCACGTGTCGAGCCTTGGCCATCCCGCACCCCTTCGACATCCGTCAAAAAGAGCAGCTTTCCCGCTCGAAAGGATTTCGCGCAAGCCACCGCCATTTGATCCGCATTTACGTTAAAGATCCGGCCTTGTGCGTCTCCTGCTACGCAAGCGATTACGGGGAGATAATGCTCCCGTACCAAGAGTTCGAGGATTCGGGCGTCGGACGCCACCGGACGGCCCACCAGTCCCAATTCCGGATTCAGCGGTTCGGCGTCGACCAAACCGGCATCCAGACCGCTCAATCCCACCGGACGGGCTCCCGCCGCGCGGAACGCGGTGACCAGGCTCGCGTTCACGCTCCCGGAAAAGACCTTCACCACGGCATCGATAATTTCCGGCGTAGTGACGCGTAAGCCGTTGATAAAGCGGCTTTCGACGCCCCGCTCCGCGAGAAAGCGGGTCATCTGCTTGCCGCCCCCGTGTACCACCGCGATCTCTTCACCGGCGGATGCCGCGGCAATCTCGCCCGCCAAACGATGGAGTGAGGCAGGCTCATCCAGCAGAGTACCACCCAGCTTGATCAGAAGGCGCATCAGGCTAAAGTAGCCCGCAGGTTTCGGGGAAACCCAACGCTAGATTGAGATTTTGGACCGCTTGTCCGGCCGCGCCTTTCACCAGATTATCGATTGCCGAAACCACTACCACCCGGTGCGTCGCGGGATCGAATTTTATACCCAAATCGCAAAAATTGCGGTGATTCACTCGCGCGAGGTCGGGGATCTGACCGGGCGCATAGAGGCGCACAAACGGTTCCTCGCCGTAGCGGGCCTGGTAGATCGCCAACAAGTCCCCCGCGGATACGATCGATTCCGCCGCGCGGAAATAGATGGTCTCCAGAATCCCGCGCGGGATGGGAATTAACTGAGCTGCAAAACTGAATTCCGCTTCGTCCAAACCGGACACGCGCAGCACTTCGGGAACGTGGCGATGTTCCAGGATGGAATAGGCCGAGAAATTACCCGCGACCTCGCAAAAGCTGGTTTTGAGAGTCGCCTTGCGACCCGCTCCACTGACGCCGCTTTTGGCGTCGCACACGATGCCATGTTGCCGATCGATCGCGCCGGCGTCAATCAGCGGCTTGATCGCCAGATTAGCCGCGGTCGGATAACAGCCGGGATTCGAGATCAGCCGCGTGCCAGGAATACGGCTGCGGCAGAACTCGGGCAATCCGTAGACGGCTTCAGCGAGCAATTCCGGTTGCGTGTGCGGCTCCTTGTACCAGCGCTGGTAATTTTCAACCGTGCCGAGCCGGAACGCTCCGCTCAAATCGATCACCTTGATACCGGCATCGAGCAGGCTGGGGGCAAGTTCCATAGAAGCGTCGGGCGGAGTCGCCAATAGAACGGCTGCGAGACCCTCCGCTCGCGCGTTTTCGGGCGTGAGCGGAATACGGCGAGGCCCGGAATTGCCCAGCGGCCGCGGACGGTCTTCCGCGTCGCGATGCTCCAGCAGCACCGGCTCCACGTGCGGATGACGGGCGAGGATCTCGACCAATTCGGCTCCGCTGTATCCGCGAAATCCGACAATGCCTACGGGGGTTGCCATGTGTGAGCGTTCGGAATTTCAGTATCGCATGCAGGGCGAGGCTTACGCCTCGGAACCATAGATCGGGATCGCCGCGCCGTTGATCTGGGAAGCGGCACCGGAGAGCAGGTGCACCAGCAGCGCGGCGACCTGCGCGGGCTGGACCCACTTCGATGGGTCGGCATCCGGCATCGCGGCTCGATTGGCGGGCGTGTCCATGGTCCCGGGCAGGACCACATTGGCGGTAATGCCGCGGGCACTTTCTTCGCGGGAGACAGTGCGGATGAGCGAAACTAGAGCGGCTTTCGAAGCCGCGTAGGCTCCGGCCATCGGCGCTGGTTCGACCGCGGCTTTACTCCCGATCGCGACGATGCGGCCCGAGCCTTGCACCCGCATTCCCGGCAGCACCGCGCGAATCAGGTTAAACGACGAGCGCAGGTTCATGTCCAGCATGCGGTCAAACGTCGTGTCGTCGGTTTCGGCGACCGGCTTGCCTCCGGCGAATCCGCCGACTAAGTGCACGAGCCCATCGATGCGCCCGGCTTGCGCGATAGCGGCGCCTACGAGAGCTTGGGCGTCAGCTAAGCCGGAGATGGCAGACGAGACAGCGGAGAAGCGAGGATGCGGAAACTCAGACCCGTCGATAGAAAGAGATGCGCCAACTACCCGCGCGCCGGCATTTAGAAACGCGTTTGTAACGTGGGATCCCAATCCGCCGTTGGCTCCCGTAATGAGGACGAATTTGCCTTCGAGAGTCATCAAAAATCCAGTGTATCCACGTTGTGGGGATCGATGATCAGCGGCGCACCCGGCACAATGCCGCTGCCCTTGATCTCGAGTTGCCCGATGTTATCCAGATCCGCGAGCCCGCCGGGGAGGCGTCCTGTTGACGGATACTGTATACCGTAACTATACAGAAAGATAGTCAGGCTTCAAGGGGCCGGTGCTGTCGCCGATTTTATCCATGTGCACGCCGGCCTTGTCGAGAATGGTCAGCAGCAGGTTCGACATGGGCGTGTTCTGCGGATAGTCGATGTGGCGTCCGGTCTGGAACTGCCCGCCGAGCTTGCCGGCCAGGAGGCAGGGCAGATCGGTGTGGCGGTGCAGGTTGCCGTTGCCCATGCCGCCACCGTAGACAATCAGGCTGTGATCGAGCAGATTGCCGTCGCCATCCGGAGTCGCCTTCAGCTTTTCCAGGAAGTAGGTGAACAACTGGACATGATAGTTGTCGATCTTGGCTTTCTTGGCGATCAGCTCGGGATCGTTGCGGTGGTGGGAGACGGCGTGATGCTGCTCCGGCACTCCAATATTAGGATAGGTGCGCGAACTGAGCTCGCGAGCCATAATCAGCGTGAAGACGCGCGTCGAGTCGGCGCGAAACGCCAGCGTCTGCAAATCGAACATCAGCTTGGTGTGCTCCTCGAAGGTTTCGGGAACATCGACGGGGCGCTCCGGCAACTCGATGGATTGGGCTCCGCGGGCTTCCGTATTCTGGATGCGCTGCTCGATTTCGCGGACCGAGTCGAGATACTCGTTCAATTTGGTGCGGTCGCCGTTACCGAGAGTGCCGGACAGGCGGCTCACTTCGCCCACGACGGAATCGAGGATGCTGCCTTCGGACCTCGCCAGCGCGAGGCGTTGCGCGGCGCTGCCGCCGTCGCCGAAGAGGCGCTCAAAGACAATGCGCGGATGGGACTCGGCCACATTGGGGGTGGTTTCGTTGCGCCAGGAGATCGTGTTGACGTAGAAGCAATCGCCGGAATCGCAAGCGCCCTGCGTGGGACTGTCGAGGTTGAGCTCAAGAGAGGGAAGCTGGGTTCCCGTGCCAATCACGCGCGCGGCGTACTGATCCGCGGTGGTGGCGAGGCGCACTTCAACACCGGGCTGGGTGCGATCGTAAGCGTGGACGCCGGTCAGCCATACGGCGGAGGCGCGGGGATGGTCGCCGGTGCCGTCTCCGAAGGTGTCGGCCTGAAGGTGCGCGAGGCCGCTGAGAATATTGACGTAATCGGAAACCGGCGCCAGCGGCTTGAGGATGGGCGAGAGATCGAACGTGGCGCCATCTTTTGACGGAGCCGGATTCCATTGTTCTTGAATGACGCCGTTCGAGACGTAGACGAAGCCGAGGCGCGGCGTGGAGGCGGTTGCGGCTTTGAGCGCCGGAACCATCGCGTCGAGTAACGGAAGCGCAACGGTGACGCCAGCGCCCTTGAGGAATGTGCGACGGGGAAGGGCTCGCCTGGTGAGAAACATGCCAAGGCCAGTATACTACCAGGGTCGCGCCCGTAAGGAGGCTCAATGGAACGCGCGGAGCGGTGACCTCAGGGAAGACCACCCAATCCTAGGCGCTTAAAAACACTTCAGGCCGGAGGTTGATCCTCCGGCCTGGTGAATTCTTAGAATGCGCATCCGATACGAGATCGGAGAATAGCTACGCCACCTGCTGGGTACGATAACGGGCCATGATGGAGTTCATCTGGTCCTTCAACCGCAACTTCTGCTTCTTCAGGCGCTGCTCTTCAGCTTCATCTTCCAGAGTCATGTGCGGCTTGGATTCAATCTTCTCCAGTTCCTTGTCAAACGCCGCATGCTTCTCCGCCAACGAACGAAACTCTTCGTTCGTGGCTATCAGATGCGCTTTCAATTCCTCTTGGTTTTTCTCCATCAGGACCACCTTTCGTGTTCACAAATGGCCAGCGCCCCGCTTGTTCAATACCACGACGGAATCCCGTGGCTTGTCTCAGCGCCGGTCGTCTACATTTCATGGGCACCATGACAATATCATGAAAGTAACTTCATGACAATACCCGTTTCGCAGGGCTCGCTATAGTAATTTTTGCGCAAGCCCATCACTCGAAACCCGCAGCTCTCGTACAGCCGGATGGCCGCCGCATTGGACTCGCGAACCTCCAGATACCAGGCATCTTTTCCCCCATCTATTGCGTAGACCAGCACTTCGTCGAGCAATCGCCGAGCCACTCCTCGACATCGCATGGCTGGGGCAACAGCGAGGTTCAGAAGCTCGCGCTCACCAGGCGCCGTGGCGCGTGAAACTACAAATCCCACGACCTCTCCGCTAGCGCGCAGGCACGCCACGCGACAATCGTGTTCCAGATACCTTTCGGGCTCCCAGCGGGCGGCTTGAGGCGAATCGGCCTGGATCTGCGCGATGGCGCCCAAGTCGGCTTGCGTGGCAGCACGCAGCATCAGCCGATCGCCTGCGATTTCCCGTAATAGAGCCCGCTGCTTCCTGCCGATCGCTCGCCAATCGAAGCGTTCGCGAGCCAATTCCCGGCCCGCCCGTGCGATATGGCGCCGCAGGTTGTCATCCGCGAGGAACCGTTCGATTCCCTGAGCGAGGCCCTCGGCCGAATCCGCGATACACGCGGTGACTCCGTGTTCCAAGCCAAGCCCCGCGCAGCCGGAGCTGGTGGAAACCACCGCGCGCTCCATCGCGAGCGCTTCGAGAACCTTGACGTTCGTACCAGCCGATTCGAGCGTTGGTACTACCGCGACGTTCGTTTCCCGATACAGCGGCCGAACGTCGGCGACAAACTCGAGAATCCGCACTTGAGGATTTTCCGGCGGCCGAAGAGTCCCCGTGAGGTTGGTCCAGTGCAGCCAGGGATCGGGACCGGCGACCACGGTCAGCTCAACGTCCCTGAGCCTGGGAAGAATTTGCTCGGTCAGGAAGCGGAACGCGACCACGTTGGGAAAATGGCGGAAGGACCCGATGAACAGCAAGCGGCGGCCGGGAGTTTCCGGCGACGGCTCGAATCGCTCCAGATCGACGCCGTTTTCGATTACCGTTGCATCCGGGATGGCCAGAAGCGCGCGGTCCTTTTCCGACATCGTCACCACGGAAGAAAATCGCCGCACGGCTCGATCCTCAAAACGTTTCCATCTGTTCCAATCCCACCAGGCTGAAAGCGTGTGCCGGCGCGCGAGCACTTGCGCGTAAAGATCCTGCGTAACGTCGTGCTCCACAAGGATGTCACCGCCGTAGGGGGCCAGCGCGGTGTATTCAACCTGCGCCACGTTCGCTTTCCGCGCGAGCCAGAGCTCGCGCATGGCGGGTGAATCGTATTCGAAGACCTCCGGCGGCCGGAGTGTCGACCAACGCGGCTCGCGATAGCGCGGCTTGTTCACCAGGTAGACGCGCGTCAAGAATTCCAGCACGGGCCGCAGGTTCTCGTCGCTGCTTTCCTCCTCGACGAAAGCGTAGAGCATGACGTCGAATTCGCGCGCGGTCTCCCGCAGCAGATGAAAGATGCGCACCGCGCCTCCGTGCGAGAGCGGAAATGGGCAATACGGGCTTAGGACGGCGACGCTCGATCGCCCCTGGCGCGGCGCACGGCCTTCGACGATGCGATGGCCGGCGGGACGAATCGTTCTGTCGCGCCGCCAGGGAACCAGCCATCGCGGACGAAGGAAGATGCGGTCCAGAGGCACTCCTCGCCAGAACAGCCACGATGCGATGGGCTGGGCGAGCGACAGATGATGCCGCTCCAACCTCGAGTTATAAGCGAGGATTTTTCGCGGAGCGAGCATGAGGGCGGCACGGCGAAGGGGCCGGTAGGCGGAGTCGTCCGTAAACAGCACCGGCGCGAGGCCGATGCGGTAGCCGCGGAGGCTCCGCCTCACCTCCTTCGCTTGGTCAAGATCGACCTCAACGACCCGGCGTGCCGGCTCAAGACGGCGGATTTCGGCGCACATCGCGTCGGCCAAAGACGGATCGCCGGAGCGGAAACAGACGATGACTGCTTCAGGGGCCTTTCCGAGCAGGCGGAATAGCAACCGCTTGAGTCGCGTTTTCAACGTGGGAAGAGTTACGGCAGCTCGACGGTGTGGAGGTTCCCGATGGTGCCCTGCCCGGCGTTGGGCTTGCCGTCGTGGAACAGAATCATGGCTTTGGGAGGCTTTTGAACGCCGCAGGCGAACTCGACATGTTCGGCGCCCTTGACCGCCAGATCGTGCAGATCGGGGACGAGCAACTTCACCGGAGCGCCGGCTGACGGTTGGACGGTCAGGCGCAAAATGTCTCCCTTGAGGCAATCGACGTTGGTCAGATTGCCTTGTAATTTGACACCGTCTTCGTCGTTCCACCAAGGGAGCACCTTAGTTCCTGGCGCGAGCGCGCCGGCGCGCTTATTGGCCGCATCCTCAGCCGCATGAATGCGGGCTTCGGCGGCCTTCTTGACGCGTTCAAGATCGTCGTTATTGGCCGTGATCTTGGCCTTTTGTTCTTCGACCGCAGCCTGCGCTCCGCGATCTTCGAGAGCGATTCTCTCCTTGCGGATACGGGCCTTGTCGGTTTCATTGGTGGCGGTGCGCTCCGCCATTCTCCAGGCCTTATCAGCGTCGGTGTATTGGAAGACGTCCTCGTCAGCAACAGCAAGGTCCTGCCAGTAATCCGTGTTGCGCGGATCGAGCGACGTGGCCAGCTTCAGCTCCTTCACCTTCGCCGCGGGATCGCCGAGCAAAGACGCGAGGGCATCGTGCGGAGCGGCCCACCGCGGATTTGCCTTGGCGGCTTGCTCCAGAGCGTCGCGAGTACGTTGCTGCATCAGGCCACGCGGGCTATCGGGCGGGAAAGTCTTGCCGTCGGAGTCTAGCTCCTTGAGCAAACCCTTCATGTCATCGTCGGCGACACGCGTGGTTTCGAAATCGCGATCGGGGTTGATGGGAGGGCCGGACGGAGCCACGGCCGCGAACTGGCCGGCTGCATAATATTCACCGGCGCGCCTGCTCAACTCCGCGCCGCTGATGCCGAATGCGTTGTGCGCAGCCGAGTCCTCATCGCCGCCCTGCTGAAGATTGCTCAAATAGATCCGCAGTTTCCCGCTATAGTCCGGCTGCGTCGCCAGCATTTGGATTTTGGCCCAGGCTCGCATGCGAGGCTCGGGAAGCTCACCCGTGTCCGGAGCCGCGCCGATCATTAGGCGCTTGTTCTTAATTTCGAGCGTGGCCATAAAATCGGCCAAAGCCTGCTCGATCGCGTCGGGCATGCGCTGCACGTTGTCTTCAATCAGCCGGCGCGCGATGGCGCGGAGCAGGTCATGCGGCAGAGCGGTCTCCGTCATCCATGCGCCCAATTCCGCGTCCGGACCGTCAACCAGTAGCTGCTTGGGCGCTTGCGGGGTGTATTCGCGCTGATTGGCGAACAGAATCAGGTCGATGGGCCACACCAAATCGAGATCGTCTTTGCCCAGGTACGCCCCCAATGTGGTGCGCAGTTGGTCGAGCTCCGCCAGCCGCTGCCGGGGCGCGCGGCCAGTGGAATCGCTGACGACGCGAAATGGCCCCGCGGTCATCTGTGCCCAGGGCGCACTCCAGGCGCAGGCCGCTGCCAGCGCGATACCGATAACCTGTGCCGAGCCGCGGACCATGCCCTGATTTTCGCACTTATAGAGGTGAGCGGTGTATACTTTCATGAGACCCGGAAGCCAACCACGTGTCCCGTCCATGCCCAGACTCGCTGGCGGGAGGCTTTGTCCTTACGTCGAATTTATCCGGGAACGGGAGATAACAAGGAATGAGTAGTGAAGTCCTCACCGGAGCAGAATTTAAGAAGCAGTTGCGCGAAGGCAGACCCAAACTGGGCCTGTTTCTGAACTCGCACAGCCCCACCGTCGCCGAACAATTGGCGCACAGCGGCTATGACTGGCTGCTGGTGGATTCCCAGCATGGACCGATGGGTTACGAGACCCTATCGGCAATGCTCGCCGGAATCTCGAGTGGTGGCGCGAAATCGCTGGTGCGCGTAGCCGGCTATCATGATCGGGCCGGCATCCAGCAGACGCTCGACATGGGCGCCGACGGCGTGCTGGTGCCTTACATCAACACTGCCGATGAAGCCCGCCAAGCCGTGAGCTGCGCGCGTTATCCCACCGCGGGAACGCGTTCGGTCTACTTCCCGCAGCGCAGCATGAACAAGAAGGGATTGCTGGGATACGCGGGCGCGGCCAACGATAACACCATCGTCGCGCTGCAAGTGGAAACGGCGGATTGCATCAAGAACATCGATGAGATCGCCGCAATCCCCGGCGTCGACATCCTGTTCCTGGGGCAGAACGATCTGTGCATGTCCATGGGCCTATACGAGAAGTACGAGTTCCCGCACATGTACACTTCACCCGAGCTGGGCGCTGCCACCGATAAGCTCCGCGCCGCGGCCAAGCGCAACAACGTCATTCTCGGCCTATTCCTGTTCGGCACGGCGCGCGTGGGCGAGTTCCTGGAAAAGGGCTTCCCTTTCATCAGCGTCGGCAACGACCTGCATCACATCCTGACTCAGGCCGGAGCGTACGTGAAGGACGTCGAGGCGATTTCCAAGGAGAAGGGCGCGAACTGGACTCGGCGGCCATCGGCGCTGATCTAGCTACATCCGCTTCTCTCAGCACCTACGTACGGCAGCCCGCAAGGCTCCTCCCGCTCGCGATCGCGGATGGAAACGAGAGGATCTGTACGAACGTGGCCGCTTTCGTTGATCCGGAACTGCTAACGGAAGACCTAGAACCGTGCGGGTGATCGATCCATTCCGCGCCTCCGGAGTCGGCCCATGCAAGATGCTGCGGGTCCTGGCTGACCCACGCGCTCAGGCCAGCATATACTGTCAACGAGGAGAGGACCCCAAATGAAACCGCTGTTGCCTGCACTGATCGGCTTGGCCGTGTTGATGGCCGGCTGCCACAAGAAAGCTCCGGTAGCCGCTGCCCCGAAAGCTCCTGACACAACGCCGGTAGCCGCTGCGCCGCCGCCGGCGAGAACGCCCGCTCCGGCGCCCGCGCCGCCACGCGTTGCCCCTCAACCGGTCGCGCAGACGCCGCGCCCCACCACCATACCGCCCGAGGTTCGCGCCCAGCTCAATACCCTGCTAGCCAAGCTGGACGATGCCCTGTTCGACTTCGACAAGAGCACCATTCGCCCAGACGCCAGCACGGTGCTCAAGGACGACCTAGCGGTGATCCGCGACATTCTCGCCGCTTATCCCAACCAGAAGTTGGTGATCCAGGGTTATGCCGATGAGCGCGGATCGGAAGAATATAATCTGGCGCTGGGCGACCGGCGTGCGCAGGCAGTCAAAGACTTTCTGGCTATGGCGGGGATTCCGGAAAACCAGTTGACGGTGATCAGCTATGGCAAGGACCGCCCTGTGTGCACCGACCAAACTGAAGCGTGCTACCAGCGCAACCGCCGCGCGCACGTAACCGCGGCCGAGTAGCGCGCCTTCACTCGTAGAGTCTATGATCGAAATTCAGCCGGTCTCCAGCCTGGGGGCCGGCTCATGAGGAGCCATGCAGCTTGCAGAACGGATGTCGCGGATCGGAATCGAATCCGCTTTTGAGGTGTTGGTGCGCGCCCGCGCGCTGGAGAAGCAGGGCAAGAGCGTAATTCACCTGGAAATCGGCGAGCCGGATTTCCCCACGCCGAAGCACGTGGTCGAGGCCGGGCAGCGCGCGCTCGCCGAGGGCTGGACCAAGTACGGCGGAACGCAGGGCGATCCGGAGCTGCGCGAGGCGATCGCGCAGTACGTTTCGCGCACGCGCGGCATCCAAGTCGGCCCGGAGCGGGTGTGCGTGGTCCCCGGCGGCAAGCCGATCATGTTCTTCACCATGATGGCTCTGCTCGAACCCGGCGACGAGGTGATCTACCCCAACCCCGGGTTCCCAATCTATGAGTCGATGATCAAGTTCCTGGGCGCGACTCCGGTGCCGATTCCCCTCATTGAGGATCGCGGCTTCTCCTTCGACATGGAGACCTTCGAGAAGCGGCTTTCGAATCGCACCAAGATGGTGATCCTGGTTTCGCCAGCCAATCCCACCGGAGGATTGGTTCCGGCCGAAGACATCCGCCGCATGGCCGACCTGCTGCGCCAGCGCGACGTGATGGTGTTGAGCGACGAGATTTATACGCGCATTGTTTATGAGGGCGAGGCGCGCTCTATTTCCGCTGAAGATGGGATGCTGGAGAAGACCATCATCCTCGACGGGTTTTCGAAAACATATTCGATGACCGGGTGGCGTTTGGGCTATGGCGTGATGCCCACGTTCGTGGCCGAAGCGGTAGTCAAGCTGATGGTCAATTCGAATTCCTGCACCGCCAGCTTCACGCAACGCGCCGGACTCGCGGCGCTGACCGGCCCGCAGGATGCAGTGACGGCGATGGTCGCCGAGTTTAAGCGCCGTCGCGATGCGATCGTCGCCGGGCTGAACCAGATTCCTGGATTCCGCTGCGTCCTGCCGGCCGGTGCGTTCTACGCATTCCCCAATGTGACCGGAACCGGCATGGGGTCCAAGGAGCTCGCGGATCTCCTGCTGAGCGAAGCCGGCGTGGCGTCACTCAACGGAGGCGCGTTCGGCGAACACGGCGAAGGCTACTTGCGTTTCAGCTACGCCAATTCGCTGGCGAATATTGAGGAAGCTCTGAGCCGGATCAAACGGGTTTCTGAACGATGGGCCGCGAAGACGGTCACGGCGTAGATGGCGGAGTTACCGGAACCCTGGATGAGGGGGCCGATAGAAGGCGTCCCGGCGTTGCTTTCGCCGCTGCTGTATTCCTTCCAACAAGCCCGCGAAGATCTGACCCGCTTCACTGAGGCGTTGACCACGGAACAAATCTGGGTTCAGCCGCACGGCTTCGGCTCGGTCGGATTTCATCTGCGCCACATCGCGGGCAGCACGGACCGTTTGACAACGTATCTGGAAGGCCGGCAGATCTCCGAAGCTCAGCTCGATTTCTTGAAGCACGAGCACGACCCCGGCGCGACGCGCGAAGAACTGCTGGCCGGCATGGACGCGGCATTCCAACGGACGGA